>JAHIWP010000019.1 GCA_018816095.1 Gammaproteobacteria bacterium
GAAAGTCCTGGGCGCGCAGTTCAACCGCGACGGCCACCAGATCGTTGACCACTTCACCTACGCCTTCCTCGGCGACGGTTGCATGATGGAAGGCATCAGCCATGAAGTCTGCTCGCTGGCCGGCACCCTGGGCCTGGGCAAGCTGGTTGCCTTCTACGATGACAACGGCATCTCCATCGACGGCGAAGTCGAAGGCTGGTTCACCGATGACACCCCGGCGCGCTTCGAAGCTTACGGCTGGCAGGTGATTCGCAATGTCGACGGTCACGACGCCGACGAGATCAAGATGGCCATCGAGACTGCGCGTAAAACCGACGACCGTCCGACCCTGATCTGCTGCAAAACCACCATCGGCTTCGGTTCGCCAAACAAAGGTGGCAAGGAAGATTGTCACGGTGCGCCACTGGGCCTCGAAGAAATCGCCCTGACCCGCGCCACCCTGGGCTGGAACCACGGCCCGTTCGAAATTCCGGCTGATATCTACGCCGAGTGGGACGCCAAGCAGGCTGGCGCCGCGGCTGAAACCGAGTGGGATCAGCGTTTCGCCGCCTATGCGGCTGCCTTCCCCGAGTTGGCCAGCGAGTTCAAGCGCCGTGTCGCCGGTGAGCTGCCCGCCGACTTCGCCGAGAAAACCGCTGCCTATATTCAGGAAGTGGCCGCCAAAGGTGAAACCATCGCCAGCCGCAAGGCCAGCCAGAACACCCTGAACGCCTTTGGCCCGCTGCTGCCGGAATTCCTCGGCGGTTCCGCTGACCTGGCTGGCTCCAACCTGACCCTGTGGAAAGGCTGCAAGGGCGTATCGGCTGACGACGCGTCTGGCAACTACATGTTCTACGGCGTGCGCGAATTCGGTATGAGCGCGATCATGAACGGCGTGGCTCTGCATGGCGGTTTCGTGCCGTACGGCGCGACCTTCCTGATCTTTATGGAATACGCGCGCAACGCCGTGCGCATGGCCTCGCTGATGAAGCAGCGCGTGCTGTTTGTGTTCACCCACGACTCCATCGGTCTCGGTGAAGACGGCCCAACGCACCAGCCGATCGAGCAGCTGGCCAGCCTGCGTGGCACGCCGAACCTCGACACCTGGCGCCCATGCGATGCCGTGGAATCGGCGGTGGCCTGGAAGTACGCGATTGAGCGTAATGACGGCCCAAGCGCGCTGATCTTCAGCCGACAAAACCTGCCGCACCAGAACCGCGATGCCCAGCAACTGGCTGACGTAGCCCGTGGTGGTTATGTGCTGAAAGACTGCGCTGGCGAGCCTGAGCTGATCCTGATTTCCACTGGTTCGGAAATCGGCCTGACGGTCGCGGCGTTTGACAAGCTGACTGCCGAAGGCCGCAAGGTACGCGTGGTGTCCATGCCGTCCACCAGCGTGTTCGACCAGCAGGACGCCGGCTACAAGCAGGCCGTACTGCCGGTGCAGGTCGGTGCTCGGATCGCCATCGAAGCCTCGCATGCGGACTACTGGTACAAGTACGTGGGCCTGGAAGGCCGCATCATCGGCATGACCACCTTTGGTGAGTCGGCCCCAGCCCCGGCGCTGTTCGAGGAGTTCGGCTTCACCGTCGAAAACGTCCTGGAAACCGCTGCCGAGCTGCTGGACGCCTAAGCACGTAGGGTGGGTTGAGGCGCGTAGTGCCGATACCCACCGCTGTGCAGCATGGGTATCGCTGCGCTCAACCCATCCTACGGTTGTTTTTTCAATGAGATCGCCATGTCCAAGCGTCCCTATCGAATTGCCCTCAACGGTTACGGCCGCATTGGCCGCTGCGTGCTGCGTGCGTTGCATGAGCGCGGTACAGGGGCGCAGCTGGAGATCGTTGCACTGAATGACCTGGCCGATCAGGCCAGCATCGAATACCTGACGCGCTTCGACTCCACCCACGGGCGTTTTCCCGGCGAGGTGCGCGTCGATGGCGATTATCTGCATATTAACGGCGACTGCGTGAAGGTGCTGCGCCAGGCGACCCCGGATGGTGTCGACTGGGCGGCGCTGGAGATTGACCTGCTGCTGGAATGCTCCGGTCAATACATCACGCGTGCTGCTGCACAGCGATTTATTGACGCCGGCGCACCGCGGGTGTTGCTCTCGCAGCCGATGGCCAGCGAAGCGGATATCGACGCCACGGTGGTCTACGGGGTCAATCAGGCCAACCTGACAGGCCACGAACAACTGGTGTCGAACGCCTCCTGCACCACCAACTGTGGTGTGCCGCTGCTCAAATTGCTGAATGAAACGGTGGGGATCGAGTACGTGTCGATCACCACCATCCATTCGGCGATGAACGATCAGCCGGTAATCGACGCCTATCACCACGAAGACCTGCGCCGCACGCGCTCGGCTTTCCAGTCGGTGATTCCGGTATCAACCGGCCTGGCCCGTGGTATCGAGCGTTTGATGCCGGAACTGAGTGGGCGCATTCAGGCCAAAGCTATTCGCGTACCGACGGTCAACGTGTCGTGCCTAGACATCACCCTGCAGACTGCTCGCGACACTTCGGCAGCGGAGATTAACGCCGTGCTACGCCAGGCGGCTGAAAGCGGCCCACTTAAGGGCTTACTGGCGTATACCGAACTGCCGCACGCCAGCTGTGATTTCAACCATGACCCGCATTCGGCCATCGTCGACGGCAGCCAAACGCGTGTATCCGGCCCGCGCCTGGTCAATCTATTGGCCTGGTTCGACAACGAGTGGGGTTTTGCCAACCGCATGCTCGATGTTGCCGAACATTTCCTTTCCCTGACTACTCCAGCCCCCGTGAAGGACTGACCATGACTGTTTTGAAGATGACCGACCTCGACCTCGCCGGTAAGCGCGTGCTGATCCGCGAAGACCTCAACGTGCCGGTAAAAGACGGTGTGGTGAAGAGCGACGCGCGCATCCTCGCGTCCCTGCCGACCATCAAGCTGGCGCTGGAGAAGGGCGCTGCGGTGATGGTCTGCTCGCACCTGGGTCGCCCGACTGAAGGCGAGTTCAGCGAAGAGAACAGCCTCAAGCCAGTCGCCGACTACCTGAGCAAGGCCCTGGGTCGTGACGTGCCGCTGGTTGCCGACTACCTGGGCGGCGTCGAAGTCGCTGCTGGCGAGATCGTGCTGTTCGAAAACGTGCGCTTCAACAAGGGCGAGAAAAAGAATGCTGACGAGCTGGCCCAGCAATACGCCGCCCTGTGCGACGTATTCGTGATGGACGCCTTCGGCACCGCGCATCGCGCCGAGGGCTCGACCCACGGCGTAGCCAAGTTCGCCAAGGTGGCTTGCGCCGGCCCGTTGTTGGCGGCCGAGCTGGACGCACTGGGCAAAGCGCTGGGTAACCCGGCTAAGCCAATGGCCGCGATTGTTGCCGGCTCCAAGGTGTCGACCAAGCTGGACGTGCTGAATAGCCTGAGCCAGATCTGCGACCAGCTGATCGTTGGCGGCGGTATTGCCAACACCTTCCTCGCGGCGGCTGGTTTCCCAGTCGGTAAATCGCTGTACGAAGCGGATCTGGTCGAAACTGCCAAGGCCATCGCGGCCAAGGTCAGCGTGCCGTTGCCGGTTGACGTGGTCGTCGCGAAAGCCTTTGCCGAAGACGCTGAAGCCACGGTCAAACTGGTCGCCGATGTAGCTGAAGACGACATGATTCTGGATATCGGCCCGCAGACTGCCGCGCAGTTCGCCGAGCTGCTCAAATCTTCGAAAACCATTCTGTGGAACGGTCCGGTGGGTGTGTTCGAGTTCGACCAATTCGGCAACGGCACCAAGGTACTAGCTCAGGCCATTGCCGAAAGCCCGGCGTTCTCGATTGCCGGTGGTGGCGACACCCTGGCGGCCATCGACAAGTACGGCATTGGCGCGCAGATCAGCTATATCTCCACCGGCGGCGGCGCGTTCCTTGAGTTCGTCGAAGGCAAGGTACTGCCGGCCGTAGACATGCTGGAACAACGCGCCAATGGCTAAGCCGATCAGTCTGCTGGCGTTGCTCAGCCTGCTTGGCGCCTGCGCCAGTCAGCCGGCACCGTCGGATAACTGGACACGCTGGGTCTGCGACAGCCAGGCCGAAGTGCTCTGGCGCTTCGCCGACAGCAGTCGCGAGTCGGTTGATGTACGTCTGGGTGGCGGCGATATCGTCTATCGCTTGAAGCAGCAGGTATCAGGTTCGGGCGCGCTGTACAGCGACGGTTTGCTGTCCTTTCATACCAAGGGTGAGGAAGGGCTGGTTTACTGGACGGCCAACGATGACCTGATTGGCCGTGGCTGCAAGGCACCTTAGCAACGAATTGAATACAGGCCAGGCTTACCCCTGATCTGAATGACTTGAATAGCGCCTGCCCCTGCGGCAGGCTTGCACGATTAACGAGCCCCACCGGGAGAAAGAACACCATGGCACTTATCAGCATGCGCCAGATGCTCGACCACGCCGCCGAATTCGGCTACGGCGTGCCGGCCTTCAACGTCAATAACCTCGAGCAGATGCGCGCGATCATGGAAGCGGCCGACAAGACCGATTCCCCGGTGATCGTGCAGGCGTCTGCCGGTGCGCGTAAATACGCCGGCGCGCCGTTCCTGCGCCACCTGATCCTGGCCGCCATCGAAGAATTCCCGCATATCCCGGTGTGCATGCACCAGGACCACGGCACCAGCCCAGACGTCTGCCAGCGTTCGATCCAGCTGGGCTTCAGCTCGGTGATGATGGACGGCTCGCTGAAAGAAGACGGTAAGACTCCGGCCGACTACGACTACAACGTCCGTGTCACTCAGCAGACTGTCGCCTTTGCTCACGCCTGCGGCGTGTCGGTGGAAGGTGAGCTGGGTTGCCTAGGTAGCCTGGAAACTGGCATGGCCGGCGAAGAAGACGGCGTTGGCGCAGAAGGCGTGCTTGATCACAGCCAGATGCTGACCGACCCGGAAGAGGCGGCTGACTTCGTTAAGCAGACTCAGGTGGATGCCCTGGCCATCGCCATCGGCACCAGCCACGGCGCGTACAAGTTCACCAAGCCGCCTACTGGCGACATCCTCGCTATCGATCGCATCAAGGCGATCCATGCGCGCATCCCCAACACTCACCTAGTGATGCACGGCTCCAGCTCTGTACCGCAAGAGTGGCTGGCGATCATCAACCAGTACGGCGGCGACATCAAAGAAACCTACGGCGTGCCGGTTGAAGAAATCGTCGAAGGCATCAAGCACGGCGTGCGCAAGGTCAACATCGACACCGACCTGCGCCTGGCGTCTACCGGTGCCATGCGCCGCATGATGGCTGAGCACCCAAGCGAGTTCGACCCGCGTAAGTTCTTCTCCGCGACCGTGACGGCGATGCGTGATATCTGCATCGCCCGTTACGAAGCCTTCGGCACTGCCGGCAACGCGTCGAAGATCAAACCGATGAACCTGGAAGCCATGTTCCAGCGTTATGCCAAGGGTGAGCTGGCCGCCAAGGTCAACTAAGCCTGTTGCTGTGCCGAGAGCCCCGCCGATGCGGGGCTTTTTGTTATGGGCGCGGTAAGTACGGCGTGGCCTTGGGTGTGATCAACACTGATCGAGCAGGGCGCACCGAGGCGGGTGCTTGGTAAAACCATGTAAAACACCCAGCGTATGCCGCTCCGCGTGCTGGTCCATACTCGGGCCACTGTCGTTTCTGGATACCCGTCTGCATGCCGAGCAAATCGCGCACCTTGCTGTACTTTCTTTTCGCTGTGCTACTCACGAGTGTGTTGGGGGCTGTGCTGCAGACGCAGTTCAATCTGGCCAGCCTGCAAGCACTCGGTGCGCCAGTGCCACTGACGGTACGCTTGCACACCACCGGCCTGGATTTACTGGGCTTTAGCCCGACTTTCGCGGTGCTGGTGATCCTCGGCTTTATCTGCGCGCTGCCAGTGGCGAGTCGATTCGCGCGTGCCTGGCCGAGTGGCCGCTGGCTGGTGTTTGCCCTGGCTGGCGCGCTGGCAGTGTGGTCAGCGCTGTCGCTGGCCAATGCGCTGTTGCCGATGCCGACGCTGATTGCGGCTAATCGCAGCCTGGGCGGCACCGCTGGGCTAATGGCCTGCGGCAGCCTGGGGGCGTTGTTGTTTGCGCTGCTGTGGCAGCGTGCGGCGCCTGCCCAACCCTGACTTGTTTACCTTCGAGCAAAAGGCCCGTGCCATGTTGAAGACATCCCGCGCTCTGTTATTCCTCGGTCTGCTGGGCAGCAGCCTGGCGCAGGCCATGGACTACCGCATTGAAACCGTGACCGGTGGCCTGGAGCATCCCTGGTCGCTGGCCTTTCTCCCAGACGGGCGCATGTTGGTGACCGAGCGGGTGGGGCGCCTGCGCATCATCGAGGCGGATGGCCGCCTTAACCCGCAGCCAGTTGGCGGCGTGCCAGAGGGGTTTGTCGCTGCGCAGGCGGGGTTGATGGAGGTCATGCTTGATCCGCAATTCGCCAGCAATCAGCAGCTCTACCTGAGTTACGCCTACGGTACCGCCCAGGCCAACAACACCCGTTTGGCCAAGGCGCGGCTGGTCGACGGGCAGTTGCAGGAGGTCCAGGTGCTGTTCAGTGCGCTGCCGGCCAAAGCCGGGGCCGCGCATTACGGCGGGCGCATGGCCTTTCTTGCGGACAACACCCTGGTGCTGACCCTCGGCGATGGCTTTGACCTGCGCGAGCAGGCGCAAAACACCGGCAACCATCTGGGCAAAATAGTCCGGCTTAATCGCGACGGCAGCATCCCTCAAGACAATCCACTAGTCGGGCAAGCCGGTGTTGCCGAGGAGATTTACAGCCTGGGCCATCGCAATGTGCAGGGCATCGTCTATGACGCCGAACGGCAGCGCCTGTACAGCCACGAGCACGGCCCGCGTGGCGGCGACGAGCTGAACCTGATTAAACCGGGCAACAACTATGGTTGGCCGCTGATCACCTACGGTATCGACTACAGCGGCGCGCAGATTTCCCCTTACACCGAACTACCGGGCTTGCAGCAGCCGCTGCTGCACTGGACGCCATCGGTGGCGCCGTCGAGCCTGGCGCTGTACCGCGGCGCGTTGTTCCCGCAGTGGCAGGGCGACCTGTTCGCCTCGACCCTGGCCGAGCGCAGCGTGCGACGTATTCGTTTGCACAACGGCAAGCTGGCGGGGCAGGAGGTGCTGTTTGAAGAACTGGGCGAGCGCATCCGGGATGTGCGCAGCGGTCCGGATGGCGCGCTCTACCTGCTCACCGACAACGCCGACGGGCGCTTGCTGCGCGTTGTGCCGGCTGCCGAATAACGCTAAAAGCCACCCCATGTAGCGGGCGGCTTGCGGCATAATCGCCGGCCTTACTGTGCCCTCACCACTTCGCCCATGACCCCGCTTAAATACCTGCAAGGCTACCCAACTGCGCTGCAAGAGAAGATTCGTCAGCTGATTGCCGAGCAGCGCTTGGGCGATTATCTGGCGCGGTCCTACAGTGGCAAGCACGCGATTCAGAGCGATAAGGCGCTGTACGCCTATATCCAGGGCCTCAAGCAGGAGCACCTGCGCAATGCGCCGGCCATCGACAAGGTGCTTTACGACAATCGCCTCGATTTGACCCATCGCGCGCTCGGTCTGCACACGGCGATCTCGCGGGTGCAGGGCGGCAAGCTCAAGGCGAAGAAGGAAATCCGCGTGGCCTCGTTGTTTCGCGAGGCGGCGCCGGAGTTTCTGCAGATGATCGTGGTGCACGAGCTGGCTCACTTGAAGGAGGCTGAGCACAACAAAGCCTTCTACAAGCTCTGCGAGTACATGCTGCCTGGCTACCATCAGCTGGAATTCGACCTGCGGGTTTACCTGACCTGGCGCGAGCTGGTGGGTGCAACTGGCACGTTGTCAGCCCCGCAGCAGTAGGTTGAGCTGGTCGACAACTTCGGCCCAGTCGGCATCTTCACGAATCTCTTCACGCAAAAAAGCCGCCTGAGCGTTGTCCCAGAAGGGCGCGTCGGCGAGTTTGCAGTCTTCAGCCAGGGGCGAATGTTGCTCGATAAACCGCTCAATGGCGGCGTCGTCATTGGGCAGGCCGAGTTGCTTGAAGAGGCTGGCAAGGTCGTGTGTCTGCGGGTACATGGCGGTCTCCTGAGACTGTGCGGAGTGGTCTTTCAGTTATAGCTGCTATCAGTCGACCGAGAGAATCTCCAACAGTTGCACGCCGCCGGCCACCCGCAGGGTGACTTCGTCGCCGACGCCCTTGCCGAGCAAGAGTTGCCCCAGCGGCGCTTGCGGGCCAATCACCTGCACCGTCTGGCCGTCCTGCTGCAGCTTCATGGCCGCGCCGTCTGGGCCGAGGAACAAGCATTGACGCCGATCCTCGTCGTCGCTCAGCGCGATCAGGGCGCCGAGCTGAATCCCCAGCTGTGGGTCAAAACTGCGCAGCACCAGCTGTTTCCAGTTCGCCAGAGTTTGGCGAATGGCTGCCGCCCGCCGCGCTTGGCCGGTTGCCAGGTACGAGGCTTCCAGGCCGAGGGTGTCGTATTTGTTCTCGGCGATGTTCTCTTTGGCGGTGGCGGTTTCGTAGGCGGTTAATGCCGCCTGCTGGGCTTGCAGGTGGTCATCTTCAAGGCGCTTGAGCACCTGTTGCAGCAGTTCAGTCTTGTTCATGGCGGGCACTGTGTGGGCAGCTGTGCAGGGTAGCGGAAAAGCGTCAGGGTCGTGATCCCGCGCGAGGCGGCCTTGACGGTTTAATCTCGACCCTGGCCCCTGAGCAGGTGCGCGGCGAGGGTGCGCAGTGGCCCGAGTTGCCGGCAGATCAGTGCCAACTGGGTCTGTAGCAGCCGATGCGGGTCATCCAGCTCGTCGCTGAGTGTTTCCAGCTCGCTGGCGAGCTGCTCTTCCGCATCGCTGTGAATCGCCACCGGGCGCTCGTCATGCAGGCAGCTGGCAATCTCATCCAGGCTGGCGGCTAACTGGCTGGCGCTGGCCAGAAGTGGGTGGTCGCTGCCGCTCAGGCTCGCCTCACCGCGGTGCGCGCCGAGGCCCGAGAGGTAGCTTAAGAGGGTGTGCGAGAGCACCAGAAAGCGAAAGCCGACATCGGCTTGCTTACGAAAATGCCCCGGCTCCATCAGCATATTGCCGAGCGCGGTCGACAGCGTGGCATCGGCGTTGTGGGCGTTGCGCCGGGCCAGGCGATAGCTCAGGTCGTCACGCTTGCCTCTGGCGTACTGCTGGATGATCTGCTGCAGGTAACGGCTGTTGCAGCTCAGGGTATTGGCCAGCAGGCGATTGAGGCGGCGGCCTTGCCAGTCCGGCAGGATTAACAGCACCGCCAAACCGGCGATCAGGCTGCCCAGCAGGGTGTCGACCAGGCGCGGAATAAACAGCCCATAGCCATTGCCCACCTGATTGAAGCAGAACAGCACCAGAAGGGTGATCGCCGCCGTGGCCAGGGTGTAGCGGCTGCTGCGCAGGGCAAAGAACACCACGCCGGCGACGACCGCAAACAGTGCCTGCACCAGCTGATTGGGAAACAGGTCAAACAGCGCCCAGCCCAATAACAGGCCGAGCACGGTGCCGCTGATGCGCTGCACCAGCTTGCGCCGGGTGGCGCCGTAGTTCGGCTGGCAGACGAATAGTGTGGTCAGCAGAATCCAGTAACCCTGGGTCGGGTGAATCCAGTGCAGCACGCCGTAGCCGGCGGCTAGGGCGATGGACAGGCGCAGGGCGTGGCGAAACAGCAGCGAGGTGGGCGTCAGCTGCAGGCGCAGGCGTTCCCAGACATCCTTGAGTGACTGCGGCTCGCGGTCGAGCAGGCTGCTGTCCTGTTGTTCGGCCATGGCGTCGGGGTTGCTGGCGTTGCCCAGTAGCGTATCCAGGCTGCGCAGGTTGCCGGCCAGGGCGCCTAGTGAGCGCAGCAGGTGACGCCAGGCGGGGTTGCTCTGCAGGCGCAAGTGTTCGAGGGAGTCGTGGAGGTCGGTCAGCGCCTGGCGGCATAGCTCGCGGTATTCAAACGGTTGACGCAGTTCGATGGCCTGGGCCAAACGCTGGCAGGCCTCGCCATGCAAATGCAGCAGGCGTTGGCAGCGAAACATCACATCGCTATGGAAGAAGGCTTCGGCCAGCTCGTTGTAAGGGTAGTGCGAGGAGCTGGCGCGCTCGTGGATATCCTGGGCGAGGAAGTACAGCTTGAGGTAGCGGCTGACTTTGGGCCCCGGCCGGCCATTGCCTACGCGGTGCAGGATGATTTCCTTGGCCGCATTCAGCGCTGCGACCACACGCCCGTTTTGTTTGGCCAGGGCCAGGCGTCGCTCTTCTACATCTAGTTGGCGCAGCGGCTCGAACAGCGCGGCCTTGAGCTTGAGGTACTGGCCCAGCTCGCGAAACAGCCGTGCCAGGCTGTGCTGCACCGGTTGGTTGGCGAACAGCGCATTCCACAGCACCGACAGCACGCCGTACCAGGCGGCGCCGGCGACCAGCAGCAAGGGTTCCTGCCATAGACCGGCAGCACCGCCGCGCTGCTCCACGCCGATCATGCTGTACACCGCGAGAATCAAAGTCGCCGAGCCGAGGGTGGCGTAGCGCTCGCCGAGTGCGCCGAGCATGGTCAGGGTAAAGCTGGACAGCGCCAGACCGATAACGAACAGCCAGGGGTAGGGGAACAGGAACTCCACCGCATAGGCCGCCACGCTGAAGCAACCGAGGGTCACCAGCAGCGCCACCAAACGGCCCTGCCAGCTGTCGTCGGTTTCCGCCAGGGCGCTGGCGATCACCCCGAGAAACAGCGGTATCAGCGCCTGCATCCAGCCTTGCGACCAGCACAGCAGCAGGACACCGCTGAGGGCGATAAACACCCGCAGGCTATAGCTGAATTTGTCCTGCGCCCAGAGGCGACGCAGCGAATGGCGCAGTGAAGGTGACGACATCAAGCAGGGGCCTTGGACATGAGACGTGCGCTCAGACTAATGCAATAGCCTGCCCGGCGGCACGCCCTGTCGTCATTGATACACGCCAACCGCTAAAGCGTTTGGCTTAACAAATACGGACGCTGCGCTAAACCAGCGCCCGCACTTTATTCATCACAGCGGCCAGACCAGCAGCAACAGCGGCACGCTGACCAGCACCACGAGTATTTCCATCGGCAGGCCGAGGCGCCAATAGTCGCCGAAGCGAAAGCCACCTGGGCTGAGAATCAAGGTGTTGTTCTGGTGACCAATCGGGGTGAGGAATGAGCAGGAAGCGCCGATTGCCACCGCCATCAACAACGCGTCCGGGCTGACCCCAAGTTGGCTGGCCGCGCTTAAGGCGATCTGGCACATCACCGCGGCGGTGGCGGCATTGTTCATAAAATCCGAGAGGGTCATGGTCACCACCAGGATCAGCGTCAGCACCACCACCGGATTGCCTTGTGCGACATGCTCCATCAGCAGGTGCGCCAGCAGGTCGGCCGCGCCGGTTGCAGACATGGCTCCGGCCACGGGAATCATTGCCCCCAGCAGGACGATCACCGACCAATCGATGGACTGATAGAGCAGGCGCAGCGGCACGATGCGCGCCACCATAAACACCAGCACACCGACGGCGAAGGCCACGGCTGCCGAGAGTACGCCGAACGCGGCGAGGATCACTGCCAGCAGCATCACGCCGGCGGCGAAGCCGGCTTGGGCCGGGTTAGGAATGCTGATGGCACGGTCGGCCAGCGGCACGCAGGCATAGTCGCTGGCAAAGTCGTTGATGTCCGCCGAATCGCCTTGCATCAGCAGTACATCACCGCGCTCAAACAGGGTCGAGCGCAGGCGTTTGATCGAACGATGACTTTGCTTTGAGATCGCCAGCAGGTTGATGTTGTAGCGGTGGCGCAGGCGAATATTGCTGGCCGATCGACCAATCAGCTGGGAGTCCGGGCGGACCAGCAGTTCCTGCAGCACCCTGTCGTCATTGCTGCTGTCCTTCTTTTCTTCGGTCTTGCTCTCGGCTGCCGCCTTGTCGTTTTTCTCGTCCTCATCCGCTGCCGACTTCTGCTCGGCTTCCAGCTGCAACCCCAGCTTGCTGAGCACTTCGCCGAGGGCTTCAGGCTCGGCTTCGATCACCAATACGTCATCGGCCTGGAGGATGCGCCGTGGGTTGGGGGCCGACAGGCGCAGTTTGTTGCGCACCATGCCCACCACTTGGGCGTCGGCTTCTTCGAGCAGTTGTTCGACTTCGCGCAGGCTCTTGCCGTCGGCCTTGGCGCCCTCTTTTACGCGGGCCTCGGTGATGTAAGTGCCGGTGTCAAAGCTGGCGACGCCGACCACTTCCCGGCGCGGCACCAGTCGCCAGCCAATCAGGGTAATAAACAGCACACCGGTCAGCGCCACGGCGACGCCCACCGGGCTGAAATCGAACATGGCGAACGGCCCCGCGCCGCTTTGCGCGCGGAAGCTGGAGACGATCAGGTTAGGCGGCGTACCGATCAGCGTGGTCATGCCGCCGAGAATGGTGCCGAAGGCCAGCGGCATCAGCAAACGCCCCGGCGGCAGCTCTTGTTTGCTGGCGATCTTCAGGGCAATCGGCATGAGCAGGGCGAGTGCGCCAACGTTGTTCATAAAGGCCGACAACAGCGCGCCAAGGCCGGTCAGGGCGGCAATCGACAGCATGGGGCCGGCATTGGCGGGTAATAGCCGTTGCGCCATGGCGTCCACCGCGCCGGTTCGCTGCAAGCCGAAGCTGAGCACCAGTACGCAGGCTACGGTAATGACTGCCGGATGGCCGAAGCCGGCAAAGGCCTCCTGGTCTGGCACCAGGCCGGTGATGACGCAGGCCAGTAGGGCGCCGAGCGCGACAATGTCATGCCGCCAGCGGCCCCAGAGAAACAGCCCCATGGTGGCGGCAAGGATGGCGAAGATCAGGCCTTGGTCTTGGGTCATGCGGGTAAACCATCCTTAGAGTTGGGGCGGGGGACGCCGCTTAGCCGTGCACAGATCTCATGCTGGCGTCGCACAGGCGCACACCCGCTTAAACATACTGCGCTGCTGCGTAGCCCGATGCCCAGGCCCATTGAAAGTTAAAGCCGCCCAGGTGGCCGCTGACATCGAGTACTTCACCGACAAAATACAGCCCCGGTGATTTCAACGACTCCATGGTTTTCGACGACACTTCGCGGGTGTCGACCCCGCCCAGAGTGACTTCGGCGGTGCGGTAGCCTTCGGTGCCCGCCGGCACCAGTTGCCAGTCGCCGAGCTGCTCGGCAATCGCCTTGAGCTCGGCATGGGTGTACTGCTTCATCGGTTTGGAGGCGAACCAGTTATCCGCCAGCAGCCCGGCCATTTTTTTGGTGAACAGCTCGGCCAGCAGGGTTTTCAGCTCGCTGTTGGGCCGCTCGCGTTGCTGCTGCTCCAGCCACTCGGGCAGGTCGATATGCGGCAGCAGGTTGATGCTGATGGCGTCCCCAGGTTGCCAGAATGAGGAAATCTGCAAAATTGCCGGGCCGCTAAGGCCGCGGTGGGTAAACAGGATGTTTTCCTTGAAGCTCTGGCCGTTGCAGCTCACCACGCAGTCTTCCACCGAGGTGCCGGACAGCTCAGTGCACAGCGCTTTGAGCTGCGGGTCGGTAATGGTGAAGGGCACCAAGCCGGCGCGGGTCGGCAGCAGCTCGTGGCCGAATTGCTTGGCCACCTGATAGCCAAAACCTGTAGCGCCGAGGGTGGGAATCGACAGCCCGCCAGTGGCGATCACCAAGGACTCGCAGCGCACTGTGCCGGCGCTGGTTTGCAGCTGGTAGCCGCTATCCAGTTTGCTGAGCTCGCTCACCGAGGTATCCAGGCGCAGCTCGACGCCCGCTTCATCGCACTCGCTGAGCAGCATATTAAGAATGTCGCTGGCCTTGTTGTCGCAAAACAGCTGACCGAGCTTCTTCTCGTGATACGCCACGCCGTGCTTGGCCACCAGACCGATAAAATCCCACTGGGTGTAGCGCGCCAGGGCGGATTTGCAGAAATGCGGGTTCTGCGAGAGGAAATTGCTCGGTTCACAGTACATGTTGGTGAAATTGCAGCGGCCACCGCCGGACATCAGGATTTTCTTGCCGGCCTTGTTGGCGTGATCCAGCAGCAGCACCTGACGGCCGCGCGCGGCAGCCGTCAATGCGCACATAAGCCCGGCGGCGCCGGCTCCAATAATCACGACCTGGGGTGTCAGCACAGCAATTTCCTCAACCTACGACATGCGCCAAGGCTGGCGCAAAACAGCGCATATTAACTGATGGCTGGATGGGTGTGACCGGGCCGGTGGTCGACTAGGCTAAGGGCTCTGTTCTCCTTGAAGGAGCCACCGTTAATGGATGGACTGCGTGCAGGCCTGCTCTCGTTAGCGCTGCTGATGCCGCTGTATGGCGGCGCGGCTGACGCATTGCGTCTGGTCGCCGACCCTTGGCCGCCCTTCACTGACAAGACGCTGCTGAACAACGGCCTGGCTTCCGATCTGGTGGTCACCGCCCTGAGCCGTGCCGGTTACGCCAGCCATTACGCGCAGGTGCCTTGGGAGCGTGCGGTGCGTGGTTTGCAGCAAGACACCTACGATGTGCTGATCAACGCCTGGTACACCGATGAGCGCGCGACGTTTGGCTATTACTCGCAGCCCTACTTGATCAACCGTATCCGCTTTTTGCAGCGCAAGGGCAGTCAGATTGAGTTCCGCCAATTATCGGATTTGTATCCCTACAGCATTGCCGTGGTGCGCGGTTATGCCTATTCCAGCGCGTTTGATCAGGACAGCCGCCTGAGCAAAGTGGGAGTGCTCAGTTTTGCCGTGGGCGTGCGCATGTTGCAGGCGCAGCGAGTGCAATTGGCCCTGGAGGATGAGCTGGTGGCGCGCTTTCACCTGGGCCGGCACTTGACCGGCATCCGTGATCAGCTGGAATTTTTACCGCAGCCGTTAAGTGAGAACGGCCTGCATATTCTGGTTAGCCGTCGGCACCCGCAGCATCAGCAGATTGCCGATGCCTTCAACAAGGCGATTGAGGCGATGCGTGCCGATGGCAGCTATGAGCAGATTTTTCAGCGCCACGGTTTGTAATGGCTGATCGCGGCCGCATTGCGCGGCCGCTGCCTGAGGCATTTACAGCGAGCGTACGCGTAGCGAGCGGCCTTTGATTTTGCCTTCGCTGAGGCAGTTGAGCGCCTTCAGGGCCAGGCTGCGCTCAACCGCGACATAGGCTTGGAAGTCGAAGATGGCGATCTTGCCGACCTGCGCGCCAGGGATGCCGCCTTCACCCGTGAGGGCACCGAGAATATCGCCGGGGCGTAGTTTGTCTTTGCGCCCCGCGCCGATGCACAGGGTGATCATCGGCGGCTGCAGCGGCGCGCCGCCCTGATTCTTCAAGCTGCTCAGTGGGTGCCAGTTGAGCGGCGCCCTTTGCAGGGTTTCGATGGCCTGGGCGCGATGGCCTTCTGCCGGTGCCACCAGGCTCATGGCTAGACCCTTTTCACCAGCACGCCCGGTACGGCCGACGCGGTGAATGTGAATTTCCGAGTCGCGCGCCAGTTCGACGTTGATCACCATGTCCAGCGCATCGATATCCAGGCCGCGCGCGGCGACATCGGTGGCCACCAGTACCGACAGGCTGCGGTTGGCAAACATCGCCAACACTTGATCACGGTCACGTTGCTCCAGGTCACCGTTCAGCGCAGCGGCCGAGATGCCTTTGGCGGTGAGGTGGTCGACAACTTCCTGACACTGCTGCTTGGTAAAGCAGAAGGCCACGCAGGACTGCGGGCGGTAGCAGTTGAGCAGCTTGACCACGGCGTCCATGCGCTCTTCCGGGGCGATCTCGTAGAAGCGCTGCTCGATCTGCGTATCGTCGTGCAGCGCGTCGGCTTTAACCTGTTGCGGGTCGCGCATAAAGGTCGCGGACAGCTGCTTGATGCCGCTCGGGTAGGTGGCGGAGAACAGCAGGGTCTGCCGGCGGCTCGGGATCTGGCTGATGATCTCGGCGATGCTGTCGTAGAAACCCATATCGAGCATGCGGTCGGCTTCATCCAGCACCAAGGTATTCAGGCCGTCGAGTTTCAGTGTGCCTTTGCTCAGATGCTGCTGAATGCGCCCCGGGGTGCCGACGATGATCTGCGCGCCATGCTCCAGCGAGGCGATCTGCGGGCCGAAGGGCACGCCGCCGCACAGGGTCAGAATCTTGATGTTGTCCGCTGAGCGCGCCAGGCGGCGCAGTTCTTTGGCCACCTGGTCAGCCAGCTCGCGCGTCGGGCAGATCACCAGTGCCTGGCAGCCAAAGTAGCGCGGGTTAAGCGGGTTGAGCAGGCCGATGCCGAAGGCGGCGGTCTTGCCGCTGCCGGTTTTGGCCTGGGCAATCAGGTCCATGCCCTTGAGCATTACCGGCAGGCTCTGCGCCTGAATCGGGGTCATCTCGCTGTAACCGAGGGACTCGAGGTTCGCCAGCATGGCGGCGGAAAGCGGCAGAGAAGAGAAAGCGGTGTTGGTCACGGTACAGGCCTGCTAAACGAAATGGCGTGCAGTGTAACAGGCTGCGCCCTACGCCCTGACGTTAACAGGCAGCCGGTCGTGGACCGGCGCGGCTTAGAACCTTATTTACGATCTCGCGAGCTAGAGCCATGCAAGGCAAAAACAGGCGAGGAAGCGGAGTTTACTGGTGTAAATGAGCATTACGAGCCTGTTTTTAACGCAGCAGGGCCGACGCGCAGCAGATCGTAAAAGGTTCTAGAAGAGGTCTATCGGGTCTACGTCTAACGACCAGCGCACCGCGCGGCCGCTGGGCATCTGTTCCAGGGCGTGCATCCAGGTGTTGAGCAGTCGATGCAGCGGCGCGCGGGCGTTAGCTTGCACCAGCAGCTGGGCACGGTAGCGGCCGGCGCGGCGTTCCATCGGCGCGGGGATCGGGCCGAGCAGTTCGATGCCGCTGAGTTTCAGCTCGTCCAGCAGCAGCTCGGCTTCCGCGCAGGCGTCGTCGAGAAAGCCTTCGGCCTGGCCCGGTTTGTGTGCCTCGGCGCGCAGCAGGGCGAGGTGGCAGAACGGCGGCAGGCCGGCGCTACGGCGTTCGCTTAGGGCTTGCTCGGCGAAGGCGAAGTAGCCTTGCTCGGTCAGTTGCACCAATAAAGGATGGTCGGCCAGGTGGCTTTGGATAATCACCTTCCCTGGCTCTTCGGCGCGCCCGGCACGCCCGGCTACCTGCACAATCAACTGAGCCATGCGTTCGCTGGCGCGGAAATCCGCGGAAAACAGGCCGCCATCGGCATCGAGAATCGCCACCAGGGTCACGCGGGGGAAGTGATGGCCCTTGGCGAGCATCTGGGTGCCGACCAGGATGCACGGCTCGCCGCGTTGCACGGTGTTGAACAGGGTGGTCATGGCTTCTTTGCGCGAGGTGCTGTCGCGGTCCACGCGCAACACAGGTACATCGGGGAAGAGAATCTCCAGACGTTCTTCCGCACGCTCGGTGCCAGCACCCACTGGGCGCAGGTCGACGTTGTTGCATTTCGGGCAGTTACTCGGCTGGCGCTCGGCATGCCCGCAGTGGTGGCAGCGCAACTCGCGCGAGCGCTGGTGCACGGTCATCCGCGCGTCGCAACGCGGGCATTCCGACAGCCAGCCGCAGTCATGGCACAGCAGCGTAGGAGCGAAGCCGCGACGGTTAAGGAAGACCAGCACCTGCTGACCGGCCTGCAAGGTCTGCGCGATGGCTTGTTGCATGGGCCCTGATATCCCTGAATCCAGCGGCCTACTTTTTACATCCAGGCGCAGAAAACGCGGCTGCTTGGCGCCGCCGGCGCGCTCACGCAGATGCAGCAGGGCGTAGCGGCCGCTGTGGGCGTTGTGCAGGCTTTCCAGCGAGGGCGTGGCCGAGCCGAGGACAATCGGGATGTTTTCCTGATGCGCACGTACCACGGCCAGATCGCGCGCGTGATAGCGCAAGCCTTCCTGCTGTTTATAAGAGGCGTCGTGTTCTTCATCGATGATGATCAGCCCCGGGCGCTGCATTGGGGTAAACAGTGCCGAGCGGGTACCGATGATGATGTCGGCCTCGCCGTCGCGCGCCGCCAGCCAGGCGTCCAGGCGCTCGCGGTCATTGACTGCCGAGTGCAGCAAGGCAATGCGCGCATTGAAGCGCTGCTCAAAGCGCGCCAGGGTCTGCGGGCCGAGGTTGATTTCCGGGATCAGCACCAGCGCCTGCTTGCCAGCCTCCAGGGTTTCGCGGATCAGCTGCAGGTAGACCTCGGTCTTGCCGCTGCCGGTAACGCCCGCCAGGAGATAGGTATTGAAGCTGTCGAAGCCTGAGCGGATGGCCTCGGAGGCCGCGCGTTGCTCGGCATTCAGCGGCAATTCTGGCTGCGCGAGCCAGTTAGCGTGGCGCTTGCTCGGGGCGTGCCGGCGCACTTCCACCTGGACCAGGCCTTTTTCCAGCAACAGGTCGAGGCTGTCTTTGTTCAGCTGCAGCTTGCTCAGCAATTGATTGGCAACGCCATGCGGGTGCTGGGCCAGGGTCTTCAGGGCATCACGCTGGCGCGGTGCGCGGCTCAAACGTGGGTCGTCCAGCTGCGCGCCATCGCTGATCGACCAGAAGCGCTCCTGGCGCGCTTCTGCCGGCTCGCCCTGGCGCAGCAGCACCGGCAGCGCCCAGCTTATGGTGTCGCCAAGGCTGTGCTGGTAATACTGGGCGGTCCATAGGCACAGCTTAAAAAACGCCGGCGGTAGAGGTGACTGCGCGTCGAGCAGTTGCAGGGCCGGCTTGAGCTTGTCTGCGGGCACCTCGCTGTGATCCGTCACCTCAATCAAGATGCCGATCATTTCCCGTCGACCAAACGGCACGCGCAGCCGTGCGCCGGGCTGCAAGGCGCTGCGCGGCACACCGGCGGGGGCGCGGTAGTCGAACAGGCGGCGCAGCGGCGAGGGCAGGGCGAGGCGCAAAATGACGTCGGACAAACAGTGGCTCCCGTGATCAGCCGCGGTCGGCGAGGCGCGATCTTAGCATGCAGCCAGTCGACGGCCGGCCTTGCGTCGCTGCGGTGCTCTGGTATTATCGCCGGCCTAATTCCGTGCGGTACCTGACAATAGTGTTTGGTGGCGGCGCGACAGTCCTGAGGAATCACCATGAAAGCCGATATCCACCCGAACTATGTAGCCATCACCGCCACTTGCAGCTGTGGCAACGTGATCGAAACTCGCTCCACCCTGGGCAAAGCGCTGCCTCTGGACGTGTGCAACGAGTGTCACCCGTTCTACACCGGTAAGCAGAAAATGCTGGATACCGGCGGCCGTGTTGATCGCTTCAAGCAGCGTTTCGGCATGTTCGGCGCCAAGCAGTAAGCTTGCGCGCAGCGTCGCAAACCCTAATGGGTTGTACCGCGCTACTGAAAAAGGCGTCCCTTGTGGGCGCCTTTTTCGTTTTCGGCTTTTACGCAGGCGCCGCGCTGGCGTTCTGCCCGGCCCCGGGCAAGCTGCCCAGCGTGAAGGTGCAGCGTGTGGTCGACGGCGACACCCTGCGCCTGGTGGATGGGCGTAGCGTGCGTTTGATTGGCCTGAATACACCGGAGATCGGTCGCCAGGGGCGTGCCAGCGAGCCCTTGGCCGACGCCGCTCGCCGGCACTTACAGGGGTTGGTGGCGGCCAGCGATGGACGCATCGCCTTGCAGGTCGGTCGGCAGCCCAAGGATCACTACGGTCGCACCCTGGCACATGCCTACGACAGTCGCGGGCGTAATCTAGAAGCCCAGTTACTCAGTGAGGGGTTGGGCTACCAAGTGGCAGTTGCGCCCAATCTGGCCTTGGTGCGCTGCCAGCAGGCGGCCGAGCGCAGTGCACGGCAGGCCCGTGTCGGGCTGTGGCAGCGTTCGCCGGTTAAGTCCCCAGCGCAGCTGAAACAGGGCGGGTTTGCTCTGCTCCGGGGGCGCGTCGAGCATGTCGAACGTAATGCCGGCGGGGTCTGGGTGGAAATGGCTGATGACTTGGTGCTGCATATCGCCCCGCGCGCGCTGGCTAATTTCGACCTGCACGCTGTCCAAGGGCTTGAAGGGCGTAAGGTCGAGGCACGAGGATGGGTGATTGATCGCGCCAAGCGTGGCGGCTTGCGAAAGGGGCAGGCGCGCTGGATGCTGCCGTTGACCGATAAGGCCATGTTGGAGGTGCTGCCATGATTGTGCGTGTCCTGCTATTGCTGATGCTGTTGCAACTGACGGCTTGCGCGGTCAATCCGGCCACCGGGCGCAGCAACTTCGTGATGATGAGCGAGCAGCAAGAGCTAGACCTCGGCCGTCGTTACAACCAGCAGATCCTTAAGGAAAACCCGCGCTACGCCGATGAGAAGCTGCAGGCTTACGTGCAGCAGGTCGGTGAGCGCGTGGCCAAGAGCAGTCACCGAGCACAGCTGGCCTATCAGTTCACGGTGGTCGACAGCCCTGATATCAATGCCTTTGCCTTGCCGGGTGGCTATATCTACATCCATCGCGGGCTGCTGGCGTACCTCAGTTCTGAAGCCGAGCTGGCTGCGGTGCTCGGCCATGAAGTGGGTCACGTGACGGCGCGCCACAGTGTGCAGCAACAAAGTCAGTCAACCGCTTGGGGCTTGCTGGGCCAGGCTGTGGCGATTGGTACGGGTGTCGGCGCGGCCGCCGATGTCACCGGTGTAGTGGGTAACGCTTTTGTCCGTGGTTATGGCCGCGACATGGAGCTTGAGGCTGATGGCCTGGGCGCTCAATACCTGGCGCGCAGCGGTTACGACCCGCAGGCGATGATCGAAGTGGTCAAGGTGCTGAAGAATCAGGAAGACTTCTCCCGCGACCAAGCGGCTGCGCGCGGAGAAGCGCAACCTGCTGGCGGCTACCACGGGTTGTTCGATACCCATCCGGATAACGACCGGCGCTTGCAGCAGGTGCTGGGCCCGGCGCGTGCGCTGGCCACAGGCCGGCAGGAGGTCAATCGCGAAGTCTTTCTCAAGCGCTTGGAGGGGCTACCCTTCGGTGACTCTGCCGAGACTGGGGTGCGCCGCGGTCAGCGCTTCTACCATGCGGATTTGAATTTCACCCTGACGTTCCCCAAGGGCTGGAGCCTGCTCAATCGAGCGGATGCGTTGATTGGCCACACCGAGGATCAGCAAGCTTTTATTGCGATGACGCTGGAGGACAATCCGCAACAATTGTCGCCAGCTGAACTGCTGCGCCAGCGCGTTGGTGGCCAGCGCCTGGTGGCTGGCGTCGAGTTGCAGCAGGCTGGCCTCAAGGGTTATAGCGCGGTGATCCCCGGCAATGCTGCCAAGCGCGTGGCGCTGATTCAGCATGGTCCGCAGGTTTATTTGTTTGTGGCGGCGGTGCGTGGTCGGGCCTCGTTGGAAAGTCAGGACGAGCAGTTTTTGAGCGTGATCAAAAGCTTTCGGCCGATGACCCGCGCCGAGCGCAAAGAGGCGCAGCCCTTGCGCTTGCACATGGTCAAGGTCAAACCGGGGCAGACCATTGAAGCGCTGGCCAAGGGCAGCAAATTACCAGGTGATGCGCTGAAGACCTTACGTTTGCTCAATAACCTCTACCCGTCGGGGCAGCCGCGTGCTGGTGATTGGCTGAAGGTCGTGCGCTAGGGCTTGCGTGCGTATACCGACTCGTCAGTCTTGTGCAGTTGTATACAACTTGCGTATCCTCGGCCGCCTGCCTGTTCAACAGCCCAAAGCGGAAATGCCCATATGTCTGATTTGAAAACAGCCGCTCTCGATTATCACGCCAATCCCCGTCCGGGTAAGCTGAGTGTCGAGCTCACTAAGCCAACCGCAACCGCCCGCGACCTAGCTCTGGCCTATAGCCCGGGTGTCGCCGAGCCTGTGCGCGAAATCGCGCGTGATCCGGAGTTGGCGTATCGCTACACCGGCAAAGGCAACCTGGTGGCAGTGATCTCTGACGGTACCGCTATTCTCGGTCTTGGCGACCTCGGTCCGTTGGCTTCCAAGCCGGTTATGGAAGGTAAGGGTGTACTGTTCAAGCGCTTTGCCGGTATCGACGTATTCGACATCGAAGTCGAGTCCGAGAGCCCGCAGGCCTTTATCGACACCGTACGCCGTATCTCCATCACGTTCGGCGGCATCAACCTGGAAGACATCAAGGCACCTGAGTGCTTTGAAATCGAACGCACGCTGATCGAACAGTGCGACATTCCGGTATTCCATGATGACCAGCACGGCACTGCGATCGTGACGGCGGCGGGCATGCTCAACGCCCTGGAAATCGCCGGCAAGACTCTGCCTGAAGCCAAGATTGTGTGCCTGGGCGCTGGCGCTGCCGCGATCTCCTGCATGCGCTTGCTGGTGAGCATGGGTGCCAAGGTTGAGAACATCTTCATGGTCGACCGCAAAGGCGTGATCCACGCTGGCCGCGATGACCTGAACCAGTACAAGGCGGTCTTCGCCAGCGAAACGGACAAGCGCACCCTGTCGGACGCGCTTGACGGTGCTGACGTATTTGTTGGTTTGTCTGGTGCTAACCTGCTGGCCCCTGAAGACCTCAAGCGCATGGCGGCAAGCCCGATCGTGTTCGCCTGCTCCAACCCGGATCCGGAAATTCAGCCAGAGCTGGCCCATCAAGTGCGCGATGACGTGATCATGGCCACCGGTCGTTCCGACTACCCGAACCAGGTCAACAACGTACTGGGCTTCCCGTTCATTTTCCGTGGTGCTCTGGACGTTCGCGCGACCCGCATCAACGAAGAGATGAAAATCGCCGCTGCTCTGGCGCTGCGTGACCTGGCCAAGTTGCCGGTGCCACAGGAAGTCTGTGATGCCTACGGTGGCATTGCCCTGTCGTTTGGTCGCGAGTACATCATTCCGAAGCCAATGGACCCACGTCTGATCACCTTGGTCTGCGACGCGGTAGCCAAGGCTGCGATTGAAAGCGGTGTAGCGACTCTGCCCTATCCGAAGCATTACCCGTTGCAGTCGGTTAACGATGTGTTCAACGGCTAAGCGCTTAGCTTAAACGCAATAAAAAACCCGCTTCGGCGGGTTTTTTATTGGTCGCTATTTCGGCTGTATAAAGCGGATACGCTTGCTGTTAGTGGCTTTAGAACAGGTCTATCGGCGCAACTTCATCAGCGGGTAGCGGGCTGCCTGGGATGTAGGTGCCCGGCTCGAACTCACCTATGGGCGGCGGGGAGTCTTCGCTCTTGAAGAGTTCGAAGTAAGCGTTCGGGGTGTCCGGGGAGGCCGCGCGACCGCTGTGTGGGTCGATGCGCAGGGTCAGTATGCCTTTAGGCTCGGGCAGCACATGGCTGGGTTTGTCCTTCAGTGCCGCGCCCATGTAGCTCATCCAGATCGGCAGGGCCACGGTGCCGCCATATTCATTGCGGCCGAGGCTTTCCGGTTGGTCGAAACCGGCCCAGACCGTGGTGATGTAGTCCGCGTTATAGCCGGAAAACCAGCTGTCTTTCGACTCGTTGGTGGTGCCGGTCTTGCCTGCCAAGTCGTCACGACCGAGTGCCAGCGCGCGGCGGCCGGTGCCGCGCTTGATCACATCCTGGAGCAGGCTGGTCATGATGTAGGCCGTGCGTTCATCGATGACTTGCTCGGCAAGCACTGGCTCAACTGGCGGCTGTGTGTCGCCTGTGCTGAGTTGTGCCGCATTGCCCTGCTCGGTGCGCAGGGCAATACCCGCTGGCGACTGGGCTGGGTTAGCGTTGAACAGTCGCTTGCCATCACGGCCTTCAATCCGCTCAATCAAATACGGCTCGGTTTTGTAGCCGCCACTGGCGAAAACACTCCAGCCCTCGGCGATTTCCATGGGCGTGAGGCTTGCCGTGCCCAGGGCCAGGGAAAGATTGGGCGGTAGATCCTTTTTCTCAAAACCGAAGCGCTCGATGTAGTTCAGGGTGCTGTCGATGCCGAGGTCTTGCAGTAGGCGAATAGAGACCAAGTTGCGTGAGCGGTACAACGCTTCACGCAGGCGGATCGGGCCGAGGAAGGTGTTGTTGTCGTTCTTCGGGCGCCAGGTCTGCGAGCGAGGGTCGTCGGCAAGCACGATCGGCGCATCGTTGATCAGGGAAGCTGCGGTGTAACCGTTATCCAGCGCGGCGCTGTAAACAAATGGCTTAAAGCTTGAGCCTGGTTGGCGTTTGGCCTGGGCAGCGCGGTTGTAATTGCTCTGCTCGAAAGAGAAACCGCCGACCAGGGCGCGAATTGCGCCGCTGTTAGGGTCTAACGAGACCAGAGCACTCTGCGCCGCAGGGAGTTGAACGAAGCGCAGGCTATCGTCTTCTTGGCGCTGCACGCGGATCAGGTCGCCGATCTGGCTAACATCCGCTGGCTGCTGTGGGCGCGGCCCGAGGCTGTTGGTATTAAGGAAGGGGCGTGCCCATTTCATGCTGTCCCAGGTCACGACGTGTTCTTCGCCGTTACGCAGCAGGACCATGATGCCGCTCTTCTCGACGCTTGTAACAATGGCTGGGTCTAGGCCGCCGAGTGATGACTGCTTGTTTAGTTCGCTCAACCAATGCTCTTTGGTCATGCCTGGCAGGCGGCTTTCTGGGCCGCGATAACCGTGGCGTTGATCGTAACTAATCAGCCCTTCACGGACTGCGCTATTGGCGGCCTGCTGCAGGTCGCTGGGCACCGTGGTGGTGACGTTAAACCCCTCGGTGTATGCCTCGCTACCATAGCGGCCGACCATTTCAGCGCGCGCCATTTCAGCAATATAGGGTGCTGCCAGTTCGGGTGTAGCTACGTGGTAGCTAACATTGATCGGCTCAGCCAGCGCCTCTTCATAGCGCTGCTTGTCGATGCGCCCCAGGCTGTACATGCGCCCGAGAATCCAGTCGCGGCGCTCCATTGAGCGGGCCGGATTGACCAGCGGATTGAAGCGTGAAGGGGCTTTTGGCAGGCCGGCAATCATTGCCATTTGCGCAAGGCTGGTCTCGCGAATGGATTTTCCGTAATAAACCTGTGCGGCCGCTTCGATACCGTAGGCACGGTTACCCAAGTAAATCTTGTTCACATAAAGTTCAAGGATTTCGTTTTTACTGAGCTCCCGCTCAATTTGTAGCGCAAGAAGTATCTCGTTGATCTTGCGTGAAAAACTTTTCTCACTGGTGAGGAAAAAGTTCTTCGCCACCTGCATGGTAATGGTGCTTCCGCCCGATTGAATCTGTCCGCTTTTCAAGATTTGCGTTGCAGCGCGCATCAGGCTGCTAAGGTCGACGCCATAATGGTTGGCAAAATTGTCGTCTTCGGCTGACAGCAATGCGCCGATGAAGTCTGGTGGGATATCAGCGAAGGCTATAGGTGAACGACGCATTTCACCGAATTCGGCAATCAGTTTGGCGTCGCTGCTGTAAATACGCAGGGGAATCTGCAGTTGAATGCTGCGCAACGATTCGACGGACGGTAGGCTGGGGCTAAGATAGAGGAAGGCCCCGCTGAAACTGAGTACCACCCCACAAAAAACGGCGAGGCAAGACCAGCAAAAAAAACGCAAAAGACGCATCAAGATTTTTGGATTTCCAGATAAAAGAACGAGTTAAGCGAAACATAAGGTTAAAAGAGAAAAACTGATCACATTATAAGCGGTTTTTTTGCCGGGTAGCCATTTGCGCTTCTGTCAAGACTGTTATTTAATGTGAAAAAACATAAATAGTCCGTAAGTCGCGGATGCCAATAGGAAATCGGTCGTGCTAGGGCTCTTCAATAAGAAAGCGAATACGCTACTCGGGATCGATATCAGTTCGACCTCCGTCAAGCTCCTCGAATTGAGCCGCTCCGGAAGCCGCTATAAGGTAGAGGCTTACGCAGTTGAGCCGCTCCCGCCAAACGCTGTCGTCGAAAAGAACATCGCCGATCTGGAGGGCGTTGGGCAGGCCCTTTCACGCGTGCTTGTCAAAGCCAAGAGCGGTGTGAAAACCGTGGCCGTGGCCGTAGCAGGGTCCGCAGTGATTACCAAAACCATCGAAATGGAAGCAGGGCTTTCTGATGATGAATTGGAAAATCAGCTGAAGATCGAAGCCGACCAGTACATCCCTTATCCATTGGAAGAAGTGGCGATCGACTTCGAAGTGCAGGGCGCATCTGCGCGCAATGCGGATCGTGTCGAGGTGTTGTTGGCTGCGTGTCGCAAAGAAAATGTTGAAGTCCGCGAGGCTGCTTTAGCGCTTGCCGGTCTTACCGCTAAAGTGGTTGATGTCGAGGCTTATGCGCTTGAGCGTGCCTACAGCTTGCTGAATGATCAGCTTGGTGGCGGTCGTGATGAACTGACCGTTGCTGTTGTCGATATCGGCGCTACGATGACCACGCTCAGCGTTCTGCACAACGGCCGTACTATCTATACGCGTGAGCAGTTGTTCGGCGGCAAGCAGCTCACGGAAGAAATTCAGCGCCGCTATGGTCTATCCGTTGAAGAGGCGGGTCTCGCCAAGAAGCAAGGCGGATTGCCAGACGACTATGACAGCGAAGTGCTCCAGCCCTTCAAGGAGGCGGTGGTTCAGCAGGTAGCTCGCTCCCTGCAGTTCTTCTTCGCGGCAGGCCAATTCAACGATGTCGATTACATCCTGTTAGCCGGCGGCACGGCGTCAATTCCGGATCTCGATCGCTTGATCCAGCAGAAAATAGGCACCCAGACATTGGTTGCCAATCCATTCGCTGAGATGGCCTTGAGTGGCAAGGTTAATGCGGGCGCGCTCGCCAGTGATGCGCCTGCCTTGATGATTGCCTGTGGCCTGGCGATGAGGAGTTTCGACTAATGGCGCGGATTAACTTACTCCCATGGCGCGAGCAATTACGTGAAGAGCGTAAACAGCGCTTTTTAGTAACGCTCGCTGGTGTGTTCATTGTTGCGGCCGGCGCTGTGTTTCTGGGTGATCAATACCTAAACAGTGCTATCGAGCAACAAACAGCTCGAAATGAATTCGTGCGCAAAGAAATTGCGGTTCTGGATGCGCGGATCAAAGAAATCAGTGAGCTGAAAACCCGTCGGCAGCAGCTTCTAGAGCGAATGAAGATTATTCAGGATCTTCAGGGTAATCGACCGATTATCGGTCGTGTGTTTGATCAGTTGGTTCGAACGTTGCCAGATGGTGTGCATTTTACTGGCGTGAAAATGACAGCGAAAAATATCGCTATCGTGGGCGCTGCCGAATCAAACAATCGTGTATCAAATTTGATGCGTAATTTAGATGCGTCGGAGTGGTTGACTGCGCCAAACCTAACTGAGGTTAAATCTGTCACGGCAGGGGCGATTGATCAGGCTAATGTCTTTCAATTGAGTGTTCAGCAGACCCAGCCTGCGCTCGCAGCAGAGGAGGCTAAGCAATGAGTCTTAATGATTCCTTAGAAAGCCTGCGCCAGATTGATTTGAATGATCTTGACTTCAATAACGTTGGCTCATGGCCTGCTGCGGTAAAATTTATCGCAGGTGCGTTGTTGTTGGTGGTTGTCGTAGCCTTAGGCTACAACTTTCACCTTAAAGACTTGCAAGCCAGCCTAGAGAGTAAGCAGGCTGAAGAGCTTGTCCTGAAAGAGCAGTTTTCAAGTAAAGCGTTCCAGGCTGCAAACCTAGACGCTTATAAAGAGCAGATGCAAGAAATGGAGGTTTCATTTGGCGCGCTTTTGAAGCAGTTACCAAGTGATACGGAAGTTCCTGGTTTGCTTGAAGACATAACGCGCACAGGCTTGGGGAGCGGTCTGGAATTTGAAGAGATCAAGCTTTTGCCCGAGGCGGCCCAGCAATTTTATATAGAACTCCCAATACAAATCACTGTTGTGGGTGCCTATCACGACCTAGCTACCTTCGTCAGTGGTGTTGCGAGCCTTCCACGAATTGTTACGCTGCATGACTTTGATCTTGTCCCGGCTAACGACAGTGGCTCATCTAAGTTGCGCATGAGCATATTGGCCAAGACTTATCGTTATAACGATAAGGGGGGAGTGCAGTGAGGTTTCTTAAGCCTGTATTGGCCTTGTCATTTCTGATCGTCTCTGGCTGTGACAGCCACGGCAATTTTTCTGATCTTCAAGCTTACATGGATGAAGTGCGTGCTCGTCCTAAGGGCGAGATTGAGCCATTACCCACATTTCAACCCTATGAAAGTTTTACCTATAGCGCTGCTGCCTTAAGAAGTCCGTTTCAACCCCCAGTTAAGCTGGAAATGGCTGAGAGGCAAAAGGGTTCCAAGGATGTGAAACCTGATGAGGCACGCACAAAACAGTTTCTTGAAGGCTTTAATATAGAAACTTTTATTATGGTCGGTACCTTAGCGAATGATTCAGGCGCTTTTGCCCTCGTGAGTGGTGCAGGTGGCGTTCATCGGGTTCGAGTCGGTGATTATCTGGGTCGTAACCATGGGCGAATAATTGCCATAGACGAATCAAGAGTTGATGTAATTGAAATCGTTCCGGATGGCGAGGGTGGTTGGTTAGAGCGGCCGCGCAGCTTGTCCCTTAAGGAGCGCTCTTAAACAGAGCGGAGTGACTATGAAAAAAAATAACCGATCTGCTCAGTGGAATATGATCATGAACATATCCCCCTCTTTTTTAGGGCTTTCACTCTTGGCGGCACTTTTTTCGCCATCCTTAATGGCTGCTGATCTGCAAGCGCTTGATGTTTCTGCTTTGCCAGGTGATCGCGTCGAATTAAAGCTGACATTTGACGAGCCTGTGCTCGCTCCGCGAGGTTATACCATCGAGCAGCCAGCGCGTATTGCGCTTGATTTGCCGGGGGTTTCTAACAAGCTAGGTGCAAAGACCAGAGAGCTCGGCGTAGGTAATGCGCGAAGTGTCACTGTTGTTGAGGCAAAAGACCGAACGCGACTGATCATAAACCTGACCAGCCTGTCTCCATATAGCACCCGTTCAGAGGGGAGCAGCATTTTTGTGGTGGTGGGGGAAGGGAGTGTTAATGCCGCGCCTAATGCTCAGCCGGTGCCGACTGCACCAGTTGCGACGGCTAAAAAATATGTGCCTCAGTCCAACACTATTAGCAATATTGACTTTCAACGTGGAGAACTAGGCGAGGGTAATGTTGTTATTACCTTATCCGATGCCTCTGTCAGTCCTGATATACAAGACCAAGGCGGGAAAATCCGCTTGGATTTTGCCGGTACGCAATTACCTGAGTCGCTCAGGGTAAAACTAGATGTGAAAGATTTTGCAACTCCCGTTCAGTTCGTTAGTGCGACAGGTACCGCCAATAAGGCAAGTATTCTTATTGAGCCGTCGGGCGTCTATGACTACCTAGCTTACCAGGCGGATAATAAGCTCACTATCAGTGTGAAGCCATTGACCCAAGAGCAAGCTGAGCAGCGTAAGGCGGATAGTTTCTCTTACACGGGTGAAAAGCTTTCTCTTAACTTCCAAGATATCGATGTTCGTTCTGTCTTGCAGTTGATTGCAGACTTTACCGACCTGAATTTGGTTGCCAGTGACACGGTTGCAGGAAATATTACCTTGCGCCTGCAAAACGTACCGTGGGATCAGGCTCTCGACCTTGTGCTCAAAACCAAAGGTCTGGATAAGCGGAAAGTCGGTAATGTCCTGCTAGTTGCGCCGGCTGACGAGATAGCCGCACGTGAGCGTCAAGAGCTTGAATCAAAGAAGCAGGTTGCAGAGCTTGCACCTTTGCGCCGTGAGCTTATTCAAGTGAATTACGCCAAAGCCTCTGATATGGCTCAGCTTTTCCAGTCCGTAACCAGTGCCGATGGTGCTGTGGCTGATCGTGGTTCAGTGACTGTTGATGACCGGACCAACAGTATTATTGCTTACCAAACCCAAGAGCGACTTGATGAGCTGCGTCGCATCATTGCGCAGCTTGATGTGGCTGTGCGCCAGGTCATGATCGAGGCGCGGATTGTTGAGGCGAACGTCGATTACGACAAAGCCTTGGGTGTGCGCTGGGGTGGTGCGGCCACGCGTGGGAACTGGAGTGCATACGGTAAAGATGGAGCCCAATCGTTTAATGATGATGGGCAGCGGCTTTTGCCAGGTACGGATACTGTCGGTGGGTTCACTCTTGAGGATGGCGTAGCACCTGTTCCATTTGTAGATATGGGCGTGTTGGGGAGCACATCGGGTATAGGTATTGGCTTCTTGACCGATAATATTGTTCTAGATCTTCAGCTGTCTGCGATGGAGAAAACTGGTAACGGCGAGATTATTTCGCAGCCGAAAGTTGTGACCTCTGACAAGGAAACGGCGAAGATCCTCAAGGGCTCCGAGATTCCTTATCAACAGGCAAGCTCCAGCGGTGCAAGCACAACTTCATTTAAAGAGGCGGCCCTGTCCCTAGAAGTTACGCCACAAATTACCCCGGATAATCGAATCATCATGGAAGTTAAGGTCACCAAAGATGCGCCGGACTTTGCCCGTGCGCTGAATGGTGTGCCGCCGATTAACAAGAACGAAGTTAACGCCAAGGTTCTCGTGAGCGATGGCGAAACAATTGTTCTTGGTGGCGTGTTCTCAAATACCCAAACTAAAGGAGTCGAGAAGGTGCCTTTCCTCGGTGATCTGCCTTACTTGGGCCGTCTGTTCCGTCGCGATATTGTTCAGGATAATAAATCTGAACTCTTGGTGTTCCTCACACCGCGCATCATGAACAACCAAGCAATTGCGGTGAGTCGTTGATCTGGTGCGTAATTTGATCCTCGTTGGCCCGATGGGTGCTGGTAAAAGCACCATCGGGCGCTTGCTTGCCAAAGAGTTGCGCTTGCCGTTCAAAGACTCTGATAAAGAGATTGAGCAGCGTACGGGTGCGGATATTCCCTGGATTTTTGATGTGGAAGGCGAACAGGGTTTTCGTGAGCGTGAGCAGGCGGTAATCGAAGAGCTTTGTGATGTAGAGGGTATGGTTTTGGCAACGGGAGGCGGGGCGGTAATGCGCGCCGAAAATCGCGCTGCCTTGAGGCGGGGTGGTCATGTGGTTTATCTGCATGCTTCTGTTGAACAGCAGGTAGACCGAACCTCGCGTGACCGTAATCGTCCGCTACTGCGCGCTGCAGATCCCGGCAAAATATTAGCTGAGCTGTTCGCGCTGCGTGATCCGCTTTACCGAGAAATTGCCGATGTGGTGGTCGAGACTGACGAGCGTCCGCCGCGGCTGGTGGTGCAAGAGATCCTTGAGCGTCTCGAGGCGCTTTCTCCCCGTTAAAGCGCAGGCTGAACTGCGCTATTCTAGGTCCCTTTATAGCTTGGGGGCTTTATGCAGACTCTTCATGTCGATCTTGGTGAACGCAGCTACCCGATCTATATCGGGGCTGAGATGTTGGCTCGTGGTGATTTGCTGGCAGCGCACATCATTGGTCGGCAAGTTGCGATAGTCACGAATGAGACCGTTGCTCCTTTGTATCTGGCTGCACTTGAGCGTTCGCTCGCCGATCGCGTGATTGCCACGGTGGTTTTGCCCGATGGTGAAAGCTATAAAACTTGGGAAACCCTGCAGCTAATTTTTGATGGCTTGCTGGGCGCGCGGCATGATCGAGGTACTACGGTAATTGCCTTGGGTGGCGGTGTAATTGGCGATATGGCGGGGTTTGCGGCTGCTTGCTACCAGCGCGGCGTTAACTTTATCCAAGTGCCCACCACGCTGTTATCGCAGGTCGACTCATCCGTGGGAGGTAAAACCGGCATTAACCATCCGCTGGGCAAAAATATGGTGGGAGCTTTCTACCAGCCTCAAGCGGTGTTGATCGACACCAATACCCTGACCACCTTGCCTGCTCGCGAGCTGTCTGCGGGATTAGCTGAGGTGATCAAGTACGGCTTGATCTGCGACGAATCATTCTTGTCCTGGCTAGAGGTGCATATGCCTGACCTGCGTGCCCTTGATCAGGCGGCGCTGACTACGGCGATTGCCCATTCGTGCGCTGCAAAAGCGCGCGTTGTGGCGGCTGATGAGCGTGAGTCTGGGGTGCGTGCGACATTGAATCTGGGGCATACCTTTGGTCATGCCATTGAGACGCACCAGGGGTATGGTGTCTGGCTGCATGGTGAGGCGGTTGCGGCGGGTACAGTGATGGCGCTGGATATGTCCGAGCGCCTGGGCTGGATTACACAGGCCGAACGTGAGCGTGCCGTTCGCTTGTTTATCGCTGCGGGCTTGCCGGTTGTTCCGCCTGAGGATATGACTCCTGAGGACTTTATGGCGCATATGGCGGTCGACAAGAAGGTGCTTGATGGCAAGTTGCGGTTGGTCCTATTGCGCGGCTTGGGGCAGGCGACTGTGACGGGTGATTTCCCCCGCGAAATTTTGAATGCCACGCTGAATGCAGACTATGCGGCGCAGCTGGCTCAGCTTAAAAAATAACGAGTACCCCATGACAAGTTTGCATGCTGACGAGGCGTTTCTCGACCATTACCAGTTCACTCACGATCCCTTTGCTTCGCGGGTTCCGGGGTTTAAGTTCTTTCCGGCGCAGCGTAAGCCTGTGCTGGGGCAGTTGCACCATCTAGCACGCTACAGCCAGTTGTTGTTGGTGGTTAGCGGTCCGGAGGGCAGCGGTAAAACGCTGCTGCGCCAGGCGCTGGTCGCGAGCGCCAACAAGCAGACGGTGCAGAGTGTGGTGGTGTCTGCTAAGGGCGCGTCTGACCCCGCAAGCATTTTGCGTCAGGTCGCGCAGGGTATTCAGGTTCAGCGTCCGGAGTTGTCAGCCATTCTTGCCCAGGTTGGGCAGTTGGCGCTAACTGGGCAAGAAGTTTACGTACTGGTTGATGATGCTGAGGAGCTTAGCGATGCTGCGCTTAGCACTCTTTTAAGCCTCGCTGCGGGTAGCGCAGAGGGGCGTCCGCATGTGTTTTTGTTTGCCGAGACTCAGCTGTTGTCGCGTCTTGAGCCGTTGGCTGAAGGCGAAGAGTGTTTTCATGTCATTGAGTTGCAACCTTACAGCGAGGACGAAACGCGTGAGTATCTGGCTCAGCGCCTTGAAGGGGCGGCGCAGGGCATTGAAGTGCTCAGTGACGATCAGGTCGCTGAGATTTACGCGCAGTCTGAAGGTTGGCCAGGGTTAATCAATCAAGTCGCGCGGGAATCGTTGGTTGAGGCAATGCTGGCGCAGCGCAGTGCCGCAAGCCGCGGTGGGTTTTCTTTCAGCTTGCCGCGCAAGCATCTGCTTGCTCTCTGTGTGGTTGCTATTGGGGTTCTGGCTGCTTGGTTTATGCAGGGGCGGGTCGATAAAGATGTTGCGGCGCCGACCATTGCGCAGTTGCCCCTCGGTGAGGCGGCACCTCCTGCGGTGGTTGCGCCGGCTGCGACTGATGCGGTTGCACCTGCGATCCAGTTCGAGGGCGCAAGTCAGCCATTGCCGCTGCCTCTGGTGGGCGAGGCGCAGCCTGTTATTCGTGAGCCTTTAGCGCAAGCTGCAGGCTTGAGTGGTGCGGAAGAGGCCGAGGGCGTTTCGGATACTGCGAGCATTGCAATGGAGCCTGCGCCTGTAGAAGTGGCGAGCGTTGCGGTTGCGCCTGTGGTTGCTGAAGTGGCGAAGGCTGCTCCGCCAGTGGCGCCACCTGCAGCGCCTGCAATCATCAAGCCGGTTGCCGCTGGTGGATGGTATGCCACTCAGGCGGGCTCGCGTTTTACCTTGCAGATACTCGGCGCTCGTTCGGAAAGCGCTGCTCAAGCGTTTGTAAAAGCCAATGGTGCGGATTACCACTATTTCAAGAAGCAGCATCAGGGTAAGCCGCTTTATGTGGTGACCTATGGCAGCTTCAGTAGCCGAGACGCGGCGCAGGCGGCCTTGCGCGCTTTGCCGGCCAAGGTTCAGGCGGGTAAGCCGTGGCCGCGCAACTTCGCCGGCATCCAGCAGGAGATTGCTCAGGCGCGTTGATATAGAGCTGACCCGCTGGTCGATAGCACGACCTTGCAGTCTTATCCTTCGCTTTAGCGACATAAGCTTTCATATTTTCGCCAGCTGGGTTTGTGGCGGCCTGAGTGGATATGTACAATGGCTGCCCTTTCGCCTGCGCAAAGCTGGTGCTTTGCCCTGCGCGCACGGTAAGTTATTGAATTAGAAAGTAATTGCCTTGCAAAAGGCCGTCTGGTGAGAGTCCCTATGAAAGCAGGTTTGTACCGTCCTGATGAGTTCAAGGATAACTGCGGCTTCGGCCTAATCGCCCACATGCAGGGTGAGGCTAGCCATCACCTGCTGCAGACCGCGATTGAAGCCCTGACATGCATGACCCACCGTGGCGGCATCAATGCCGACGGTAAAACCGGTGACGGTTGCGGTCTGCTGATCCAGAAGCCTGATGCTTTCCTGCGGGCCATGGCCAAGCAGCATTTTGCCGCCGAACTGCCCAAGCAGTACGCCGTCGGTATGGTGTTCCTCAACCAAGACCCGGTGAAAGCCGAGGCTGCACGCGAGAACATGAATCGCGAGATTCTCGCGGCCGGCCTGAGCCTGGTTGGCTGGCGCAAAGTGCCGATCGATACCAGCGTGCTCGGGCGGCTTGCCCTTGAGCGCCTGCCGCAGATCGAGCAGGTGTTTATCGGTGGCGAAGGCCTGTCTGACCAGGAATTTGCGATCAAGCTGTTCAGTGCCCGTCGTCGTTCGTCGGTGGCCAACGCCGCGGATAGCGATCACTACATCTGCAGCTTTTCGCACAAGACCATCATCTACAAAGGCCTGATGATGCCGGCCGATCTGCAGCAGTTTTACCCGGATCTGGGTGACGAGCGTCTGCAGACCGCCATTTGCGTATTCCACCAGCGCTTCTCGACCAATACCCTGCCGAAGTGGCCGCTGGCTCAGCCGTTCCGCTTTCTCGCGCACAACGGTGAAATCAACACCATCACCGGTAACCGCAACTGGGCGCAGGCGCGCCGCCTGAAGTTCGCCAACGATCAGATCTTTGATCTGGACGATCTCGGCCCGCTGGTTAACCGCGTCGGTTCCGACTCTTCGAGCATGGACAACATGCTCGAACTGATGGTCACCGGTGGTATCGACCTGTTCCGCGGCGTGCGCATGCTTATTCCGCCAGCCTGGCAGAACGTCGAGACCATGGACGCCGACCTGCGTGCGTTCTACGAATACAACTCCATGCACATGGAGCCTTGGGATGGGCCGGCCGGTGTAGTACTCACCGACGGTCGTCATGCGGTCTGCCTGCTCGACCGTAACGGTCTGCGCCCGGCACGCTGGGTCACCACCAAGAATGGCTACATCACCCTGGCCTCAGAAATCGGCGTGTGGAACTACCAGCCGGAAGACGTGCTGGCCAAAGGCCGCGTTGGTCCGGGGCAGATCCTCGCGGTGGACACTGAAACCGGGCAGATTCTCGGTAGCGATGACATCGACAACCGCTTGAAGTCGCGCCACCCCTACAAACAGTGGATGCGCAAAAGCGCTCAGCGCATTCGCGCGACCCTGGAAGACCGTGACCACGGCTCGGCGTTCTACGACCAGAACCAGCTCAAGCAGTACATGAAGATGTACCAGGTCACCTTTGAGGAGCGTGATCAGGTGCTGCGCCCGCTGGGTGAGCAAGGCCAGGAAGCAGTCGGTTCGATGGGTGATGACACGCCGATGGCAGTGCTCAGCCAGCGTGTGCGTTCGCCGTACGACTACTTCCGTCAGCAGTTCGCGCAGGTTACCAACCCGCCGATCGACCCGCTGCGTGAAGCCATCGTCATGTCGCTGGAGATCTGCCTCGGTGCCGAGCGCAATATCTTCGAAGAGTCGCCCGAGCACGCCGCACGGGTGATTCTCAGCAGCCCGGTGATCTCGCCGGCCAAGTGGCGCGCGTTGATGAACCTGGATCGTCCGGGCTTTGAGCGCCATTTGATCGACATGAACTACGACGAGTCGATGGGCCTGGAAGCCGCTGTGCGCAACATGGCCGATCAGGCTGAAGAAGCCGTGCGCGCCGGTAAGGTGCTGCTGGTCCTGTCTGATCGCCATATCGCGCCGGGCAAATTGCCGGCTCACGCCTCCCTGGTTACCGGTGCGATTCACCACCGCTTGACCGAGAAAGGTTTGCGTTGCGATTGCAACATCCTGGTCGAGACCGCCACTGCTCGCGACCCGCACCACTACGCGGTGCTGCTCGGCTTCGGCGCGTCAGCGGTCTACCCGTTCCTCGCCTACGAAGTGTTGGGTGATCTGATTCGCACCGGCGAAGTGCTGGGCGATCTGTATGAAGTCTTCAAGTATTACCGCAAAGGCATCTCCAAAGGCCTGCTGAAGATTCTCTCGAAGATGGGCATCTCCACGGTTGCCTCGTACCGCGGCGCGCAGCTGTTTGAGGCGGTCGGCCTGGCTGATGACGTCACCGAGCTGTGCTTCCGTGGTGTGGCCAGCCGCATCAAGGGCGCGCGCTTTGTCGATATCGAAGCCGAGCAGAAGTTGCTGGCGGTTGAAGCGTGGAATGCGCGCAAGTCGATCCAGCAAGGTGGTTTGCTCAAGTTCGTCTACGGTGGCGAGTACCACGCCTACAACCCGGATGTGGTGAACACCCTGCAGGCTGCTGTGCAGCAGGGCAGCTACGAGAAGTTCAAGGAATACACCACGCTGGTGGATACCCGTCCGGTGTCGATGCTGCGCGACTTGCTGCAACTGAAGCTGGCCGACCAGCCGTTGCCGCTGGAGCAGGTTGAGCCGCTGGGTGAGATTCTCAAGCGCTTCGACTCCGCCGGTATTTCTCTGGGCGCGCTGTCGCCGGAAGCCCACGAAGCCATTGCCGAAGCGATGAACCGCCTGGGTGCGCGTTCCAACTCCGGTGAGGGCGGTGAAGACCCAGCCCGTTACGGCACCGTGCGCAGCTCGAAAATCAAGCAAGTGGCCACTGGTCGTTTCGGCGTCACGCCGGAATACCTGGTCAACGCTGAAGTGCTGCAGATCAAAGTGGCCCAGGGCGCCAAGCCTGGCGAGGGTGGTCAGCTTCCGGGTGGCAAGGTCAACGGCCTCATCGCCAAGCTGCGTTACGCGGTGCCGGGTGTGACCCTGATTTCGCCGCCGCCGCACCACGATATCTATTCCATTGAAGACCTGGCGCAGCTGATCTATGACCTCAAGCAGGTCAATCCGCAGGCGCTGGTGTCGGTCAAGCTGGTAGCGGAAGCCGGTGTCGGCACTATCGCCGCCGGTGTGGCCAAGGCCTACGCTGACCTGATCACCATCTCCGGTTATGACGGCGGCACAGGCGCTTCGCCGCTGACCTCGATCAAGTACGCCGGTGCGCCGTGGGAACTCGGCCTGGCCGAAACCCACCAGACGCTGCGTGGCAACGACCTGCGCGGCAAGGTGCGGGTACAGACCGACGGCGGCCTGAAAACCGGCCTCGACGTGATCAAAGCCGCCATCCTTGGCGCCGAGAGCTTCGGTTTCGGTACTGCGCCGATGATTGCTCTGGGTTGTAAGTACCTGCGCATCTGTCACCTGAACAACTGCGCCACCGGCGTTGCGACGCAGAACGACAAGCTGCGCAAGGATCACTTCATCGGCACCGTCGAAATGGTGATGAACTTCTTCACCTACGTCGCCGAAGAAACCCGCGAGTGGCTGGCCAAGCTCGGTGTGCGCAGCCTGGAAGAGCTGATCGGGCGTACCGATCTGCTCGACATGCTGCCGGGTGAAACCGACAAGCAGCAGCATCTGGACCTCACGCCGCTGCTGGGTAGCGATCACATTCCAGCGGACAAGCCACAGTTCTGCCTGGTTGACCGCAACCCACCCTTCGACGAAGGCCTGCTGGCCGAGAAGATGGTTGAGATGGCTAAGCCGGCGATTGATGCCGCGAGCGGCGCCGAGTTCGATCTGGACATCTGCAACTGCGACCGTTCCATTGGTGCCCGCGTATCTGGGGAAATCGCCCGCGTACACGGCAACCAGGGCATGGCTAAAGCGCCGATCACCTTCCGCTTCAAGGGCACTGCGGGCCAGAGCTTCGGTGTATGGAACGCCGGTGGTCTGAACCTCTATCTGGAAGGCGATGCCAACGACTACGTCGGCAAGGGCATGACTGGCGGCAAACTGGTGATCACCCCGCCGCAAGGCAGCCCGTTCAAGACCCAGGACAGCGCCATTATCGGCAACACCTGCCTGTACGGCGCCACTGGCGGCAAGCTGTTTGCGGCCGGTACTGCAGGCGAGCGTTTCGCCGTGCGTAACTCCGGTGCGCACACCGTTGTTGAAGGCACCGGTGACCACTGCTGCGAATACATGACCGGCGGCTTTGTCTGCGTGCTGGGCAAGACCGGCTACAACTTCGGTTCGGGTATGACCGGTGGTTTCGCCTATGTGCTTGACCAAGACAACAGCTTCTACGACCGGGTGAACCACGAGCTGGTGGAGATTCAGCGGATCAGTAACGAGGCGATGGAAGCCTACCGCACTCACCTGCAGCAGGTGCTGACGGAGTATGTGCAAGAAACATCGAGCGAGTGGGGCATCAACTTGCTGGAAAACCTGGACGACTACCTGCGCAAGTTCTGGCTGGTCAAGCCGAAGGCGGCAAGCCTGAAGTCGTTGCTCTCCAGCACCCGTGCCAACCCGCAATAAGAATGCGCCTGAAGTGGTTTGATGAGGTATTGCAATGACTGAACGTCTGAATAACGACTTCCAGTTCATCGAAGTCGGGCGCAAAGACCCGAAGAAGAAACTGTTGCGTCAGCGTAAGAAAGAGTTCGTCGAGATCTACGACAACTTTAAGCCGGCGCATGCGGCAGACCAGGCGCATCGCTGCCTGGGCTGCGGCAACCCGTATTGCGAGTGGAAGTGCCCGGTGCACAACTTCATTCCCAACTGGCTGAAGCTGGTGTCCGAGGGCAACATCCTCGCGGCTGCCGAACTGAGCCACCAGACCAACACCCTGCCGGAAGTCTGCGGTCGGGTGTGTCCGCAGGACCGTCTGTGCGAGGGTGCTTGTACCCTCAACGACGGCTTCGGCGCGGTGACTATCGGTTCGGTGGAGAAGTACATCACCGACACGGCTTTCGCCATGGGCTGGCGTCCGGACATGTCCGGCGTTGTGCCGACCGGCAAGCGTGTGGCAGTGATCGGTTCCGGCCCCGCCGGCCTGGGCTGCGCCGATGTTCTGGTGCGCAACGGTGTGACGCCGGTGGTGTTCGACAAGAACCCAGAAATCGGCGGCCTGCTGACCTTCGGCATCCCCGAGTTCAAGCTGGAAAAGACCGTCCTCAGCCATCGCCGCGAAGTCTTTACCGGCATGGGTGTCGAGTTCCGTCTGAACACCGAAATCGGCAAAGACATCAGCATGCAGCAGCTGCTGGATGAGTACGATGCCGTGTTCATGGGCATGGGCACCTACACCTACATGAAGGGCGGCTTCCCTGGTGAAGACCTGCCGGGTGTGCATGACGCGCTGGACTTCCTGATCGCCAACGTCAACCGCAACCTCGGTTTCGAGAAGTCGCCGGAAGACTTTATCGACATGAAGGGCAAGCGCATCGTCGTACTCGGCGGTGGTGACACGGCGATGGACTGCAACCGCACCTCGATTCGCCAGGGTGCCAAGTCGGTGACCTGCGCCTATCGCCGCGACGAAGAAAACATGCCGGGCTCGCGCAAGGAAGTGAAGAACGCCAAAGAAGAGGGCGTGAAGTTCCTCTTTAACCGTCAGCCCATCGCCATTGTGGGTGAAGACAAGGTCGAAGGCGTGAAGGTGGTCGAGACCCGTCTCGGCGAGCCGGATGCCCGTGGCCGTCGCAGCCCCGAGCCGATTCCGGGCTCCGAGGAAATCATCCCGGCGGAAGCCGTGCTGATCGCCTTCGGTTTCCGTCCAAGCCCGGCCGCCTGGTTCAGCGATTTCACCATCGACACCGACAGCCAAGGCCGTGTGGTGGCGCCGGAGCAGAGCCAGTTCAAGCACCAGACCAGCAACCCGAAGATCTTCGCCGGTGGCGATATGGTTCGCGGTTCTGACCTGGTGGTGACGGCGATCTTCGAAGGCCGCAACGCCGCAGAAGGCATCCTCGACTACCTCGGCGTCTAATTACCGAGCAGTGAGGTTGCAATAAACAAAGCCAGCCTTAGGGCTGGCTTTGTCGTTGTGCGCCAGGCATGGCGCGTTGCGCGCAAGCGCAACCAGCTTGGCTGTGGTGGCCTCGCTGGTGACTTGGAGGTGAAAGTCCTCTACACACCCGGCAAGGGGAAGTGTTAGCCAGAGGCAAGGGTGTCGC
>JAHIWP010000020.1 GCA_018816095.1 Gammaproteobacteria bacterium
GCGGATTTTGCCCATCATTTCCATACTGATCACCCTGTGTTCTCCTGCTCAAAAATTGAGCAGAAGCAGTTGAACACCTGGGTCAGTTTTCAGTCGGCAGAACAGCCTCTACTGGGTCAGTTTTCGGTCAGCGGCAACAGCACTGGTGGTCGACAAGGAATTCTCCAGCAAACACGCCGATGGCATGACCGCCTTCACCAAAGTGCTGCAGAGCAGCACGGCCGACTACGTCAACGCACCTGAGTCTTGGAACGCCGCGTCGCCCAAAGTGGCCAATGTTGCTCGTCTGTCGGGTGGCAAGGCTGCGGAAGTACCTGAGGTGTTGGCCCTGTACGAGTTCCCCCTGGCTGCCGAGCAGTCCAGCGCTACCTGGTTGGGCGGTGGTAAAGACGGTGGTGCGGCCAAAGCCCTGGCGGCCACTGCCGAGTTCCTCAAAGAGCAAAAGAAAGTTCCGGCGGTACTGCCGGACTACAGCGTTGCCATCAATGCGAGCTTTGTCGAAGCGGCGAAGTGATTGCCTGAGCCGCCGGTGCGAGCGGGCGGCTCTTTGATTCTCAAGGGGAATTGTTATGAGCCACAGCCTGAAAATCCATGATGTGTCTGTCGTCTACCCGAGCCAGCAGGGCGGCCAGCCGGTGACTGCACTAACCGGCGTCAACCTGAGCATTGAATCGGGTGACTTCGTGGTGGCGCTGGGCGCTTCGGGGTGCGGCAAGACCACCCTGCTCAATCTGATGGCGGGCTTTATCCGCCCCAGCAGCGGGGCGTTAACCCTGGGCGACTACCGGGGTCAGGTGCCACAGATGATCGAGCCGAACTCGCAACTGCGTGACCAGATTACCGGGCCGGGTGCCGAACGCGGCGTGGTGTTCCAGAAGCATGCCCTGATGCCCTGGTTGAACGTGTTGGATAACGTCGCCCTCGGCCTCAAACTGCGTGGCGTTGGCCGGCGCGAGCGCGAAGAGCGCGCCATGCGCTTTCTAGAGCTGACCGGGCTGCAGGACTTCCGTAGCCATACGATCTATCAGCTGTCCGGCGGTATGCAGCAACGAGTGGGTATCGCCCGTGCGCTGACCAACGACCCGCACATGCTGTTGCTCGACGAACCGCTCGGTGCGCTCGATGCGCTGACTCGCGAGCGCCTGCAGGAACTGCTGCTGGAAATCTGGCAGAGCACCCGCAAGATGATGTTTTTTATCACCCACGACGTGGAAGAGGCTTTGTTCATGGGCACCCGGCTGATCATCATGTCGCCGCGTCCCGGGCGCATTACCCATGAATTCTCGCTGGATTTCGGGCGTCGTTTTCTAGAGTGCCGCGATGCCCGTGCGGTCAAATCCATGCCGGATTTCATCGCGATGCGCGAGCAGGTTCTGAGCATTATCCACGGTGACGAGGAGGCGGCATGAGCATGTTCGATCAGCAGCAACGCCAGGCCGTCATGCGTACGTTACAGGAGCTACGCCGCGGCCAGTCGGCCAAGCCTGGCGAGCAGTACGGCGCTCCGGGTAACGGCTCCAGCCTATTGCTCAGTTGCATCACCGTGGTGGCGTTTCTCGCCTTGTGGTTTGCCGCCACCAACCTGGGCTGGGTCAAGCCGCTGTTCCTGCCTTCACCGCAGGCGGTATGGGAGCAACTGATCGCCGTGTCGCAGGATGGTTTTGCCGATGCCTCGTTGCTGGCGCATATCGGCTGGAGCGCCCTGCGTGTCTTCAGCGCCTTTGCGCTGGCGGTGCTCACGGCGATACCGCTGGGCATCATGATGGGCGTCAACCGTGTCGCACGCGGCATCTTCGATCCGTTGGTGGAGTTCTACCGTCCGTTGCCGCCGCTGGCCTATCTGCCGCTGGTGGTGATCTGGATGGGCATCGGCGAAGGCTCGAAAGTGTTGCTGATCTACCTAGCGATGTTTGCCCCGCTGGCGCTGAGTGCGCGTGCCGGGGTGCGTTCGGTGGCGATCGAGCAGATCCATGCTGCCTACTCAATGGGAGCCAGCCGTAGTCAGGTGCTGCGCTATGTGATCATGCCTGCCGCGTTGCCGGAAATGCTCACTGGTATGCGTATTGCCATTGGTTTCGGCTGGACCACCCTGGTCGCTGCCGAGATGGTCGCCGCTACTGCGGGCTTGGGCTTCATGGTGCTTAGCGCGTCAAAATTCATGGTCACCGAGGTGGTCATCATGGGCATTTTGGTGATCGGTCTGATGGCGCTACTGTTCGACTTTGCCATGCGCTGGTTGGAGCGACGCCTAGTGCCTTGGAAGGGTAAGGTCTAGTTAGTCGTAGACGTTTGATCGATTGCGCTCCCGAACTTGTGTGTCGGTGATGACGCTAACGCCAACGGCGATCGCTATAGATCGCCGCTTTATTTCTTAGATCACCACAATCATTTGCTGTCGTTGGTTTGCCCTGAAAGGATTCTGTATCAGCACCCTGCATTGCCGCCAGTTTCGAACGCTTAACTTGTTGTTATATTTCACTTTTAAGGCTGTAGAGTTGAGCCAGCATAGCGTCGGTGACCACAGCGAATGATCACATCACCGAAGGCTTCGATCAGCGTACGGGATAAGCCCCGGGCCTTTTGTTGAGGGCTGCGGATGCTCCGCGCTAGTTAAGGCCCAGGCGTTTGGCCAGGCGGATCAGGTTGGCGCGGTCGAGGCCCAGTTCGCGGGCGGCGGCGGCCCATTTGTGTTGATGGCGGTCGAGGGCCTGGCTGATCAGCTGTTTCTGGTAGGCGTCGACGGCCTCGCGCAGCGGCAGGTGGCTAGGGCTGGCGGCTGGGCTGCTGGACGCGGCGAGAGGGCTATCAGGGTGTTGCTCTGGCAGGTCGAGGTGGGCGCTGTCGATGCTGAGAATACGCGGGCGTTCGCGGCAACCGGCGAGCGCCTTGAGTGCAGCGCGGCCGATCAAGTGTTCCAGTTCGCGCACATTACCTGGCCAGGCGTAGCTCAGTAGGCTGGCTTGTGCGGCCTGGGTCAGGCGCAGGCTGCGCAGCCCCAGGCGGGCGCGGTTTTCTTCAAGGAAGTAGCCGGCCAGGAGCAACACGTCACGGCCGCGTTCGCGCAGTGCCGGCACCTTGAGTGGGTAAACACTGAGGCGATGGTAGAGGTCGGCGCGAAAGCGTCCGGCGCGTACTTCTTCGGCCAGGTCGCGGTTGCTGGCCGCCAGTACCCGCACGTTCACCCGCTGCTCCTGATCGGCCCCCACGCGCTGCAACTGGCCACTTTGCAGTACGCGCAACAGCTTGGCCTGAGCGGGCAGCGGCAGTTCGCCGACTTCATCGAGAAACAGGCTGCCGCCATCGGCCAGTTCGAACTTGCCACGGCGTTCGTTGTGCGCGCCGGTGAAGGCGCCGCGCACATGGCCAAACAGTTCGCTTTCTACCAGGCTATCCGGCAGCGCCGCGCAGTTCAGGCTGATCATGGGCCGATTGGCGCGCGGCGAGGCGGCGTGCAGGGCTTCGGCTACCAGCTCTTTGCCGACCCCGGTTTCGCCACTGATCAGCACGTTCAGTTCACTATTACCGACCAGGGCGATTTCCTGCTGCAGCTGTTTGTGCACCGCGCTCTGGCCGATCAGTTCACGTGGGCGCTGTTGCACCGCGGCCTGCTTGTAGGCCTCGGCCAATTGGTGCTGGTCTTCGGCGCGTTGCAGCAGGGCGTTGATTCGCTCGCTGGCCATCACCGTGGCGGCTGCGAGGCTGGCGAAGGCCTGCAGGTTGTCCAGGTCCACCCGGCCAAAACTGGCGGGGTCGAGCGAGTCGAGGGTCAGCAGGCCCCAGGGCTGATCTTGCACATAGAGTGCGCAGCCGAGGCAGTCATGCACGGGCAGGTGGCCGCGATGACCGTCGACCAGGCCGTCATAGGGGTCTGGCAGCTCGCAGTCGGTGGCAAAACGCAGTGGCCCGCGTTGCGCCAGCAGCGCTTGCAGGCGTGGTTGTTCGCTGAGTTTGAAACGCCGGCCAAGGGTGTCGGCGCTTAGACCCTCGACCGCCAGTGGGATCAATACCTCACCGTCGAGCTTGAGCAGGGCCACGGCGTCGCAGGGCAGCAATTGCCTGAGCGCTTGCAGCAGGCGCCGGTAGCGTTCGGCCTCGGGCAGCTCGCGGGACAGGTCGGCGACCAGAGGGATCAGGGTGGTGAGCAGTGGGTTTGCTGTCATAAGGACACGCTAGAGGTCATTAAGACTCAAAATAGTTGTTGTCATAAAGACACATATATTTATAAGTAATTGAATTTAAACAATAAAAATATTGGCATGCTTCCTGTAATAGTCAGGGTGATATGAACCGTACCACTGCGCAAGTGCAGTGTGTCGCCCCGATGAGGAAGCCTGCATGTTGACCCCTGAGCAAACCGCCCTGATTAAAGCCACCGTCCCGTTGCTGGAAACGGGTGGCGAAGCGCTGACGCGGCATTTCTATGAACTGATGCTCGGCGAGTACCCCGAGGTGCGTGCGCTGTTTAACCAGGCGCACCAGGCCAGTGGCGGGCAGCAGCGCGCTCTGGCCAATGCGGTGCTGATGTATGCGCGGCACATCGACAAGCTGGAGGCGCTCGGCCCGCTGGTTGGGCAAATCGTTAACAAGCACGTATCGCTGCAAATCCTGCCCGAGCATTACCCGATTGTTGGCAGCTGCCTGTTGCGGGCGATCCGCGAAGTGCTGGGGGCTGAGATTGCCACTGATGCGGTAATCGACGCCTGGGCCGCCGCCTATGGCCAGCTCGCTGACATCCTGATTGGTGCAGAAGAAGCGGCTTATGCCGCGAATGCCAGTGCCGAGGGTGGCTGGCGCGGTGCGCGTGAATTCCGCCTTAGTCGTAAGGTGGTGGAGAGTGAGGAGATCGTCTCGCTGTACCTGGCCCCGGCCGATGGCGGCGCCGTGGCGGACTTCCAGCCCGGTCAGTACATTGGCCTGCGCCTGCTGCTGGAGGGCGACGAGCAGCGCCGCAATTACTCGCTGTCGGCGCTGAGCAATGGCCGTGAGTACCGCATCAGCGTTAAGCGCGAAGTGGGCGGCAAGGTATCCAACTACTTGCATGACCAGCTGCAAGTCGGCGATCGCTTGGAGTTGTTTGCCCCGGCCGGCGAATTTGTTCTGCGCGACTCGACCAAGCCGCTGGTGCTGATCAGCGCTGGCGTCGGCATCACACCGGCGCTGAGCATGCTTGAAGCAGCGCGTGACAGCGGCCGTGATATTCACTTTATCCACTGTGCCCGGCACGCTGGTGTGCATGCCTTCCGTGACTGGGTCGAGGCGCAGCGCAGCGAGCGTCCGCAGGTGCGTCATTACGTCTGCTACAGCGAGCCACGTGACGGTGATGTGGGTGATGCCGAAGGCTTCCTCAGCGTTGAACAGTTGGCCGAGTGGCTGCCCGAACAGCGTGATCTGGATGCCTACTTCCTGGGGCCTAAGCCGTTTATGGCGCAGGTCAAACGGCATTTGCACAGCCTGGGTGTGCCGGCTGCGCAGAGCCATTACGAGTTCTTTGGCCCGGCCAGTGCGTTGGACAGTTAATCAGACGATCTGGGTGCTTGTGGGCTGGGGGCGCAGTGCGCATGAGCCGCGCGTAGCGGTCTGAAGATGCTGCGCCATCTAAATAGGGATAAGCAGGCCTTTGCGACGGTAGGCATCGATATCAATACCAAAGGCCCCGCTGCTGTGTACTTCGTGCACGCGGTAGGGCTTGTCGTTGCTGTCCTTGGCCATTTTTGCCAGTTCTATGATGCGTTCTTTGCACGCCTTTTTATCCGCATCCAGCACCCGCAGCACCTTGGGCTTGAGCTTGTTGCCGGGATAACAGCCCACGATGATGCCGACCTCACCATTGGTCATCTCAACAATTTCTCCGGGTGGATAGATGCCGATCATGCGCGAAAAGCAGCCCACAATATCTTCATCGAAATGGCTGTCGACGGCTTCCAGCAAGATACACAGCGACGCCAGGCTGGATTTACCTTTGCTGTAAACGCGGTCGCTATTAATCGCGTCATAGCTGTCGGCTACCGCAATGATCTTGGCGAAATAAGGAATCTTGCTGGCCTCCAGGCCGCGAGGGTAGCCATTGCCATCCACGCGCTCATGATGGGAGTAAGCGACGTCGACCGTGGCGGGAGTCACCTGCTGGTTACTCATCAATAGCTTGCGCCCTTCCGCCGCATGGCTCTGCATGATGCCGTGCTCTTCATCCGTCAATTTGCCGGGCTTGTTGAGTATCTCATTGGGTATTTTGACTTTGCCGACATCGTGGAGCATGCCGCATATACCGATTTGCTCAAGTTGATAAGCCGGCAAACCCAGCGCCCTAGCCAGGGCAATCGACAAAATAGAGACGCGCAGTGAATGCTCGGCGGTGTATTCGTCACTGTTTTTGATGCGGGCCAGCCAGAGCATGGCTGTTGGATTGCGCAGGATGCTTTCAACGCAATCCTTGACCACGGCCTTCACCGCATCGACGTCCAGTTCCTGGCCCAATTTGACGGCCTGAAGAATCCGCAGAGACTCCTCTCGAGCGGCATGCCATACAGGCGCTGCCTGCTGTATCTCCAGGTTGAAATCGACCTTGGCTATCACCGGCTGCAGTGGCGCAGTCGCGCCTACGTTTTCCGCTATCTGCTCGCTTACGCTTAAAGAGCGCCGCGCATCCACCCATACGTAACTGCATTGCTGTTGAAACAGGCGGATTTCCTGCTGTTTTTGAATTCTAAATCCCTGAAAAAGAAAGCTGGTATCCGTCCATGGTCGATCAAGCTCAACCACATACATGCCGATTGTCAGCTGCGCTGCTTCGACTTTGATGCGGTCTGTTGGGGAGTCATCGGCCATGCAGGTGCTCCGGTGCGGATTTCGATTGCTGGCTATTAGCCACTATCGATGCCAGGAACAGCAAATTACTTTTGTCTATTGAGCCACCGCCGGCGAGTTCCGCAGTCAGTGAGGCTCAGGTAGGCGAGGTCGTCTGCACCGGGCGGCGCGTGCTGGCGCATCGACCGGTGTTGGCGAGTGGTGTGAGCATTAGGGTAGCTGCCTAATTGCGCCGTCACACAAGGCACTAATACGCGGGGAGATTAACGGCGGGTGAGTACCCGCTCAGAGCACGCCGGCTGCACGCAGGGCAGTGATCTGCTCCGGGCTTAGGCCCAAGTGCTGGCTTAGCACCTGTTCGGTGTGTTCACCGAGCAGCGGCGGTGCATTGCGGTATTGCACCGGCGTCTCGGACAAGCGCAGCGGGCTGGCCACTTGCGGGGTGCTGCTGCCCAGGCTGTTGGGCAGGTCGATGCGCAGGCCACGTGCCAGAACCTGTGGGTCGGCAAATACCTGGGCCAGGTCATTGATTGGCCCGCAGGGTACGCCTGCCTGTTCGAGCAAGCTGATCCATTGCGCCGTGGTTTTGAACACCGTGGCCTGGCGCAGCAGTGGAATCAGCTCGGCGCGATGTGCAACCCGGGCTTTGTTCGAAGAAAAACGCGGGTCGTCGGCCAAAGCCGTAAGGTCGGCCACCTCGCAAAGTTTACGGAACTGCCCATCGTTACCCACGGCGATGATGAAGTCGCCATCGGCCGAGGGGAAATCCTGATAGGGCACGATATTCGGGTGAGCGTTGCCCAAGCGTTTGGGCGAGACGCCTGTGTTCAGGTAGTTCATCGCCTGATTGGCCAGGCAGGCCACCTGCACGTCGAGCAGGGCCACGTCGATATGCTGGCCGAGGCCGGACTGCTCGCGCTGATTCAGTGCCGCCAGCACGCCGACCGTGGCGTACAGACCGGTGAGAATATCGGTGAGGGCGACGCCGACTTTCATCGGCCCGGCGCCTTCTTCGCCGTCGGGCTTGCCGGTCAGGCTCATCAGCCCGCCGAGGCCCTGAATCATAAAGTCATAGCCGGCGCGTTTGGCGTAAGGGCCGTCTTGCCCAAAACCGGTGATTGAGCAGTAGATCAGCCGTGGGTTGATGGCTTTCAGCGAGTCGTAATCAAGGCCATAGGCCGCCAGCCCGCCGACCTTGAAGTTCTCCAGCAGTACGTCGCAGTTCTGCACCAGCTCACGCACCAGGCGTTGGCCTTCGGGCTGGGTGAAGTCGAGGGTGACCGATTGCTTGTTGCGGTTGGCACTCTGAAAGTACGCCGCTTCGCGCGAGTCGTTGCCCTCGGCGTCCTTTACATAGGGCGGGCCCCAGTGGCGGGTGTCATCGCCGCTGCCGGGACGCTCGACCTTGATCACTTCAGCGCCTAGGTCACCGAGAATCTGCCCGGCCCAAGGTCCAGCTAATACACGAGACAGGTCGAGAACGCGGATATGCGACAGGGCGCCGGGCATGGGGAACCTCGCGGGAGAGAAACGTAGGATGGGTTAGCCGCAGAGCGGCGATACCCATCGGGTAATTTGATGGGTATCGCTGTGCTCAGGCTGCGCGCCCCGACCCATCCTACGAAGCAGCTTAAAAGAACGCCTGCAGGCCGGTCTGCGCGCGGCCAAGAATCAGCGCATGTACGTCGTGGGTGCCTTCGTAGGTGTTGACCACTTCCAGGTTAACCAGGTGGCGGGCCACGCTGTATTCATCGCTGATGCCGTTACCGCCGAGCATGTCGCGGGCCATGCGGGCGATGTCCAGGGACTTGCCGCAGCTGTTGCGCTTCATGATCGAGGTGATTTCCACCGCCGCCGTGCCTTCGTCTTTCATCCGGCCCAGGCGCAGGCAACCTTGCAAGGCCAGGGTGATTTCGGTCTGCATGTCGGCGAGCTTTTTCTGGATCAGCTGCGTTTGCGCCAGCGGGCGGCCGAACTGTTTGCGGTCCAGGGTGTATTGGCGGGCGGTGTGCCAGCAGTCTTCGGCGGCACCGAGGGCGCCCCAGCTGATGCCATAGCGCGCCGAGTTGAGGCAGGTGAATGGGCCTTTCAGGCCGCGCACGTCGGGGAAGGCGTTTTCTTCCGGGACGAATACGTTGTCCATGACGATTTCGCCGGTGATCGAGGCGCGCAGACCGACCTTGCCGTGGATCGCCGGAGCGCTGAGGCCCTGCCAGCCTTTTTCCAGCACGAAGCCGCGGATCTCGCCGGCATCATCCTTGGCCCACACCACAAATACATCGGCAATCGGGCTGTTGGTGATCCACATTTTCGCGCCGGTCAGGCGGTAGCCGCCGTCGACCTTCTTCGCACGGGTGATCATGCTGCCAGGATCGGAACCGTGGTCCGGCTCGGTCAGGCCAAAGCAGCCGATGTATTCGCCGCTGGCCAGTTTCGGCAGGTATTTCTGTTTGGTCGCTTCGTTGCCGAATTCGAAGATTGGCACCATCACCAAGGACGACTGCACGCTCATCATCGAGCGATAGCCGGAGTCGATGCGCTCCACTTCGCGGGCGATCAAGCCGTAGCACACGTAGTTCAGGCCGCTGCCGCCATACTGCTCGGGGATGGTTGCACCGAGCAGGCCGGTGTCGCCCATCTCGCGGAAGATTTTCGGGTCGGTCTGCTCGTTACGGAAGGCCAGTTGCACGCGCGGCTTCAGCTTGTCGGCCGCGAACTGTTGGGCGCTGTCACGCACCATGCGTTCTTCTTCGCTCAGTTGCTGATCCAGCAGCAGCGGGTCGATCCAGTTGAAGCTTGCCTTAGCCATCGCGAACACCTCGAAATCAGACTGTGAGAGGGCGGGTATCTGCGCAAGCGAGCCGCGCCCAGCGGTAAGTGGCCTTGATCCTAGGCGGCTTATGTTGGCCAGGCAAACGAGTAATACGCACCCTGTTGTGCGGTTTGCTCACTTCGAGATAGGGTTATTCGGCTTTTTACAGTGAATAAAGTGAGGCTGACGCACATATGCGCCGCAAGATTCCCAGCACGGCCGCCCTGATTGCTTTTGAGTCAGCCGCGCGCCATCAGAGTTTTACCCGGGCGGCCGATGAGCTAAGCCTGACCCAGGGCGCGGTCTGCCGGCAGATCGCTGGGCTGGAAGCCTTCCTTAATATTGAGCTGTTTCGCCGTTCACGGCGTGGGGTGAAGCTGACCGAGGCGGGCCAGTCCTATGCACGGCGGGTGGCTGGGCAGCTGGACGCCGTGGAGCGCGACACCTTGGCGGTAATGGGCCAGCAAGGGGCGATGAGTATCGAACTGGCCGTGGTGCCGACCTTCGGTACGCAGTGGCTGCTGCCACGGCTGAAAGACTTTCAGCACCTGCACCCGGAAATTACCGTCAATCTGACCAACCGCACGCGACCCTTTCTGTTTGCCGATACCGAGTTCGATGCGGCGGTGTACTTCGGCGATGGCGACTGGTCCGGTACCCAGGCGCACCTGCTGATGGGCGAGGACCCGATGCCAGTGTGCAGCCCGGCGCTGCTGGGTGAGCAGACGCACTTTAGCGGTGAACAAATGGCCAGCCTGCCGCTGTTGCAACAGACCACCCGGCCTTACGCCTGGCGTCAGTGGTTCAACGCCCAGGGTATCAGTACCGCGCGGGACATGGCCGGGCCGCGCTATGAGCTGTTCTCGATGCTGGCTCAGGCGGCCATGCATGAGATGGGCGTGGCGTTGATTCCGCCGTTTCTGATCCGCCGCGAGTTGGATGAAGGACGGCTGGTGATTGCGTCTGATAAGCCGCTCGCGGACAGCGGCCGGGCTTATTACTTGATTGTGCCGGAACGCAAAGTGCAGTCGGCGGCGCTCGCGGCGTTTCGTGATTGGTTGGTCGGCGAGGCGGCGCGTTACCGCAGCGCCTAGGTGTTTCAGGGGCAAGAACGCGGGTTCGCATCCGCATCGTTTGCACAGTAAAAGCGACTGGGTAAACGCCCGCCTGCTTGAGCATTTGTCAGCGAATTAGTGGTCGATCTGTGCATAAACACATGCGCGGATACGGCCTTATGCCGCCTTAAGTGTTAGGTAGTGGATTGTTTTACAAACTACATGAGAATCAGGCGCTAAAAACCGCTAAGGCCCATGCCTGCTGGTGTGAAGGCTATTTTTTACGCTGTGTTCGCTACTTTCTACATATCAGAAGATTCGATCGGCTGTCATCCACCATACGCATGGGTTTTTCCTCTGTAAGCAGCGTGATTGAAGGGGTAAGCCAGAAACGGCGCGGCCTGTGGTCGGTATGAAAAGTAGTCATAGACCTATAACTTGTAGTAATGCGATTTTCTTACTCCATAACTTCTTGAAGGGACTGTCGTTCGCCGGCAGAATGCGGGCCCCGCCACTTTTCGACGGGTTTGTGCTGATCCTCCCTAATGCCCGCGTGCCATCCGCAGTGCGCCGGTTCACCAAAAAGATCACGCAGGAGAATTGAAGTGCACATCGGTGTTCCTCTCGAAACCCATGCTGGTGAGACGCGCGTTGCCGCAACTCCCGAAACCATCAAGAAGCTGATCGGCCAAGGCCATCAGGTGACTGTACAGAGCGGTGCTGGCGTTAGCGCGAGCATTCCGGACAGCGCCTATGAAGCCGTTGGTGCAGCCATTGGTAACGATGCAGCTGCCTTCGGTGCCGATCTGGTGCTGAAAGTGGTCGCTCCGACTGACGCTGAACTGGCGCATATGAAAGCCGGCGCGGTGCTGGTGGGCATGCTCAACCCGTTCAGCAACGAGACCATCGCGCGCATCAATGCTCGCGGCGTCACCGCCTTCGCCCTGGAGGCCGCCCCGCGTACCTCCCGCGCGCAGAGCCTGGACGTACTGAGTTCGCAAGCCAACATCGCCGGCTACAAGGCCGTGTTGCTGGCGGCGCATCACTACCCGCGCTTTATGCCGATGCTGATGACCGCTGCCGGTACTGTTAAGGCCGCGCGCATCCTCATCCTCGGTGCTGGGGTTGCTGGCCTGCAGGCCATCGCCACGGCCAAGCGCCTGGGTGCGGTGATTGAAGCCTCGGACGTGCGTCCGGCGGTTAAAGAGCAGATCGAATCGCTCGGCGCCAAGTTCGTCGACGTACCGTTCGAGACCGATGAAGAGCGCGAATGCGCCCAAGGCGTAGGCGGCTACGCGCGGCCGATGCCGGCGTCGTGGATGGAGCGTCAGGCCAAGGCGGTGCACGAGAAGGCCAAGCAGGCTGACATCGTTATCACCACTGCGCTGATCCCGGGCCGCAAGGCACCGACCCTGCTGCATACCGCCACCGTGGCGGAGATGAAGCCAGGCTCGGTGATCATCGACCTCGCCGCAGCGCAAGGCGGCAACTGCCCGCTGACCGTCGCCGAGCAGGTGGTGGTCGAGCACGGCGTGACCATCGTCGGCCACAGCAACCTGGCGGCTCTGGTGCCGGCCGATGCTTCGGCGCTGTATGCACGCAACCTGCTGGACTTCCTCAAGCTGGTTATCGACGGCGAAGGCAAGTTCCACCTCAACCTTGAAGACGACATCGTCGCCGCGTGCCTGATGTGCCGCGACGGCAACGTCGTGCGCACCAACGGCTAAGGGGAGTACCGCACATGGATATGATTTCCGACGGCATCTACAACCTGATCATCTTCGCCCTGGCCATCTACGTGGGTTACCACGTGGTGTGGAACGTAACTCCGGCCTTGCACACCCCACTGATGGCGGTGACCAACGCGATTTCCGCGATCGTCATCGTCGGCGCCATGCTGGCCGCAGCCCTGACCGTGACCCCGCTGGGTAAAACCATGGGCACCCTGGCCGTAGCCCTGGCTGCGGTCAACGTGTTTGGTGGCTTCCTGGTCACCCGGCGCATGCTGGAAATGTTTAAAAAGAAAGCGCCTAAAGCTGCTGCTGGGGAGAAGCACTGATGAGTATGAATCTGATCACGGTGCTCTACCTCGTTGCCTCGATCTGCTTTATCCAGGCACTTAAAGGTCTGTCGCACCCAACTACCTCGCGTCGTGGCAACCTGTTTGGCATGCTCGGTATGGGTTTGGCCGTACTGACAACCGTTGGCCTGATCTACAAGCTCGGTGCTGAAATCGCCACCGCCGGTATCGGCTACGTGATCGTCGGCCTGCTGGTCGGCGGTACTGCCGGCTCGGTGATGGCCAAGCGCGTTGAAATGACCAAGATGCCGGAGCTGGTCGCCTTCATGCACAGCATGATCGGCCTGGCTGCGGTGTTTATCGCCATTGCCGCTGTGGTTGAGCCGCAGTCGCTGGGTATCGTTGCTGCCTTGGGTGATGCGATTCCAGCCGGTAACCGTCTGGAGCTGTTCCTCGGTGCAGCCATCGGTGCCATCACCTTCTCCGGTTCGGTGATCGCCTTCGGCAAACTGTCGGGCAAGTACAAGTTCCGTCTGTTCCAGGGCGCACCGGTACAGTTCAAGGGCCAGCACTGGGTCAACCTGGCCATCGGCCTGGCGATTCTCGGCCTCGGCCTGATGTACACCTTCACCGGTAACCTGACCGCCTTCGCCATTCTGCTGGCCCTGGCCTTTGTGATCGGCGTGCTGATCATCATCCCGATTGGCGGTGCCGACATGCCAGTTGTGGTGTCGATGCTCAACAGCTACTCGGGCTGGGCGGCGGCCGGTATCGGTTTCTCGCTGAACAACTCGATGCTGATCATCGCCGGTTCGCTGGTGGGCTCCTCGGGCGCGATCCTCTCGTACATCATGTGCAAGGCGATGAACCGCTCGTTCTTCAACGTGATCCTCGGTGGTTTCGGTGGTGCTCCAGCAGAAGCCGGCCCAGCAGGTGCCAAAGAAGCACGCCCGGTTAAATCTGGTTCGAGCGACGACGCGGCCTTCCTGCTGACCAACGCCGACACCGTGATCATCGTGCCGGGCTACGGTCTGGCCGTGGCCCGTGCCCAGCACGCGCTGATGGAGCTGGCGGAGAAGCTGACCCATCGCGGCGTGACCGTGAAGTACGCGATCCACCCCGTTGCCGGGCGTATGCCGGGTCACATGAACGTACTGCTGGCCGAGGCTGAAGTGCCTTACGAGCAGGTGTTCGAGATGGACGACATCAACTCCGAGTTCGGCCAAGCCGACGTGGTGCTGGTGCTGGGCGCCAACGACGTGGTCAACCCGGCCGCGAAGAACGACCCGACGTCGCCGATCGCCGGCATGCCGATCCTCGAGGCTTACAAAGCCAAGACCGTGATCGTCAACAAGCGCTCGATGGCCAGCGGTTACGCCGGCCTGGACAACGAACTGTTCTACCTAGACAAGACCATGATGGTCTTCGGCGACGCCAAGAAAGTCATCGAAGATATGGTTAAAGCGGTCGACTAAATCGCACTGCTGCGTTGTCGAAAAAGCCCGGCTCAAGAGCCGGGCTTTTTTCTGTCTGGTCGATCAAAAATTGGTTTTTCCAGGCGAAAATCTGAAAAACAGGTCAACTGTAATAGAAGTGCAATCTGTAACTGTACCTGTACTAAATCACTGCTTAATAAGCATTTATTCAGGTTTTTTGTCTGCCATTAATTGTTTTTCAGGCTAAAGAACTTATGGCCAGTACAGTTGATGCTAAAACAGGTGAAGCAGTTACAAAGCAAGCTATCTATTGATGCTGCAATTCAATTCAGCTGTGGCTACTGCGTGCAAGGGGCGGTAGCAATAATGCTTACATCGCAACACACCACTGACCCGCCACAAGCGGAAGGATGAGCACCATGGAACGTACCCTCAGTTCCGACCTGTTTTTTGATCACAGCCAAGCCACCGGCTCCAGCGCTCTGCCGCTGCGCATATTGTCTTCTGTTTTGCTTTGGCAGCGCCGTGCTGTAAGCCGCCGTCAACTTGCTCGTTTGGATGCCCGTCTGCTTGCAGATGCCGGAATCAGCGAAGCACAGCGTCAGGCCGAATTGAGTAAGCCTTTCTGGCGTTAAACGCCGCCAGACACCGATTTCTGCTCCTCCCTTTTATGGGATTTTTGAAGCTCCAGCGCCCTGCGTGCTGGGGCTTTCTTTTTGTCTGCAGGATTATTTATCCGTAACAGTCTGCTGTGCGTGCAGCGGTACAGTTTGGATAAAACTCCAACTGCGCCATAACAATTTACAGGTGCTGTCTCTGCCCGCTCCACGCCTTAGCGCGCATCCTAGGTTGCCATCTCTGTTGGTTGACAAGGAATTGCGCCATGGAACGCACGCTCAAACGCCGGCCCTCAC
>JAHIWP010000021.1 GCA_018816095.1 Gammaproteobacteria bacterium
AAGCTATGGGACAGACTTGGACTGGTCTCGATACTGGATACGATCAATCGGCTTAACCGCATGGCCTGAACCGCCGTGTACGGAACCGTACGCACGGTGGTGTGGGAGGACGGCGGCCGTGAGGCCGCCTCCTACCCGATCTTGGCGCCAGGGGTGTTTGCTGTCCTTGTGCTGCCAAGGTGCACAGTCAGCCTTCTTGTTTGATTGAGCCAATACTGTATTGGCAGATGGCCGCTGTATCACCCACAATTCAGTGATCTGTACCGATGCAATTTAGATGGATCGGTTTACTGTTACGGTTCAGTCAAGCAGGAACGCGGTTATGACCAATCTGTTGCTTTATCAGCGCATTGCCCAGCAACTGGCGGAAGATATTCGTCGCGGCGTTTACCAGCCCGGTGAGCGCGTGCCTTCGGTGCGCAAGATGAGTGCGCAGCTCAATGTCAGCCATGCGACCGTGCTGCAGGCCTACGCCAACCTGGAAGACCAGGGCCTGATTCGCGCCCGCCCGCAGTCTGGTTTCTATGTGCACCAGACGCCGGCCCTGACTGCACCCACCCCGGATATTGCGCGGGTCGAGCGCCCGGGACTGGTGACGCGCAGCAGCATTATCAATCAGGTACTCGCTGAATCACGCCGCGAGGGGGTTTTTCCCTTGGGCGCAGCGGTGCCGCATGTGGACTACCTGCCAGTGCGCGCGTTGCACCAGCAGTTGGCCAAGGTCACGCGTTTTCACAGTGCGCGGGCTTTCAGTTATATGTTCAGCCCCGGTTTTGAGCCGCTGCGCCGCCAAGTGGCGATCCGCATGCGCGACGCTGGTGTAGTGGTTGACCCGAGCGAGGTGGTGATCACCCACGGCTGTGTGGATGCCTTGCAAATGAGCCTGCGGGTACTGACCAAGCCGGGCGACCTGATCGCCACCGAGTCACCCACTTACTATGGCTTGTTGCAGTTGGCTGACTTGCTCGGCCTCAAGGTCATCGAGATCCCCAGCGACCCAAGCACCGGCATCAGCCTGGAAGCCCTGCAGTTGGCGGCGAATCAGTGGCCGATCAAGGCGCTGGTGCTGACTGCGCGGTTGAGTAATCCGCTGGGTGGCACCATTCCCGAGGAGCGTCAGCGCCAACTGCTGCGCCTGGCCAGTGATTACGATATTCAGATTATTGAAGATGATATCTATGGCGAGCTGATGTTCGAGCAGGGCCCGACCAAGGCGCTCAAATCCCATGATCGCGAAGGCCGGGTGGTGTATTGCTCAAGCTTCTCCAAGACCCTCTCACCCGGTGTGCGTATCGGCTGGATTGTCGCCGGCAAGTACCAGGATGAAATCCAGCGCCTGCAGACCTTCAGTACTCACTCGGCGTGCAGCGTGACGCAGATGGCCGTCGCGGCGTATTTGGAGAACGGTGGTTATGACCGCCATCTGCGGTTTATCCGTCAGGAATACCGCAAGAACCTCAGCGCTTTCCAGTTGGCGGTGCAGCAGTATTTCCCCGAAGGCACGCAGATGACGCGCCCCAAGGGCGGCTTTATTCTCTGGGTCAGCCTGCCTGCGCGGGTCAATACCAAAGACCTGCACGTTAGCGCCTTGCAGCAGGGCATCAGCATTGCGCCTGGGCTGATCTTCAGTAATACCGAGCAGTTCAACCACTGCATTCGTCTGAACTGCGGCATCCCGTGGAACCGTGAGGCCGAGCGCGCCTTGATGACCTTGGGCATGCTGGCCGGGCAGCTGTGTCAGGAAGGCGTTGCGAGTTTTTAACAGCGCTTTAACCCGATTTGAATGAGGGCTGCGTCTACCTGGGCGAATGGTTTGTTCCGATCGCTCAGGAGATGCGCTCATGTCTACTTACCCCGTATTGCTTAGTCGTCCTCTGCTTGCCGGATTTACCGCTGGCGTACTGATCAGCCTTGGTGCATGCAGCGCCGCCAACCCCGATGCGCCGAACAAGGTGGCGACTGCTGCCACGCTGAGCGATCAGGCTCGTGACCGTGCCGAGTTGCATGAGCAACTGGCCGCTGCCCCGGCTGAATTGCAACGCAAAAGCTTGGTGGCGGGCAGGGCCGTGATGCCCAGCGTGGCGTATGCGCCGATGCCAATGTCTGTGCAGGCTGATGCCATACCGCGGGGCTACCGTGATGAAAACCGCGAGCAGTATCAGAAGCTGGCGGACAACCCGGTGCATGCCGTGGCCGAGACGCCGGTATCGACCTTTAGCATCGATGTCGACACTGGCAGCTACGCCAATGTGCGGCGCTTCCTCAATGGCGGGCAATTGCCGCCGCAGGAGGCGGTGCGCCTGGAGGAGTTGGTCAACTACTTCCCCTACACCTACCCGCTGCCCAAGGGGAATGTGCCGTTTGGGGTGCACGCCGAGCTGGCGGCTACGCCGTGGAACCCGCAGAGCCGCCTGCTGCGTATCGCCATCAAGGCCTCGGATCAGCGGGTAGACGAGCTGCCGCCGGCCAATCTGGTGTTTCTGGTGGATGTCTCCGGCTCGATGGACCGCCGCGATGGTTTGCCGTTGGTGCAAAGTACTCTGAAGCTGCTGGTCGAGCAGTTGCGCGCGCAGGACAAGGTGTCGCTGGTGGTGTATGCCGGTTCCTCCAGTGTGGTGCTGGAGCCCACTGCTGGCAGTGACAAAGCCAATATTCGCCGCGCAATCGAGCAGCTCACTGCCGGCGGCTCTACGGCTGGCGAGTCGGGCATCCAGCTGGCGTATCAGCAGGCGCAGCAGGGCTTTATCGACGGCGGGATCAACCGCATTCTGTTGGCCACCGATGGTGACTTCAACGTGGGTATCAGCGATTTCGAAACGCTCAAGCAATTGGCTGCCGACAAGCGCAAGACCGGTGTATCCCTGACCACGCTCGGCTTTGGCACCGACAACTACAACGAGCAATTGATGGAGCAGCTGGCCGATGCTGGCGATGGTAACTACGCCTATATCGACAACCTGCGTGAGGCGCGCAAGGTGCTGGTTGATCAGCTCAGCTCGACCCTGGCCACAGTCGCCAGCGATGTGAAAATACAGGTCGAGTTCAACCCGGCGCAGGTCAGCGAGTATCGCCTGCTGGGGTACGAGAACCGCGCGCTTAAGCGTGAGGATTTCAGCAACGACAAGGTCGATGCCGGCGAAATTGGCGCAGGACATAGCGTGACCGCGCTGTATGAAGTGGTGCCGGTGGGTGGCAAGGGCTGGTTGGAGCCGCTGCGCTATCAGGTCGCTGCAAAAACCGACCGTAAAGCGGGCGAACTGGCCTGGCTGCGCATTCGTTATAAAGCGCCAGGGCGGGACGTGAGCAAATTGCTGGAGCAACCAATTCAGGCCAGCGCTGCCGAGGCCATTAGTCAGGCCAGTGAGGACCTGCGCTTTGCCGCTGCCGTGGCCGCTTTTGCCCAGCAGCTCAAGGGCGAAAAATACACTGGGCGCTTCAGCCTCGCCGACAGCGCCGAGCTGGCGCGTAATGCCAAGGGCGATGACCGCTTTGGTCTGCGCGCCGAGTTTGTGCAGCTGGTGGAACTGGCGCAGAGCCTGCAAACTGGCGATTCCCGTACCACTAGCGCGCGAGTACAGCAGTGAATCGACCCCTCACGGATGACGACGCCGCCTTGTTGCGGCGTTACCGCCGCGGTGATGCAGCGGCTTTCGCCGAGTTATACCAGCGTCACCGGCTCGGCTTGTTTCGCTTTCTGCTTGGCCTGTGCGGTGATCACGCGCTGGCCGAGGAGGTGTTTCAGGACACCTGGATGAGCCTGATCCGCAGTCAGAGCGAGCTACGCGAAGCTGTGCTGTTCAAGACCTGGCTGTATCAGATTGGCCGCAACCGGCTGATTGATCATTGGCGCAAGCACGGTCGGCATCAGGCGGGGCATGCTGAATATGATGAACAGCAACACGCCCCGCACGACCCGCAAGCGAACCCTGAACAACAACTCAGCCTAAGCCGCGATCAGCAGCGTTTGCAGGCCGCTTTGGCCGACTTGCCGGCGGAACAGCGCGAGGTGTTTCTATTGCGCACTCACGCTGAAATGCAATTGGCCGAAATCGCCGAGTTGACCCAGATTCCCGCAGAGACGCTGAAAAGCCGTTTGCGCTATGCCCTGCAGAAGTTACGTCGGCTGCTGGCTGACCCGGCCGCCGAGGAGTTGTCCGTATGAAGCATGATCAACACATGGCTGATGAGCAGGAACGGCAGATGCTCGAACACTTCCGTCGGCACAGCAGCGGCGAACCCAGTGCCCAGCTGGATGCACAGATTCTCGCCGCCGCCAGCGCCGCAGTAGCCCGCAGCACTGCAGTCGAGACACGGCCGAGTTTGGGGGCGCGGTTGCACCGTTGGTTATTCGGTGCCGGCGGTCGGCAGCGCTGGTCAGTGGCGTTGGCGGGGGTCGCTTGCCTGGGAGTTGGCGTGAGCCTGACCTGGCGCAGCGTTGAGCAAGCGCCAGATGCCTTTGATGCAGTACCCAGCGGCGCGCCGATGGCGCCGGCAGCCGCGAGGATGGCGCCACAATCCGCACCGGTGCCCACACCACAGGCGGAATCTGCTGCGCTTGCTGATGAGCCGCAGCGTTCGCGGGCGATGCAGTCGGCACCGCAGACTGAGGGCTACGGTGCTGATGCCGGATCGGCTGAGAAGAAGCTCTCGGCCGATGTGTCCAATCAGCTGCTGCGTGAAGAGTCTTCGGCTGATGCGTTGCATGAGCAACTGCCTCAAGCAGCCGCTGCGCCGACCGAGCAAGCATTGAGTAAAGCGGCTGAGCCGGTCGGCAATCAAGCCCAGCAGCAATTGCACAGTGAGTTGCAGCGGTTACTCAAGCTGCGCCGCGACGGTTGGACGGAGGAGGCCGATGCCTTGTTGTTGCAGCTGATGCGCAACTATCCAGAGCTGGATGTCGGCGCGCAGTTGCAGCAACTGCAGCAAGTTGACTGAGGTCATTGGGCCTTTTATGGTTGACGCGGTGAATGGCAGCAGTTGGTTTGCGCTGCCATTCACCCTGTTGTTACCTGCGGTACAGATTGCAGGCTTGCCAGAGGCCTTGGCGTAAGGCGAGCATAGCGGCCTGTATCCCTGTCTTTGTGTTGACCATGACCTCTATTCGAAGCCTCGCGCTGCTGATGACACTGTTGTCTCTGGCGGCCTGCGAGCAGTCCGCCAATCCACCCACACAGCCAAAAACGCCGGTCGCCCAGGTGCAACCGGCTAAACCACCCGCGGAAAAGCAACCTAGCGAAAAGCTCCCCGCAACGGTTAGCCGCAGCGCCACTGCGCCTGAGCCTGCGCCTGAGCCTGCGGCTGTTGATAAGCCGCAGAGCAGCGTGCAAGACAAGCCTTCTGCGCCAGAGCCAGAGCCAGAGCCAGCAGCTGCGCTGGACTTGAGCCTGCATCCGAACGTATTTGATCCATTGCAGCCCCTCGAGCCGATTAACGACTTGTCGACGCCCTTATTGCCGCCCTTGTTTGGTGAGAAAGTGCAGCCCGACAGCCCCTTTCAGCTCAATGGCAAGTTGATCACCAATGAGCGTGATGAGGATTACTGGCAGTCAGTCGAAGGCGCGCAGCTGCAGTTCGAGTTCAAGCACTAAGCGTGCAGCCCACCAGTGTCTTCAGCGGTAAAGGGGCTATGGTTAAGCCCTTATCACTGCGCGGAAGTTGGCCGCCTAGAACGCCTGCCTGCCCGTGTGCTCACAGCTGTTGTTGCAGCGGCCCGGGCAGCTGCAGCCAGTGGTGCTGCGGCCTGTTTGTCGTTCGACGCGACGAGCCACTTCGGGATCGTCGGCGAAGGGCAGCATGGCTGCCTCATCCAGGTCGCGAGGGCTACTGCGTGCCAAGCAGGCATGTACTCCGAGGTAGAACAGCACCAGAACCGTTAACCCCCAGATATCAGGCGACATTAGCCGGCATCCTTTCTGTGCTCAGCCCTGCTTGATTTTGCCGGATGGTAAGCCAGGTATTGAGGGCCATCAGCAACATGCCAGCAAGAAAGCACAGGCCACCCGCCAGGCGTACGACAAAGCCGGGGTGGCTGGCCTCTAGGGCTTCAACGAAAGAGTAGGTCAGGGTGCCGTCCTCGTTTACCGCGCGCCACATCAGGCCTTGAGTGATGCCGTTCACCCACATCGAGGCGATGTACAGCACGGTGCCGATGGTGGCGAGCCAGAAGTGAGCGTTGATCATGGCGGTACTAAACATCTTCTCGCGGCCGAACACTTTCGGGATCAGGTGATACAGCGAGCCAAAGGTAATCATCGCCACCCAGCCAAGGGCGCCTGCATGCACGTGGCCGATGGTCCAGTCGGTGTAGTGCGACAGCGCGTTAACGGTTTTGATCGCCATCATCGGGCCTTCGAAGGTGCTCATGCCGTAGAAGGCCAGGGACACCACCAAAAAGCGCAGGATCGGGTCTGTGCGCAGATGATGCCAGGCGCCAGAGAGGGTCATCATGCCGTTGATCATGCCGCCCCAGCTTGGCGCCAGCAGGATGATCGACATTGCCATGCCGAGGCTCTGCGCCCAGTCAGGCAGCGCTGTGTAGTGCAGGTGGTGTGGGCCGGCCCAGATGTACAGGGTGATCAGCGCCCAGAAGTGCACGATGGACAGGCGGTAGGAGTACACCGGCCGGTTCACCTGTTTGGGCACGAAGTAATACATCATCCCGAGGAAGCCGGTGGTCAGGAAGAAACCCACTGCGTTGTGGCCATACCACCACTGCACCATGGCGTCGGTGGCGCCCGAGTACACCGGGTAAGACTTAAACCAGTCCACCGGGATCGCCAGGTGATTGACCACGTGGAGCATGGCGATGACCAAAATGAAGGCCCCGAAGAACCAGTTACCGACATAGATATGCTGGGTTTTACGTTGCGTCAGGGTGGTGAAGAAGACGATGCCATAGACGACCCAGACGATGGCCATCCACACCGCGCCGGTGAATTCGATCTCGGCATATTCCTTGGTGGTGGTCAGGCCCATGGGCAAGGTCACCAGCATGCTCATGATGGTCAACTGCCAGCCCCAGAAGGTGAAGGCGGCAAGCTTGTCGGAAAACAGCCTGGTTTGGCAGGTACGTTGTACGGCGTAGTAACTGGCAGCAAATTGTGCGCTGCCGGCAAAGCCGAAGATCACCAGGCTGGTGTGCAGTGGTCGCAAGCGGCCGAAGCTTAGCCAAGGCGTGTCGAAGTTCAGTTCAGGCCACACCAGTTGGGCAGCCAGCAGTACGCCGATGCACATGCCCAGCACACCCCAGGCGATCGTCATAAGGGTGAATTGGCGAATAACCTTGTAGTTGTAGGCAGGTTGAGTAACAGCAGTTTGCATTGGAGTGGCCTCCAGACAGTGGTGCGAAAGTATCCGCATAAGTGCCGGTACTGTATGGGGCGAGAGAAAAACAAGACAGACTCAGAAAGAGCCGCGTGATACGTATCAGATGGTTTGATAGGGCATTGCGCCGCTCAATAAGCCGGCTTCGATAGCCTGCTTTTTGACAGGCTACTTGGCGTTCGAATAGCGTGGCGTCGGTGATGGCTGAAGCAACGCAGGCTCGGCCGTTTCGAGGTTTGAAAAGGTTAAAAAACGAGTTGTGCTCCCCCGTGGCTACTGCGTTTTGCCAGTAGCCAGAGGGGAGCGTGAGTGCGAGCGTCGGTCGTTGAGTTAGTCGACAAACAGGTCAGGGATCAGCGCACCACCCTGCGGGTCGAAGCGGTACTGCTCGAAATCGCTCTGACCCTGCTCGCGAAGGAGGTCTTCGTCGATCAGCAAGCGCCCGCTGATGCTGCGCCCTTGGCTGCTGAGGATGGCGTGAGCCGCATCGGCCATGATCGCAGGCGTGCGTGCGCGCTTGAAGGCATCGCGGCTGCCCAGTTCGAACTCGATAGCGGCGGTGGCGATCATGGTTTTCGGCCACAGTGAGTTGACGCTGATGGCGTATTTCTTGAACTCCTCATGCATGCCCAGGGTAAGCATGCTCATACCGTACTTTGTGACCGTGTAGGGGCCGTGTTGGGCAAACCACTTGCTGTCCATATTCAGCGGCGGCGACAGGTTAAGAATATGGCCATTGCTGCTCTGCTTAAGAAACGGCAGGGCGGCCTGGCTACACACCATGACCGCGCGGGTGTTGATTTGGAACATCAGATCGAAGCGCTTGGGTTCGAGCTTTTCCACGCCGACCAGCTTGATCGCGCCAGCGTTGTTGATCAGTACATCGATACCGCCGAAGTGCTCAGCGGCCTGGGCCATGGCAGCTTTTACCGCGTTCTCGTCACGCACATCGACTTGCAGGGCCAGTGCTTTACCACCTGCAGCCTCAACTTCGGCGGCCACCGAGTGGATGGTGCCGGGCAGCTTGGCATGGGGCTCAGCGCTTTTTGCCGCGATCACGATATTGGCGCCGTCACGCGCGGCGCGCAGGGCGATTTCACGGCCGATGCCACGGCTGGCACCGGTGATAAACAGGGTTTTACCTAGCAGTGACATGGGTGTGCTCCGTGATTTGTGGTTATTCGTCTGGATCACTTCTGTACGGTGGGTCGGGCGGCGTTCCGCTGAGCGCAGCGATACCCACCAATGTCGCGTGTCGATGGGTATCGCGTTGTTCAACCCATCCTACGGCTCAATGGTTAGGCATTACTGGCTTCGATCTCCACTAACAGCTGACGGTTTTTCACCTGATCGCCGCGGCTCACGCCAATCCGACGGACTACGCCGTCGATGCTGGCCTTGAGCGGGTGCTCCATCTTCATCGCCTCCAGCACCACCAGCAGTTGTCCCTTAGTGACGCTGCTGCCTTCCTCGACCAGTACCTCGACTATGGCTCCGTCCATCGGCGCCTTGACGCTGCCCGAGCCAGCACCGGCCGCGCTGCTTACCGGCTGGTGAGTGATATCGCTCAGCTGCAGGTTGCCGTTGTGGCCATACAGCCAGAGGTTGTCGCCAGCCAGATGGTAAGCCAGGCGTTGGCGAATGCCGTCCAGTTCCAGCGTGGCCCAGCGGCCGTCGCTGGCCAGCAGCGTAAGGTTGACCTGCTGTTCGCCAAAGGTGGCCAATAGGCTGGGTTGTGGGCCGTCGGTAATCACTTGCAGTGCCACGTTGTAGTTATGCTCGCCGTGTTTAAGCACAAAGCGCCACGGCGCGCTGCCGGCATTGCGCCAGCCGGCCAGGCCGCCTTGATGCGCTCGGGCATTGGCCGACTGTTGAAACAGCAGGGCGGCTGCGGTTGCCAGCTCGCTGGCTGTGGGCGGCTGTGGGCTCAGGCTCGGGTCGCTGGCGAAATGCTCGGCGATAAACGCGGTCGTGGCGTTGCCAGCAGCGAACTCTGGGTGACTGAGCAAATTGGCGAGAAATCGCTGGTTGCCATTCACGCCCAGCAGCACACAATCTTCAACCGCGCGCACCAGCTTGCGCCGCGCTTCTGCGCGGGTTGCGCCATAGGCGATGATCTTGGCCAGCATCGGGTCATAGAACGGGCTGATGGTTTGGCCTTCAACCAGGCCGTGGTCGATACGGATGCCGTCACGCAGTGCCGGTTCCCAACGCAGCGCGGTGCCGGTCTGCGGCAGGAAGTTTTGTGTCGCGTCTTCGGCGTACAAACGCACTTCCATGGCGTGACCACTTAGGCGGATTTCATCCTGCTGGAGCGGCAGCGGATGGCCTTCGGCCACGCGAATCTGCCAGGCGACCAGGTCTTGCCCTGTGATCAGTTCGGTGACCGGATGCTCGACCTGCAGGCGGGTGTTCATCTCCAGGAAGAAGAATTCACCACTTTGATCCAGCAGAAACTCCACTGTGCCGGCCCCAACGTAGTTCACCGAGGCGGCGGCTTTGACTGCCGCCTCACCCATGGCTTGGCGCAGTTCTGGCGTCATCACCGGGCAGGGCGCTTCCTCTACCACCTTCTGGTGGCGACGCTGCACCGAGCAGTCGCGCTCGCCGAGATAAACGATGCTGCCCTGGTGGTCGCCGAATACTTGGATTTCCACATGACGCGGCTGGATTACCGCGCGTTCGAGAATCAGCTCGCCCGAGCCGAAGGCGTTTTGCGCCTCCGAGCGGGCGGTGCGGATTTGCTCGGCCAGTTCACTGGCGTGGTGAACCAAGCGCATGCCCCGGCCACCGCCGCCGGCGCTGGCTTTGATCATCAGCGGGTAGCCGATACGGCCGGCTTCTCGGATCAGGGTTTGTTCATCCTGGGCCGCGCCTTCATAGCCGGGAATGCACGGCACACCAGCTTCGAGCATGGCGATCTTCGACAGGCGTTTGCTGCCCATCAGGTGGATGGCCTCGACGGTGGGGCCGATAAACACGATGCCGGCAGCCTCGCAGGCGCGGGCGAAATCGGCGTTCTCCGAGAGAAAGCCGTAGCCGGGGTGAATTGCATCGGCGCCGGTTTGCTGCGCCGCCTTGATGATGTTGTCGATCACCAGGTACGACTGATTGACCTGCGCTGGGCCGATGCACACGGCCTCATCGGCTTGCTGCACATGACGTGCGTCGGCGTCGGCCTGCGAGTACACGGCTACGGTGCGGTAGCCGAGGTCCTGGGCGGTGCGCATCACCCGGCAGGCGATTTCCCCACGGTTGGCGATCAGAATCTTGTTAAAGGCGGGCATCTGTGTGCTCCTGCTGGTCGATCCGGATTGCATCCGGGCGGCGATTAATTCGGTTGGTGCGTAGGGTGGATGGCCACCCCGTGGATCACGCTTTATCGATACACCGTGCGGTGTTTCGGTGGATGTAAAAAACGACATCCACCCTAGGTTCTACTGCGCCCACTTCGGCGCGCGTTTTTGCATAAAGGCCATGGTTCCTTCGACACCCTCGGTGCCGGTGACCGCCGCAGCGAACTGCTCGGCAGCACGGTCCAGCAAAGGTCCGATTGCTTGGTTTTCTGCGGCCAGTAATAGCGCTTTGGTCTGTGCGTTGGCTTGCGGCGCACAGCTACGGACCTGGCTCAGCACCTGTTGCAAGCGTGCCTCGATGGCTTCGCTGCTGGCCTCACTAAAGTGCACCAGGCCCAGGCGCTCAGCCTCGCTGCCATTGAAGCGGGCGGCGGTCAGGGCCAGGCGCCGGGTCTGGGTCAGGCCGATACGCTTGACCACGAAGGGCGCAATCTGCGCCGGCAGAATGCCCAGGGTGGTTTCCGGCAAGCCGAACTTGGCATCCTGATGGCTGATGGCAATGTCCGAGACGCAGGCCAAACCAAAGCCACCGCCGAGCACCGCGCCTTCGAGTACGGCAATCAGCACCTGCGGCGTGCTCTGCGCTTCTTCCAGCAGGCTGCCGAAGGCACGATTCAGGTTGCGGTAGGCATCGCCACCGGCCGATCTGGCGCCGGCCATGTCCTTGATATCGCCACCGGCGCAGAAGTGTCCGCCGGCACCGCGTAGCACGATGGCGCGCACGCTCAAGTCGTGTTGCAAGCTTTCCAGCACCGCGCGTAATTCGCTGACCATGGTCAGGCTCATGGCATTGCGGTTGTCCGGGCGGTTGAGGGTGACGTGCAGTACACCGCCTTCAAGGTTTAGCAGGAGGGTTTCGCAGTTGGGTAGAGCGGGCATCCGATATTCCTCTTACAGGTGCGCTGAAACGTAGGATGGGTCGGGCCGCGCAGGTTGAGGCGCGAAGCGTCGATATCCATCGTGTCTGAGTTGATGGGTATCGCTACGCTCAACCCATCCAACGGCGCTGCCTCTAACCTTTCTTTTTACCCGGCAGAATGCCCATCAGCTTGCAGATGATGCCCAGCATGATTTCGTCGGCCCCGCCGCCGATGCTCACCAGGCGTACATCGCGGTAAGCGCGCGATACCGGGTTGTCCCACATAAAGCCCATGCCGCCCCAGTACTGCAGGCAGCTGTCGGTCACTTCACGGCCCAGGCGGCCGGCCTTGAGCTTGGCCATGGAGGCCAGATTGGTCACATCTTTGCCGCGTACATACTGCTCGGTGGCCTGGTAGACCAGGGCGCGCAGGCACTCGATTTCGGTCTGCAGTTCGGCCATGCGGAAGTGGATGACCTGGTTGTCGATCAGCGCATTGCCGAAAGTTTTGCGCTCTTTGCAGTAGTCGATGGTGGCGTTGATGCAGTGTTCCAGGCCTTTGATCATGTTGGCGGCGCCAAAAAGGCGCTCTTCCTGGAACTGCAGCATCTGCATCATAAAGCCTGCGCCTTCATGGCCGATGCGGTTGCGCTGCGGCACACGGACGTTGTCAAAGAACACCTGGGCGGTCTCTGAGCTGCGCATGCCGAGCTTGTCCAGGTGCGGGCTGAGGGTAATACCTGGGGTGTTCATCGGCACCATGATCAGCGACTTGTTGATGTGCGGCTTGTCGTCACTGGTATTGGCCAGCAGGCAGATAAAGTCAGCAGATGGCGAGTTGGTGATCCACATCTTGCTGCCGTTGATCACATAGTCGCTGCCGTCTTTCTTGGCGGTGGTTTTTAGCCCGGCCACATCGGAGCCGGCACCCACTTCGGAGACGCCAATACAGCCAACCATCTCGCCGCTGATCGCAGGCTTAAGGAACTCTTCGCGCAGCTCATCGGAGCCAAAGCGCGCCAGGGCAGGGGTGCACATATCGGTTTGCACGCCGATGGACATCGGGATGCCACCGCAGATGATGGTGCCGAATTCTTCGGCCGCGACGACCGAGTAGCTGTAATCCAGGCCCATGCCGCCGAATTTCTCCGGCTTGGAGATGCCCAGCAGACCCAGGTCGCCGGCCATCTTGAAAATCTCGTGGATCGGGAAGCGCCCGTCTTTTTCCCACTGCTCGACGTGCGGGTTGATTTCCTTGTCGACAAAGTTACGGACCGTACGGCGCAGCTCTTCGTGTTCTTGGGTAAAGATCATTTCTTGTTCTCCGAAGGGTTACAGGCGGGCTACGCCGAAAGTGGTGGTTTTAAGTTGGCGCACAGCGGCTTCTGCACAGATATCCAGCAGGTAGCCGAGCAGCTTGCGCGTGTCACGCGGGTCGATCAGGCCGTCGTCCCACAGGCTGGCGGTGCTGTAGAGCGCAGTGGACTGGCTGTCGAGCTTCTGTGCGGTAACGGTTTCCAGCATGTCGAGCATCTTCGGGTCGGCTTCTTTGCCTTCCTTGGCGTGTTTATCTTCGGTGACGATACGCAGCACCTTGCCGGCCTGGGCGCCGCCCATGACCGCGGTTTTGCTGTTGGGCCAGGCGAAGATAAAGCGCGGGTCCAGGCCACGGCCGCACATGGCGTAGTTGCCGGCGCCGTAGGAGCCGCCGACGACGATGGTGAGTTTTGGCACTGTGCAATTGGCCACCGCCTGGATCATTTTCGAGCCGTGTTTGATCACGCCCTGTTGTTCCGATTCGGTGCCGACCATAAAGCCGGTGGTGTTGTGGAAGAACAGAATCGGCGTGTTGCTCTGCTCGCACAGCTGGATGAACTGCGCCGCTTTGGCTGCACCTTGCGGGGTGATCGGGCCGTTGTTGCCGATAAAGCCGCAGGGCTGGCCTTCGATCTGCAAGTGGCCGCAGACCGTCTGGTTGTCGAACTCGTTTTTGAAGTCGAGGAAGGCTGAGCCGTCGGCGATGCGCGCGATGATCTCGCGTACGTCATAGGGCTTCTTCGCGTCGGCTGGCACCAGGCCGAGCAGCTCTTCGACCGGGTACAGCGGTTCGCTGTAGGTCTTAACCGGGCGCGTGGGTAACTGCGCATTCCACGGCAGCATGGCGAGAATATCGCGGGCAATACGCACGCCATCGGCGTCGTTCTCGGCCAGGTATTCGGCGGTGCCGGCGACTTGGGCATGCATCTCGGCGCCGCCCAGTTGCTCGTCGGTGGCGATTTCTCCGGTGGCGGCTTTCAGCAGCGGCGGGCCGGCGAGGAACATCTTGGCCTTGCCGCGCACCACCACCACGTAATCTGATAGCCCCGGTTGATAAGCCCCGCCAGCAGTAGACGAGCCATGCACCACGGTGATTTGTGGCAGGCCCATGGCCGACATGCGCGCCTGATTGGCAAAGCCGCGTGCGCCTTCAACGAAAATATCGGCGGCGTAGTTGAGGTTGGCGCCGCCGCTTTCGGCCAGGGTGACCACTGGCAGTTTGTTCTCGAAGGCGATCTGCTGCAGGCGCAGGGTCTTTTTCAACCCCGTGGGGGAGATGGTGCCGCCCTTGATCGCGCTGTTGCTGGCGGTGACCAGGCAGCGCACGCCGGCGATATAACCAATGCCGGAAATAATCCCGCCACCAGCCTGGGTGCCGTCTTTGTCATCGTGCAGCTTGTAGCCGGCCAGCGACGACAGTTCGAGAAACGGCGCGCCGGGGTCGAGCAGCAGGTTCAGGCGTTCGCGCGGCAGCAGCTGGCCGCGCTTTTCGAACTTGGCTTTGGCCTCGGCGGCCTTGTTCAGGCAGTTCTGCTCGATGTCGCGAAAGCTGGCCACAGCGGCGAGCATGGCCTCGCGGTTTTTCGCGAACTCCTCACCATGTACGTCAATCTCGGATTGGATAACCGGCATGGCGTTACTCCTGACCTTTTAAAACATCGGGCACATAGGCCCGATGGAAGCCGTTATAGGACTCGCTGTCTTTCGCTTTGCCCAGCGTCCAGGCACGGGTGCCCAGGCTGGCTGCGCCGTCGATGCGGATGGTGTTGCCGCTGATGAAATTCGCCCCCGGCGTGAGCAGGAAGACGATGGCGGCGGCCACTTCCGACTCGCTACCGATGCGTTGCAGCGGTACATGGTCCTTGAGGTTGCGGATCATGGTTTTCATCGACTCGGGGTAGGTGTCCATACCGCTGGAGGCGATCCAGCCCGGTGCTACGGCGTTCACCCGTACCCCGGCGTGGCCCCATTCATAGGCGGCGGTTTTGGTGAAGTTCTCCATGCCGGCGCGCGCTGCGCCCGAGTGGCCCATGCCCGGCATGCCGCCCCACATATCGGCGAGCATGTTGACGATGCTGCCACCGTGTTTGCTCATGCTTTGCAGGAACACTTCCTTGGCAATCAGAAAACCGCCGACCAGGTTGGTGCGTACTACGGTCTCGAAGCCTTTCTGGTTGATGCCAATCAGCGGTGCGGGGAACTGGCCGCCGGCGTTGTTGACCAGGTGATGAATCTGCCTACGCTCGGCGACCACGGTTTTGACCATGGCCTTGACGGCTTCCTCATCACGGATATCGCAGACCTGAAAGCTGGCTTGGCCGCCGTCTTCGATAATTTCGCCGCAGGTGGCTTCGAGTTTTTCCAGCTTGCGCCCCACGAGCACCACGTGGGCACCTAGATGCGCCAACTCATGGGCGGTGCAACGGCCGATGCCGCTGCCGCCGCCGGTGACCATAATGGTCTGGCCGCTAAACAGGCCGGGTTTAAAGACTGAGTCGTATGCCATTGTTGTTATCGTCCTCGTCGTAGGGTGGGTTAGCCGCGAAGCGGCGTAACCCACCCTAGGGATCACAGTTGTTCTGCCAGCGCCTTGGGCACAGGTATCGGGAACTCCAGCAGTTGCTGAGCGAACGCCTTGCCTTGCGGGTCAATGCGCAGGGAGGCGACACCGCCGCCACCCAGGGCGTTCTCCAGCAAAAAATTCAGGCTGTGGCTGGCGGGTAGATACCAGCGGCTGACCTTGCCAGTTTGCGGGTCAAGTGCGTGCTGCATCCATTCGGCCACGGCGCCTTCTGCTAGCGCAGCCGCGATCCAGGCCAAGTACTCGGGCTTTCTGGCCATGACCCCGATATTGCTGTGATTACCCTTGTCGCCAGAGCGCGCCACAGCCAGTTTGATCAGCGGCACGCTAATCTCGGCCTGGGCGTTTGGCTGTGGAGCGGCGATGTCGGCGGCAATCTGCGCGCTATCCAGTACCGCAATCTGCGGCAAGGCAACAGAGGTGCGTTCGCCGTCGATTTCGACCTGCAGCTGGCAGGCTGATTTGTCGGCCAGGAAGCTGAACAGACGGATAACCGGGTAAACCGTCGGGCGGCCGCCGACGATGCCGGTCAGGCCTGGAGCCATGCCAGTCGCGGCTTGAGCAATCTCGCGAGAGAACAAAATCAAGGCATCTTTCTTCGCGTGGCGCACGGCGATCTTGATCACGATTTCGCGGGTGTCGGCACGCTGGCCGCGTGGGCCGTAGGTCGCCTCGGAACCCAGAAGTTCTATGCTGACTTCTTTATAAGGGCCCCAGCCGCGTTCGGCGAACAGCTCCTCGGTTTTGTTGATGATGGCCTGGCTGACGCGCTGGGCTTTCTTCACTGCGTCGATGCCCGCCATCAGGCAGCTGGCGGTGCAGCGGAAACCATCCGGGTGGGTGGCGCTGACCTTGTACTGAGCGGTCGGCGGCAGGCCGCGTGCGCCTTTCAGTTCAACGCGGTTTTCGCCGACTTGGCGCAGTTGCACCTGGGTAAAGTCGCAGAGCACATCGGGCAGGTAGTAGGCCCGTGGGTCGCCGATTTCATAGAGCATCTGCTCGCCCACGGTAAAAGGCGTGACCAAACCGCCGGAACCTTCGGGTTTACTCACGACAAAACTGCCGTCGGCTGCCACTTCCACGACCGGGAATCCGATATGTTCATAGTCCGGCACGCTTTCCCAGTCGGTGAAATTGCCGCCGGTGCACTGCGCGCCACATTCGATGATGTGCCCAGCCAGTGCGGCTTGAGCGAGCTGGTCGAAGTCGTTCCAGGCCCAGTTGAATTCATGCACCAGAGCCGCGCTAACGACGGCGCTGTCGACGACGCGGCCGGTAATAACGATATCTGCCCCCAGCTTCAGGGCTTCGACGATGCCAGGCGCGCCGAGGTAGGCGTTGACCGAGACACAGAAGGGCGGCAGCGCGGCACCGGTAAACATCTCCAGCGTGCCGGCTTTGGCCAGCTCACCGAGCTTGGGTTGCAGGTTGTCGCCATGCAGCACGGCGATCTTCAGCTGCACGCCAGCCTGTTCACACGCCGCCGCCAGGGCCGCAGCGCAGGCGCTGGGGTTGACCCCGCCGGCGTTGCTGATCACGCGGATGTTCTTCTGCGCGATCTCGGCCAACAGCGGCGCGAGAGTTTCCACGAAGTCGGTGGCGTAGCCGGCGTCCGGCTTCTTCATTCGCGCGCCGGCCATGATCGACATAGTGACTTCGGCCAGGTAGTCAAATACCAGGAAATCCAGCTCAGAGCCTTTTACCAGTTGGGCGGCGGCGGTGCTGGTGTCGCCCCAGAAGGCAGAGGCGCAACCGATGCGTACGGTTTTAGTCATTGGAGTAGGTCCGCAACACATGAATAAGGTGATCTGAGGCTACCAAGCAAGCGCTTGGTTGAAAAGCCCCAAAGTGAATCTTTCTGACCTAAAGTGTGGCCAAGCGCTTGCTTGGGTGGCCGGTGCAGCATAAATTTCACTAATAACGACAAGCACTTGGGTAAACCTGCCGAGAATAAGCCTGTGATTGCAGGTTTGGTTAGGTTGGCTTGAGGCATAAAGAAAGTTGGAGAGTACTTAGCGTGGATGATCAACAAGCTCAGGCGGTGATGCGCGATCTGGTGGCCAGCGGGCAGATCACTGACCCGGAAAGTGCGCGTGGCAAGCTGCTGCAAACCGCCGCGCACCTGTTTCGCAGTAAGGGCTACGAGCGCACCACGGTGCGTGACTTGGCCAGCGCTGTGGGCATTCAGTCCGGCAGCATCTTTCATCACTTCAAGAGCAAGGATGAAATCCTGCGTTCGGTGATGGAGGAGACCATTCGTTACAACACCGCGCTGATGCAGGCCTCGCTGGCGCAGGCGACTGACCTGCGCGGTCGCGTACTGGCGCTGATCCGCTGCGAGCTGCAGTCGATTATGGGCGGTACCGGTGAGGCCATGGCGGTGCTGGTGTATGAGTGGCGTTCGCTGTCAGAGCCAGGCCAGGCGTTTATCCTTGAGCTGCGCGATAACTACGAGCGGCTATGGCTTGAGGTGCTGGGTGAGGCCAAGGCGGCCGGTTACTTCAAGGCCGATCCCTTCATCATGCGTCGTCTGCTCACGGGGGCGTTGAGTTGGACCAATACCTGGTTCCGTCCCGAGGGGGCCATTTCCCTTGATCAGTTGGCCGAAGAAGCATTGTCATTGGTTATTAAGGAAACCTGAGTAGATTGAGCTTCGCTGTATGGCACTTTGATAGTATTTTGGCGCCACTGGACTTCGAGTCATATAGTCCGCCCACTAAGTTGCCGCGCGTCGTTTGCATTGAGGTTCCACTTGGCCATGTTGTTAAAAGCGTTGCTACTTGGCTTGATGCTTTCTCTGGCTTGCGTTGCGCAGGCCGCGGTAGAGGTCCGAGTGGGGGCCTACCATTTTCCGCCTTATGTGATTAAACCGGACAGTGAGCGCGCAGGCGGTCTATTGCCCGAGTTGCTGCACGCGCTTAATCAACAGCAGAGCGAGTACCGCTTTACGCTGGTTGCCACCTCGACCATGCGCAGGTACCGCGACTTACAAAGCGGGCGCTTCGATGTGATGCTCTTCGAGTCACCGGCCTGGGGCTGGCAGGGCATTGCCCACACGGCTCTGAATCTGCAGATCGAGGATGCCGAACTGTATGTCGCGCGCATGCAGGCGGGACGCGACGAGCATTATTTCGATGACCTCAAGGGCAAGCGCATGGCCCTCTACAGCGGCTATCACTATGGCTTTGCCGGGTTCAACGCGGACAAGCAGTTTCTCTCCGATCAATTCAACGCGGTACTGACTTACTCCCACGACAGTAACTTGATCATGCTGCTGCGCGGGCGAGCGGATGTGGCGGTGGTAACGCGCTCTTACCTGCAGGCTTACCAGCAGCACTACCCCGAACAAAGCCGTGCGCTGCTAATTTCCCAACGGGTTGATCAGGTCTATCAGCATCAGGCGTTGTTTCGCCCGCAGTCGGCCATTGCACCGCCTGTATTTGCCGAGCTGCTCAAACAGCTCCACCGCAGTCAGCAGTTGGACAAATTACTCAGCCGCTACCATTTACGTGACCTATCCGTGCAATAAGTGACTTAAAGTGCACTGTTTGGTCAGGTTTTCCTGGAGTAGGCTGCGTACATTGATTAATAAGGATGTTTGCTGCTATGGGCTTTATCAGGCGCTGGCTAAGTCGAGTGGGCGGTGTGTGCATGGCTCTGCCATTATCCGCGCCGCTGCTCGCTGCACAGGATGTGCGGGTTGCGGCGGTGTATTTTCCGCCCTATGTATTCAAGGCTGAGCAAGTTGGGGCACAGTCGCCGGGCTTACTCCGCGAGCTGCTCACCGCGCTTAACCACGCTCAGGCTGACTATCGTTTTGTCATGGTGCCAACGGCTATAAAGCGCCGTTTTGCTGACTTTGAGCAAGGGCGCCTCGACCTGGCAATTTTCGAAAATCCGAACTGGGGCTGGCAGCAAATTCAGCATGTTGCCCTGGATATGCGCCTGGAAGACTCGGAGGTGTTTGTTGCCCGCGCTGAGCAAGGGCGCGATCAAGGTTATTTCGACACGTTAAACGGCAAGCGTTTGGCGCTTTACCATGGCTACAACTATGCCTTTGCCGAGTTTAATCCCGACCCTGACTACCTGAGCAAAACCTTCAACGCCACCTTGAATCATTCCCATGACAGCAGTTTGCTGATGGTCTTGCGTAAGCGTGCCGACATTGCGTTGGTCACGCGTTCTTATTTAGGCGATTTTCTTGAGCGTAACCGGCAATACGCCGGGCAGTTGCTGATTTCCGAGCGGATGGATCAGCGCTATCGCCACCATGTACTGCTACGCCCAGGGGCACCTATCGAACCTGAGCAGTTTATGGCGATCTTTGAGTCGTTGCGTGACAACGGCCAGCTGTTGAAGATTTTCAGCCGTTATCAGATCCGCGTCTTACCGCGCGCTGGTCAGGTTGAGTTATCTACAGAGCTTTAGCCATCAGCCGTAGACTTCACCTTGGGTGGCGATAGAGGCGCTGGCGTGGCACTTAGCCTTAGTTTTCGCCAGCGTCCTTGGCTTTCTGCTCACGTTCGCGTTGATGAATCTTTGTCAGTTGCTCGTCGCTTAATGGTAGCGGTTTAGCGGTGCGCAGCAGCACCATCAGGCCGCCGACGATGGAGCCCAGCACCAAAATAATAAACAGCCAGATATACCAGGTCATGAGGGAGTCCTCCTGTGGCAAATATTCACCATACCTGTCGGCTGCGGATCTGTCCGATCAGCCGCCGGCAAGGGTCTAGCGGCGGACTTGCTTGAGGGTTTCCGCGATCAGGAAGGCCAGTTCCAGCGACTGGTCGGCATTCATCCGTGGGTCGCAATGGGTGTGGTAACGATCCGACAGGCCGTCTTCAGTGATCGGCCGCGCACCACCGATGCACTCGGTGACGTTCTGTCCGGTCATCTCGATATGGATACCGCCCGCGTAGCTGCCCTCGGCCTGGTGCACGGCGAAGAACTGCTTCACTTCAGCCAGGATTTGCGCAAAGTCGCGGGTCTTGTAGCCGCTTGAGGCCTTGATGGTGTTGCCGTGCATCGGATCTGAGCTCCACAGCACCTGGCGGCCTTCACGCTGCACGGTCTGGATCAGGCGCGGCAGGCCGGCTTCTACCTTGTCGGCGCCCATGCGCACGATCAGGTTGAGGCGGCCGGGATCGTTATCCGGGTTGAGGATGTCGATCAGGCGGATCAAGTCTTCGCTGTCCATGCTCGGGCCGACTTTCACCCCGATTGGGTTGCCGACGCCGCGCAGGAATTCAACGTGCGCGCCGTCCAGCTGGCGGGTGCGGTCGCCGATCCAGAGCATATGCGCCGAGCAGTCGTAAAAGTCACCCGTGAGGCTGTCCTGGCGTACAAAAGCCTGCTCGTAATTCAGCAACAGTGCTTCATGGGCTGTGAAGAAGCTGGTTTCACGCACTTGCGCCGCGCTATCCATGCCGCAGGCGCGCATAAACGCCAGGGTTTCGTCGATACGCCCCGCCAGTGCGTTGTACTTCTCGCCAAGGTCGGAGTTGGCGATAAAGTCGAGGTTCCACTGATGCACCTGGTGCAGGTCGGCGAAGCCGCCTTGAGCAAAGGCGCGCAGCAAATTCAGCGAGGCGGTGGACTGGTGGTAGGCCTGCAGCAGGCGTTCCGGGTCTGGTACTCGGCTCTTCTCGTCGAAGCCAATGCCGTTGACGATGTCGCCACGGTAGGCAGGTAGGGTCACGCCGTCGATGGTTTCATCGTTGGCCGAGCGTGGCTTGGCGAACTGCCCGGCCATGCGCCCGACTTTCACCACCGGACAACCGGCGGCAAAGGTCATGACGATGGCCATCTGCAGCAGCACCTTGAAGGTGTCGCGGATTTTCGCCGCGCTGAACTCAGCGAAGCTTTCGGCACAGTCGCCACCCTGCAGGAGAAACGCGCGACCCTGAGTCACCTCGGCAAACTGGCGGCGCAGTTCGCGGGCTTCACCGGCAAACACTAGCGGCGGATAACCGGCCAGGGTCCGCTCAACCTGCGCCAGTTGCGCGGCGTTCGGGTACTGCGGTTGTTGCTGGATCGGCTTGGTTCTCCAGCTTTCAGGGCTCCAGGGTTGCGACATTGCGGCTCTCGGCTTAGGTCAATTTAGGCGGACGGGCATGGTAACCGATAAGTCCGTCGCTTCAAGCGGATCACCGTGATAGAGCCTCTGCATGATGCTGTGGCTGCCTTTTACGCTGGATAGCGAAGTAATTAGCGTGGCAGCACATCGCGTCCCGGCAAAAAACGCCCAAAGCCTTGCTGTTGACCCAATTCGGCGGGGTATTCCAGGCCACGGCGATAGGCGATTCGACCGTTGATCAGGGTTGCATCCACGGCCTCATCATTGCGTTTGACCACCCGCTCCAGGCCGAGCACTTCCATGGGTGCTTCGTGGATGTAATCCAGTGCATCGGTCAGCCCTGTGGGATTAACGATCACCACATCCGCGCGGTCGCCGACGCGGATCGTGCCGGCATCCACACCGATAAAGTCCGCCAGCTCGCCGCTTAATCGATGGATGGCGCGGCCCGTGTTCATAAACGGCGTGCCGGCCAGTTCGGCGTCGCGCACGTATTTAAGAAAACGCAGCGGGAAGTTGTACTGAGCGATTGAGCGCAGGTGCGCGCCGGAGTCAGCAAAGCCTGGCTGGGTCCAGGGGCTGGACAGCAGTTTGTGCATCACCGGCAGGCGCTGGTTGCCGTAGCAGGTGGTCCACTTCAGCGCTTCGCGGTACTGGCAGGCCAGTTCGAAGTAGGCGTCTACCGGGTCCAGGCCGCGTTTTTCACCCAGTTGCTTGAAGTTTTTGCCGACCAGGCTGGCGTCCGGGCACTCAGTGACCCAGCAATCGGAGAAGTCACGGTGCCACAGGCCTTTGGTCAGTACGGCTTTGACCTGCTTCTTGAATAGCGCGCGGAACTCGGGTTCCAGCACCTTGGCGTAGAGCTCGTCCGGGTCGTTGATGTTGCGCAGAATCTCGCCGGCGCCGAACTCTTCAAAGGCGTTCACGTTGAGCCCTTCCAGGCGCAGGGTGAAGGGCGCGGGTAGGGTCTGCCAGCGGAAATTGCCGCGTAGCACGCGGTTCGCCAGCCAGCCGGAGAAACGGGTAAAGCGGTGAAGCAAGGGCTGCGATTTAAGGTCTAGCGCCGTGAGCATCGAGCACTTCAGCGGCTTACGAAACCAGCCGTGAGCTTGATAGAGAAAGGCGAACACGTTGACCTTGGTCACCGCATTCGGCGCACCCTGCATGACCGCGCCGCGACGACGGAGGATGGCGAACAGGCGTGAGAATTCCTTCCAACTGGCGAAGGTCGACGGCAGTGGGCTCGACCAGGCGCGGTCGCCGTCCATCTTGTCCAAGCGTGTGGTCATTACCGAGAGGCCGATGCAGCCAGCGTCCAGAGCTTCTTCGAGCAATTGTTCCATGCGTTGCAGTTCTGCCTCGGTCGGCGTGACTTGCGAGGTGGCGCGCTCCAGGCCCATCACCGCTACGCGCAGTTCGGAGTGACCGAGGAAGGAGCTGACGTTCGGCCCCAATGGCTGCTTATCGTAGAAGGCGCGATAGCCGGCGGCGTCGCGCCAGGTCTTCTTCTCCTGCAGGATCGGCAGCACGTACTCACGCGGCACCGCCTCGACGCGGGTGAACAGGTCCGAGCAGTCCTCGGCGTCGGCCAGCACCATGCTGATCGAGCAGGAGCCGATGGTCACGCTGGTGACGCCGTGGCGCACGGATTCCTTCAGCGCCGGCGCGGCGATGACTTCGGCGTCGTAATGCGAGTGAATCTCCAGAAAGCCCGGGGTCACCCATTTGCCAGTGGCGTCCAGTACATCAGGGCAGCCGTTTTCATCCAGTGGACTAAGGCTGAGCACATCAATGCGTCCATCCTTGATGCCGACGTGGCGGATTTTTCCGGGTTGGTCGCTGCCGTCGAAGTACAGGCCGTTTTTGATGATGACGTCATAGCTCATAGCAGACTCCAGGGTGCAAGCAGCAGGCAGCCGGTGACCAGCAGCAACAGGTAAATGGCGATGCGGAAATGTTGTTCGTTGAAGCGTTGGTGCAGACGCTCACCCAGCCATACGCCGACCAGCAGCAACGGCGCATAGCCCGCCACTTGTGGCAACGCTGGCAGCAGGCGACCGTCGAGCAGGAAGGCGATGGTCAGCAGGCAGTTGAGGGTGAACCAGACCGTGACCAGGGTGGCGCGCAGGCGTGCCTTGTCCAGCTGGGTGCCGGCCAGAGCGAATACCAGCAAGGGGCCGCCGGAGGCGAACAGGCCGTGGCTGATGCCGGCGCACAGGCTGATCAGTCGGCTAAGACACAATGGGCGCAGGTGGGCGGCGCTGTTGTGGCGCAAACGCCACAGTTCGCGGACGGCAAACCACAGCACCAGCGCGCCAAACAGGCGCTTGGCCAGGGCCGCATCCAGATAGGGCAGCAGCGCATAGCCGAGCAGGGTGCCGCCAACCATGCCAGGCAGGATCATGCCCAGCAGCAGGCGGCGGTCGATCATCTGCCGGTGGCGCCAGGCCAGGTAGCCGGTCATGCAGATGTTCAGCGGCACTAAAATGGGCAGCAACACCTCAATCGGCAGCATCAGTGCGCCTAGCGATAAGGCGATGACGATACTGCCGAACCCGGTGATCGCCTCCAGCGTGTAGGCCAACAGAATAAAGCCGCCGAGGGCCAGCCAAAGCACTTCCATCAATCCATCTCCGCGGCGAAACGCGCGCTCATCTTGCGGTAGTAAAAGGACGGCGCCATGCGCCAGAGCAGGCTGGCCAACCAGCTGCCACGATCCGGGAATAAGCGTTCGCAGCCACGCGCCTGGGCCTGAATAATCTGTGCAGCCATCCAGTCGGCGCCGCGGATATTGCCGATGGTCGAGCGACCGTGTTGCGCCGGCAGGCCATTACCGCCGAGGGCGTTCTGGTCGATGGGCGTGTCGAGAAAGCTTGGGTAGACCAGCAATGTGCGAATGCCATCGCGGGCCACTTCGGCGCGCAGCACTTCGAAGAACTGGCCCAAGGCGCTTTTCGCCGCGCAATAACCGGCGCGGCCCAACACCGGCATCCAGCCGGCCATGGAGCCGATAGCGATGATCTGGCCGCGGCTCTGACGCAGCAGCGGCAGGGCGCTCAATGTCAGCTCGACAGGTGCCTGATAGTCCACTGCCATGACCTTGCGAAACACCGCTGGGTCAGTTTGTGTGGTGGGCGAGCGATGGGTGATGCCAGCGTTATTGATCAGTACATCAAGGCTGCCGAAGCGTTCGGCGCAGGCGTGCAGCAATTGCTGGTGCAGGGTTGCGTCGGTGATATCGCCCGCCAGCCCCAGTACCCGCTCTGTGCCCAGCTCGTTCACACGCTTGGCCAGGCCCTCGGCGTTGATGTCGGTGAGCAACAGGTTGCAGCCCTTGGCGTAATAGGCGCGCGCAAGCTCCCAGCCGAGGCCGCTGGCGGCCCCGGTGATCAATACGGTTCGCATTATTTTTCTCCGACGGCAGCCACTTGCGCTGGCACTGCGGTGTCGGCAGCCGGCGGGCGGCGTGACCAGTAGTAGGCCAAGGCCATGCCCGAAACCAGGTGCCAGCAGCCCCAAAAGGCGGCGATCAGCAGCATGCCGGTGACCTGTGGGAAGAAGGTGAAGATGATCACCAGGCCCAGGGCGGAATTCTGGATACCGACCTCCAGGGTGATGGCGCGGCGTTCAGCTTCTGGCAGGCGGCTTAACCGGGCGCAGCCGTAGCCGATGCTTAATGCAAGGGCGTTATGCGCCACCACCAGCCAGAAGAACAGGTGGAAGTGACTGAGAAACTGGTCGAAGTTCTTGCCGAAGGCGAGGGCGACGAAACCCAGCATCACCGCCAGGGCGAAAACCCGCAGAGGCTTCTCTACTTTGCGCGACAGGCCAGGGAAGCGTCGGCCGATATACATGCCCAGCGCCAACGGTACACCGAGCACCAGAATTACCATAAGCAGCAGGCTCAGTGGGTCCATGGCGATTTCGGTGAGTAGTGGCCGGGTGTAGGGGTTGAGCCAGGCGTACAGGCCGAAGTTGAGCGGCGTCAGCAGGCTGGCCGCAACGCTCGATACGGCGGTCATGCTCACCGACACGGCGACGCTGCCGCGTGCCATCCAGGTCATGATGTTGGAGAAGCTGCCGCCGGGGCAGGCGGCGATCAGGGTCATGCCGAGGGCCAGTTGCGGATCGATTTTCAGCGCCCAGCAGGCTAGGCAGGTGAGCGCCGGCAACAGCAAGAACTGGGCAATCAGGCCAATCACCGGCGCTTTGGGCGCGAGCAGGATGCGTTTGAAATCCTCACCCCGCAGGTCAAGGGAAACGCCGAACATCATCACCGCGACGATGATATTGATCAGCACCAGGCTGCTGGGGTCGAACTGAATATGCACGGCTTCCATCACACGCTCCCTGCCGTGACTCGGCTGGTGCTAGGCGCAGCGGCGAGGCCGGCGCGCAGACGTTGGCTGTGCTGCGCGATGCACTGACGATAGCTGTCTTTGTGCACGTAGTAAGCCATGCGCTCCAGTTGCAGGTACCGGTAGCCGCCATCCAGGCGAATGCTCGCCTGCTCATGTTTGACCGTCTGCAGGTCTTTGGCGGCGGCCGTGTCGGCGTGCAGGTTTTTGATATACAGCGCCACTAGCTCGGCCTGCTCGTTGCGGCCCTGCCAGCCGAGGCCCGAGGCCTCGACCATGCCCATCATGAACAGGTCGTCGTATTCCGGGTGGAAGACATTGAGATACAGCTGTGGTGCGCCGGCGTTGCTCGGCCAGTTGAGGTGCGCACGGTCGATAAAGGGGTAGTCGAGCTTGTAGCCGGTACCTTGAAGGATCAGGTCGTATTCGGCCATTTCGCCGTCGCTGAAGGTCACCTGCAAGCCGTCGACCTTGGCGATGTCGCGGCGCGCCTTGATATCACCATGGCCGAGGTAGTGCAGCACCAGTGAGTTCATCACCGGGTGCGACTCATAGAGTTTGTAATCCGGGTCGGGTAAGCCGTATTGCGACGGCTTGCCGACCAGTGCGCGCACCAGCAGGCCGTCGAGCAACTGTTTGAGCGGTCGCGGCAGCTTGATCGCACCACCCAGGGTGTCGGTGGGCCGGCCCAGAGCGAACTTGGGTAAGAAGTAATAACCGCGGCGTACCGACAGGTCCACCGAGGCCGCGCGGTGCACGGCGTCCACGGCAATGTCGCAGGCGGAGTTACCACAGCCGATCACCAGCACACGCTTACCCTCGAACGCAGCAGCCGAGCGGTAGGCGCTGGAGTGCATCAGCTCGCCCGTAAACTCGCCGGGCAGCGCTGGCTGGTTGGGCGTGTGCAGGGTGCCGTTGGCGATCAATATACCGTCGAATCGCCATTCGCGTTGCACGCCAGCGTGCTCGCTGATCAGCTTCCAGCCCTTGTCCAGGCGCTGAATGTCGACCACGCGGGTGCTGAATTGGTAATGCGCATACAGGCCGAAATGCTCGGCGTAGTCGCGAAAGTAGCGGCGCATTTCATGGTGGTGAGGGTAAGCCGCCACCTCATCGCGCATCGGAAACTCGCTGAACTGGGTGGTGCCCTTGGAGGAAATCAGGTGCGCCGAGTCGTACATGGTGCTGTGCGGGTTATCGATATCCCACAGGCCGCCGACATCCGCGTGCAGCTCGAAACCGACAAAGTCGATGCCGTGTTTGTGCAGTTGACGGGCTGTGCACAGCCCCATGGGGCCGGCACCAATAATGGCGTACATGGCAAACCTCAATGCTTTCTTATAGTTGTAGTTGTTCAGCGGCTACGGCCCTGAACTGCTAGGTGGTTAATTATTGCGTGACCCAGGCGGTGCACCTCAATGACAATTGGCGCCTTTGCTCTGGCCGAAATGGTCGGGGATGTCACGGTGGAGAGTGGTGGATGCCAGGTTTACCCCCAGTGGGTCAGATGCCCGACCCGTTGTTGATCGCCGAAGTGCACGACGCCTTTGGGGTTATTCAAGTGGTCGAAATGGGCGCTTACCGTTTTCTTGAGTTCGGTGAGGCGATCGAGCAGAGCTGCGTCTACATGCCCGATCCAAGCTGGCTGGAGTACGACTACACCCGCGCGATGCTGCTCGGCGCCTTGTGCCATGAGCATCCGGAAACTGCGCTTTTTCTTGGCTTAGGTGCCGGCAACCTGACCCAGGCGTGTCTGAAGTTTTTGCCGCTGGATGATGTTGAGGTGATCGAGCTGCGCGCTGATGTACCGCGCCTGGCCATGGAACACATGGGCCTGGAGGACGATCCGCGGCTGACGATTCGTATTGGTGATGCCCTGGAATTGCTGGAAAGTGCGGAAAAGACCGACCTGCTGTTTGTCGACCTGTATACCGATCACGGTCCGGCGACTGGGCATTTGGCCTGGCATTTTCTGGAAAACTGCCAGAAGCAACTCAACCCCGGCGGTTGGCTGATCATCAATCAGTGGGCCGGTAGCGACGGTAAGCCATTGGGCGCACCGCTGCTGCGCGGCCTCTATCATCGGCATTACTGGGAGTGCCCGGTGAAGGAGGGCAACGTGGTGTTGCTGGTGCCGGCCGATATGGACCAGCAGCTAGACGTTGACGAGCTGCTGCGGCGCAATGCATTGCTGGCGCCGCAGTTTGGTTATTCGCTGGAGTCGTTGATTAAGGCGGTGCGTCCCGCGACCTGATTAGGCACGCGGATACCTGGGTCAGCGCCCCTTAAAGTCGCCGGGACGGCGCTCGAGCATGGCGTTTACGCCTTCCTGGGCATCTTCGCTGGCCATCAGGCGGGTCACGGTGGGGTGCAAGCTGGCGGTCGCGGCAGCCGGTCCTTCGACTACGGCCTGGCGGGCCGAGGCCAGTGTGGCTTGCACGCCCAGCGGGGCTTGCGCGGCAATGCGCTCGGCGAGCCAGAGCGCTTTGGGCAGTAGTTCCTCGCTGGCCAGCACTTCTTGAATCAGCCCTAGCCGATAGGCTTCATGGGCATCGAATTCATCGCCCGTCAGCAGCCAACGCATGGCGTTCCCCCAGCCGGCTGTTTGGTGCATGCGTAGGGTCGCGCCGCCAAACGGGAAAATGCCGCGTTGCACCTCCATCTGCGCAAAGCGGGTGTTGCTTGCGCACAGGTTAATGTCCGAGGCCAGCATCAGCTCGATGCCGATGGTGAAGCAGTAGCCTTGCGCGGCGACGATCACCGGTTTGCTCACCCGTGGCCCGCCGAACACGCCCCACGGGTCGCAGCCGTCTTCAGGGATCTTCCAGCCAGCAGCAAACTGCGCTGCCACATTGGCCAGGTCCAGGCCGGCGGTGAAGTGCTCGCCGTGAGCAAAGACCAGCGCCACCCGCGCCTCGCTATCGCGCTCGAACTCACCATAAGCCCGGCACATGTCATCAAGCATGGGCAGGTCAAAGGCGTTGCGTTTGCTCGCTCGGTCTAGGCCGATCAGCATGATCTGGCCACGTTTTTCACGGCTGACACGGCCGCTGGTGCTTGAAGTCATGATCGGGAGTCCTTGTGCGCAGGGTGAGTGGGCTTAGGCTTGAGGCTGTTGCAGCGTTGCTGTTTGAGGCTATCAGAGGATGGCTGAATGGCACGTTATAGGCGTTATGTATGCTTTTTTTATGGTTGGACTGATGAAAAACAGGCACATCGGCCAGGTTTTCCGGTATAGTGCGCGCCGGTCAATTCTTGGCCACGTTCAGGTAGTACAGCTCGCCCGGAGGTTAACTTCGGCAGTTAGTCCGTTTTGCGGACTATCCTTGACGATTCATTTATCACACGTTTTCGCAAATCCCCGCCGACATGGCTGCCAGGGTGACTTTCGGGTCTTACACGGCATGCGTAGCTTTGGAATATGGGTCTTTGCGGATGCACTTGAGGCAGACCCATGACCCAGGAAAACGGCGGCTTCGCCGCTCTCGATCTACATCCCAATGTTCTCGCTGCGGTAATTGCCACTGGCTATGAAGAGCCTTCGGCTATTCAAATTCAAGCGATTCCAGTAATCCTCGCCGGCCACGACATGATCGGCCAGGCGCAAACCGGTACCGGTAAAACCGCTGCCTTCGCCCTGCCAATCCTCAGCCGTATCGACCCGGCCAAGCGTCAGCCACAAGCGCTGATTCTCGCGCCGACCCGTGAGCTGGCCTTGCAGGTTGCCACCGCGTTTGAAACCTATGCCAAGCAAATGCCGGGCGTTAATGTCATCGCCGTTTACGGCGGTGCGCCGATGGGCCCGCAGCTGAAAGCTATCCGTAATGGCGCACAGATTGTTGTCGCCACGCCGGGTCGTCTGGTTGACCACCTGCGTCGTGATGAGAAAGTGCTGTCGACCATTCAGCACCTGGTCCTCGACGAAGCTGACGAGATGCTCAAGCTGGGCTTTATGGACGACCTCGAAGTGATCTTCAAGGCCATGCCGGAAAGCCGTCAGAGCGTGCTGTTCTCCGCCACGCTGCCGCACTCGATCCGCGCCATCGCGGAAAAGCACCTGCGTGATCCTAAGCACGTCAAAATCGAAACTAAAACTCAGACCGTAACTGCCATTGAGCAGGTGCATCTGATGGTTCACGCCGACCAGAAGCACGCTGCCGTACTGCGTCTGCTGGAAGTCGAAGAATTTGACGCGCTGATCGGTTTTGTGCGCACCAAGCAAGCCACCCTGGACCTGGCCGCTGCGCTGGAAGCCAAGGGCTACAAGGCTGCTGCCCTGAACGGCGACATCGCACAGAACCAGCGTGAGCGCGTTATCGACTCGCTGAAAGATGGCCGTCTGGACATCGTGATTGCCACCGACGTGGCCGCTCGTGGCCTCGACGTGCCGCGCATCACCCACGTGATGAACGTGGACATGCCATACGACCCAGAGTCCTATGTACACCGTATTGGCCGTACCGGCCGTGCTGGCCGTACCGGTCGTGCGCTGCTGCTTGTCACCCCGCGTGAGCGCCGCATGCTGCAGGTAATTGAGCGTGTAACTGGCCAGAAGGTTGGTGAAGTTAAGTTGCCGGACGCCCAGCAAGTGCTGGACGCACGCATCAAGAAGCTGACTAACAGCCTGGCGCCGCTGGTGGCTGATGCTGAAGCCAGCCACGGTGAGCTGCTGGATCGCCTGACTGCCGACATCGGTTGCAGCCCGCGTGCGTTGGCTGCGGCCCTGCTGCGCAAGGCCACCAATGGCCAAGCCCTGACCCTGGCTGAAGTTCAGCGTGACCAGCCGTTGGTACCGGGTAGTGGTGGTGCTCCGCGTGAGCGCAGCGAGCGCAGTGAGCGTCCTGACCGTGAAGGCGGCCGTGAGCGTCGTGCTCCAGTACCGTTGAGTGAAGGCAAAGCGCGTTGCCGTACTGCGCTGGGCGCGCGCGACGGTATCGCCGCGAAGAACCTGCTCGGTGCCATCCTTAACGAAGGCGACTTGGCCCGTGAAGACATCGGCCGCATCCAGGTGCGCGAGAGCTTCAGCCTGGTCGAGCTGCCGGAAGAAGGTCTTGATCGTCTGCTGGGCAAGCTGAAAGACACCCGCGTGGGTGGCAAGCCGCTCAAGTTGCGTCGTTATCGCGAAGATTAATGCTTCGTTGATTTGAAAAGCCCCGCCTAGTGCGGGGCTTTTTTATGGTGCGCCAGGCATGGCGCGTTGCGCGTAAGCGCAACCAGCTGGCTGTGGTGGCCACGCTGGTGACTTGGAGGTGAAAGTCCTCTACACGCCCGGCAAGGGGAAGTGTTAGCTGAACGGCAAGGGTGTCGCG
>JAHIWP010000022.1 GCA_018816095.1 Gammaproteobacteria bacterium
GCTATGGGACAGACTTGGACTGGTCTCGATACTGGATACGATCAATCGGCTTAACCGCATGGCCTGAACCGCCGTGTACGGAACCGTACGCACGGTGGTGTGGGAGGACGGCGGCCGTGAGGCCGCCTCCTACCCGATCCGCCTTAGGTGTGCGAGCCTGCTCTACGGCCTGCTGGGTGCGACAGGGCGCAAGGCAGATTAGTTTTCGTTGACGGGTGGTCTGACGCCAATTTCGGCGGTCAGTTGCATAGGCTCGCCGTTGCGCAGGATGTCGATGCGGATCCGCTCGCCTGGCTTGGCGCGTGCGACTTGGTTCATTGAGCTGCGGCCATCACTGGCCGCTTCGCCGGCGATCCTGAGGATTAGATCGCCCGGTTGCAGGCCGGCCTTTTGTGCTGGGCCGTCGCGGTAGATGCCGGCCACGATGATGCCGGGGCGGCCCTCCAGTCCGAAGGACTCGGCCAACTCTGGGGTCAGCGGTTGCACCTCGATACCCAGCCAGCCACGAATCACCTGGCCGTGCTCGATAATCGCCTCCATCACCTCCATCGCCAGTTTCACCGGGATGGCAAAGCCAATGCCTTGGGAACCGCCGGATTTGGAAAAAATCGCGGTGTTAATGCCCACCAGGTTGCCGTAGGCATCCACCAGCGCGCCGCCCGAGTTGCCCGGGTTGATCGCTGCGTCGGTCTGGATGAAATCTTCGTAGGTGTTGAGGCCCAGCTGGTTGCGCCCGGTGGCGCTGATGATGCCCATGGTCACGGTCTGGCCGACGCCGAAGGGGTTGCCGATGGCCAGGCTGACGTCGCCAATACGGATGTTGTCCGAGCGGCCGAGAATGATAAACGGCAGGTCCGGTAGGTCAATTTTCAACACCGCGAGATCGGTTTCCGGGTCACTGCCAATCAGTCGTGCCAGGGTTTCGCGGCCATCTTTCAGCGCCACCACGATCTGGTCGGCATCGGCGACCACGTGGTTATTGGTCAGCAGGTAGCCTTCCGGGCTCATGATCACAGCCGAGCCCAAGCTCGACTCCATGCGCCGCTGTTTGGGCAGGTTGTCACCGAAGAACTTGCGGAACTGCGGGTCCTCGAACAGCGGATGGGTCGGCTTGTTGACGAACTTGGTGGTGTAGAGGTTGGCGACCGCCGGGGACGCGGTGGTGACGGCCTCGGCATAGGACACTGGCCCTTCCTGCATGCGGCTGTAGAACGGGGCCTGGCGCACATGCACGTCCTGTCCCGGCAAGCCGACCCATTGCGGGAAATACTGCATGATCAGCAGTGCCAGGAGCACACCGACCAGTAGGGGCCAGCCGAAGGGACGCAGGGCCTTGAGCATTGAAACAATCCTGAGGGTTGCAGGGCAGCAAGTGCGGCCCTTAAGGTGCGCCATTATAGAGAGGCTACTGATAATAAAGCAGCGTCTCATAACGCTTGATTAAGGACATTCTATGGCTATTGCCCTGACGACCCTGGTGGACGAAGCCGATCGCTTTCTTAACGCCGCGCGTATCAGCGATTACTGCCCCAATGGCTTACAGGTAGAAGGGCGACCGCAGGTTCGGCGTATCGTCAGTGGCGTCACCGCCAGTCAGGCGTTACTCGACGCTGCCGTTGAGGCCGATGCCGACGTGGTACTGGTGCACCATGGCTACTTCTGGAAGGGCGAGAACGCCTGCGTCACCGGGATCAAACGCCGCCGCCTACAAACCCTGCTGGGCAATGACATCAGCTTGCTGGCTTATCACCTGCCGCTGGATGTCCACCCTGAGGTGGGCAATAACGTGCAATTGGCGGCGCAACTGGGCATCACTGTTGAGGGGCCGCTGGAACCCGATAATCTGCGCACCGTAGGGCTGATCGGCTCATTGGCTGAAGCGATGACGGCGCAGGATTTTGCCGCGCATGTGCAGCGGGTGCTGGGGCGTGAGCCGCTGTTGGTCGAGGGCGAGGGCATGATCCGTCGCGTGGGGTGGTGCACTGGCGGCGGTCAGGGCTATATCGACCAGGCCATCGTAGCCGGGGTTGATCTGTATTTAACCGGTGAGGCCTCAGAGCAGACCTTCCACAGCGCGCGCGAAAATGGCGTCAGCTTTATTGCCGCCGGCCACCACGCCACCGAGCGTTACGGTGTGCAGGCGCTGGGCGATTACCTGGCCCGGCGCTTTGCGATTGAACATCTGTTTATCGATTGCCCCAACCCCATCTGAGTATCCCAGCAGCCGCCCGCCCCCTTCGGCCATTTGATTCCCTAGCGGGGGCTGCTCGGTTATTACTGTCGCCGGTCATTGTGTCGAGCCTGGCTCTGCTTCGTGAGGTCGTTAATGGGCGCGGGGCGTCTATTTTGCTGGCATAAAGCTAGATCGTTTCGATCTAACCAGGCTCCTGATTAGACAAAGGTGCTGTGCTAGAGTGCCGTCTCGTCCACGGCCATCGGCCTAAACACATCGCCATTCGTGAGTAGCCATGCTCGATAAACTGACCCACCTGAAACAGCTGGAGGCGGAAAGTATCCACATCATTCGTGAAGTGGCCGCCGAATTCGACAACCCGGTAATGCTCTATTCCATCGGTAAAGACTCCGCCGTGATGCTGCACCTGGCACGCAAGGCGTTCTTTCCGGGCAAGCTGCCGTTTCCGGTGATGCACGTTGATACGCGCTGGAAGTTTCAGGAGATGTACAGCTTCCGCGAGAAGATGGTTAACGAGTACGGCCTGGACCTGATCACCCACACCAACCCCGATGGCGTGGCGCAGGACATGAACCCCTTCACCTACGGCAGTGCCAAGCACACCGACGTGATGAAAACCGAGGGGCTCAAGCAGGCGCTGGATCAGTACGGTTTTGATGCCGCCTTCGGTGGCGCGCGTCGCGACGAAGAGAAGTCCCGCGCTAAAGAACGCGTGTATTCCTTCCGCGACAGCAAGCACCGCTGGGACCCGAAGAATCAGCGCCCTGAGCTGTGGAATGTGTACAACGGCAACGTCAAGAAGGGCGAGTCGATCCGCGTATTCCCGCTGTCCAACTGGACCGAACTGGATATCTGGCAGTACATCTACCTGGAAAGCATCCCGATTGTGCCGCTGTATTTCGCCGCCGAGCGCGAAGTGATCGAGATGAACGGCGCGCTGATCATGATCGACGACGAGCGCATCCTCGAGCACCTTACCCCTGAGCAAAAAGCCAGCATCCATAAAAAGATGGTGCGCTTCCGTACCCTCGGCTGCTACCCGCTGACGGGGGCGGTGGAGTCCACGGCAACCAGCTTGCCGGAGATTATTCAGGAAATGCTGTTGGCCAAAACCTCTGAGCGCCAAGGCCGCGTCATCGACCATGACTCCGCCGGCTCGATGGAAGAGAAGAAACGTCAGGGGTACTTTTAATATGTCGCATCAATCCGATTTGATCAGCGAGGACATCCTCGCCTATCTGGGCCAGCACGAGCGTAAAGAGCTGCTGCGTTTTCTTACCTGCGGCAACGTCGATGACGGCAAAAGCACGCTGATCGGCCGTTTGTTGCATGACTCCAAGATGATCTACGAAGACCATCTGGATGCCATCACCAAAGACTCGAAGAAATCCGGCACCACGGGTGAAGAGGTCGACTTGGCGCTGCTGGTCGACGGCCTGCAGGCCGAGCGCGAGCAAGGCATCACCATCGATGTGGCCTACCGCTATTTCAGCACCACCAAACGCAAGTTCATCATCGCCGACACCCCCGGCCATGAGCAGTACACCCGTAACATGGCCACCGGTGCATCCAACTGCGACCTGGCGATTATTCTGATCGACGCGCGTTATGGCGTGCAGACGCAGACCAAGCGTCACAGCTTTATTGCCTCCTTGCTGGGCATCAAGCACATCGTCATTGCGGTCAACAAAATGGACCTCAAAGGCTTCGATCAGGGCGTGTTTGAGCAGATCAAGGCCGATTACCTGGAGTTCGTCGAAGGCATTGCCTTCAAGCCAAGCTCGATGCACTTCGTGCCGATGTCGGCGCTGAAGGGCGACAACGTGGTGAACAAGAGCGAGCAATCGCCTTGGTACACCGGCCAGTCGTTGATGGAAATTCTTGAAACGGTAGAAGTGGCGGGCGACCGTAATTTCGACGACCTGCGCTTCCCGGTGCAGTACGTTAACCGCCCCAACCTGAACTTCCGTGGTTTCGCCGGCACCCTGGCCAGCGGCATCGTGCGCAAGGGCGACGAGGTTGTGGCGTTGCCATCGGGCAAGGGCAGTAAGGTCAAATCCATCGTCACCTTCGACGGTGAGCTGGAGCAGGCCGGCCCTGGCCAGGCCATCACCATCACCCTAGAAGACGAAATCGACGTCTCGCGCGGCGACATGCTGGTGCACAGCGACAACCGTCCACAGGTGGTCGACAGCTTCGACGCCATGCTGGTGTGGATGGCCGAAGAGCCGATGCTGCCGGGCAAGAAGTACGACATCAAGCGCGCGACCAGTTATGTGCCAGGCTCGATTGCCAGCATCGCTCATCGGGTGGATGTAAATACCCTGGAAGAGGGCGCAGCGAGCAGCCTGCAACTCAACGAAATCGGCCAGGTGCGTATCGCTCTGGACGCACCGATTGCGCTGGACGGCTACGCGCACAACCGCACCACTGGCGCGTTTATCGTTATTGATCGCCTGACTAACGGCACTGTCGGTGCCGGCATGATCATCGCCGAACCTGTGGGCGGTAACGGTGGCCATCACGGCCAGCTGGCTCATGTATCTACCGAGGAGCGTGCCACGCGTTTCGGTCAGCAGCCCGCGACCGTGCTGTTCAGCGGCCTGTCCGGCGCCGGCAAAAGCACTCTGGCCTATGCCGTAGAGCGCAAGCTGTTCGACTCTGGTCGTGCGGTGTATGTGCTGGATGGGCAGAACCTGCGTCACGACCTAAACAAGGGCCTGCCGCAGGACCGTGCTGGGCGTACCGAGAACTGGCGGCGTGCCGCCCACGTAGCGCGGCAGTTCAACGAGGCTGGCCTGCTGACACTGGCGGCCTTCGTCGCGCCGGATGCCGAAGGTCGTGAGCAGGCCAAGGCGCTGATTGGCGCTGAACGCTTGATCACCGTCTACGTGCAGGCCTCACCGCAAGTCTGCGCCGAACGTGACCCGCAGGGCCTGTATGCGGCCGGCGGCGACAATATCCCGGGCGAGTCCTTCCCTTACGACGTGCCACTGAATGCCGATCTGGTGATCGACACGCAGGCGCTGTCGGTGGAGGAGAGTGTCAAACAGGTATTGGCACTGCTGCGCGAGCGTGGCGCGATTTAAATCCGCTGCGCAATAAAAAGCCCCGCCAAGTGCGGGGCTTTTTATTGTCGGCTAAAGAACCAGAGGCGGCGGCCAGAGCGGCGCTTACTTTTTCTTTAAGCCGTAGCTCTCATCCAGCATGCCTGGCACGTCGGCGCTTTTCGGTGCGTAGTCCTTGGGCATTTCGTGGTGGGCTGGGGCTTTCAGGCGCTCACGTTTTTCACCGCTGTCTTCAGCATGCAGGGTGGCCAGCAGGCGTTGGCGGGTCAGCTCGTCCAGGGCTAGGCGGTTAGCCCCTTCGGACAGATGCTGCTGCACATCAAGCTGGGTTTGGCTGAGCTTCTTCACCAAATTGGCGGTGGTGTTGAAGTGGGTAACCACCTCGCTCTGGTAGGTGTCGAAGCGTTCTTGAATTTCGTCAAGTTGGCGTTGGGTACGGCTGGGGGCCGCATTGGGTGCCAGGCGCGCAATCAGGAAGCCAATGGCAATGCCAGCTACCAGGGTAATGGCGGGTAGCAACCAGGCGGTAAGCGTCTGTTCCACGAGTCCTTCCTCTCTAAACGGCTTTGCTTTACGTTAACGGCTCGAACCTGCGCTGTATAGCCGAATGATGTGTGCGGCGCAGGCTGTAGCTAGACGAGTCGACCCACTGTGAGGTCACGGAGTTCCCTGTTGCTCACCCGCGAAACCCCCACGATGATTGCCGGCCCCAGCGGCCAACTCGAAGCCCTGTGGCTGGACACCCCTGACGCCCGTGGTGTGGCGCTGATCTGTCACCCTAATCCAGTGCAAGGCGGCACCATGCTCAATAAGGTGGTTTCCACCTTGCAGCGCACCGCCCGTGACAGTGGCCTAGCCACCTTACGTTTTAATTACCGCGGCGTCGGTGCCAGCGCTGGCAGCCACGACATGGCCAGCGGCGAGGTGGATGATGCCGAGGCTGTGGCCCTGTGGCTGCGCCAGCAATATCCTGATTTGCCGCTGACCTTGCTCGGTTTCTCCTTTGGCGGCTTTGTCGCCGCCGCCCTGGGCGCGCGTTTGGAAGCTCAAGGGCTGACGGTTAATAAGCTCTTTATGGTCGCCCCAGCGGTGCACCGGCTGACCGCGGAGCATCCGCCGGCGAGCAACTGTCCACTGATCCTGATCCAGCCAGAAGACGACGAAGTGATCGACCCGCAGGTGGTTTACGCCTGGTCGGCGGCACTCGGGCGTGCCCATGAGCTGCTGAAAGTGGCAGAATGCGGGCACTTTTTTCACGGCAAGCTGACGGATCTGAAGGATCTCTTACTGCCGCGTCTCTGACCCTACAGGCCGTCTGCGCCTGAGTTGATAAGCGAACGTTATGACCACTCGTATCCTTACCGGCATCACCACCACCGGCACCCCGCATTTGGGTAACTATGCGGGGGCGATTCGTCCTGCGATCGTCGCCAGCCGCGCCGCCGATGCCGATTCGTTCTATTTTCTGGCCGACTACCATGCGCTGATCAAGTGCGACGACCCGGCGCGTATTCAGCGTTCACGCCTGGAAATCGCCGCCACCTGGCTGGCACTAGGGCTGGATGTCGACAAGGCGACCTTCTACCGCCAGTCAGATATTCCCGAGATTCCTGAGCTGTGCTGGCTGCTCACCTGCGTGGCCGGCAAAGGGTTGCTGAATCGCGCCCATGCCTACAAAGCCTCGGTGGACAAGAACGTCGAGCAGGGCGAAGACCCGGATGCGGGCATCACCATGGGTCTGTTCAGCTACCCGGTGCTGATGGCAGCGGACATTCTGATGTTCAACGCGCACAAAGTGCCGGTCGGCCGCGACCAGATCCAGCACGTGGAAATGGCCCGTGATATCGCTCAGCGCTTTAACCACCTGTTCGGTCAAGGCAAAGAGCTGTTCACCCTGCCTGAAGCGGTGATCGAAGAAGATGTGGCCACCTTGCCCGGCCTCGACGGCCGCAAGATGAGCAAAAGCTACGACAACACCATCCCGTTGTTCGGCAGTGCCAAGCAACTCAAGGAGGCCGTGGCGCGTATCGTCACCGACTCCAAGCTACCGGGTGAGGCCAAAGACCCCGACAACTCGCACCTGTTCACCCTCTATCAAGCCTTTGCCGCACCGACTCAGCAGGCGGATTTCCGTGCCGCGCTGGAAGGCGGTATGGCCTGGGGTGAAGCCAAGCAGGCGCTGTGTAACCTGCTGGAAACCGAGTTGGGTGAAGCCCGCGAGCGTTATCACGCGCTGATCAGCAAACCTGCGGATCTGGAAGACATCCTCCTGGCCGGTGCCGCCAAGGCGCGCAAGACCGCTACGCCGTTCCTAGGCGAGCTGCGTGAGGCCGTGGGCCTACGTTCTTTCCGCAGCCAGGCGACCAGCGGCGCCAGCGAGAAGAAAAAAGCCGGTAAAACTGCGCGTTTTGTCAGCTTCCGTGACGACGACGGCAGCTTCCGCTTCCGCCTGCTGGATGCTGCCGGCGAGCAGTTGCTGCTGTCCAAGTCCTTTGCCGACGGCAAGGCTGCCGGCATGGCCAATAAGCGCCTCCAGTCAGGCGAGGCATTGGATGTGCGCGAGCAGGACGGTGGTTTCGGTGTCTGGTTGGACGACGAGTGCGTGGCGCAGAGTCCGGCGTTTGCTGATAGTAGCGTCTGCCTGGCGGCGATCCAGCGCCTGCGTGAGGCGTTGGCGCCTCAGGAATAACGCAGAGATGGCTTTGTTGGAGGGGCTTTAGCCGCGACAGCTTTTCGGTATTGCTGTGCCGCGGCTAAAGCGGAGTGCCGCCCAGCCCTTTCTACTGGTCGCTACGCCGCCTATAAGCTGGTTGCCAAGTAACGGGGGCGTCGCTAAAGTGACGCCCCCGTTTTACTTGCCCGGCTAACGAATTTATGACGCCCTTAGAACGCTACCAGGCTGACCTCAAGCGCCCCGATTTTTTCCATGATGCCGCCCAGGAAACAGCGGTGCGTCATCTGCAGCGCCTGTATGACGACCTGGTCGCCAGCGAAAGCGTATCGACCGGCTTGTTTGGCAAGCTGTTTGGCAAAAAGCCCCCGGTGCCTGTTAAAGGGCTGTATTTCTGGGGTGGCGTAGGGCGCGGTAAGACCTACCTGGTGGACACCTTCTTCGACGCACTGCCGTTCGAGCGCAAGGTGCGCACCCACTTCCACCGCTTTATGAAGCGCGTGCACGAAGAAATGCGCACCCTCAAGGGCGAGAAGAATCCGCTGACCATCATTGGCAAGCGCTTCGCCGACGAGGCGCGGGTGATTTGCTTCGACGAGTTCTTCGTCTCCGACATTACCGATGCGATGATTCTGGCGACCCTGATGGAGGAGTTGTTCAAGAACGGCGTAAGCTTGGTGGCGACCTCCAACATCGTGCCTGACGGTCTGTACAGAGATGGCCTGCAGCGCGCGCGCTTCCTACCCGCAATTGCCCTGTTGAAGCAGCACACCGATATCGTCAACGTCGACAGCGGTATTGATTACCGCCTGCGCGCGTTGGAGCAAGCTGAGCTGTTCCACTGGCCGCTGGGTACGGCCGCTGAAGAAAGCCTGCAGAAGAGCTTTACCAGCCTGTTGCCCGAGCATTGCGTGGTGCAGGAAAACGAGCCGTTGATGATCGAGAGCCGGGCCATTACCGCGCGCAAGGTCGGCGACGACGTGGCCTGGTTTGAGTTCCGCGAACTGTGCGACGGCCCGCGTAGCCAGAATGACTACATCGAGTTGGGCAAGATTTTCCATGCGGTGATCCTGGCCAATGTCGAGCAGATGAGCGTGGCCAAGGAAGACATGGCGCGGCGTTTTATCAACTTGGTGGACGAGTTTTACGACCGCAACGTCAAGCTGATTATCTCCGCCGAGGTAGAACTGAAAGACCTCTATACCGGCGGTCGTCTGACCTTCGAATTCCAGCGTACCCTCAGCCGTCTGCTGGAAATGCAGTCGCATGAGTTTCTCGCACGCCCGCACAAGCCCTGAGAACCTGCATACGATCTGCTGCGCGTCGGCCCTGCTGCGTTAAAAACAAGCTTGGAATGCTCATTTACACCAGTAAACTCCGCTTCCTCGCCTGTTTTTGCCTTGCATGGCTCTAGCTCGCGAGATCGTAAACAGGTTCTGACCCAGCGCCCATTCGTTTGCTCACAAAGCCCGGATTAATCCGGGCTTTGTACTTGCTGGCCCGCTGAAGACAAACGGGTCGCCAGTGCCCAGGCAGGATAAACTCTGCACCATCGCCTTTTAGCTCTTTGTGGTAACCCTATGACCTTTGCCTCCCTCGGCCTGATCGAGCCTTTGCTGCGCACCCTCGACAGCCTTGATTACAAAACGCCCACTGCCGTCCAGGCGCAGGCCATTGTGCCTGTCCTGCAGGGTCGCGATCTGATGGCCGCTGCGCAAACCGGCACCGGCAAGACCGCCGGCTTTGCCTTGCCGGTGCTGCAGCGGCTGATGATGGAAGGGCCGCAGGTGGCGAGCAACTCGGTGCGCGCGCTGGTGCTGGTGCCAACCCGCGAGCTGGCCGAGCAAGTGCTGCAGAGCTTTATCACCTACGGGCAGCACCTGCCGCTGCGCAGTTATGCGGTGTATGGCGGGGTGAGCATCAACCCGCAGATGATGAAACTGCGTAAAGGCCTCGACGTACTGGTGGCCACTCCAGGCCGCTTGCTCGACCTCTATCGGCAGAACGCGGTGAAGTTCAACCAGGTGCAGACCCTGGTGCTCGACGAAGCCGACCGTATGCTCGACCTGGGGTTTGCCAACGAGCTGGAGAGCGTGTTCCGCGCACTGCCGAAAAAGCGCCAGACCCTGCTGTTTTCCGCGACCTTCTCCGAAGCCATCCGCAGCATGGCCGGCGAGATGCTCAATGACCCGCTGAGCATCGAGGTCAGCCCGCGCAACGCCGCCGCCAAGTCGGTTAAACAGTGGCTGATCCCGGTGGACAAGAAGCGCAAGAGCGAGCTGTTTTTGCACCTTTACCAGACTAAGCGCTGGAGCCAGGCGCTGGTCTTTGTGAAAACCCGCAAGGGCGTCGATGAGCTGGAGGGCGAGCTGCAGCGCCACGGCATCAGCGCCGACTCGATCCATGGCGACAAACCGCAGGCCACCCGCCAGCGCGCCTTGCAGCGCTTCAAGGATGGCGAGGTCAAGGTGCTGGTGGCCACCGATGTGGCGGCCCGTGGGCTGGATATCGATACCATGCCGCTGGTGGTGAATTTCGACCTGCCGATTGTGGCCGAGGATTATGTGCACCGCATCGGTCGTACCGGACGTGCGGGCTCCACTGGGCAGGCGGTGTCGCTGGTCTGCGCCGATGAGGTGCAATTGCTGTCAGCCATCGAAACCCTGACCCAGCAGGTGTTGCAGCGCATCGACGAGCCCGACTTTATCCCCGACCACCGTGTGCCGCAGACGCTGCCTGGTGGCCAGGTGGTGAAAAAGCCGAAGAAAGCCAAGAAGCCGAAAGTGGTTGGCGGCGGCAAGGGCGGTAGCCTGGGGCGCTGGATGGAAGCTGACGAACCAGTCGCGCCGGACGTTAAGGCGGTGCGCAAAGTGCCGAGCTTTGGCGGTAAAACAGGCAAACCGGCCAAGCCCGGTAAATTCGTTAAGTAATCTCAGGCGCGGCTGGCGGCTTGGGCTGCTGCCAGCTGCTTCTTGTGGGTGGCGGCGGCGGTCATGTCGTAGATAACCACGCAGATGTGTTCGACCTCACCTGTGGCGCCTGCCAGCGGCAGCAGGGTGACATTCTGGTACATAAAGTCTTCCTGGCCGGTGATCGGCTGGTAGTTCTTGAAGTGCATCAGGTAGGGGTGTTGCTCCCACAAACTGAAGGCACGGGTGCCCAGTTGCACCACGGTGTCGACCTTACGTTTTAGCCAGGCCTCGTCGATCTCCTGAAACAGGCTAAACAGGGTTTTGCCGTGCACCTCATCTGGGCCCAGGCCCGAGTGGTTTTCCATAAAGCTGTTCCACACCTCGACCTGATACTGGCGGTCGAGGACGATGACGCCAACATCAATGCACTGCACGATGTCGAGCAGCCAGTGCACCTCTTTAATATCTATCTGTGCGGGCATTGGCGTACCGCCTAGTTCATCAGGTAGTTGATTTTGTTGGTCAGGCGCTTGATCGAGTCTTCGGTAAACAGCAGCAGGAGGTCGAAGTGGATGTTATGCGCCTCCAGGCTGTAGCTGACTTCCACTGCCAGGGTTTTCTTCCAGCGGCGCTGATTGAGCTGAATCAGTTGCTCGATGGAGGCGTGCTGGCCAAGCAGCTGCGGGTGGCCCTGGGAAAACCGTACATCGATCTGCTCGGCGATGCCTGAAAGGCAGGCGCCGATGATGATGCTGGACAGGTCCAGCAGCATCTCCGAGGTTTCCAAATCGTCTTTTGGCTGCCAGTTGAGTAGGCGCGCCATATCGGCGACTTCCGAATCATGGAACAGCAGCAGTGCTTCACCGGCAATGCCGTCACCGATAAAGCCCTGGCACACCGCGCTCATGCGCTCACCGTGCATGGCGTCGGTGAGGGTCATGTGAAGTTCGCTGACTTCGAAAATATTCACTTGCGGTACGGGCAGCCGTACGAATACCCCGAGTGCCTTGGCCAGTAACGCCGCGGCGCGGCCCATGGCGACGTTGGTGACCTCGCGCAAGGCGTCGCGGAAATTGACCTTCAGCTCATCAAGCACTGCCGCCTGGGCGATGGCGCTAGGCGTCGCCTTGGGGTCGAACAGGCCGAGTTCGAGCAAGGTGGCACGCAGTATTTCGGGTTCTGCAGGTTTCTTGATAAAAGCCAGGGCGCCGAGCGCTTTAACGCGGCGCAGCGCTTCTTCCTGCACGTCGCCGGAAACCACCAGCACCTTGCAAGCCAGGCCCTCGGCGCGAATGGCGGCGAGGGTTTCGTAGCCGTCCATAACCGGCATGGTCAGGTCCAGCAGTATGACCTGAGCCAAGCCCTGGCGCACTGCGGCAAGGGCTTCCTGGCCGTTAGTTGCTTGGCTGATGGTCACCGGCCATTCGGGCGGTAGGGCGCGGATCAATTGCTTGCGCGCCATGTTCGAGTCGTCGCAGACCACTAGTGGAATCACGTCTGGAGAGTCCCTGTGCGCGTGGAAGAACACCGCTCATGGGCGGCTGTGTGCAAGCATAGCCGCTGGCGATTGCCTGCGGCGTTGTTATTCGACAGCGGGTTGCAGCCAGTTGAGCATGCCCAGGGCGGCGCGGCGACCGCTGGCAAAGCAGGCGGTGAGTAGATAACCGCCGGTTGGCGCTTCCCAATCGAGCATTTCGCCGGCGCAGAAGGTCCCTGGTAGTTGCTTGAGCATCAGGTTTGGGTCGAGCTGTTCGAAGGGCACACCGCCGGCGCTGCCGATCGCCTCATCCAGCGGGCGTGGGTGGATCAGGGTGATGGGCAGGGCTTTGATCGCCTGGGCCAGTTGCAGTGGATCATTGAAGCATTCGGCGCTCGCCAGTTCGCGCAGCAGGGCCGCCTTAACGCCGTCGATGCCGGCCTGGCGATGCAGGTGTTTGGCCATCGAATGTGCGCCGCGCGGTTTGCTCAATGCAATCTGCAGCTTGTTGAGGGGCGTCTGTGGCAGCAAGTCGAGGTGAACGATGGCGCTGCCATGTTGGTTGATGGTTTCGCGAATATCAGCCGACAGGGCATACACCAGGCTGCCTTCGATGCCGCCGGCGGTGAGCACGAACTCGCCCAGGCGCGGTGCTGCGCCGGCTAAGCACAGGCTGACATTCTTCAGCGGCGCGCCGGCAAACTTGTCGCGCAGAAACGGGCTCCAGGCGCTGACATCGAAGCCGCAGTTACTCGCTTGCAAGGGCGCGATCTGCACGCCGCGCGCCTGCAGCAGTGGCACCCAGGCACCGTCCGAGCCCAAACGCGCCCAGCTGCCGCCACCCAAGGCCAGCAGGGTGGCGTCAGCGCTCACCGCCTGCTCACCCGCCGGCGAGCTGATACGCAGTGCGCCCTGTGCATCCCAGCCCAACCAGCGATGGCGAGTGTGGATCTGCACGCCCAACTCACGCAGGCGCTTGAGCCAGGCGCGCAGCAGCGGCGCGGCCTTCATATCGGTGGGGAAGACCCGGCCTGAGGTGCCGACAAAGGTGTCGATGCCCAGGCCGTTAATCCAGGTGCGCAGGGTGTCGGCGTCGAAGTCCTGCAGCAGGTCAGCCACTTCAGCCTGACGTTGGCCGTAGCGGCTGATAAACGCCGGCTTGGCTTCGGCGTGGGTGATGTTCATGCCGCCGACCCCGGCCAGCAAAAACTTGCGCCCCACCGAGGGCATGGCGTCATACAGCGTCACCTGCACACCGCCTTGCGCCAGCACTTCGGCGGCCATCAGCCCGGCAGGGCCGCCGCCAATAATGGTGACAGTGCAGGCGTTGTTGAGGGGCGTCTGGGTCATGGCGGTGCGGTCTGGCGAGGGTGGTCGGCATTCTAACCGAGGCGGCTGTGACCTTGTCATTTTGCCGCGCTTCGGGCACGGTCGTGGGTACGCCTTTTCTGACTGGAGCGCCTTATGTCTGACCTTTATCCCAGCATCGACCCCGACGGCCTGATCGAGTATTCGGTGGTCTACACCGATCGCTCCCTCAACCATATGTCGCAGTCGTTCCAAGGCGTGATGAAGGACATCTCCAGCACCCTGAAACAGGTTTATAACGCCCACGCCATGGCCATCGTGCCGGGTAGCGGTACTTACGGCATGGAAGCAGTGGCGCGCCAGTTGGCCACTGGGCAGAAGTGCTTGGTGATCCGCAATGGCTGGTTCAGCTACCGCTGGACGCAGATTTTCGAGATGGGCCAGATACCGTCTGAGTCGATTGTGCTTAAGGCCCGTCCGGTTACTGAGGGCCACCAGGCGGCATTCAGCCCGCCGCCGCTGACCGATGTGCTGGCGACCATCGCGGCAGAAAAGCCGCAGGTGGTGTTTGCCCCGCACGTGGAAACCTCTTCCGGAATGATTCTGCCAGACGGCTACTTGCGCGCCGTGGCGGATGCCGTGCATGCCGTGGGCGGCCTGTTTGTACTCGACTGCATCGCCTCCGGCACTCTCTGGGTGGACATGCAGGCCTGCGGCATCGATGTGCTGATCAGCGCCCCGCAAAAAGGCTGGAGCGCTTCGCCGTGCTGCGCCCTGGTGATGCTCAGCGAGGCGGCTCAAGCCCGAGTTGAAGCGACGCAAAGCACCAGCTTTGCCTGCGACCTGAAGAAATGGCTGCAGATCATGCAGGCCTATGAGCAGGGCGGTCACGCCTACCACGCGACCATGCCCAGCGATGCCCTGGCGCGCTTTCGTGATGCCATGCGCGAGGCCGAGGCCATTGGCTTTAGCACCGTGCACAACCAGCAGCAGGAACTGGGCGATCGGGTGCGCGCCCTGCTGACCCGCAAGGGCTTTAAGAGCGTTGCCGCGCCTGGCTTCGAAGCCCCAGGGGTGGTGGTGTGCTACACCGACGATGGGCAGATCAAGAACGGCAGCAAATTCGCGGCTCAGGGCCTACAGATTGCTGCCGGCGTGCCGCTGCAGTGCGATGAGCCAGCGGATTTTCAGACCTTCCGTCTTGGCCTGTTCGGGCTGGACAAACTGGGCAATATCGAACGCAGTGTGGCGACCCTGGAGCAGGCGCTGGATAAGGTGCTGGCCGGCTAGCGCCGCTGCGTGTTTAAACGCGCCGGTGCTTGGCGCTAAGCACCAAGGCAATGCCGCCGAGCACCGCCGTGGCACTGAGCAGCAGGCGCAGGCTCAGTGCTTCATCCAGCAGTAGGCTACCGGCCAGCGCGGCGATGATCGGTACGCTGAGTTGCACACAGGCGGCCTGAAAGGCTTGCAGGCCACGCAGGGCGCTGTACCAGATGGCGTAGCCGACGCCGGAGGTCAACGCGCCAGACAGCAGTGCATAAAACACCCCAGCGCTATCCCAGCGGACCTGGCCAATCAGCAGGGCGCTGAGCAGCAGCGTCAGGGGCACCGTTCGCATAAAGTTGCCGGCGGTCGCCGCCAGCGGATCATTCACGCCGCGCCCTAATAGTGAGTAAATCCCCCAGGCTATGCCCGCTACGAGCATCAGCAGCGCGGCGGCCGTTGGCGGTTTGCTGGCACCCGGCAACAGCAGAATGAGCAACCCGGCGAACGCCACAAGCAGGCCAATGGTGCCCTTTAAATTCAACCGTTCGCCGCGATACAGGCCCCAGGCGAGCATGCTCAGTTGTACGGCGCCGAACAGAATCAGGGCGCCCGCACCGGCATCCAGGTTGATATAGGCAAAGGAGAACGCCGCGGCGTAAACAAACAATGCCGCCGCCGCAGGCCAGCTGCCGACGCTCGGCGTGTTGGCGCTACGCAGGCGCAGCAGTAGCCACAATGTCAGCGCGCCCGCGAGCAGGCGCAGGCTGGTGAAGCTGGCGGCGTCGATTTCAGTCTCGCGCAGCGCCAGCCGGCACAGCAACGAGTTACCGGCAAAAGCCAGCATGGCCAGGGCGGTCAGCAGTAAGGTTCGCATGCTCATGGTGTGTACACGGGCTCGGGGCTGATTATCTAAGCACAGCCGCGTCACTGCTGCTGATCGCGGATATGGTCGCTCGGTATGCTGTGTGTCGTTTCTGACGTGGGTGGGTGTGGCTAACCCAGCCCGCGTGCCTGCCAGACCTTGCTGGCGCTGTGATGCAGAATGCCGTGGCGTTTGGCCAGGGCCATACGATCTTTGTCGTAGCCGCCACCGATTACCCCGACCACCGGGATGTCACGGCCCAGGCAGTGATTGAGCACGGCGTCGTCGCGAGCGGCGATGCCAGCATCGGTGAGGTTGAGGTAGCCGAGGGCGTCGTGCTGGTGCACATCGACGCCGGCGTCGTAGAGCACGATGTCCGGCTGGTACAGCGGCAGCAGGTAGTTGAGGGTGTCGTTGACCACCTTGAGGTAGTCGTCATCGCCCATGCCGTTGGGCAGGGGAATGTCCCAGTCGCTGGCAGCCTTGCGTGCGGGGTAGTTCTTCTCGCAGTGCAGCGACACGGTGATCGCCTCCGGGGTGTTCTCCAGCAGGCGCGCGGTGCCGTCGCCCTGGTGCACGTCGCAGTCGAATATCAGCACGCGTTGGGCTTTACCGCTTTGCAGCAGGTACTGACTGATTACCGCCAGGTCATTGAAGATGCAGAAGCCGGCCGGGTGATCGTAGTGCGCGTGGTGAGTGCCGCCGGCCAGGTGGCAGGCCAGGCCGTTCTGCAGGGCCTGCTCGGCGGCCAGCAGCGAGCCGCCTACGGCGCGAATGGTGCGCTGCGCCAGGGCGGCGCTCCAGGGCAAGCCGAGGCGGCGCTGTTCTTCATACGCCAGATCGCCGCCGGCAAAACGCTGGATATAAGCCGGGCAGTGGGCCAGGGCCAGAACCTCGGGAGCGCAGAGTTCCGGGCGCAGCAGTTCGGCATCTGTGCGCAGGCCGCTGTCTATCAAGTGGTCGCGCAGCAGGCGAAATTTTTCCATGGGGAAACGGTGCCCGGCCGGGAAGGGCGGGCTGTAGTCATCGTGGTAGATCAATGGCAGTGGCATGCAACAACTCGCGCAGGCACCGCCTGGGTGCCGGCGGTTGTGGCGTGGGACTAGTTCTTTACGGCAACGCTTAACCAGGCTTCCAGGTCGGCGGCGGACAGGGGGCGCGAGAACAGGTAACCCTGAGCCACGTGGTAACCCTGGTCCGAGAGAATACGTTGTTGGCCGGTGGATTCGATACCCTCGGCGACAACGGTCAGCTGCAGGCTTTCGCCCAGACGGATCACCGCCTCACTGAGGGCGCGGTTGGTGGCGTCGTTTTCCAGGTCATGGACGAAGCTGCGATCCAGCTTGAGCTCCTGGATGGGCAGGCGGCGCAGGTAGCTGAGGCTGGAGTAACCGGTGCCGAAGTCGTCCATGGACAGCCGAACCCCCTGAGCATGCACGTCGTCGAGGGTCTTCATGGTGAGGGGGTTGGTGTCCATCATCACGCCTTCGGTGATTTCCAGGGTCAGATCGGTGGGCTGCAGGTTGTGCTGCTGCAGGGTGTTGGCAATCATCCCGGGCAAGTCGAGGTTGTGAAAGTTGGTCGGCGAAAGATTCACCGAAATAGCCGGAATTTTCAGGCCCTGACGCCGCCAGGCCGCGAGCTGCCGACAGGCCTCGCGCACGGCCCAGAGCCCAAGTTGGTTGATCAGCCCGCACTCTTCGGCCAGCGGAATAAAGCGCGCTGGAGAGATATCGCCGAATTGCGGATGGTGCCAGCGCGCCAGGGCTTCGACGCCGTAGAGCAGGCCATCTTTCATGCGCACTTGCGGTTGGTAGTGCAGGTGCAGTTGTTGTGTTTCCAGCGCTTCGCGCAGGGCCGTTTCGAGGGTCAGGCGCTCCTGAGCGAGCTGGTTGAGCTCATGGCTGAAGAAGTTGAAGCGCCCGCGCCCCTGACTCTTGGCCTGATACATGGCCATGTCGGCGCGGTGAATCAGGGTGCCCATGTCGTGGCCGTCGCTGGGGAACAGGCTGATGCCGATACTGGCGGATGGGCAGATGGTGCTGCCAGCCAGTTGGCAAGGCTCGCTGAGGGTCTGGCGTAATTGTTCGACCACGTCGGCGACATGCGCGCTGTCGCAGTTCGGCAGCACCAGGACGAACTCATCGCCGGACAGGCGTCCGACAATATCCGAGCTACGACGGTTGGCGCTGAGTCGTTGCGCCACCACGCGCAGCAGTTCGTCACCGGCGGGGTGGCCGAGGGAATCGTTGACCTGCTTGAAGCGGTCGAGGTCGATAAACAACACGCTCAGCTGCGCTTGGCTACGCTCGGCCTCGGCCAGTGCCTGGTCGGCCCTGGCGTGCAGCAGGCTGCGGTTGGGCAGGTTGGTCAGGCTGTCGTAAAACGCCAGCTGACGGATCTTGCTGCGGCTTTCCTCGCGCTGCAAGGCCAGCGAGCACAGGTGCACGATGACGTCGATCAGGCGCCGGTGGAAGGCGCTCGGGCCGCGTGGCTCGCGGTAATAAAAGGCGAAGGTGCCGAGCACTCGGCCGGCGTTGTCCTTGATCGGTGTCGACCAGCAACTGCGCAGGCCGATGGGCAGTGCTAAGCCTTTGAAGTCGGCCCACAGCGGGTCGTTGGCAATGTCGGTGACCAGCACACTCTCGCCCAGGTACGCGGCGGTGCCACAGGAACCGACGCCAGGGCCGATGGCCACGCCTTCCAGCGCTTTGCTAAAGGCCTTGGGCAGGCTTGGGGCCGCCAGCGGGTGAAGCAGACCATTGGGGCTGACGGCGAGAATCGAGGTGGTGATTTCCGGGGCAATCCGCTCGACTTCGCGGCAGGCCTTTTCCATCAGGCTTTCCAGCGGGTCTTCGCGCACGATCGCCTCAAGCATGCGGTTGTGCAGCACCTCATGCATTTTGGTGTGCGTGATGTCGGTGAACATGGCGACGGTGTTGCTGAGTGTGCCCTGGGCATCAAAGATCGGGTTGATCGTTACGTGGCACCAGGTGCGCTGGCCATCGGCGCAGTAGAACAGGGTTTCGCTATTGTGCGGCTGCCCGCTCGCGAGCTGGGCACGGATGCTCGTGATGTCATCGGGCGGCATATAGGGCGCGAGCAGGGTCGCCGGCTTCTTGTTGATGGCCTGTTCGGCCGAGTAACCGAACAGGTAGGTGAAACCGCTGTTGGTGTAGATGATTTCGCCGCCAGCGTCGGTGATCAGGATGGCGTTGTCGGTGCGATCGACCACCAATGACAGCAGCTTTAGCTGCTCATTTTGCTGGTGTTGTGCGGTTATATCCTTGACGAAGGCGGTATAGAGCACCTCGTCATTGGTCTCGATCTTGGAGATGGACATCGACGCCCAGCGCTGCGTGCCATCGGCGCGTTCTATATGCAAGGTGCGTGAGCTGCCGACAATCTTATTGATGCCGGTGCGGCGGTTAGCCTCGACATAACCATCATGGTGCGCACGCATATCCTGCGGCACCAGCAGCTTGACGTTCTGGCCGATCACGTCGCGGCGATCCAGCCCCCAGAGTTGCTCAGCGGCGCGGTTGAACAGCAGCACATTATTGCTGCTGTCGATGACCACCACGCTGTCGGCCGCCTGTTCTAAGGTTTGGATGAAGATGTCCGAGAGGTTGCGCGCAGAAGGCATGCTGATTCGCCATTACAAAAGAGTGGGGTCGAGTCAGGGCGGTCTGGGACTGTCCTCTCGGTATGCGAAGTACGCAAAAAAATCGGCAAGGTATCGTGGCTGAACGCCACCATCAAGGGGTAGTCGGCCTAAATGCAGGTTGTCGTGATCTGGATCAACGGGGCGGGCGGCTGCCCCGGTGCGGCGCTGGCGTCCTGCAATCGGGTACCATGTTTCGCCGTCGCGCGTGGTGATGCCCTGGGTTTAGAGGAGAGCGTTAAATGAGTCTGGTGTTGAATGAGTTGGTCGCCCTGCTGAGCCTGGAAACCATTGAAGAGAATTTATTTCGCGGCGTGAGCCAAGACCTCGGTTTTCGTCAGCTATTCGGTGGCCAGGTACTCGGCCAGTGCATCTCGGCGGCCAGCCAGACGGTCGAAGCCGAGCGCCATGTGCACTCTATGCACGGCTACTTTCTGCGCCCTGGCGATGCCACGTTGCCGGTGGTCTATCAGGTCGAGCGCGTGCGTGATGGCGGCAGTTTCAGTACGCGACGGGTGACGGCGATCCAGAAGGGCAAGCCGATCTTTACCTGCAGCGCCTCCTTTCAGTTCGATGAAGAAGGCTTTCATCACCAGGATTTGATGCCCGATGTGCCGGGGCCCGAAGGGCTTAAGTCGGAAACCGAGCTGGCGCTTCTGATCGCTGATGCCTTGCCCGAGCGTATGCGTGAGCGGGCGGTGAGCGACAAACCAATCGAGATCCGCCCGGTGACGGTGGGCAACCCTTTTGCGCCGAACCCCTGTGAGCCGGTCAAGCACGTGTGGTTCCGCGCCGCCGGTGAGCTGCCCGATGACCCGCAACTGCACAAATACTTGTTGGGGTATGCCAGCGATTTCAATTTGCTGACCACCTCAATGCTGCCGCATGGCGTGTCGGTGTGGCAGAAGTTTATGCAGGTGGCCAGCCTCGACCATTCGCTGTGGTTCCACGGCAACCTGCGCATGGATGACTGGCTGCTCTACAGCATGGACAGCCCGTGGGCCGGCAATGCCCGTGGTTTTGCGCGCGGCAGCATTTTTAATCGCCAGGGCCAGCTGGTTGCCTCGGTGGCGCAGGAAGGCTTGATTCGTCTGCGGGAGGACTGGAAGTGAGCCTCGCGAGCGCCCGTCACTGGGTCTTCGACATGGACGGCACCCTGACGTTGGCCGTGCATGATTTCGAGGCGATCAAGCGCGCTCTGGATATTCCGCTGGCCGAGGACATTCTCGGCCACTTGGCCAGCCTGCCTGAGGCGCTGGCCGCCGCTAAGCATGCCTGGTTGCTGGAGCATGAGCGCGAACTGGCGTTGGCCTCCGAGCCGGCACCGGGGGCGATTGCGCTGGTGCGTGAGCTGCGCGAGCGCGGTTGCCGCCTGGGTATCCTCACCCGCAATGCCCACGAGCTGGCGCTGCTGACCCTGCGTGCGATTGGCCTGGACGACTGTTTTGCCGTGCCGGACGTGATTGGCCGCGATGAAGCGCCGCCCAAGCCTGATCCGGGCGGCCTGCTGCATTTTGCCAAAACCTGGCAGGTGGCACCCCGCGAGCTGGTGATGGTGGGCGATTACCGCTTTGACCTGGAGTGTGCCCGCGCGGCGGGTGCGCGCAGCGTGCTGGTCAACCTGGCGGAAAACCCCTGGCCAGAGCTGGTCGATCATTTCGCGGTGGATTGTGCTGCATTGCACCGGGTGATTTAGCGGGGATGTCAGTCGTTACATCCGCCGCCATATCGTCTCAGCTGTCAGTGGTACTTGAACTGGCCCACTAGGTTTTGCAGATCAATGGCCAGTCGTGCCAGTTGGCTGCTGGCCTGCGCGGTTTGCCCAGCAGACTCGGTGACCCGGTCGGCGACGTCGTTGATGTTGACCACGTTCTGGTTGATTTCATCCGACACCGCACTCTGCTCTTCGGCAGCGCTGGCAATTTGTGCATTCATGTCATTGATGCTGGTCACCGAAAGGGTGATCTGCTCTAGAGCGACGCTGGCTTGCTGGGCCTGCGCGACACTGTCGTGAGCCCTTGCCTGGCTTTGCTGCATGGCGGCCGCGGCTTCGCTGGCGGCGCTTTGCAACTGTTCAATCACTGTTTGGATCTCACCGGTGGATTGCTGAGTGCGCGAGGCGAGGGTGCGTACCTCGTCGGCCACCACCGCAAAACCACGGCCTTGCTCGCCAGCGCGTGCAGCTTCAATGGCGGCATTAAGGGCCAACAGGTTGGTTTGCTCAGCCACCCCGCGGATCACCTCCAGCACACTGCTGATGCTTTTGCTGTCATCTTGCAGGCGGGCGATCACCTGGGTGGCGCGTTCAACATCGCTGGCGACTGCACCAATCGCACTCACGGTAAGGCCCACGACCGTCTGCCCCTGCACCGCTTGTTGGTCGGTGCTCTCGGCTGAGCGCGCGGCCTGTGAGGCATGGCGGGCAACTTCCTGCACGGTGGCCGTCATTTCGTTCATGGCCGTAGCCACTTGCTCGATTTCGCCACGCTGGTTGGCCAGATCGCGGTTTAGCTCTTCGGTAATCGCTGACATTTCTTCGGCTGCCGAGGCCACTTGGGTGGTGGAACCCGCGACGTTGGCGACCAGCATGCGCACTTTTTCCGCAAAGTTGTTGAAGGCCAGCGCCAAGTCAGCCACTTCATCACTGCCATTAATCGGCAAACGTCGGGTTAGATCGCCTTCGCCAGCCGCAATATCGCGCATGGCGGCTGCTGCGGCACTTATGGGCTGAACAATGCTGCGTGCGATCAGCGTGGCCAAAATCAGGCCAACCGCCAGTGCGATAGCCGCCACGATCAGGGCGCTAGTGCGCGCACCAGAGAGCGCATTGGCGTAGTAGCTGCGGTCCATGGCAATTTCCAGCAGGCCGAGAGGCTTGCCGGAGAAGTCTTTTACTGGCGCGGCAAAGACGGCGACCGAGCGGCCGTCAAGTTCGGTCTGAATGGCCACGTTCTGGCCGCTGAAGGCTGCTTCGCGCTGGGTGTTGGACAGCAACTGCGAATTGCTGAATGTACTGGCGAATGAGCTGTATTGGCCGGATGACTCCCGCAGCATCATGGCCACATCAACGTTGTAGCGTTGCTTGAATGATTCGAAGAACGGTTGCCCGAATGACAAACCGAATTCGACTGAGCCGACATGGCGGCCATTTGCCTGGATCGGTGCTAGACCGCGAATACCCAAGCCGGCGACACCGGCTTCAATGCCGTTCAACGGGCGGTGCTGGGTATTGACCTGAACCACCGTCTGGCGAATGGACGATAAATCGTCGCCAAATTTTGCAGGTTCGTGCACGCGCAAAAATGAGGTGGCTGGCGGCTGATGAAATTGGAACTGACGCAAGTCGTAATGTTCTTTCATGTTCGCATAGCCGGGTACGAACAAGTCTGCGAGGCGTGCGCGATCACCATTGGCCATGGCCTGTTGGACATCGGGAAGGCCGGCCACTAACGCTGACAGGCGTTCGGACATCACCGCTTCCGACGCGATTGCTGTGCTGATGTTATTGAACAAACCGCGCAGTTCGCGTTGCTCGGCCTCGGCGATTACATTGTTGAAGCGGCTTAAAAAGACGCTCACTAGAACGGCGACCGTGAGGGCAAGCAGCAGCACGAGGCTGATGGCGATGCGTTGGCCAATTTTTATATTGCTGAACATGGTTGATGCCCTAGGTGATGACACCAACCGGCGTCATGGCTTGTCGAATTGAAAGTGCCAGGCACTTAGGCGCAATAGGCAAGAGATACTCGTCGACCATAGAGAGGAAAACCTTTAGCAGCGAATGCGGATATCCGACAGGCGGTCTATGAGCGGTTTCAGTCACGCTCGCAGGTGCGCCCGGCCAGATCCCTGAGGATCGGGCACTCCGGGCGGTCGTCGCCTTGGCAGTTATCCATCAACTCTTTGAGCGTGTCGCGCAGGTCGCTGAGTTCGCTGATCTTGCGTTCCAGTTCATCAATATGCGTGGCAGCCAGGGCTTTGACGTCGGCGCTGGCGCGTTGGCGGTCCTGCCATAGGGCCAGCAACTGGCTGACTTCGGCGAGGGAGAAGCCCAGATCGCGCGAGCGCTTGATAAAGGCCAGGCGGTGCAGGTCCTGTGCGCTGTACTGGCGGTAGCCGCTGTCCGTACGGGCGGCAGCGGGCAGCAGGTCGATGCTTTCGTAGTAGCGAATCATCTTGGCGCTGAGGCCGGTTTTCGTTGCCGCTTGGCCAATGTTCATGTGGACTCCTAAGGTTGTTTAGGTGGTCGAGGACGTGCTCGCGCCACACGCCACAGATGGTGCGGACACGTCTGGGCTATACAGGACCATCACTCTTCGGCTTCCAGGTTTTCAACAGCAGGGCATTGCTCACCACGCTGACGCTGGACAAGGCCATTGCGGCGCCGGCCAGCATTGGGTTGAGCAAGCCAGCGGCCGCGAGCGGTATGCCGATCAGGTTATAGGCGAAGGCCCAGAACAGGTTTTGGCGGATTTTGTTGTAGGTGCGTTTGCTGATGTCCAGAGCGTCGGCGACCAGGCGCGGGTCGCCACGCATCAAGGTGATACCGGCGGCATGCATGGCCACATCGGTGCCGCTGCCCATGGCGATACCGACATCGGCGGCGGCCAGCGCCGGCGCATCATTAATGCCGTCGCCGACCATGGCCACGACGGCGTCTTTTTTCAGCTCAGTGATGATTGCAGCCTTATTGGCTGGCAGCACTTGAGCATGTGCGGCGGTAATGCCGAGGGCTTTTGCCACGGCATCGACGCTGCCTTTGTTGTCGCCACTGATCAAGTGGCTGGCGATACCTTGTGCAGTCAGCGCGCTGATGGCGTCTGCCGCGCCCTCCTTGAGTATGTCACCGAAGGCAAACAGGCCCAGCACCTGCGGTTGTGGCGCCAGCTCCACGAGCCAGGACAGGGTGCGCCCTTCGGCCTCCCAGGCCAGCGCTTCGGCGACTAGCGTTTGATTCTGCAGCCAGTGTTCTTCCAGCAGGCGCTTGTTGCCCAGAGCCAACTCGCGCTCGCCAATCCGCCCGGCAATACCGCGCCCGGCCAAGGCTTTGCTGTCGCTAACCTCGGCCAGTGTCAGCTGTTCTGCCGCACATTGGTCGAGTACCGCCTTGGCCAGTGGGTGTTCGCTACCGCGTTGCAGCGCGCCCGCCAGTTGCAGCAGTTGCTGGGTGTCGCCGTCGACGGCCTGCAGGTGGGTGATGCGTGGTGAGCCTGAGGTCAGGGTGCCGGTCTTGTCGAATGCCACCAGGCTGACTGAGTGGGCGACGTCTAAGGCTTCGGCATCTTTGATCAAAATGCCGTGACGCGCGGCCACCCCGGTGCCCGCCATGATGGCGGTAGGCGTGGCCAGGCCGAGGGCGCAGGGGCAGGCAATCACCAGCACCGCCACGGCGTTGAGCAAGGCCGTTTCAATGCCTGCGCCGAGCGCCAGCCATACCACCAGTGTGGCCAGGGCAATCAGTAGTACGCTGGGCACGAAGATGCGGCTGACCTTATCCACCAGCTTCTGGATGGGCGCCTTGGCGGCTTGGGCGTCTTCGACCAGACGAATGATCCGCGACAGTACGGTTTCCGCACCGAGGGCGGTGGTTTCGATCAGCAAGCGTCCTTCGCCGTTGATCGCCCCGGCGGTCACCGTGTCTCCGGGCTGTTTGGGTTGCGGCAGGCTCTCACCGCTGATGAGTGCCTCGTCGGCGTGGCTGCGGCCTTCTACGACCTGCCCATCGACAGGGAAGCGCTCGCCCGGCTTAACGACAATGCGGTCGCCCAGCTGCAGTTCGTTGAGGGCCACCCACTGTTCGCTGCCATCGCGCAGGCGCAGGGCGCGCTCCGGGCGTAACGCTTGCAGGGCACGGATGGCGCTGCTGGTTTGGCGTTTGGCGCGGCTTTCCAGGTATTTGCCCAGCAGGATCAGGGTAATGATCACGGCCGAGGCTTCGAAATACAGATGCGGCATGCCGCCGGTCGGCGTCACGGCCCATTGATAGAGGCTCAAGCCATAAGCGGCACTGGTACCAATGGCGACCAGTTGGTCCATGTTGCCGGCCTTGGCGCGCAGTGCGTTCCAGGCGGCGCGATAGAAGCGTGCGCCGAAGATGAACTGCACCGGGGTGGCGAGGGCGAACTGCGCCCAGGCGGGTAACATCCAGTGCAGCCCGAAGGGCGCGACGAGCATGGGGATGACCAGCGGTAGGGTCAGCGCGATGGCTAAAAGCAGCATCCAGCGCTCGCGCTGCAGCGGTTTGCTGGTGCTGGCGGGTGCGTTTTGTGTGGCGCTGAGCTGGCTGGCTTGGTAGCCCGCTCGGCTGACGGCCTGCAGGAGTGCATCCAGATCAGTGCCGTGGAGTACCTGCAATTGCGCGTGTTCAGTGGCCAGGTTGACGCTGACTGACATCACGCCAGGCTGCTGCGCCAGTGCGCGCTCGATGCGGCCGGCACAGCTAGCGCAGGTCATGCCGCTGATGGCCAGTTCGAGGCGTTCGCTGGGCACCTCATAGCCGGCCGCAGTGACGGCTGCAACCAGTTGCTCCAGGCTTTCGGCTGGTGCTTCGAGGCGTGCCCGTTCGCTGGCCAAGTTGACGCTGACCCCTGTGACCTCGGGCACCTTGGCTAGTGCGCGCTCAACGCGGCCGGCGCAACTGGCGCAGGTCATGCCGCGGATCGGCAGATCGAAGGTGGTGAGAGTAGACATGCGACGGTCTCCGTTAGGTTTCGTAACATAATCAACCTTGCCACCTTGGTAGGGTCAAGCGCTGTTTTGTGGGGTGCCATACCTGGCGCGCCTAAGACCCTGCTGTGCAGGGTTAAAAATGTCCGGGGCATTTTTATGGCTTGACCTGACCCCGTTGGGAGGGAGGACACTGTGTCCCTTAACAGGTGAATTCAGGTGATTAGTGATGCAAGCAACACGCGTTCATACATTTCGGGTCGAAGGCATGACCTGTGATCACTGCATTAAAGCGGTAACCGAGGCCGTGCTGGCCCGTGATGCGACCGCAGATGTGCGGGTGAAGCTGCAAGGTGGCGAGGTGACGGTGGGTAGTAGCCTGCCAAGCGATCAGCTGATTATTGCGATTGCCGAAGCTGGCTACAGCGCCGGTCTAGCCTGATCAGTATTGGGAAGTTATTGGGCTGGCCAGTCACGGACCAGCCCACGAAAGCAGGCATTGATCATGGGCGCGGTGTCCTGCAGTGGGTCGAAGAGCCCGGGGTCACGCAGCCAATCGTGAAACAGGCCGACAATTAATGCATGTACCGACCGCGCTGCCAGGCGCGGACTGAGCCCCGGGTACAGGCGCAAGCGGACCGACGGGCTGCTGAACTGCTGCTCACAGAGTTCGATAAACAGGTTGATAAAGCTTTCGTGGCGCTCTTCGGCCTCGCGTAGCTCTTCGGTAAATTCACACCTGCGCAGCAAAATGGTGAAGATCCGGCGCCTTTGTTGATCACGCGCCAGGTTCGCGATGGCCTCGATGCACAGCTCGCGCAGGGTTATTAGCGGGTCGTGAGCAGGGCAGCCGCGCATTCGCTCGGTCAACTGCTCAGGCGGTAGGCGTACTTGGCCGAGCATGGCGTTGAACAGGTCGGCCTTGTTGGCAAAGTGCCAATACACCGCGCCGCGCGTCACCCCCGCATGCCGTGCTATGTGCTCCAGGCTGGTGTGCGCCACGCCTTTTTCTAGAAACAGCGTTTCGGCGGCTTCAAGCAGAGCCATTCGGGTCTTTTCGGCATCTTCTTTGGTTCTGCGCATGGCAGCAGGCGTATTTCTGGCTAGGCTGAGCACAAAGTGTAATGAAGTTAAGGGCAATGTTCTATTTACAAGCACTTGTGTATGTAACTAGCATTGCCGGCCCACATGCTGCGCCCTGCGTCCTTTCGGAGACATCCATGCTTTTTCCCCGTCATCTGCCGGCGCTTGCCGGTTCCTTGTTGCTGGCTGTTCTGGCATCCCCGCTGTATGCCGCTGACGCCCCGCCCGCGCCTGAAGTAGTGGTGGAAACCGTAAAGGTCGAAGCATTGCCGCTGGAGTTTGAATACTCCGCCCGCACGGCCGGCTTTCGTGAAGTTCAGGTGCGCGCTCAGGTCAGTGGGATTCTGCAGGAACGCACTTACCTAGAAGGTAGCGCGGTGAAGAAGGGCCAGGTGATGTTTCGCATCGACCCGCGTACTTACCAGGCCGCACTGAGTCGGGCCAAGGGTGCACTCGCGCAGGAGCAAGCGCGCTATCGGCAAACCGAGCGTGATCTCAAGCGTATCCGTGAGCTGCAGAAGAAGGGCTTTGCCAGCGAGAGCGAGCTGGACAATGCCATCTCCAATTTCGAGCAGAGCAAGGCGAATATCCAGGCCGCCGAGGCCGAGGTGCTGTCCAAGCAGATCGACCTCGACTACACCACGGTGAAGGCGCCCATTTCTGGTATTACCAGCAAAGAAACTGTTTCCGAAGGCAGTTTGATGGTCGCTGGCGATCCGAATGCCAGCCTGCTGAGCAATATCACCCAGCTGGATCCGATTTACGTCAACTTTGCGGCGCCCGACTCCGATGTGGCCAGTGTCCGCAATGGCCTGCAGAACGGCAGCCTGATGCTGCCTGAAGACGGCAAGATGAGTGTGAAAATTACCCTGGGCGACGGTAGTGTTTATCCGCTGGAGGGCAAGGTGGACTTTACCGATAGCCTGGTGGATCGCGGTACCGGTTCGGTCAGTGCGCGCGCCGTCGTACCTAACCCTGAGCAGAAGCTGCTACCCGGTCAGTTTGTCCGTGTACAGGTTAAAGGCCTAAGCCTGCCTAACGCTATGACCCTGCCTGAGCGCGCGGTTGCCCAAGGCCCTGCCGGCACCTTTGTTTATGTGGTCGACGACGCGGGTATTGCGCGCATGCGCCAGGTCACCACGGGCCATACGGCCAAGGGGCGTTGGGTGATTGTTTCCGGGATCAGTGAAGGTGATCGGGTGATCGTCGAAGGGTTGGCCAAAGTTCGCCCGGACAGCCCGGTCAGTATTGCTGCCCCCGCAGCCAGCCAGTCTTAAGGAGCGTCCCCAGGTGATCTCACGCTTCTTTATCGACCGCCCGGTATTTGCCGCGGTTATTTCCATCCTATTGGTGCTGGCCGGCCTCATGGCCATGCGTGCATTGCCTATCGCCCAGTACCCGCAAATTCTCCCGCCGCAAGTGTCGGTAAGCGCCAGCTATGCCGGTGCGAGCGCCCAAGTAATTGCCGAGACGGTCGCCGCACCGCTGGAGCAGTCGATCAACGGCGTTGAAGGGATGATTTACCAGCAGTCCAACTCCGGCGGCAACGCCATGAGTCTGTCGGTGTATTTCGAGGTTGGCACTGATCCAGACCAGGCCACCATCGACGTCAACAACCGGGTGCAGGCCGCCTTGGCCAAGTTGCCGGAAGAAGTGCGCCGTCAGGGCGTAAAAGTGCAGAAGAAGTCTTCGGACATCCTGCAGGTCGTGACCCTGTATTCGCCGGATGGCTCGCGTGATCCGGTGTATATCAGCAACTACGCGTTGATTAACGTGATCGACGAACTCAAGCGTCTGCCGGGCGTGGGCGATGTCAGCCAGTTCGGCTCGAAAGACTACTCCATGCGCATCTGGCTGCGTCCGGATAAGTTAGCCCAGTTCAACCTGACGCCGACCGATGTGGTTAATGCGATTCGTGAGCAAAACTCGCAGTTCGCTGCCGGCAGCTTCGGCCAGCAACCGCTCAAGCAGGAGCAGGACTTCACCTACACGGTGACCACCCAGGGCCGCTTTACGGATCCGCAAGAATTTGAAAACGTCATCCTGCGTACCGATGAAACCGGTGCCAGCCTGTTGCTCAAGGATGTCGCACGGATCGAACTGGGCGCGCAGGACTACTCGCTGATGACCTCGCTCAACGGTCAGCAAAACGCTGCCTTTGGTGTGTACCTGCAGCCGGGCGCAAATGCCCTGGATACGGCTGAGGCGGTCAGCACAACCTTGGCGCGACTGTCGAAGACCTTCCCCAGTGGCATGACCTACAAGGTGCCGTACGACACCACCAAATTCGTCCGGGTGTCGATTGATGAGGTGATTTACACCTTCTTCGAAGCACTGGTCCTGGTGGTCTTGGTGGTGTTCCTCTTCCTGCAGAATTGGCGCGCTACGTTGATCCCGGTACTGGCGATTCCAGTCTCGTTGATCGGCACTTTTGCCGGTATGTACATGCTCGGCTTCTCGATCAACTTGCTGACCCTGTTCGGCATGGTACTGGCTATCGGTATCGTGGTGGACGACGCCATTGTGGTGATCGAGAACGTTGAGCGGGTAATGGCCACCGACAAGGTAGGCCCGCGTGAGGCCACCATCAAAGCCATGGAGGAGGTGACCGGCCCTATCATCGCTATTGTGCTGGTGCTCTGCGCGGTATTCGTGCCGGTGGGCTTCCTCGGCGGCCTGGCCGGGGAAATGTATAAACAGTTCGCCATCACCATTGCCGTATCAGTGGTGATCTCCGGCATTGTTGCCCTGACCCTGAGCCCGGCACTCTGTGCCTTGCTGCTCAAGCCCGGGCATCACGAACCGGCGGCACCGTTCCGTGCGTTTAACCGCGTTTTTGACAAGCTGACCAATGGTTACACCGCGGGCGTGCGTTTCTTCCTCAAGCGCACGGCGGTTGGTTTGCTGCTGTTTGGGGGGATGATCGCGCTGATGGTCGTGCTGTTTAACCGGGTGCCTAGCTCCCTGGTGCCCAGTGAAGACCAAGGTTATGTGATCAATGCCTACTTCCTGCCGCCTGCTGCTTCGTTGACCCGCACCGAGAAACTCACCAGCGAGGTGACCCAGCAGTTGATGGCGCATCCGGCGGTAGAGAACGTGGTGACCTTTGCCGGCTTCGACATTCTCTCCTCCGGTACTCGCAGCAGTTCGGGAGTGTCCTTTGTGCCGCTCAAAGACTGGAGCGAACGCACCACGCCGGAACTGGATGCGCGCAACTTAACGCGTGAGTTCATGGGCATGGCCTCGTCGCAAAAAGACGGCGTGATGATGAGCTTCAACCCGCCGCCGATCACTGGCATGAGTACCACCGGCGGTTTTGAAGGCTATATCCAGGACCGCAGTGGCGGTACTACCGCTGACTTAGCGAGCAAGGTGCAGGCTTTCCTGGCCGCTGCCGCCAAACGTCCTGAGTTGGCGGGTGTACAAAGCACCTTTAGCGCCAACGTACCGCAGTACTTTATTGACCTGGATCGCACTAAAGCGCGCGCGCTTGGGGTGACGGTGAGTGATGTGTTCACTGCCATGCAGGCCACATTCGGCAGTTACTACGTCAATGACTTCAGCCTGTATGGCCGCACGTTCCAAGTCAGCCTGCAGGCTGAGGCGGAATTCCGCAGCAAGCCCGAGGACCTGTCCCAGGTCTATGTGCGTGCGGCCAGTGGTGAGTTGGTATCGTTGGCCAGTTTGGTCAAGGTCGAACGTATTCTCGGCCCGGATACCTATGCACGCTTCAACGTTTACCCCGCCGCGAAGATCCTTGGCGGGCCGGCGCCTGGTTACAGCTCGGGCCAGGCGCTGAGCGTAATCCAGGAGGTTGCGAACGAAGTGCTGGGCAGCGATTACAGCATTGGTTGGACCGGCTCGGCTTACCAGGAAGTGGCGTCTCAGGGTTCTGGCAGCAGTGCCTTCATCTTCGGCCTGATCATGGTGTTCCTGATCCTCGCGGCGCAGTACGAGCGTTGGACCTTGCCACTGGCGGTGGTCACGGCCGTACCGTTTGCGGTATTCGGTGCGATTCTCGCCGTATGGCTGCGCGGTATCGAAAACGATCTTTACTTCCAGGTCGGCCTTCTTACGTTGATCGGCCTGGCCGCGAAGAACGCCATCCTGATCGTCGAGTTCGCCGTGCTCAACCGACACAATGGCATGGGCATCTTCGAGTCGGCGCTGGAGGCGGCGCGTTTGCGTTTCCGTCCGATCATCATGACGTCGCTGGCCTTTATTCTCGGTGTTGTGCCGCTGGCAATTAGTACGGGGGCGGGCTCGGCCAGCCGTCACTCGATTGGTACTGGCGTCATCGGCGGCATGCTGGCGGCAACCTTCCTGGCAATCTTCCTGATCCCGATGTTCTACATGCTGGTGGAGTCATTAGCGGAAAAAATCGGCAAAGGCCGGAAGAAAGCCGACTCAGCAGTTTGATCTCTGCGCCCTGTCACGGGGCTAGCAGGGCGTAGCCCGGATGCACTCCGGGAGCGCTCTGTGAGGCCGTAACCCGGTGTTTTTCCGGGTTACGGCAGCGGATAGCCCCCTATTTAATCTGGATGTACATGCCCTTACGTCTTTTGTTGATCCTCGGCTCGCTAAGCGCCTTTGGGCCGCTGGCTATCGATTTTTACCTGCCGAGCTTCCCGGCTCTGGCACAGGCCTTTGCCACCGATGTGGAGCACGTGCAGCTGTCGTTGGCGGCGTACTTTGCAGGTCTGGCTATTGGTCAACTGGTATACGGCCCTTTGGCGGACCGCTTTGGCCGGCGCAAGCCATTGTTGTTCGGGGTGCTGTTGTTCAGCCTGGCTTCACTGGCCTGCGCATTGGCGCCGAGTCTGGAATGGCTAATTGCTGCACGCTTTGTTCAGGCGTTGGGCGGTTGTGCCGGGATGGTGGTGTCGCGCGCGGTGGTGCGTGACCTGTGTGACCCAATCAATTCGGCCAAGGTGTTTTCCCAGTTGATGCTGGTGATGGGCGTGGCGCCGATTCTTGCGCCACTGGCCGGCGGCCTGCTGCTCAGCGCGTTTGGGTGGCCATCAATCTTTATCTGCCTGACGCTGTTCAGCCTTATCTGCCTGCTCGCGCTGGCTAAGTGGTTGCCGGAAACCCTGGCCAAGGATGTTCCGCCAGCCCCTCTGCGCGGTGCGGTAGGTGAGTACAAGCGACTGTTCGCCAACCTGCCGTTTCTGGGGTATGCACTGACTGGCGGTTTTGCCGTGGCCGGGATGTTTGCCTACATCGCGGGTTCGCCGTTTGTGTTTATCGAGCTGTATGGCGTCCCCGCCGAGCACTATGGCGTGTTGTTCGGCAGTAATGCCCTGGGGTTTATTCTGGTGGCCCAATTGAACGCTTGGCTGGTCGCGCGGCATGGGCCGGCTTACTGGCTAGGCAAAACTGTTTGGTTCTACTTGGCGTGCGGCCTGGCGTTATTGTTGGTGGCGCTGGCCAAGCCGCAGGCCTTGTGGCCGTTGTTGATTCCGCTGTTCGGCTGCATTGCTTGTTTAGGCATTCTGCTGCCCAACGCCTCGGCCTGCGCTATGGCCGGGCAAGGCCGGCATGCTGGCAGTGCTTCAGCGTTGCTGGGCAGCCTGCAATTTGTCATCGCCGCCAGTGCCGCCACCATGGTCGGTGTGCTGCATGACGGCAGTGCCTGGTCAGTTGCGGTGGTGATTTTTGCCTGCGGGTTATTGGCCGTGGGGTTTTCCCTGTTTACCCGCTGGGCCGAGCGTGGTACGAACCACGTGCTGGGTTAACTGGCAACGCGCTGCTGCTCTGCGGGTAAGACATGCGGTGCGTTCAGGCGGGCTTGCAGGGTGCTGACAAACTCGCGGGCTTCGGGCTCGCTGCGGAAGGTGACCGTTTGCTTACCCAGGCGCACTTGCCAGCCGCGACCTGCGGCGGTGTTTACAGGTTGGATCATGACGTTCATGGACGTATCTCCTCTGCAAGAGCACGCAGTCTAGTTGCTAGACATGAACATTGATTGACTTGAAACAAATTCGATCACGACGAACGCACCGTTGGTCTGATCAGTTTATCGTGGTCACGCTTAACTGCACCGCCAGTCCCGCTAGACGAGTGAACTCTGTCACCAGGGCGATATCCGCAGCGCTCGGCCGTGTGGGCTGCAAATAGTAGATGCCGAAAGTGCCCAGCACCTGACCGCCATCATCCTTGAAGGGCAGTGACCAGCAGGCGTGTAAGCCTGCAGCCATTGCGACGGCCCGGTAATCGCGCCAGTAGGGGTGCTGGCTGAGGTCTTCGGCAATGACCAGTTCACCACTCACGGCGGCGTGTCCGCATGAGCCCACTTCCAGCCCCGCCTTAATCCCTTCGATGGCTTGGCAATACGCTTTCGGCAGGCTGGGGGCTGCGCCAACATGCAGGCGCTGTTGCTCATCGAGCAGCATGATCGATACACGCATTTGTGGTTGCAGGTTTTCCAGGCGCTGGGTGATGCCCGCGAGAATACTGTGCAACGGGTGCAACCCCAGCAGCTCATCGAGTACTGCATTGCGCGCCTGTTGCAGTTGCTGAGTCTGATGGCGCTCATGGACGTCACGCAGGCTACCGTGCAGGCCTTGCTCCAGCTCACTGAAATTGAACTGCAACTCAACCCGACGAGCCGGGCCGCTGCGGGTCAGTAGCTGACACTCCAGGCGCAGATTATCCAGTTTGCCGCCGAGTAACTCATGCAGCCTATGGCTGAGCGGGGGCTGGCCCAACTCGGGCATAAAGTGCTGCAGCGGGCTGCCAAGGCTTTCGTGAATGGGGTAGCCGCTGATTTGCTCCCAAGCGGGGTTGAGAAAGGTCAGCTGAGCGGCGGCATCGGTGATGAAAATCGCATCGCCTAGGTGCTCAACCAGCGAGCGGTAGCGGTGGTCACTGGCTTGCAGTTCGCTGTCGGTCTTCTTATGTTCAGTGAGGTCGATGTCAACGCAGTACAGCTCGAGTTGATCAAGGCTGTTGCGCAGCATTAAGTGGCTGGAATAGACCCATACCGGGCTGCCGTCTTTACGTTGTAACTGCACCTCTGCCGCAGGAATCGGCGGGCCGCCGAGCTGCCATAGGTTAATTGCAGTGGCCACCTTGCTACGCGCTGGTGGCGGCACGATCAGCTCTTCCAACCGACGGCCCATTACCTCATGCACGGCATAGCCGTAGAGCTGGCTACTGGCCTGGTTCCAGTAAATCACGCGGCGTTCACGGTCGTAGCCTTGCACTGCAATGCGAGGCGTTTGCTCGAACAATTGGCGAAAGCGTTGCTCGCTTTCTCGCAGGGCGCTTTCGTCGCGTTTCTGCAGGCTGATGTCTTGAAGGGTGCCCAAGATTCGGCTGTGTTCGTCGACCTCACCGCGCAGCATCAGCCACGTGGTTTGCGACTGTTGTGGTTTTAACAGCCGGGCGCTGACGAGCATCGGGCTGTGGTCATCGATCAAGGCCTGCAAGGCGCGCTTTACGTGAGTACGTTCGGCTGGGTGCAGGCAGTTGAGTAGTTGTTCAAGGCTGCATGTGTGGCTGTCATGGTTACGGCCGAGCAGGTTCCGCGCCTCTTCACTGAGCTGGAAGTCATGGTTGTATTCCCAGCTGCCGAGTGAGGCACTGCGTTGAGTCCGTTTTAGCAGGTTGCTGCTCTGGGTGAGGGCATCAAGCAGAAGACGCTGCGCGCGCCGATCACGGTAGCTGACAAAAAAGATCAGGCTCGTGCTGAGCATGACAAACAACACGCTTTTAACAATGTTCAGGCTGCCCAATAGCTCGCTGCTGCTAATAAATTTTGGCAGCAGATAATTGCTGCCGAAAATCCACAGGGAGCTGAACAATAAATAAAGGCCGGCGAGGCGTAGGGGGCCTTTCAGATCGGGTCGCATCCTTACCGCCCACTCAGTTGGATTGGTCGAACGTCCAGCCGCTGGCCATACAGGCTGCAATGCCAGCGCGGCTGCTGAAGAAAGTTTAGTTGGCAGTGCTGAGCCTGCACGCTACAGCAGCGCTATTCACATACTGTTTTGGAGCGCCCTGCTAAGTAGCGGCAGGGCGAGCGCGCCGAATTAATTCGCCGGTACAGGCTCTGGTTGCAAGGCTTTCTCAGCGCCGCTATGCAGCGGTACCCCAAGGTCGAGCAAGGCATTCTTGGGGGACAGCTGTGCGCCCTGGATACTGCCGTACTGCAACCATTGGTTGTCCTGGGAGAACAGCAGGCGCACCAAGTTCTCCACTTCACGCACGGTCAGTTGATCATCGGTAAGCAGCATGCTGCTTACCGCCAGCGTTGCTACTGGATCGTTCTGTTGTGGGTAGGTGCCCTGGGGAAGATTGAACGCGAAGCTGCCCGGGTGCTGCTGTTGTAGTCTGCCGATTGCGGCTTCTGCCAGTGGTAGCAGGCGCAGATTAACGGTTTCGCTGGCCGCGCGGATGCTGTCGGCTGGTGCGCCAATGACCTGAATCAGCGCGTCCAGTTGGTTATCACGTAAGGCACTTAGGGCCTGCTGAAGGTCAAGCTCGGCGGCCGCAGCCAGATCCTTCGGTTGCAGCCCGTGGGCAGTTAGTACTGCCAGCGCGGTGAGGCGCGAGGCCGAGCCAGGCTGGCCGATATTGACTCGTTTGCCGCGCAGATCGGCGATGTTTTGCAGCCCGCTCCTGGCATTGACCAGTACATGTACCGGCTCGGGGTAAAGGTTAGCAATGACGCGTAATCTGAGGTCTGGACCATCATCCTGGAACGGGCCGATGCCGTGGACGGCAGCATAGGCGGCATCGCTTTGCGACAAGGCCGCCACTACCTCACCACGGCGTAGCATGCGCAAGTTGTCCAGGCCACCTTCGGTGTTCAGCGCGCGCACACTTACCCCCTGTTTTTTTAGCAATTCAGTAACCGCTTGCGCAAAACGTGCGTATTGTCCGGCTGGCGGCCCACCTGCCAGCGGATAACCGCTCTCCAGGCGGGAAAGGCGGCTGCGGATATTACTCAGGGCGCGCTCCAGTTCGTCGTCAATGGCTTTGCGCTCCTGTGGGCTGGTGCCGCCAGGGCCAAGATTCAACGCGGTGCTGATCGCGTTAACCAGCGTTTCCCGTTTGCTGTTACCGCCTTCCCCCGACTGAGCTGCGCGGGGTGCGGTAAAGCCTTGGGGCACGACTGCCTGCCAGCTGCCGTGCTGTTCGCGGTAGATCAGGCTGCCATGCACTTTGAGCAGATCCCCCGCGCGATTGCCGCCGCTCTGGATCCCGGATAAGCCGCGTGGTCCAGCACCCAAGGCCGTGACCAGGCTGGCCACACCGGGTGAGTCCCAAGCACCGAAGTCTTGATCCTGTTCAACCTTGAGCGTGGCATCGAAGTAGACCACTAAGCGTTTTTCCCCGTCCGGCGCGTTGGCGTCATTGGCCGACCCGCGGCGCTGCAGTTGGTCAAGGCTTAGCAGGCTCGCTGGAAAGACCTGCTGCAGGCGTTGTTGCAGATCACTCTGCAAGGTTTCTGGCGTCGGCCCGCGTGAGCAGGCCGCGAGTAATGTGGCGCAGAGCAGCAAAATAAGCAGGCGCATGCTCAACCTCCAACCCAGGGCAGTGACAGGTAGCCGGTAAGAACCAGGGCGTTGAGCAAGTCGATGAGAAACGCACCGACCAGAGGCACCACCAAAAATGCCTGGGGAGCGGGGCCGTATTTCTGGGTAATCGCTTGCATGTTGGCAATAGCGGTGGCGGTGGCGCCCATCGCGAAGCCGCAGAAGGCGGCGGACATCACCGCACTTTCATAGTCACGCCCCACCGCGCGATAGACCAGCAGGCCGCCATAGATCAACACGACTAGCAGTTGCCCCAGCAGGATCAGTAGCAGTGGCCCGGCCAGGCTGGCAACACTGGCCAAGTTCAGCGCCATCATGGTGATTGCCAGAAACAGCGCCAGGGTCAGGCTGGAGAGCATATCGATGGCCGCATCGTTAAAGCGTAAACCGATCAGGTGGCCGCCATTACGGATCGCTACGCCCAGCAGCAGGCACCAAAGAAAGCTCGGCAGGGTAACTGGCCCGCCGCTGACCAGATTGGCCAGCCAGCTGCCGGCGAGTACCGCAATCAACACCGCCGCCAGTACGGGAATCAGGTTGCCTGCTTTAATGGGCGCAGCCTCGGTGGCGTCGCTGCTTATGTAGGTGGCGGCCGCTTGGCCATCGCTGCCCGCCAGTTGGTGACGCTTGATTAGCCACTGCGCCAGTGGCCCGCCGCAGATGCCGCCCAATACCAGGCCGAGGGTGGCTCCGGTCATCGCCAGTTCCATGATTGACTGGATGTTGTTCACCTCGGCGAAGCGTTCGGCATACGCCGCGCCCGTGCCGTGGCCGCCGACCAAGGTGATGCTGCCGCCGATCAACCCCATTAGCGGATGCATGTCCAGCCCCCAGGCGATTAATAGCCCTGTGAGGTTTTGTAGAAGCAGGAAGGGGATCAGTACGAGTACGAACATCAGCAGGCGTTTGCCGCCTTGCTTGAGCAGGCTGAGATTGGCCGACAGGCCCACGGCAGCGAAAAACGCCAACAGCAACACCGGCTTGAGCGTGGAATCGAACTCGAGGCTGAAGCTACTGAGTTCGCCGCTGATCAGCATGCCGACGGCAAACAGCAGGCCGCCGGTGATGGGGTCGGGAATGTTGTAGTGCGACAACAGTGGTATTTGGCGGTTAACCCAGCGTCCGAGCAGCAGCACCAGGGTGGCGACTAGCAGGGTTTCCAGGGGGAGTAAGGTCACTGCGGAACTCCTTGCGATGGACGTCCGCAGTTGAAGCCGCCGTATCGTCGCGGCAGCGGGATTATGCGTGCGGTCAGTAGAGTTCTAGCTAAGGAATGCTGCGCTGTCGAATCGCCTGGTGGCGCTGTGCAACCTATGGGCCAAGGGCCGCGCTAGAGGCGCGGCGTTGGCTCGATTTGGCGGGTGGCCTAGAAGCCTTCGAGAACGATTTTGCCGCGTGCCGTGCCGCTTTCCAGCAGCGCATGGGCGCGGCGCAGATTGGCCGCGTTGATGCTGCCGAAGTGCTCGCCGAGCGTAGTTTTCAGGGTGCCGGCATCCACCAATTCGGCAACCCGTTGCAGCAGGCGATGCTGCTCGATCATATCGGCGGTCTCGAACAGCGAGCGGGTAAACATCAGCTCCCAGTGCAGCGACAGGCTTTTGCGCTTGAGTTGCATGATGTCCAGCGGCTGCTCCGGATCGTCGATCAGCGCCAGGCGGCCTTGCGGGGCGAGGGCTTCGACCAGTTGCGCATAGTGCTGATCGGTCTGGGTCAGGCTGGCCACATGGGTGACCTGATTGATACCGATGCGTTTCAGCTCTTCACTCAGCGGTTGGCGATGGTCGATCACATGGTGCGCGCCCAGCTGGCGAACCCAGGCTTGGGTCTCGGGGCGGGAGGCGGTGCCGATCACCGTCAGGCCAGTGAGTTGACGTGCCAGCTGCACCAGGATCGAACCCACGCCGCCGGCTGCACCGACGATCAGCAGGCTCTGGCCCAGGTCTGCGCTGCCTTGGCTGACTTGCAGTCGCTCAAACAACAACTCCCAGGCGGTGATTGCGGTCAGCGGCAGGGCCGCGGCTTCGGCAAACCCCAGTTTCTTCGGCATGCGCGCGACGATGCGTTCGTCCACCACATGCAACTCGCTGTTGGCCCCGGCGCGGTTGATCGCCCCGGCGTAATACACCCGGTCGCCGGGCTGGAACAGGCTGACCTCGCTGCCCACCGCCTTGACGATGCCGCTGGCATCCCAACCAAGAACCTTGGCTGCACCGTCTTCAGGGGCCACGTTACGACGGATCTTGGTGTCCACCGGGTTGACCGAAATGGCTTTGACCTCGACCAGCAGATCGCGCGGGCCGGGCGTCGGTGCAGGCAGTTCGACATCCTGCAGCGCGTCAGTATGCTCGGCCGGCAGCGATTGGTAATAAGCGACAGCTTTCATGGATGACTTCCCTTAGAGAATGCGTTGCATCAGTTGATGATCGACCTGTTCCAGCAGACTGCCGCAGGTTTCGCCGAAGTGCAGAAAGTGTGCGGTCTGCTGGTGCGCGCTGAGGGCGGCGGCGTCCTGCCACTGCTCAACCATGATGAAGCGGTTGGGCAGCTCCTGATGGCGGTGCAGGTTGTATTGCAGGCAACCGGCTTCGGCTTGGCTGGGCGGCACCAATTGGCGCAAGCCTGCTTCAACAGCCTCGGCCTGGCCGGGGAGGGCAGTGATGGTGGCAATCAGGGTCAGTGGCGTGGTCATGGTGGACTCCGGTTAAGTGCTGGCAATGCTCGGTTATTTGATTGACGAGAAAAACAGTCTGCTACTAGAGTCTCTTTCAATATTTTTTTGATAATGAGCTGCCATGCTGCGTTTTGATGATCTGCAGTTGTTTGTCACCACCGCTGATCTGGGCAATCTCTCGGCGGCAGCGCGACGCCTGGATATTTCCCCGGCAGTGGCCAGCGCCGCGCTCAAGCGTCTGGAACAGCAACTGGAGGCGCGCCTGTTCAGCCGCTCTACCCGCAGCCTGCGGCTGACACCCGAGGGTGAGTTGTTTCTCGGCCATGCACGGTTGGCCCTGCAGAGCCTGGATGACGGCCGTCAGCAGTTGGCTGGCAGCAAGGTCGGCATCAGTGGGCCGTTGCAGCTGTCTGCGCCATCAGACTTCGGCCGCAATACGCTGTTGCCCTGGCTGGATGAGTTTCAGCTGGCGCATCCTCAGGTGCTACTGCGCCTGCTGCTGGGTGATCGTGTGGCGGATCTGTTTCGCGAGCCGGTGGACATTGCCCTGCGCTACGGCGCCCCAGAGGATTCCAGCCTGGTCGCCTTACCCGTTGCCGCCGCCAATCGCCGTGTGCTTTGCGCCGCACCGCAGTACCTGCAGCGGCATGGCGCGCCGCAATCGGTGGAGGAACTGGCCGAGCACAACTGCCTGCTCTATATGCTCGGCGGGCGGCTGCATGACCGCTGGCGTTTCAGTGACGGCAAGCGCGAGCAAGGCATTAGCGTCAGAGGCGACCGGGTCAGTGATGATGCCGATGTGGTGCGGCGCTGGGCGGTCAGTGGTGCCGGTCTGGTGTACAAATCTTGGCTGGATGTGGCCGGCGACGTGCGTGCCGGCCGGCTCCAGGTACTGCTGCCCGAGCTGCGCTGCGAGCCGACACCGCTCAACCTGATCTGCGCGCACCGTGCGCAATTGAGCAAGCCGGTGCTCTTGCTCCGTGAGTTCGTGCAAGCGCGCTGCGCCGAGTTGTTGGCAGATGCGCCGTGGCCGAACTAAGATTGCCGCCAGTGCACTGCGGCAATCCATCGCAGTGCGGCTGTGTCACATGCGCCCCAGAGCAATGCTAGAGTCGCGCCCCATGAACATGACCCGTACTGACCGTCGCCTGCTGGCCTGGATGCTGTATTTCAGCGTTCTGTTCAGTGCGTTCGCCTGCAGTATTGGTCACGGGCAGATGGCCGGCCTGCAGCTCAGTGGATTGAGCAGTCAGTACTGCTCTTTTGAGGGCAACTTCGGTGCCGGTGCCGATCTGCAAGGCTCCGGTGTGGTGGCGCCCAATTCTGCCACCGACTCCGGCTGCTCCCTGAGTTCCACCTTCAGCGCGATCATCCTGGCGGCGTTCTTCGGTTTGCTAGGTTTGCTGGCACCCAGCCGCGCACCCCTGCTGACGTTCTTCTTTACCCCGCGACCTGTTCGCTATCTCTGGCCTTCGGCCAACCCCCGCGCTTCTCCGTCAACTCTGTAGCGACCGGGCATCACGTCCCGGCTGTCGTCGTTGTGCTGCATGTTGCATCGTGCAGCCACGCTACTGATGAGCTATCGGAGTTGATCCATGAGCCAACGCGCTCCCCGTGTTTATAACCGCTCTGGCGCTGGCACTTGTATGCAGAGCCGGCGGTTGTCGCGTTGCTGATCGTGCTCTTAGCTGATCACCAGCATCACCTGTTACTGGGTAATGGCAGCAGCATCGTCGCAGCACAAACCTGACGTCCCTGCGCTTAGATTTACCCTGCCAGCACCTATGCACCGCCCGTTCATAAATGGAGACACATCATGCGAGTGAAAAAGACCTTACTGATTGCTGCCCTGCTCAGCCCGAGCCTGTTCGCCAGTGCCCACGAATACACGGTCGGTGAGTTGCACATCTCCCACCCCTGGTCGCGGGAAATGCCGCCAGTTGCCCCTACGGCGGCTGCTTATTTTGTGGTGCACAACAAGGGCGCCGAGGCGGATCGTCTGCTCAGTGTCAGCACCCCGCACGCGGGTAAGGCTGAGTTACATGAGCACATGCATGCCGACGGTGTGATGAAAATGCAGCAGGTGCAAAACGTGGTGATTCCTGCCGGTGGCGAGGTGAAATTCGAACCTATGGGTTACCACGTGATGATGTTCAACCTGCAGCAGCAGGCCAAGGACGGCGAGCGTTTCCCGCTGACTCTGACCTTCGAGAAGGCCGGCCAGTTAGACGTAGACGTGGCGGTGCACAAGGATGCTCCAGCCAGTGAGCAGGCCCCCGCTGAAGGGCACGCGCATTAAACGCCGCCACTTGCTGAGCGGCACGGCTGTGTGCATGCCACGGCGTTCCCAGTGCAGCGTTGCAGCCGTGCAGCAGGGCGGTTGTGTGCCGGCCTTGAGTGGTCGTGATGCCCGGTAGTCGCGCCCACTCAGGCCAATACCGCGCCGCGTGCCTGGCCTTGTTCGCCATGCTGTTGCTGAGTGTCGGGCCGTTGTGGTCACAGCTCAGTCAGCCTGCCGAACCAGCTTGGCTGACTGAGCTGGCCTGTGGCGAGCACAGCGGCAGCGCTGAGCACTCGCTGAGTCATGAGGCCGCGTGGGCCAAGTGCGGCTATTGCACCTTGCTGCTGCACAGTCCAGCCACCGGTTGCGTCAGTCCATCGCTGGCGTTGGTCGGAATCACCCCAGAGGCCTCATCTATTGCGCCGGTACGCAGCGGGATTGCCGGCTCGGCCATCTTCCCGGGCTCGCGCAGCCGCGCCCCGCCTATTTATTCCTGATCGTCATTGCCCTTGTTATGTCTGTCATCGCTGTTGAGCGGCGGTGAGCAAACCCTGGTTTTGTCTCGATTTTGGAATAAACATGTCGACTCGTTCGCTGTTGATCACTGCTGCACCGTTTCGTTTGGCGCCGCTGTGTGCCGGTTTACTGCTGGCCGCCCAGGCGCATGCCGCGCAAACCAATGAGCCATCATTGCTGCACTTGCCGCCGTTGGTGGTCACCGGTGTGGCCCAGCAGTCGCCGGTCACCGTGGTTACCGACCCCAAGCAACCGCGTCAGCCGGTGCCCGCTGCCGATGGTGCGGATTACCTGAAAACCATCCCCGGCTTCAACGCCATCCGCAGTGGCGGCGCCAATGGTGACCCGTTGTTTCGCGGCATGTTCGGCTCGCGTTTGAACATCCTCAGTGATGGTGGCGTGCTGCTCGGTGCCTGCCCCAATCGGATGGATGCGCCAACCTCCTACCTGTCGCCGGAGAACTTCGACCGTCTGACGGTGATCAAGGGGCCACAATCGGTGCTCTGGGGGCCGGGTGCCTCGGCGGCGACGATTCTCTTTGAGCGTGACACGCCGCGCTTTGAAACCCTCGGCGGACGTGTGGATGGCAGCCTATTAGCCGGCTCCAATGGCCGTTTTGATCGTCGTCTGGATGCCACGGCGGGCGGCAGTCAGGGCTATGTCCGCGTGCTCGGCAACAGCGCCCAGGCCGATGATTATGAGGACGGCAATGGCGATACCGTGCCCTCGCGTTGGCAGAAATGGAACAGTGACGTGCTGCTCGGCTGGACGCCGAATGACGACACCTTGATCGAACTCAGTGCCGGCCGTGGCGATGGTGAGGCGCGCTACGCAGGGCGCGGCATGGATGGCAGCCAGTTCCTGCGTGAAAGCCTCGGCCTGCGCGTGCGTCTGGAGAATCTCGGCGAGGTGTTCCAAGGCCTGGAAGGGCAGGTGTATTACAACTACGCCGACCACGTGATGGACAACTTCAGCCTGCGCAGCCCCAACCCGCAGGACGTTATGGCGATGATGCGCAACCCCGTGGCCAGTAATGTTGACCGCCGCACCTTGGGCGGGCGTGTGGTGGGCACGTGGAACTGGCAAGCCGTCGAGCTCAAGGCCGGTGTCGACGCACAGCGCAACGAGCATCGCAAGCGCGCCTCCAGCTTCAACATGATGACCCAGACGTACACCGACTACGACCAGTTCAACTGGGACAAAGATGCCGAGTTCCACAACTACGGTTTGTTTGGCGAGTTGACCTGGCAGCTCAGTGAGCGCGAACGCTGGGTCACCGGCGCACGCCTGGACCGCGCCTCGGTCAAGGATTACCGGCAAACCCTCGGCAGCGGCATGACCTTGCGTGCTAACCCCACGGCCGATGAAACCCGCAGTGACACGCTGCCCAGTGGTTTTGTGCGTTACGAGCAGGACCTGCAACGTCTGCCGGCCACCTGGTATGCCGGCCTCGGCCATACCCAGCGTTTCCCCGACTACTGGGAGTTGTTCTCCGCCAGCGCCGGCCCCATTGGTTTTGTGCAACCGATGGAAAGCCTGGAGCCGGAGAAAACCACCCAGCTGGATATCGGCATCAACTACCGCAGTACAAAACTCGAAGCCTGGGCGTCTGCCTACGCCGGCCAGGTGCGTGATTACATCCTGTTCAGCTACGGCCCTGGGATGATGCCGGGGCATGTGCGTTCGCAAGCCAGCAACATCGACGCGCGCATCATGGGCGGCGAGTTAGGCATGAGTTATCGCCTGGACAGCAACTGGAAAACCGATGCCAGCCTGGCCTATGCCTGGGGCAAGAACAGCTCCGATGATCGTCCGCTGGGGCAAACGCCGCCGCTGGAAGCACGGTTTGGTTTGGCTTATGAGCGCAGTGATTGGAGCGCTGGCGCGTTATGGCGTGTGGTCGCGGCGCAGAACCGGGTGGATGAGAGCAAGGGCAACGTGGTCGGCAAAGACTTCGATACAAGCAGTGGTTTTGCCGTGTTCTCGCTCAATGCCGCTTACCGCCTGACGCCCGAGGTCAAGCTCAGCGCTGGCGTGGATAACCTGTTCGACAAAGTTTACAGCGAGCACCTGAACCTGGCGGGTAATGCCGGATTCGGTTTTTCTGCGGATGACCCGCAAGCCTTCAACGAACCAGGCCGCACGCTGTGGACCAAGGTGGACTTCAGCTTCTGATCTTGATGTGCGCGCCGCCTGGCAACAGGCGGCTCCGCTTAGTTGTGCGAACCGCACGGCCGTTCTGTCTTGTACAGCGTGGTCCGTGCGGTTTTTTCTGCGCCAGGGAAAAGATTTGCAGGGCTTAAGCAGGTTTTAAGCTTCGCCGAGCAGTGTATGCACGCAGACGTTAATCCACTCTCTCGAAAGGAACATCTCATGCGCAAATTACTCCTGCTGTCCCTGGTGCTTGCCAGCCCGCTGACCTTCGCTGCGACCCAGTGCACCACCGCTGACAAAGCGCAGTGGCAGGATCAGGACGCGTTCCAGGCAGACCTCAAAGGCCAGGGTTACGAGATCAAGAAATTCAAAGTGACCAGCGGCAATTGCTACGAAATCTACGGCTTTAACAAAGACGGCGAAAAGGTCGAAATCTACTTTGATCCGGTCACCGGCAAAGTCATCAAAGGTGGTGTTGAAGGCTAATGAACACACCGCCCCTACGCCTGTGGGATCCCGTGGTCAGGCTGTTTCACTGGTCCCTGGCGGGCGCTTTCCTGGCGAATTACTTCTTCACCGAAGAGGGCGAAAACTGGCACCGCTGGTTAGGTTATTACGCTGTAGCCTGGCTGGCGATTCGTTTGCTGTGGGGTTTTGTGGGCTCACCGGCGGCGCGCTGGGCGGATTTTTGGCCGACTCGGGCGCGTTTGACCGAACACCTAAAGGCGCTCGTTAGCGGGCGTGACTACCACCGCATGGGGCATTCGCCTCTGGGTGGTCTGGTGATGATCGGCATGATGCTGTTGATGTTCGGCCTGGGCGTGACCGGCTTTCTGATGGAGGAGGTCGATTACTTCTGGGGGGCCGATCTACCGCTGCAAATTCATGACTTCTGTGCCAACGCGCTGATGGCTCTGGTGGGGCTGCATATTACGGCGTCGCTGTTTGAAAGCTACCGACTGCAGGAAAACCTGCCGCTGTCGATGGTCACGGGTAAGCGGCGCAAGCTGGAAGAGCATTGAGTTTTTATCTGTCGCGGCTAAAGCCCCTCCCACAGTTCATATGCTCTGTGGGAGGGGCTTTAGCCGCGATGATGTTGCTTAAACCAATCTTGCATCCAGGCTGTTCTGCGCCAGGCGCTTGGCCTGCTCCTGGGTCATGCCAAGGCTGTCGTGCAGGGCGGCAAAGTTCTCAGTGACATAGCCGCCGAAGTAGGCCGGGTCGTCCGAGTTCACCGTAACCTTCACCCCGCGCTCAAGCATTTGCAGGATGTTGTGCTGGCGCATGTCGTCGAACACGCAGAGCTTGGTATTGGACAGCGGGCAGACGGTCAGTGGGATCTGCTCATCAATGATGCGCTGCATCAGCCGCTCGTCTTCGATGGCGCGTACGCCGTGGTCGATGCGCTGAATTTTCAACAGGTCCAGAGCCTCCCAGATGTACTCGGGCGGGCCTTCTTCGCCGGCGTGGGCAACGGTCAGATACCCCTCGCTGCGCGCTTTGTCGAACACCCGCTGGAACTTGCTCGGCGGGTGGCCCATCTCCGAGCTGTCCAGGCCGACGGCGATAAAGGCATCGCGGAACGGCATGGCTTGCTCCAAGGTTTTAAACGCTTCTTCCTCGGGCAGGTGGCGCAGAAAGCTCAAGATCAAACCATGGCTGATGCCCAGTTGCTTCTCGCCATCCACCAACGCCTGCTTGATCCCGCGCAGCACCACTTCAAAGGGAATACCGCGGTCGGTGTGGGTCTGCGGGTCGAAGAACGGCTCGGTGTGGATGACGTTCTGTTCCTTGCACTTGAGCAGGTAGGCCCAGGTCAGGTCGTAGAAGTCCTGCTCGTGACGCAATACGTTGGCGCCCGCGTAGTAAAGGTCGAGAAACTCCTGCAGGTTGTTGAAGGCGTACGCACTGCGCAGCGCTTCGACGTCATTCCACGGCAGGGCGATCTTGTTGCGCTCGGCCAGGGCAAACAGCAACTCGGGCTCCAGCGAGCCTTCGATGTGCAGGTGCAATTCGGCCTTGGGCAGGGCATTGAGCCAGTCGTACATGGTCGGATCTCGTTATCAGGCGTGGTTGCCGCCTAGTTTAACCGGTGGGACAGGATTTCGCCGAATCGGCCAGGCTGTGCGCTATTTGTGGGAGGGGCTTTAGCCGCGACGGCTCTGGCAATGTCGCGGCTAAAGCCCCTCCCACGGTAAGTCGTTGCTATCAACCCTGCTGTTCTTCCCGTCGATACGCATAGGTATCAGCAAAGCGCGACAGCAGGTATTCGGCGCTGGTCACGCTTGGGTACTTGGGCGGATTGGCGGCGTCTGAGCAGTTGGGCAGGCAGCTGATCTCGGTGTCCGGGTGCGGTTCGGCGAAGAACGGCATGGAGTAGCGATCCACCCCCAATGGGCTGACCACCCGGTGCGGCGTTGAGGTGTAACGGTCGTTGCTCCAGCGCGCGAGCATGTCGCCGATGTTGACCACAAAACTGCCGGCAATCGGCGGTGCGTCGATCCATTCGCCGTCGCGGGCACGCACTTGCAGGCCGCCTGCGTCGTCTTGGTAAAGCAGAGTGATGCAGCCGTAATCGGTGTGCGCGCCAGCGCCTTGTTGCTCGGCGCTACTGGCGGTCTGACGCGGCGGGTAGTGGATCATGCGCAGCACGCTGATCGGCTCATGAAAACGCGTATCGAAAAAGTCGCGGTCGATATCCAGGGCAATGGTCATTGCGCGCAGCAGGGTTTGCGCCAGTGCCTGCATATCGACGTAGTGCTGCTCCATCAGTGTGGCCCAGCCAGGTAGATCGGGATGGCGATTGGCGCCGCGCAGCGGTTTGCCAGCCAGCACTTCTGGGTGGTTGAGGTCCATATGGAAGCCCATGTCGAAGGTTTCCTTGAGGTCGCTCGGTTTGCTCGGGTCCAACTGCTCGGTGGCAATCGCGCCGTAACCACGGTGGTGGGCGGTCTGGGTGATGTCGATCTTGAGTTTTTCCTCGGCCGGCAGGGCGAAGAAGGTCTTGGCGGCGCTCAGCAGGTCGGCGATGCGCGCCGGGCTGATCGGGTGGCCGGTGATATAGAAAAAGCCCCACTCGCGGCAAGCGCGGTCAATCTGCTGGGCCACGTCCGGCCAGGAGGTTTGGTCGTCACTGTAGAGCGGGGCGATATCGATAATCGGTAGGGTGTGCATAGAGGCTCCGGGTGGGGCGGTGCTGCGAGTCTTCTCGTACCCAGGGCAGCGAAAAAGGACGCCTCGGTTATGGGGCGCCCTTGTGATGCGGTTCTGCTGTCGGCCAGCAGGGACGGCATCGGTGATGTTCCGTAGGAGGGGCTACAGCCGCGATTCTTTCAAACATTAAGAACAGTCGCGGCTAAAGCCCCTCCCACAGCCGAGGTTTACTTCGGCAGTTCAGCCTTTACGTTTTCCACGTAATAGTTCATCGAGGCCAGTTCGGCGTTGGTCGCCGCGACGCCGGCCGGGATTTTTTCTACGCCGCTCTGGTCCTTGATCGGGCCGGTGAACGGATGGAAAGCGCCGCTCTTGATGTCGGCGATGATCTGCTCGGCTTCGGCTTTGACATCGGCCGGCACCAGGTCGCTGATGGGCAGGCGGATGGTGTCTTCAGCCAGACCGCCCCAGAAATCCTGAGACTTCCAGGTGCCGTCGATCACCGCCTGGGTGGATTTGACGTAGTGCGGGCCCCAGTCGTTGACGATCGAGGTGAGCACGGCCTTAGGCCCGAAGTGCGCCATGTCCGAGGCATAGCCCACGGAGTAAACGCCACGACGTTCAGCGGTCTGGATCGGAGCCGGGCTGTCGGTGTGCTGGAATACTACGTCGACGCCTTGGTCGATCAGCGCGTTGGCGGCGTCGGATTCCTTGCCCGGATCGAACCAGGAGTTGACCCAAACCACTTTGATTTCGCTGCCGGGGTTGTACTTGTCCAGCGCCAGTTGGATGGCGTTGATATCGCGGATGACTTCCGGGATCGGGAAGGAGGCGACGTAGCCGATCTTCTTGGTCTTGGTCATTTTCGCCGCGAGGAAACCGCCGACATAACGGCCTTCATAGGAGCGCGACAGGTAGGTGCCGAGGTTCTTGTCCTGCTTGTAGCCTGTGGCGTGCTCGAAGGTGACCTTGGGGAATTGCTTGGCCACTTTCAGCGTCGGGTTCATATAGCCGAAGGAGGTGGTGAAGATCAGGTCATAGCCGCCCTTGGCCATGTTGCGGATCACCCGCTCGGCGTCGGCACCTTCCGGCACGTTTTCCACATAGCTGGTCTCAACCTTGTCGCCCAGCTCCTTGATCACCGCTTGGCGACCCTGCTCATGCTGGTAGGTCCAGCCATGGTCGCCAATCGGGCCAATGTAGACAAAGCCGACCTTCAACGGATCGGCGGCAACAGCACTGAGGGTGGCGCTAAAGCCAAGGGCGGCAACAAGGGCGCGCAGCAGGGGTTTTTTACTCTTCTCGAACATGGCTGATGGAACTCCGATGTGTGTGGGTACGTTGTTGTTAAGCAGCTATGAGTTGAATTGCAAAAAGCTGACCAACTGGACAATTAGCGCGTAATGCCGCGCTATTACGCAGAACCCCGCCGGAGCGGGGTTCTGAGGTGGTGCTGTGCTGGTGCGTAAGGTGCAGGTCGTGCTGCCTGCTGGTGCGGTGTTGCTTTGAGGGCGTCGCGGCTAAAGCCCCTCCCACAGGTATGTGTGATCTGTGGGAGGGGCTTTAGCCGCGACTGGCGATAGTGCGGTTCAAGCAGCTATAACCTCTGCAGAGAAAATTATCTGGAGGCAACGGAATGCCCCATTCAAAGCAGCTACGCCTCGGCCGTTTTTCCGAGGATCAGCGGGTCTACTTGCTGACCGCGACAGTCGAGAAGCGAGAGCCGATCTTCGCGGATTTCCAGCTTGGTCGCCTGCTGATTGCTGAGCTAAGAGCGGCCCATTGCGATGGTCTGGTTGAGTCTTTGGCGTGGGTGGTGATGCCTGACCATCTGCACTGGCTGCTGGTGCTGCAGCGTGGCTCGATCAGCGAATTGATGCGCCGGGTTAAAGGCCGCAGTGCTCGGCAGATTAATTCGCTTGCGCATCGAAGTGGCCGGTTGTGGCAAGACGGTTTCCATGACCATGCGCTCCGCCACGAAGAGGATGTGTTGCCAGTTGCGCGTTATATCGTGGCTAACCCTTTGCGGGCGGGTCTGGTGAAACGGGTCGGTGATTACCCGCTGTGGGATGCGGTGTGGCTGTAAAAGCTGTCGCGGCTAAAGCCCCTCCCATAAGTCAGCGATGACCTGTGGGATAGCTGGGCGGCACTTCGTTTTTGTGGGAGGGGCTTTAGCCGCGACAAGGTAAAAGCATCAGTGCCCCGGCTGCCAGGGCTTGCCCAGCGATACGGGGGCGAATAGCCGCGTTTTGATTGCGTCCCGCGAGAGCAGTACCAACACCAGAATGGTCGCCACATAGGGCAGCATCGCCAGCAGGTTGGAAGGGATCGACAGGCCGATGCCCTGTGCCACCAGATGGATGATGCTGGCCAAGCCGAACAGGTAAGCACCGAGCAGCACACGGAATACCCGCCAACTGGCGAATACCACTAGAGCGAGGGCGATCCAGCCGCGGCCGGCGGTCATGTTTTCCGCCCACATCGGCGTGTAGGCCAGCGACAGGTAACCGCCCGCCAATCCAGCCATCGCCCCACCGAACAGCACCGCCAGGGTTCGCACACGCAGCACAGGCAGGCCCATGGCGCTGGCGGCGTCTGGGTTTTCGCCGACCGCCTGGATGATCAGGCCGATGCGGCTTTTCAGCAGCACCCAGGCCACCAAGCCGAACAGGGCAAAGGACAGGTAAACCAGAATGTCCTGGGCAAACAGCATGCGCCCGATCAACGGGATTTCGCTGAGCAACGGAATGGCGATGGGCTCGAAACCGGCCAGCGGTTTGCCGACCCAGGCGGCGCCGACAAAGGTCGATAGGCCCACACCGAAGATGGTCAACGCCAGCCCGGTGGCCACCTGATTGGCGTTAAAGCCCAGCGCCACGGCGGCGAACAGCATCGACAACAGCATGCCAGCGGCCATCGCCAGCAGCACGCCAAGCCACAGGTTGCCGGTGCTCAGGGCGACGATAAAACCGATCACCGCGCCGAACAGCATCATGCCTTCCTGGCCTAGGTTGAGCACGCCGCTCTTCTCGCAGATCAGTTCACCCAGCGCCACCAGCAGCAGCGGCGTACCGGTGCGCACCATGGCGTAGAAAATATTGCTTAGTAGGTCGAGATCCATATTTGCAGCCTCAGGCGCGTGCTAAATGTGCAGGAGAAAAGGTGATGTCGATACGGGGTGTGGGAGGGGCTTTAGCCGCGACGATTTCAAGCGAAGCACTGTCGCGGCTAAAGCCCCTCCCACGGTTAGGTGGTCGCCTCAGTGAGCTTCTCGCGCTGCGCCCACTTCAATTTCAGCCGTGGCCGATAAAGGATCAGCACGTCACAGGCGAGCAGGAAGAACAGCATCATTCCCTGGAATAGCTGGGTGATCGCCTGGGGCAGGTTCATGGTCATCTGCGCGTTCTCGCCGCCCAGATACAGCAGCGCCATCAACAGGCTGGCGAAGACGATGCCGAGCGGATTGAGCCTGCCGAGAAAGGCCACGGTAATAGCCGCATAGCCATATCCGGGCGAAACCTGTGGCACCAGTTGGCCAATCGGCCCGGCCACTTCACCGACACCCGCCAGCCCCGCCAGGCCGCCGCTGACCAGCAGGGCAAACCACACCAGGCGCTTCTCGCGAAAGCCGACAAAACCAGCGGCGCGGCGGTCGAGGCCGAGCACCTTGATCTGGAAACCGAGAAAGCTCTTGTGCAGCAGCACCCATACCGCCACCAGCGCCAACAGGGCGAAGTACAAACCGGCATGCAGGCGACCGTCTTCACTGACTAGCGGCAGGCGGCTGGCATCGCCGAACATCGCTGACTCGGGGAAGTTGAAGCCGGCCGGGTCTTTCAGCGGGCCATGCACGAAGAACAGCAGCAGGTTCAGCGCGATGTAATTGAGCATGATGCTGGTGAGGATTTCGTTGGCATTGAACTGCGTGCGCAGCCAGGCGGTCAGGCCGCCCCAGGCCGCGCCGGCGGCTATGCCGGCGAGCACCACCCAAACCAGCGCCCAGCGGCTGTCCCAGTCGATAATCTGAATCGCCATGGCGCTGCCGGCCAGCGCGCCGAGCAGCAGCTGGCCTTCCGCGCCGATATTCCAGATGCGCGCCTGGTAGGCCACAGCTAGGCCTAGGGCGCAGAGCAGAATCGGCAGCGCTTTGACCAACAGTTCCGATACCCCGTACCAGTCGGCCAGTGGTGCAACCAGCAGGGTATGTAGCGTTTCCAGCGGGTCATGGCCGAGCAGGGCGAATAACAGCGCGCCGCTGCACAGAGTCAGCACCGCGGCGAGCAGCGGCGATAGCCAGAGCATGGCGCGCGATTGCTGGCCACGCGGTTCGAGGGATAACAGCATGGAAAACTCCGTCAGCTCAGGCTGGCAGCAGGCGCTGCGAGCGGGCTTGTGATAGGGGGCAGCACAGCGAATTCGCCGGCCATCCAGCGGCCGACTTCTACTGCTTCAGTTTCTGCGGTGGCGGCCAGGGGCGAGAGCTTGCCGCTGCACAGCGCGCCGATGCGGTCGCTGATCTGGAACAGCTCGTCGAGGTCTTCGGAGATCACCAGAATCGCCGCGCCGGCATCGCGCAGGGCAATCAGCGCGCGATGAATCGCCGCCGCCGCGCCAACGTCCACGCCCCAAGTCGGGTGCGCCGCCACCAGCAATTTGGGGTTCTGTAGGATTTCGCGGCCGAGGATAAATTTCTGCAGGTTGCCGCCGGACAGGCTGCGCGCGGGCGCATCGGCATCTGGGGTTTTCACCGCAAAGCGCTGAATGATCTGCTCAGCCAGCGCGCGCACCTTGCTGCGCTGAATCAGCCCCTTACTCAGCAGGCCTTGCTGAAAGGCGGTGAGCAGGGCGTTGTCGGCCAGGCTCATATCCGGCACCGCACCATGTCCCAACCGTTCAGCTGGGACAAAGGCCAGCCCCAGTTTGCGTCGCGCATCCGGGTACAGATCGGCAATCGGCTGCGTGTCCAGGCTGATGCGTTCTCGCTCGTTGCGCGGCAGTCGTGTTTCCCCACTGAGCAGGGCGAGTAGTTCGTCCTGGCCGTTACCCGCAACGCCAGCGATACCAACGATCTCGCCGCTGCGCACGTCCAGGCGAATGTGGCTGAGGGTGCAGCCGAACGGGTCCGCATTGCGCCAGCTGAGGTCATCCACCCGCAGGCGCGGCAGGCCGCCCTCGGCTTTCGGATAGCTGCTTTCCAGGCCTTCGGCGTCGCCAACCATCAACCGCGCCAGTTGCAGATCGCTGCACTCGGCCGGCACGCAATGCCCGGACACTTTGCCGCCGCGCAGCACCGTGGCGCTCTGGCACAGCGCGCGTACTTCGCCAAGCTTGTGGCTGATAAACAGAATGCTGCAGCCTTCACTGGCCAGACGGCGCAGGGTTACGAACAACTCGTCGGCCTCCTGTGGGGTCAGCACCGAAGTCGGTTCGTCGAGGATCAGCAGTTTGATGTCCTGCATCAGGCAACGGACGATTTCCACCCGCTGCCGTTCACCGATGGACAGACTGTGCACCAGCCGGCCCGGTTCCAGGGCCATGCCGTAACGCTGGGAAACCTCGCGGATTTTCGGCTCCAGCTGCTTCGGCGTGCCGGCCGCCGCACCCATGGCCAAGGCGATGTTCTCTGCCACTGTCAGGGTTTCAAACAGCGAGAAATGCTGGAACACCATGCCTACGCCAAGGCTTCGCGCCATGGCCGGGTCGCGCATCTTCAGCGGTTCACCCTGCCAGCGAATCTCGCCGCTGTCGGGCTGAGTGACGCCGTAGATGATCTTCATCAGGGTGCTTTTGCCGGCACCGTTCTCGCCGAGCAGCGCATGGATTTCCCCAGGTGCGATGCTCAGGTCGATACGGTCGTTGGCCAGGCAGCCGGGGTAGCGCTTGCTGATACCGCTCAGCTGCAAGCGTGGAACAGAAGGTGAACTGGACATGGGCAGTGGCTCAGGAATGACAACTGACCTGGCTAAAGCAAAAAGCTGGCCAGTGAGTCAGAAAAGCCGCTGCGCCGTGCTAGCCAATGCCTCGCCGTAACCCCATATCTACAGAAGGCTCCAGCTTGGTGCGCCGTCTTGAGGGTTGGTTCGTTTTGGCGCATCGCGGGCAATAACTGGGCGCCCCCCCGCTCCTACAAGTGAGCGTGTGTGATCAGAGATTTTCGTAACGCTGCTGTCTCTGTAGGAGCGGGCTTGCCCGCGATAAATCCTGAGACCGGCGCACATTCACAGCCACACCGCATCCCATAACGGGTAATCGCCAATGCGCTTCACCAGGCCGGCGCGTAGTGGATTGGCGACTATATAACGAGCCGCCGAATGCAGATCTTCATCCCGACGCAGCGCACGGTCGTGATAACCCGGCTGCCAAATTGGGCCGTGTGTGCCGAGGTGCTGATTGATCTGCCGTGCGCTGTTGCTTTTGATCCGGCGCATCAGTTCATCCAGAGAGCCTGTCTGCAGCTGGATAAGCCAGTGCAGGTGATCGGGCATCACCACCCAGGCCATAGACGTGACCTGGTGTTGCTCATGGGCTGCGCGTAGTTCAGTGATCAGCAAGCGGGCCAGTTTGAAATCGCTGAATAGCGAACGGCGCTGCAGTAGGGTGCTGGTTAGCAGGTAAATGCGGTCCGGCTCTGAATAGCGGCCTCGCCGCAGGTTGCAACCATGGGGTTTTGTAGGCATTCCATTGCCTCTCGTGGTGTATTGGATATTGATCGCGGGCAAGCCCGCTCCTACAAAATAGTGCAAAAACTTCCATCTCGGTCACACCGCAACCCCTGTAGGAGTGGGCTTGCCCGCGATAATTCGTGAAATAGGCAGCAAGCTCACAGCCACAATGAGGAAGCGTAGTGCAGTGAGTCTACTGCGCCTGTAATTCAACCCGGCCACGGCTGATATCCGCCAGCAGCCGTTGCAGTTCGGCAACCCTTGGTGCAGGTACAGCCAGGTGCAATTCGGCCCCCGTGGCGTCATAGGTTTCGCTTTCCAGCAGGCAGTCGAGGTCGCTGAGTCGCGCTTTGAGCAGCGGCAGTTCGGCGAACAGGCAGTGGCAGCGGTAGTGCTCACGGGCTACCAGCTCAACGCATGGTGCGGCTTGCAGGCATTTGTTGGCGCTGCCGCCGTAGGCGCGGGCCAGGCCGCCGGTGCCGAGCTGAATGCCACCGTACCAGCGGATGACCAGCACCGCGACCTGGTCCATTTCCTGCGCTTCAATGGCCGCGAGTATCGGCCGCCCAGCCGTACCGCCGGGCTCACCGTCGTCACTGAAACGGTACTGCTGGCCGACCTTCCAGGCCCAGCAGTTATGGCTGGCGCTGGGGTCGCTGTGCGTGGTGATAAACGCCTGCGCCTCGGCCGCGCTGGTGACGGGCGAGGCGAGGGCTAGAAAGCGGCTTTTGCGAATCTCCTCGCGGTACTCGCAAGGGCTAATCAGAGTGAACGGCATCAGGCGTCTTTGGCGGGAGGGGTCAGGCCGCAGCCCTTGAGGATGATAGTGATCAACTGCTCGGTCGCCTCTTCATAATCGGCTTTTACCAGGCGCGAGCGCCCGGTCACACGGCAAATCTGCGAGGCAAAGTCGGCGTAGTGTTGGGTGCCGCTCCAAATCAGAAAAATCAGGTGCGCGGGGTCAACCGGGTCCATCTTGCCGGCGGCGCTCCAGGCGGCGAAGACCGCCGCGCGGCCACGAAACCAGGCCTGGTAGTCTTGGTCGAGCATCTGCGACAGGTGCTCGCCACCGCTGATCACTTCCATGGCATAGATGCGCGAGGCTTTCGGGTGGCGGCGCGAGAATTCCATCTTGGCGCGGATATAACGCGCAATGGCGGCAGCGGGATCATCCTCGACGCTGACGGTGTTGAAGCTGTTGTCCCACAACTCGAGGATGTTCACCAACACCGCCTGATAAAGGCCCAGCTTGTTGCTGAAGTAGTAATGCAGGTTGGCCTTCGGCAGCCCGACGCTCTGCGCGATGGTGTTCATGCTGGTGCCTTTGAAGCCGTGCTTGGCGAACTCGTCTTCGGCAGCCTTGATGATTGCCTGTTCATTTTTCTGCCGAATACGCCCGGCCGGTTTGGCGTTCGGGTCGGCAATGTGCGCAAGTACTTCAACAGTCATGGGCGGTTCCGCAGTGGTCAGTTTGTCGGACGACAGCACTGATACCCCAGCGCCGCCGAGTAGACAAGCGCAAGGGCTGGAAAAAGCGCCTTCGCCTCTGTTTGGGCGGGGGCTGCACTGTTGTTGTGCGGGCTGTGGCCTGCCTTAGGCTTCGGCCAGCGCCTCCAGAAAACTCTCCAGCACCAAGTGCGGGCGGCGGCCTTTGCGGGTGACCGAGGCCAGGCTGACGTCGTAGAAGCGGCTGTCGGGCTTGAGTACGCGCAGCCGGCCTTGCTGCACCCAGGCTTGGGCGTAGTGGTCGGGCAGGTAGCCGATGTAGCGCCCGGTGAGAATCAGAAACGCCATGCCTTCGCGGTCCGAGGCGCTGGCGGTGCAATTAAGCACTTGGTAGTGATTCTGCACTTCGGGCGGTAAGCGGAAGGTCGGCGCAATGGCTTCCTGATCGTTCAGCCGTGCGTCTTCAAGCTGCCGATCATCGACATAAAACAGCGGGTGGCCGACGGCGCAGTAGAGCAGCGAGCGCTCGTCGTACAGCGTCTGGTACTCCAGGCCAGACAGCGCGCCCACTTGCGGCACTACGCCAATGTGCAAGCGGCCGTCGAGTACGCCTTGTTCGACCTCGCTTGGCGGGGTCATGCGGATATGAATGCGCACATCCGGCCCCTGGGTTTTCAGCTGCGCCAGGGCATTGGTGATGCGCATGTGCGGCACCGTCACCAGGTTGTCGGTCAGGCCGATATTCAGCTCACCGCGCAGGTGCTGGTGCAGGCCGTTGACCTCGGTACGAAAACTTTCCAGCGCCGCCAGCAGTTGCTGGGTGCTCTGATACACCTCGCGGCCTTCCTCGGTCAGGGCAAAACCGGCGCGCCCGCGTTGGCACAGACGCAGGCCGAGGCGTTGTTCAAGGTCGCTCATCTGCTGGCTGATCGCCGAGCGGCCGATGCCCAGGGCGCTTTCTGCCGCGGAAAAACCGCCGCACTCCACCACGCTGCGAAACAGCTTGAGCAGACGAATATCAAAATCACTGACCTGGGCCAGCGGATCGGGGCGGCGGGTGCTCATGGGTAGCGGCTCATTGTTTAGTGGAAAGTTAACTAAAGATAAGAAGAGTCGTGTTTTCCTGACTCTAAGCCCGTGGCACCTTTGCTGGCAACAGATTCGCTTTACCCAGCCCCTAGAACGCTCAGCCGCCTATACGCGAGGCCACCATGACCATGTTGCAGACCGAAGTCCCGTCCCTGGCCAGTCAGCTCAAACTGGATGCGCATTGGATGCCGTTTTCGGCTAACCGCAACTTCAAGCGTGACCCGCGCCTGATCGTCGGTGCCGACGGTAACCACTTTATCGACGACAAGGGCCGGCGCATCTTCGACAGCCTGTCCGGGCTGTGGACATGTGGCGCTGGGCATAACCGCAAGGAAATTCAGGAAGCCGTGGCCAAGCAACTGGGCACCCTCGATTACGCGCCGGGCTTCCAGTACGGCCACCCGCTGTCCTATCAGCTGGCTGAGAAAATCACCGAGCTGACACCCGCCGGCCTCGATCACGTGTTCTACACCGACTCAGGCTCCGAGTGCGCCGACACCTCGGTGAAGATGGCGCGCGCCTACTGGCGTCTGAAAGGCCAACCGAGCAAAACCAAATTTATCGGCCGTGCCCGTGGCTACCACGGCGTAAACATCGCCGGCACCTCGCTGGGCGGCATCGGCGGTAACCGCAAAATGTTCGGCCAGATGATGGATGCCGATCACCTGCCGCACACCCTGCAGTCGCACCTGGCCTTCACCAAGGGCATGGCCGAGACCGGTGGCGTTGAGTTGGCCAACGAACTGCTGAAACTGATCGAACTGCACGACGCTTCCAACATTGCCGCGGTGATCGTTGAACCTATGTCCGGTTCCGCCGGTGTGATTGTGCCGCCAGTCGGCTACCTGCAGCGCCTGCGCGAAATCTGCACCCAGCACAACATCCTGCTGATTTTCGACGAAGTGATCACCGCTTACGGCCGCATGGGTAAATGGACTGGCGCCGAATTCTTCGGCGTGACCCCGGACATCATGAACACCGCCAAACAGGTCACCAACGGCGCGATTCCGCTGGGCGCGGTGATTGCTTCCAGCGAGATCTACAACACCTTTATGAACCAGGCGATCCCCGAGCACATGGTCGAGTTCGGCCACGGCTACACCTACTCGGGCCACCCGGTTGCCTGCGCCGCCGGCCTGGCTACCCTAGAGCTGCTCAAACGCGACAACCTGATCGAGCAATCCGCTGCCCTGGCACCGATTTTTGAAGAGAAGCTGCACAGCCTCAAAGGCAGCAAGAACGTCGTCGACATCCGCAACTGTGGCCTGGCTGGTGCGATTCAGATTACCCCGCGCGATGGCGACCCGGTGATCCGCCCATTCGAGGCCGGCATCAAACTGTGGAACGCCGGCTTCTACGTGCGCTTCGGCGGCGACACCTTGCAGTTCGGGCCAACCTTCAACACCACGCCTGAGCAGCTGGACTCCGTGTTCAACGCCGTCGGCGATGTGCTGAACACTCTCGACTAATTCCTGTGGGAGGGGCTTTAGCCGCGACTGCGCAATGTCGCGGCTAAAGTGGGGTGCCGCCCAGCGGATCGCCGCACGGCTCCTCCCAAGACAGAACACTCTGGCGACCAAGGCCGCCCCAAAGAATTTGCTAATGGAGTTTTTATGACCACCGTAACCCACCTGATCCACGGCGAAATGATCGCCGGTACTGGCCGTAGCGCTGACGTGTTCAACCCGTCCACCGGTGAAGTCAGCAAGCAGGTTGCCCTGGCCGACCGCGCCACCATGCAGCTGGCCATCGACTCGGCCAAGAGCGCCTTCCCGGCCTGGCGCAACACCCCGCCAGCCAAGCGCGCCCAGGTGATGTTCCGCTTCAAGCAACTGCTGGAGCAGCACGAAGCGACCATCTCCAAGCTGATCAGCGAAGAGCACGGCAAAACCCTGGAAGATGCCGCCGGTGAACTCAAGCGCGGTATCGAAAACGTCGAATTCGCCTGCGCCGCCCCGGAAATCCTCAAGGGCGAGTACAGCCGCAACGTCGGCCCAAATATCGACGCCTGGAGCGATATGCAGCCTATCGGCGTTGTGGCCGGCATCACTCCGTTCAACTTCCCGGCCATGGTGCCGCTGTGGATGTACCCGCTGGCCATCGTCTGCGGCAACTGCTTTATCTTGAAGCCATCCGAGCGTGACCCAAGCTCCACCCTGTACATCGCCCAACTGCTGCAAGAGGCCGGTCTGCCAAAAGGCGTGCTCAATGTGGTGCACGGCGACAAGGAAGCCGTGGATGCACTGATCGAAGCGCCGGAAGTTAAAGCTCTGAGCTTTGTCGGCTCCACGCCGATTGCCGAATACATCTACAGCGAAGGCACCAAGCGTGGTAAGCGCGTACAGGCCCTGGGCGGCGCGAAAAACCACGCCGTGCTGATGCCTGATGCCGACCTGGACAACGCCGTCAGCGCACTGATGGGCGCGGCTTACGGTTCTTGCGGCGAGCGCTGCATGGCCATCTCGGTAGCCGTATGCGTGGGCGACCAGATCGCCGATGCACTGGTCGAGAAGATCGTGCCGCAAATCAAAGCGCTGAAAATCGGTGCCGGCACCTCCTGCGGTCTGGACATGGGCCCGCTGGTTACTGGCGCAGCGCGTGACAAGGTCAAAGGTTATATCGACGCCGGCGTGGCCCAGGGCGCAAGCCTGGTGGTCGACGGTCGCGACCTGGTGGTTGCCGGCAACGAGAACGGCTTCTTCGTCGGCGGCACCCTGTTCGACAAGGTGACCCCGGAGATGACCATCTACACCGACGAAATCTTCGGCCCAGTGCTGTGCATCGTCCGCGTCGGCAGCCTGGAACAAGCCATGCAGCTGATCAACGATCACGAATACGGCAACGGCACTTGCATCTTCACCCGCGACGGTGAAGCCGCCCGCCTGTTCTGCGACGAAATCGAAGTCGGCATGGTCGGCGTCAACGTACCGCTGCCGGTCCCTGTGGCTTACCACAGCTTCGGCGGCTGGAAGCGCTCGCTGTTCGGCGACCTGCACGCCTACGGCCCAGACGGTGTGCGCTTCTACACCCGCAAAAAAGCCATCACCCAACGTTGGCCGCAACGCGCTTCGCACGAAGCGGCTCAGTTCGCTTTCCCGAGTAATGGCTAAGTAACACGCCAGGGGGCTGATCGCAGGATCAGCCCCCTTTTTTCAGTTTCCGTAGGATGGGTTGAGCGCAGCGATACCCATCAAGCAGCAACAGTTTTACGCAACAAACCAGCCGCGCGGGCGCGGCGTTGGTGCAGTGACCGCAGGTTACGGCACCCCTTGGGTGAGCGGGTTCAGGGTTTCCTGACCCGCAAGCCCGCTCTCCCAAGGGCAGCCCACTTCAATTACTTATGAAGAGGACTTGCTATGAACAAACCTTTTATTGGCCTTCCCCTGTGCCGTTGGCAGCTGACCAGCCGTGATATCGGCTGGTTTCACCTGGTCGGTGAGAAGTACATCCACGCCGTCACCGGCTTCGGTGCCTTCCCGCTGATGATCCCGGCGTTTGGCGACGATCTGGACATGGACACGGTGCTGGATAGCGTCAGCGGCATTATGTTCGGCGGCTCGCTGTCCAACGTGCACCCCAGCTTCTACGGCGATGACCATCCCGGCCTCGGCCTGGCCGACAAACCGCGTGATGAAACCGTGCTGCGCCTGATGCGCGCCTGCCTGGAGCGCGGCATTCCGTTCCTTGGCATCTGCCGTGGCGTGCAGGAACTCAACGTACTGTTCGGCGGCACCCTGCACCGTGAAGTGCATGAGGTTGAAGGGCGGCTTGATCACCGTGAAGTGAAAGACGTGCCGGACGACGTGGCTTACGGCCCGATTCACAACGTAACCCTGACCGAGGGTGGCGTGCTGCATACGCTGTTCGGCGAACGGCAGGTCAAGGTCAACTCGTTGCATGGTCAGGGTATTGATCGACTGGGCGAGGGCTTGCAGGTTGAAGCCGTGGCCGAGGATGGGCAGATCGAGGCGGTCAGCGTGATCGGCGCCAAGGCGTTTGCCGTTGGCGTGCAGTGGCATCCAGAGTATCGCTATTGGGAGAAGGCCGATTACAACGCACTGCTGGAGGCGTTTCATCAGGCGGCGCGGGAGTATCAGGTGAAGAAGCTTGAGCGTCGCAGCGAGGCGGCGTTGGTCTGATCCGCGTGATGTGCTGAGCAGTGATCCAAACAAAAGGCCCGTCGATTGACGGGCCTTTTGTTTGGATAGTTGATGGGTATCAAACCATCCGCGTGCTGCGTTTCCATCTCTTGATGGCGCCCTGTTACAGCTTAGACGTTTGGTTTTTTCCGCAGGGCTTGCAGAGGCTATTGAGGCGTTGATGGTTTCAATCTGAAGTGTTGGCGATCATCAAGTCGATCAGGGCTTCACAGGTTTATGCCGATGTCTCGGGGGTTGATAGATAGTCTTTGAATTCAGGGTCGAGCCCGAAGTCGAGCAGTTTTGGATGCTGAGTTATGTATTCCCATACTTCCCTGCTGCTGTTCAGCGGTGCATGTCCGTAGACCTTGTCTAGCGCCTTGAGTGTGGCCGTGACTAGCTGGTTCTTACAGTACATGCGAATCTTCTCCGAATTCGCATGCCGCCTCTGCTGCAACTCAGCGATGATCCAAAGCGCCGGCCGCCACCAGTCGTAGGCGAAGTCACAGTGCTTGATCACTGTGGCCGACGATTCGCGCTGCGCTAACATGGCGAAGAAGTTGAGAATGTTGTCGAGCATCAGTCGATCGGCGCGATCAGCGTGGATGATCTGCTGGTCGTCTAGGCTCTGCTTTTCCGCATCCAGCGTGCGAAGGGTTTTCGCGCAGGCAGGCGGAAAGGTTAGCTGCTCAACCACGAACAGGCGGCTGGCCAGATACTCGGCGTATTCACGGTGCTGGATGCCCGTTAGCAGCGCCCGGAACGCACCGTCCTTCACCTGCTGAAACTCTAGGCTTGTGAATGTCTGGAACAGCTCGAAAATGGACCGCTCAATCTCTTCGCGCCGTGCGATGCGCGATTCTTCTGCTTGGAACGCCAGGGTGATGATCACGCCACCAAACGCCAGTGCGGTAAACAACACATTCAGGCCGTTGTACACAGGCTCGAAGGGCTCGTTGAAGGTGTCGCTTGGAATCAGGTAGCGCGCGATCGGATAGGCCATCACCCAGATCATGACGATCAGGAACATGGTTAGACCGGCAAGCTTGATCGGTCGGGAAATACTCATTGGTGTGTTGTTCCTTTTGCTGAGCACTTTCGATTCCGCACGGCAAGTGCTTGGCCCCCTGTGCCGGTGGTGCCGAGCATTTGCAGTTCAAAACGGCTGTTCTGCGCTTTGATCAGATCGCTCAGCTTTTTAAAGCCATACATCCGCGAGTCAAAGTCGGAGCGTAGCTTGCTGATATTGGAGCCGAGCAGTCCCAGGTAACACCAACCATCCTCGTCCGAGTTGTCGTCGATCACTTTGGCAATAAAGTCCACCGGCACTTTCTGCGGTTTGACCTTTGCTGGTGCTGGCGTCGCGGCAGGTTTGCTTTCTGCTGCGGCGGATGGTGTTTGTGTAGCGGCTGGCGCACCGTTACCGGCGATTTCCGGCTCGACGGGTTCGGCGTCGTTGCGCAGCAGTTCGGTGTAGATAAATTTGTCGCAGGCGGACACGAAGGGTTTCGGGGTTTTCTGTTCGCCAAAGCCGATTACTTCCAAGCCTTCTTCACGCAGGCGGGCGGCCAGGCGGGTAAAGTCGCTGTCGCTGGAGACCAGGCAGAAACCATCAAAACGCCGGGTGTAGAGCAGATCCATGGCGTCGATGATCAGTGAACAGTCAGTGGCATTCTTGCCGGTGGTGTAGGCGAACTGCTGCATGGGTTGAATCGAGTGTTCCAGCAGCACCTTCTTCCAGCCGCCCAGTTGTGGGCCGGTCCAGTCGCCGTAGATGCGTTTGACGCTGGCGACGCCGTATTTGGCGATTTCTTCGAACAGACCTTCAACGATTGCAGCAGAGGCGTTGTCGGCGTCGATCAGCACGGCAAGGTGCTTCTGCTGCCGAGGTGGGCTGGATTTGGCGGCCATGCTTCTTCCTTGAATAGGGTTGGCTCGACCTTACTGCGAATGGGTGGCAATGCGCCATAGTTTGCGCATTGGCTTTTGGTCTGGGGTCTGTTCTTGGGTTTGTGGGTATCCGCCGCTTGTGTGGAGTTTGGTCTAACGGTTCCGCCCTTACGGCGGCTCACTTTTGGCAAACGCCCGGGTGGCCGGCCCCGCCAAAAGTAAGCAAAAAGTCTTGCCCCTTGCATCCGGCCCGACTGCGTCGGGTTCCCTCGTTCCATCATTGCTCCAGGGGCACGCCGCGAAGGGCCATCCCTGGCCCATCGCGGCTCTCGCGGCATCCATGCCGCTCAACCCCTTACGCAACGATTCCACTCGGCCTCCTGATGGGGCGTTTGGCGTCGTCTGTGAGATTGCAGACGGGTAACTAAAAGCAGAGCAACAGCTTTGTCTATTGCCGTTCGTTCTGCTGTCCACAAATCGTCCAAACAACGCGGTCCCCGAATCCCGTCAGGAGGCCGAGTGGAGGTGCTGTGCAGAGGGGCGTTTGGCATGGATGCCAAACGAGGAGCGATGGGCCAGGGATGGCCCACCGTGACGACCCTCGGAACAGCACCGGAGCGAGGGAAGTTGAGCGCAGCGAAACCCGGATGCCGGGCGCGCTTTCTCTTTGGTTACTTTCTCTTTCGCGCGAGCATACGGAGCGAAGCGCAGTAACAGCCGCAGGCTGGCCGGAAGGGCGAGCGTAGCGAGTAAAGAGAAAGTAACTCGCCGTAAGGGCGAAAAGCGTAATCCCGATCAATAGAGCTGCTGAGTCTTGCATTCCTGTCTGCATTATCCGCGTGTGGTCAGCGCCGCAGTGTTGCGTATCCTCGCGCTGCTGCACGTAGGCAGGAGAACGTTTTCTGACCTGCCATTTCGCAACACCGCCACTTCGCAGTCAGATCTACTCAATTCAGCGCAGTCTTATTGGGCGACGGCCATATAAAGCGACTGCTTGGGCTGGGCGAATATCCTGCACAGCATCGGCGCAAAAAACTCCAACGGCAGCACCTCGCCATCGGGATCAAATGCCGCTGCATCGTACTTGGCGCAGAAGTCGATGGTGGCTTGGTATTGGGGGTGATCCTTGAATTGCTCGCGCAGGTGGCGATCCATGCCCAGGTGATGGAAGAAGTAGTAACCCTGGAACACGCCGTGTTTTTCCACCATCCAGTGGTTGTCAGCGCTGACGAAGGGCTTGAGCATGGCCGCGGCGATGTCTGGGTGGTTGTAGCTGCCGAGGGTGTCGCCGATGTCGTGGAGCAGGGCGCACACCACGTATTCCTCATCACGACCGTCGCGGTAGGCGAGGGTGGCGGTCTGCAGTGAGTGGCTTAGGCGGTCAATCGGGAAGCCGCCGAAGTCGCCATCAAGCAGTTTCAGGTGAGCCATGATGCGCTCGGGCAGCTTGGCGGCGTGCGCGAGAAAGTCTTGGGCGATGATCTGCCAGTCTTCGGCGGTGCCGTCTTGCATGTGGGTGAACTGGGCGTGGGCCTTCATCAGGTTGTCTCCTCTGCGGGCTGCGCGATCACGCGCCAGCAGGGCCGTGATCAGTCCTTAGCACTCTATGCGCCCGGGTGCTGGCAAACAGTGGCGTGCAGTGCCAGGTTGCTGTCCTTGGTGGCCATGTGTGCAGGCTGATGCGATCGGGTAGGAGGCGGCCTCACGGCCGCCGTCCTCCCACACCACCGTGCGTACGGTTCCGTACACGGCGGTTCAGGCCATGCGGTTAAGCCGATTGATCGTATCCAGTATCGAGACCAGTCCAAGTCTGTCCCATAGC
>JAHIWP010000023.1 GCA_018816095.1 Gammaproteobacteria bacterium
AAGCCGGTCCCAAGGGTATGGCTGTTCGCCATTTAAAGTGGTACGCGAGCTGGGTTTAGAACGTCGTGAGACAGTTCGGTCCCTATCTGCCGTGGACGTTTGAGATTTGAAAGGGGCTGCTCCTAGTACGAGAGGACCGGAGTGGACGAACCTCTGGTGTTCCGGTTGTCACGCCAGTGGCATTGCCGGGTAGCTATGTTCGGAAAAGATAACCGCTGAAAGCATCTAAGCGGGAAACTTGCCTTGAGATGAGATCTCACTGGAACCTTGAGTTCCCTAAAGGGCCGTCGAAGACTACGACGTTGATAGGTTGGGTGTGTAAGCGCTGTGAGGCGTTGAGCTAACCAATACTAATTGCCCGTGAGGCTTGACCATATAACACCCAAACAATTTGATGTTTGTGTGTCTCTATGAAGACTGCAACAGCCGAAAATTTGCACAACTACAGATCCAATCACATACCCAATTCGAGGTAGCGAGCCGCGCAAGCAGCACGACATCTCAGCTGAATCGCTTGACGACCATAGAGCATTGGAACCACCTGATCCCATCCCGAACTCAGTAGTGAAACGATGCATCGCCGATGGTAGTGTGGGGTTTCCCCATGTGAGAGTAGGTCATCGTCAAGCACCTATACCAAAACCCCCGATCAGGAAACTGGTCGGGGGTTTTACTTTGCGCACAGAGTTTTTTTAAAAGCCTAGCGCTATCTTTGTCACGAAGCGCGCTCCTGCAGAGCGCACCTAAACTCAGTTTATTGCGTCGCTTAGCGCTTTTGCCGGTACGTATTTGACGATTTTCTTGGCAGAAATTTGTAGCGCTTCACCGGTTTTTGGGTTGCGGCCGGTACGCGCGGGGCGCTCGCTCACTTTGAGTTTACCAATGCCGGGTAGAGTGATCTCGTCACCATTTTCCAGTGCGTCGGATACGATCTCGCTCAACTGTTCAAGTGCTGCGCGTACTGTGCTTTTCGGTGTGTCGATGGCTTCCGCAATGTCGCTGATCAGCTGATCTTTAGTTATTGCCATGGTTTAGTTCCTTTGGGGTTGATGCGGATTGAGTGCGAGTCAGGATATCTGCCCGCGCTGAAAATTTGCGTGCGTAAAAGTCATTAGCAATGAGTCTGGAGCGCGGTCTATGCTGATGTTACTTAGTCATTGCCTTGGAGATCCAGCATGCTGCGTGTCTTTGCTGATTTAGGTTTTCGCTGGAAGATCGCGCTTCCCATTTTGTTGCTGGCGGTTTTGCTTGTTTCTATGGGGGTTCTCGGTATGCGAGGGATTACCCAGGTCGCTGACTCAAGCACGAAGCTGACTAATCGTTTCTTGCCAGGCATTAGCCTGCTGTTGAATGCGGATCGCGATCTCTATCAGGCGTTTGTTGCAGAGCGCAGCTTACTTGATGAGGGGGTGGGAGCAAATGCTGATGCGCTGACAGCAACCCATGCGGAGAACTTGCAGCAGGCTTATGACCGCGTACATAAATTCGCAGGTATGCAGCCTGGTAGTGAAGCGATGCTATTAGTTACGCAGTTCGACGCAGGCTTCGAGCGCTGGAAGGCAACCTCGCAAAAGGTCTTACAGTTAGCTATCAGTGATCCTCAGGCGGCAAGTGTGTTGAGTTTCGGTAGTAGCGAAGAGCAGTTTGAGGCAATGCGCACCGCTATCGACAAGCTGGGCGAGATGGATGATCTGGCAGCTAATACGGAGGGGCTTGCAGCCATAGCGCTGGGCGAAACTTTGAGCTGGCAGCAGGGGGGGATTATTGCCATCGGCTTAGTCGTTTGCCTCGTATTGGTCGTTGGTTTTCCAATCCTTGTCACTGGGCCGTTACATAACTTGCTTAACCGTATTGAGCAGGTTGCTGACGGTGATGGCGATCTGCGGGTGCGCTTGGATGTGTTGTCTAATGATGAGTTGGGTAAGCTCAGTCATGCATTCAATCGATTTCTCGATAAATTGCAGCCGTTGATAAAAGAGGTTGGTCGAGTTACGGGTGAGGTCGAAAGCTCTGCGCAAAATCTGGCAGGGATGGCAGCAGCTAATGATAGGTTGATCAGCAGTGAGCACGCCGCAGTAGATCAGGTGAGTACTGCGGCAACGCAGATGAGCTCTGCTGTGCATGAAGTAGCACGTAATGCGCAAAATGCAGCTGACGCGGCTCGTGGTGCAGAAGCTCAATCACGAGAGGGCGCGCGAGTTGTTGGAGCAACGATCAACTCTATTCGTCAGTTGGCGCAAGAAGTCGAAAGTGCTTCGGTAACTATCCAAACCCTTGAGCATGAAGCCACCAATATTGGTGCGGTACTAGCTGTTATCAGGGGCATTGCTGAGCAAACCAACTTGTTAGCATTGAATGCGGCGATTGAGGCGGCACGCGCCGGAGAGCAGGGGCGCGGTTTCGCGGTTGTGGCGGATGAGGTGCGTGCACTGGCAGCACGTACGCAGGAATCGACTAAGGATATCCAGGTGATGATCGAGCGCCTGCAAGTTGGTGTGCAGAATGCCGTTAAGGCGACTCATTCAGGAAGTACCAGGGCGCGACAAAGTGTTGAGCAAGCGGCTGGCGTGGATCAGGCACTCACTGACACTAGCGATTCGGTACAGCGTATCAACGACATGACGGCGCAGATCGCAACAGCTTGTGAGGAGCAGAGCAGTGTGACCGAGGAGATTGCACGTAATATCAGTGGTATTCGCGATCTGTCTGATGAAGCAGCAAAAACCTCTGAGCAGAGCGCTAAGGCCAGTCAGCGGCTATCTGAGTTGTCACATGGACTGACTAAGTTGGTTGGTAGGTTTCGTGTCTAGTGCGCGATTAATTAGGCTAAGTGTTTGAAACGGTTGTAACTTCAAGTCAAGCCGGTACAATACCTCGGCTCGCTTCTGGTGAGCTGCGTTATGGTGGTCCTGCCGGTCCCCTCGCAACGATTAACCGTGAACCCGGTCAGGCCTGGAAGGGAGCAGCCGCAGCGGTGACATTGTGTGCCGAGGTGTGGCTGGCAGGGCTGCCTCCAATATCCCTATGGTTACGGCTCATCTACTGAGTAAGTACCAGTCTCGATTCTCTCTATCATCAAATACCCTGTCTGCTAGTCATGATCTCTGCTGAGCGTGAATTAGCGTCCTTGTCTTTTATTGCGCTTAGCTGGCGGTCAGTGCACTGGCCAAGCTGCTCATAGCTGTCGATTAAAAAATACTTCTCGCTATGATCGTAAGGGCAATTATATGACGGGCCCGGCAGTGAGCTGGGCCTCGCGTCTCCTCAGTTTGTCTGGTAACTGAGGACGCTGTCCTGCTCCTTAAGTGCTTTGCGCATGTCGGCGGGGATGTTGCCAGAACGCATTGCAAGCTCTAGGCGGATGTCTTCAAGGCTTTGTGCGAATGCCTGTGAGTCAGCACGTTGAGCGGCGCTGAGTACACGGCTATACGCAGTGGCGTCGCTGGCATCGAGTAATGATAGGACGATTCCGCCATCTGGTCGGGGCGGGCTGAATGTTGCGCGCAGTGGGGAAAACAGCTGTTCGACGAGTTGGCGATTAATGCTATCCATGACGATGTTCCATCCTGAGGGTGATAGATTCGGACCTCAAGATGGCTCGATGGTTCGCTACCTTCGGTAATCAGGCCGCCAGTGATTGTCGGGCACGCTCAATGACTTGCTGTAGGTGCGCGGCACCGTACTGGCCGGGATATAGGCGCTGACTGTGCTTGGCGATGCCAGCATCGTTGACGATGGTGAAGCTAAAGCTGCCTTTGCGGGCGGCAAGGATGCGGCAATCAAGCGGTGCAAATGCACTGGATAGGGTGCGAATGGCATCCTGAATTTGGTGTTGAGTATTCATTTTTTGGTATTTCCTAAAACAGCAGGCGCGTCATTGCGCTAAATAGAGCTCCAGGCGGTCGACTTAAATTGTCTATTGCATGTGCAAATTGGAGCTGGACTGCGCGCACAAGTTCCCATTTAGGTTGCTTTGTGCGGGTCGGTACTTCGGAGGCGGGCTTGAGTCAGCGCTTACGCGGGACGGCCAGATCAGTCAGCAGGTTGGGTCGAGAGGCTAGAGCTGTGCGGCATTACCCTTGGGTTATGCGCTCTTGCTTGGGAACCATCGAGGTGGCCAGAAAGCCTAATTGACTTACAGCGTGGTACGAACAGTGCGGAGAATACTCGCTTGGTTAATTATTAGCCAGCTCATTTGTCAGTAATGTGCTGGGCGGTCATTCGTGGGCTGCGCATCAGATGCAATTTAGCCCATGCTCCGTTAGGATTAGCGCCACTTTTGCTTTCCTCTCGTGACGGGTTTCGATGAGTTATCAGGTTCTTGCACGTAAGTGGCGTCCGCGCTCGTTCAGCGAAATGGTTGGCCAGACTCATGTGCTTCGGGCGCTTATCAATGCGCTCGATAGTCAACGTCTGCACCACGCCTATTTGTTCACGGGTACGCGTGGCGTAGGTAAGACAACGATTGCGCGGATTATTGCCAAGTGCCTGAATTGTGAAACTGGCATCAGCTCGACACCCTGCGGTGTTTGTTCGATCTGTAAAGAGATTGATGAAGGTCGCTTTATTGACCTGATTGAGGTCGATGCGGCCAGCCGGACCAAGGTGGAAGACACCCGCGAGTTGCTCGATAACGTGCAGTATTCGCCCAGTCGTGGACGTTTCAAGGTCTACCTGATCGACGAAGTGCACATGCTCTCCACCAGCTCCTTCAACGCCCTGTTGAAAACACTGGAAGAGCCGCCTCCTCACGTCAAATTCCTTTTGGCGACAACTGACCCACAGAAACTGCCGGTGACAGTGCTGTCGCGTTGTTTGCAGTTCTCGCTGAAGAACATGCCGCCAGAGCGGGTGGTTGACCACCTTAGTCAGGTTTTGGCCGCCGAACAGATTCCATTTGAAAACGATGCGCTCTGGCTGCTTGGCCGAGCAGCAGACGGCTCCATGCGTGACGCCATGAGCTTGACCGATCAGGCGATCGCTTTTGGTGAGGGCAAAGTTTTAGCCGCTGATGTGCGCGCCATGTTGGGGACTCTCGACCATGGCCAGGTTTATGGGGTGTTACATGCCTTGCTTGAGGGGGATGCCCGCGGCCTTATTGAAGCGGTGCGGCACTTGGCAGAGCAAGGGCCGGACTGGAATGGTGTGTTATCCGAAATACTCAATGTGCTACACCGTGTGGCTATTGCACAGGCGCTGCCCGAGGCCGTGGATAATGGTCAGGGCGACCGTGAGCGGGTCCTTGAGCTGGCGAGCGTCCTGCCCAGTGAGGACGTGCAGTTCTATTATCAAATGGGGTTGATTGGACGACGCGATTTACCATTGTCGCCAGATCCGCGTAGCGGCTTCGAGATGGTGTTGTTGCGTATGCTGGCCTTCCGCCCAGCGGATACTCATGATGCGCCCAGGGTGGTGCTAAAGCCGCTAGGGATTAGCCAGGCCACTGCTGATCCCGCGAACAACCCAGTGGCCGGTACTGCTCACGCAGCTCCGGTCAGCACTTCTGTTGCAATTGTCGCTGAATCTCAGCCGGCGCCAGTTGTTGAGGCGCCACCCGCTGCTGTTGTTGAGCAGCACGTTGTGGTGGCGCCTGAAGTTGTCAAAGAGCCTGCCGTGCAGTCTGCGTCTGTCGACATTGCCCCTAAAAAGGTTGTTGACTTGCCCTGGGAAGAGCCGGTCCAGACGCCGCTTTCTAATGCGCATGAACCTATCGTGCCTATTACTGGCGATGTAATTATTGAGGCGCCACAGCCCGCAATACCCGATCCGCTCCCCGTGGCATCGTTGGTTGATGACGACGATGAGCCGCCGTTGGGCGACTACGACTATGTCGAGATGGATGCCGAGTCGTTTGATTATGATTTTGACGCCGTAGAGCGCAGTGAGTCTGCCGAGCCAGAGGTGTTACCCGCCGCCCAGCCGGCAACAGGGCTTGCTGCTGAGTGGCTGGAGTTATTCCCTAAGCTTGGGTTGTCTGGGATGACGGGCAGTATCGGGGCCAACTGCACGTTGATTTCTGTTGAGGGTAATAACTGGTTGTTGCACCTCGATCCTGCGCAGTCGGCGCTGTTCAACTCAACTCAGCAGCGGCGTCTTAATGATGCGCTTAATCAGTTTCACGGGCGCGAACTCAGCGTATTGATTGAGTTGCAGAAGCCTGAGCAGGAAACCCCTGCGCAGGCTGCGGCGCGTAAACGTGCTAATCGACAGCGTGATGCAGAGGCGTCTATCGAGAAGGATCCTTTGGTCCAGCAGATGATTCAGCAATTCGGTGCGGTAATTCGCGCAGACAGCATTGAACCCCTAGATACTCCTGTTAACCCCTAATTACCGAGGACTACCCCATGATGAAAGGTGGCATGGCCGGCCTGATGAAGCAGGCTCAGCAAATGCAGGAAAAAATGCAGAAGATGCAGGAAGAGCTGGCGAACGCCGAAGTCACCGGTCAATCCGGTGCTGGCTTGGTCAGCGTGGTCATGACTGGGCGTCACGATATCAAGCGTGTCAGCCTGGATGACAGTCTGATGCAAGAAGACAAGGAAATTCTTGAGGACCTGATTGCTGCGGCAGTAAACGATGCCGTGCGCAAAGTTGAGCAGAATAGTCAGGATAAGATGTCCGGTGTGACGGCGGGTATGCAGATGCCTCCAGGCTTCAAGATGCCGTTCTAAAAGTTATCCCGGCTAGCGCAGATGATTGCGCTGCAGCGGGTGTAGGCGCCCCAGTCTGCCCCCGCTTATGGCTAGCTCTGTAAGGTATTAACAGCTTGCAGGGTGACTGAATAGCAAGTGCTTCAATCTTTGTTGTCGTTGAGTATTTCCCATGAGCTTTAGCCCGCTGATCCGTCACCTGATTGACTCTCTACGCATCCTTCCCGGCGTTGGGCAAAAGACCGCTCAACGTATGGCGTTACAGATGCTTGAGCGTGATCGGGCAGGGGCGCTGCGTCTGGCTCAAGCGCTGACTCAAGCGATGAGTGGGGTCGGGTACTGCAAGCAATGCCGCAGCCTGAGCGAGGAGGTTGAGTGTCAGATTTGTCTTGATCCGCGTCGGGATGACAGTCTGCTGTGTGTCGTTGAGGGGCCAATGGATGTTTATGCCGTCGAGCACACCGGATTTCGTGGGCGCTACTTTGTGCTCAAGGGGCACTTGTCGCCACTCGATGGCCTGGGGCCAGAGGCGATAGGCATTCCCGAGCTGCTAGCGCGCATCGCAGCAGGCAGTTTTAGTGAGGTGATTCTGGCAACCAACCCAACGGTCGAGGGTGAGGCTACAGCGCATTACATCGCTCAGCTGTTAGCGGGCAAAGGTTTAGTTGCTTCGCGCATTGCCCACGGTATGCCTTTGGGTGGTGAGCTGGAATTGGTCGATGGCGGTACCTTGGCGCATTCGATTGCTGGGCGGCGGCCTATCTTGCTTTAGCTTGCGATTGTCTAACGACTCGATTTGCGATAGCGCCTTTTTAAGCATTTCCTTGTAAACCAAGCAAGCGCTTGGTAATTTCGCTGAAACCTTAGCGGAGTTACCTCATGTCTGCCTTCCAAGAATATTTTGACGACTCACACCAGTTGGTGCGCGATTCAGTTCGGCGCTTTGTCGAGCGCGAAATTCTGCCGCATATCAATGAGTGGGAAGAAGCTGAGGAATTTCCTCGCGAGCTTTATCTGAAGGCGGGTGCGGCTGGGATTCTCGGCATCGGTTACCCAGAAAGGTTTGGAGGCAGCCATGAGGGTGATGTGTTTGCCAAGGTTGCTGCCAGCGAGGAGTTGATGCGCTCGGGCTCTGGGGGGCTCGTGGCCGGGCTTGGGTCGCTGGATATCGGTCTGCCTCCCGTGGTGAAGTGGGCCAAGACGGAGCTACGCGAGCGCATCGTGCCGCAGGTGTTGGCAGGTGAGAAGATCATGGCACTGGCGGTGACCGAACCGTCCGGCGGCTCGGATGTGGCCAATCTGAAAACCCGTGCAGTGCGGGATGGCGACTACTACCGGGTCAGTGGCAGCAAAACCTTTATCACAAGTGGCATACGTGCCGATTACTACACAGTTGCTGTGCGTACCGGTGGCGATGGCTTTGGTGGTGTGAGTCTGTTGCTGGTGGAGAAGGGCACACCTGGTTTCACTGTAGGTCGCAAGCTAAAGAAGATGGGCTGGTGGGCGTCGGATACGGCGGAGCTGTTCTTCGATGACTGCAGAGTGCCTGTAGGCAATCTGATCGGCGCTGAGAATATGGGCTTTGCCTGCATCATGGCAAATTTCCAGAGTGAACGTTTGTCGCTGTCGATCATGGCCAATATGACGGCGCAGTTGGCGCTTGAGGAAGCGCTGAAATGGGCCAAAGAGCGCGAAGCGTTTGGCAAGCCTATCGGCAAGTTCCAGGTGCTCAAACATCGTTTGGCGGAGATGGCGACCCAGCTTGAAGTGTCACGCGACTTTACCTATAGGCAAGCGGCGAAGATGGCGGCGGGTAAAAGTGTGATTAAGGAAATATCCATGGCCAAGAATTTTGCTACGGATATTGCCGATCGACTGACCTACGACGCCGTGCAGATCATGGGCGGCATGGGCTATATGCGTGAAAGCCTGGTGGAGCGGCTGTACCGCGATAACCGCATTCTGTCGATTGGTGGAGGCTCGCGTGAAATCATGAACGAGATCATCAGCAAGCAGATGGGCTTATAGGTTCGCTGGGGGTTTTACAAACAGCAGATAAAACAAACCCCGCGAGCGCGGGGTTTGTTTTAAAGCAGGACAGAGGCTTAAGCCACCTGTACCTCTTCAGCTTGCATACCTTTCTGACCGCGAGCGGCCACGTAGGTAACAGTCTGGCCTTCTTTCAAGCTTTTGAAGCCATCGCTCTGGATAGCTTTGAAGTGAACGAAGAGATCGTCGCCGCCGTTAGTTGGGGTGATGAAGCCGAAGCCTTTCTCATCGTTGAACCATTTAACGGTGCCAGTTTCGCGATTTGCCATGGTGTGTCTCTTAAATCGATACGAATTGCGGTGCCAGAGTGTTCATAGCACCTATGCGGTTTTGCTGATAACTACAAGAAGTCAGCTCAGCCATAATAGGCCGTTTTTACGGGAAGTGTTGGGTTTAACATCAATTATTCATTTTTTTATCAGCCTGAAACTCCTTATAGCCCTATTTTACTGGGCTGCAGGTGTTTGGGTATTTGATAAATGGTACGTCTCAGGGCCGTGGGCACAGCTTAAATCCACCGATTTTTCCCTAAAAACGCATTGAGTGGCGCAGTCCATCAAGGCTTTTGGGGTGGCTATTGGCTTCGGTGAATGGTCGGTTTCGTTGTGCTGAGCACTAGGAAAACTTCAGCACGCCATCTGCGGCATGCTATTTCTCACTCAAGCGTTCTGCCAGCTGCCGCTGAGCGAGTCTGGTGTGATCAGTGGTGTCTGTGACTTGCTTGCGGCGTACCGCATGTTAGAAAGCCGGTCCGTTGCACTTGCGGTGGCTGATGTTGATCAATATTGCTGAAGCGCTACGCCCGTATGCTATTAAGTTACTTCGCCCGGCTCGCTGAGATGTTTGCTGGCTTGGCGCTTGTTTCTGCTGATAAGGATTACTGATGATTGAAGCTGCCTGGATTGCTTTTGCCTTTGGCATGGGCTTGGCTGCACGAATTGTGGGGCTGCCGCCATTGGTGGGTTACCTAGGGGCAGGCTTTGCTTTGGCAGCAGTAGGTGAGTACATCGGTGTTGGTCCACATGACAGTGAGGCGCTGCAGCACATTGCTCATTTGGGTGTGCTGCTGTTGTTGTTTACCGTGGGCCTAAAGCTGAAACCGAGCAATCTGCTGCGGCGCGAGGTGATTGGCGGTGGATTGCTGCACTTCGCCATTTCCAGTGTGCTGTTTCTCCCCGCAATCAGGCTGCTACTCGATTTACCTTGGTTGCAGTGTTTATTACTGGCGAGTGCACTGTCATTTTCCAGTACGGTGTTGGCAGCCAAAGTACTCGAAAGTAAGCGCGAGCTTCGGGCGTTTCACGGTCGTGTAGCAATTGGTGTTCTGGTGCTTCAGGACATGATTGCTTTGCTGGTAATGAGCCTGGCGGCTGGGGATTTGCCGTCACCTTGGGCGTTGCTGGTTTTTGCCTTGCCGTTTCTGCGTCCTCTGTTATTCCGCTTGCTTGATGCCAGTGGTCACGAGGAGCTGCTGCTCTTGCTTGGCTTGCTTTTGGCGTTGGCGGTCGGTGGCTTCGGCTTTGAGCAATTAGGGCTGAGTTCGGAGCTAGGCGCTCTGGCATTTGGCGCGTTGTTAGCTAAGCACAAGCGCGCTACCGAGTTGTCCAACTCATTGTGGGGTATCAAAGAAGTCTTCTTGGTTGGCTTCTTTTTACAGATCGGGATTGGCGGTCTTCCGGATGCGGATGCGCTGAAGTTTGCGCTGGTGATGACGTTGCTATTGCCGCTCAAGGGCGTGCTGTTCTTTTTTCTGTTTCTGCTCTTTCGCTTGCGCGCGCGTAGCGCTTTCCTCGCGGGTGTCAGCCTTACCAACTACAGCGAATTCGGCCTGATTATGGCCAGCGTCGTGCTGCCGCAATGGCTGATTCCGTTGGCCATTACGGTGGCGTTGTCGTTTGTTGTCTCCGCTCCACTCAATCGTATCGTTCATCTGCTCTACGAGCGTTGGTCTTGGTGCTTAATCCCCCTAGAGCGCAATATCCGCCACCCCGATGAGCAACCGCTATCGCTGGGCGATGCACAAACATTGGTAATGGGCATGGGGCGCACTGGCCGCGCGGCTTACGATTATCTGAAGGAGCAAGGCTATCGTGTGGTTGGTCTTGATTCCGACCCTACTGTGATTGAGCAGAGTAAGGCGGCTGGGCGTCACGTGCTGTTTGCCGATGGTGAAGATCCGGTGTTCTGGCAGCACCTGGATATGCCCAAGGTTGATGCCGTAATCCTCACGCTTAACGATGAAGAGACCAAGGTCATTGCAACGCAGAAGCTGCGCGAGCGCGGTTTTAGTGGTTTGCTGGTATCCCACGCAATGTACGAAGACATTGCTAAACGCATTCAGGAGGCGGGCGCTGATCGCACCTACCTGACCATGAGTGAAGCCGGCTCTGGCTTGGCTGAACATGTGATCAGAACATTGGAGAGCCGAACCGAGGCGTCCTGAGGCTCTCGGGCTGGAAACCAAAACGCCCGCAATAAAGCGGGCGTTTCGTTGAGTACTGGGTATTACTGGTCGGTAAGGGCGAAACGGGTAAGGGCGAAAGTGGCGATGCCGCTGTCCTGCAGTTTCTGTGAGCCGCCTAGCTCGGGCAGGTCGATGATCGCGGCCGCTTCAATGATGCTGGCGCCCATGCGTCGTACCAATTGTGCAGCCGCGAGCAAGGTGCCACCAGTTGCGATCAGGTCATCGAAAATCAGCACTTTGTCGCCTTCGCAGAGGCTGTCGGCATGCACTTCGAGCTTGGCTTCGCCGTATTCGGTTTGATAACTCTCACTGAGCACATCAGCCGGCAGTTTGCCTTGCTTGCGAAACAGCACCAGGGGCTTGTTCAGCTCATAGGCGATGATTGAGCCGATCAGAAAACCACGCGCATCCATAGCGCCGATGTGGCTGAAATCGGCTTCGACGTAACGCTGGATAAAACTGTCGGCGACCATGCGCAGTGCACGTGGCGACTGGAACAGCGGGGTGATGTCGCGAAAGATCACCCCCGGCGTGGGGAAGTCCACCACCGGGCGGATCAGGGTTTTGATGCTGAATTCGTCGAAGATCATCTGTTGGGTCCTGCGCTGGGCGGTTCTATCAGCTGTCGAGATTACCGCCAGCCAGGGCGCACAGCTCGATTGGGTCGAGGATCTGCACTTCTTTGCCTTCGGCTTCGAGCAGCTTGTTCTGTTGGAAGCGGGTAAATACCCGCGATACTGTCTCTACTGCAAGGCCTAGATAGTTGCCAATTTCGTTGCGCGACATGGCCAGGCGGAACTGATTGGCCGAGAAACCGCGCGCGCGGAAGCGGGCCGAGAGGTTAACCAAGAAGGTGGCGATGCGCTCATCGGCGGTTTTCTTCGACAACAGCAACATCATCTGTTGGTCATCGCGGATCTCCCGGCTCATAACGCGCATCAGCTGGCGGCGCAGTTGCGGCAACTGCACCGATAATTCGTCAAGACGCTCGAAGGGGATTTCACACACCGAGGTGGTTTCCAGGGCCACGGCCGATACCGGATAGGTCTCGTTGTCCATACCCGACAGCCCAATCAGTTCACTGGGAAGGTGGAAGCCGGTGATTTGTTCATCACCGCCATCGCTCAGGCTGAAGGTTTTTAGCGCCCCGGCACGCACGGCAAAAACCGAATTGAACGCATCGCCCTGGCGGAACAGAAACTCGCCTTTTTTAAGTGGGCGACCGCGTTTGACGATATCGTCAAGGGCGTCCATATCTTCCAGATTCAGCGATAGCGGCAGGCACAAACTCGCCAGGCTGCAGTCCTTGCAATGGGCTTGATGGGGTGCATGCAGCTTGATGTTTTCGGACATCTCGAATGATCCTGGATAAACACACAATAAGCGCAAGGTTACAGCAGGGCGCAGGGTTGGGCCACTAGGATGCGGTTCTTGAGTGCATGATCAAGTTTGATGGCGCTCGGGAGATAGGTCGGATGACCTTAAAAGATATGCAATGAGCCTCTCCAATTGTCTGGAGTTGGTCGATGCGGGAAGCGGCATGAATACTGTGCTGGAGCGTAAGCGTGCTGTGGCTGAAGGCTGCGTTCAGGGCGACGCGAATGCGCAGTAGACGCTCGTGACATGGCCTACTGCAAGGAGGCCTTAAGCAGCGCCGTCACGACGCTGATCAAGGCTATGCAGGCTCCGAGTGAGCTGCAGGTGCAGGAGCGGCCACCTTTGTCATGGAATAGGCACGCCGTAACGGTGTCTTAGATCACCCGCGAGAAACGCTGCCTACTGAGTTCATTGAGGTAGCGATCAAACAGCATGCACAGCGAGCGCACCAGTAGGCGGCCTGCTGGCAGCACCTCGATGCCCTGGGCATTCAATTCGATCAGGCCATCATTGGCCATTTGCTGCAGTTGCGGCCAGATATCGGCAAAGTAGCGGCGAAATTCGATGGAATAGGCCTGCTCAATGTCGATAAAGCGCAGTTGGAAATGGCAGATCAGCTGCTGGATCACCGCACGCCGCAGACGGTCGTCGTCATCACAGTGCAGGCCGCGCACGGTGGCCAGTTCACTGTGTTCGAGGCTGTCTTGGTATTTGCTTAGATCGCTGATGTTCTGGCAGTACAGGTCGCCAATCTGGCTGATGGATGACACGCCTAGGCCGATCAGGTCGCAATGGCCGTGGGTGGTATAGCCCTGGAAGTTGCGCTGCAGGCTGCCGTCTTCCTGGGCGCTGGCCAGCTCGTCATCGGGTAAGGCGAAGTGATCCATGCCGATGTAGCGGTAACCGGCGGCGCTCAGTTGCTCGATGCTGGTGTGCAGCATGGCTAGTTTGTCGCCTGGGCTGGGCAGGTCGCTGGTGTTGATGCGCCGCTGCGGCATAAAGCGCTCCGGCAGATGGGCGTAGTTGAACAGCGACAGGCGATCGGGTTGCAGGGCTATTATTTCGTCGACCGTGCGGGCGAAGCGTTCAGGCGTTTGCAGTGGTAGGCCGTAGATCAGGTCGATGTTTACCGAGCGGAATTGCAGAGTGCGCGCGGCTTCGATGATGGCGCGGGTTTCTTCCAGGGTTTGCAGGCGGTTCACCGCTCGCTGCACGGCCGGGTCGAGGTCTTGCACGCCCAAGCTGACACGGTTGAAGCCGAGCTCACGGAGTAGGCCCATGGTTGACCAGTCGGCTTCGCGTGGGTCGATCTCAATGCTGTAATCGCCTGAATCGTCATCCAGCAGATTGAAGTGTTGACGCAGGTGACCCATCAGGTGACGCAATTCATCATGGCTGAGAAAGGTCGGCGTACCACCGCCGAAGTGCAGCTGTTCGACCTTCTGCTGCGGGTCTAAATGATGGCTGATAATCTCGATTTCGCGTTCGAGTTTTTCCAGATAAGGCTGGGCGCGCCCGCGATCTTTGGTGATGACCTTGTTGCAGGCGCAGTAGTAGCAGATGTGCGCGCAGAACGGGACGTGCACATACAGCGACAGCGGGCGCATGGCTTTGCGGCTATCACGCAGGGCGTGCAGCAGGTCGAACTGGCTAACGCGCTCATGGAACTGCACGGCGGTCGGGTAAGAGGTATAGCGCGGGCCGGCCTGGTCATAACGGCGGATCAGGTTGCTGTCCCACTGGATGGCGTTGAGCATGCGGGGGTTCCCGGTTTGGCTTTCAATACCGGGGAGTCTAAGTGCGCCACGTTGGGGGTGTTTTGACCTGTATCAAGCGGCTGCGTGCTGTCGCCGATTGCCGTTCAGTGGCCCATTAGCCAGTGCTGGTGCGGGCCGGGCAGGGTCCACAGACCGAACAGGATGACCAAAATACCACCGGCCATGCGGATACCTCGCTGACGCAGCAGGGAGGTCAGGCGTTCGGCGGCTAAGCCGGTGGCCAGAAGAACGGGCATGGTGCCCAAGCCGAAGGCCAGCATCAGCGCGGCGCTGTCGAACGCGTTGCCCTGGCTGGCGGCCCACAGCAGGGTGCTGTAGACCAGGCCGCAAGGCAGCCAGCCCCACAAACTGCCGAGTACCAAAGCGCGCGGCAGGCTGGTGACGGGCATAAAGCGTCGGGTCAGGGGTTGGATATAGCGCCACAGGCCGCGACCAAGGGCTTCGATACGCGTCAGGCCGCTCCACCAGCCGGCCAGGTATAGGCCCATGGCAATCAGTAGCAGTGCCGCTATTACGCGCAACCCGGTTACCAGTGGGCTGGTGGCGACTGCCCAGCCAGCCAGGCCGAGCAGAAGGCCAGCCAGGGTGTAACTGGAAATCCGTCCCAGGTTGTAGGCCAGTAACAGCTGAAAGCGTTGCGCGCGCTGTTCGGGCGGGATCGCTAGGGTCAGCGCGCCCATGAGTCCGCCGCACATGCCCAGGCAATGGCCGCCGCCAAGCAGGCCGAGGATCATGGCCGAGATCAGCAGCGGCAGCAGATCAAGCACGCGGCGGCTCCTGTGAGTCGTGCTGCGTGTCTTGTTGCTGCGCCTGGGTAACGGCGGCTTTGTGTTTTGGGTCTTCGTCGTCGAACAGAATACTGTGGGCCGGGCCGTCCAGGTCGTCGTACTGACCACTGTCGACCGCCCAGAAGAACAGCCAGATGGCGAATGCCACCAGCGCAATAGCGACTGGGATCAAGATATAGAGGGCGGGCATAAGATCTCCAGGTGCGGCTTGGGTGAGGCGTGAACCCCCTTACGGGCGTGTGAGTCGTAAGGCGTTGAGTACCACCAGCAGTGAGCTGACCGACATGCCCAGCGCGGCCCAGATCGGGGTAATCCAGCCGATGGCGGCGAAGGGCAACACCAGGCCATTGTACAGACTGGCCCAGGCGAGGTTCTCGATGATCACCCGGCGGGTTCGTTGCGCCATGTGTAGCGCCTGTACCAGGCTGCTCAGGCGATTGGAGAGCAGCACGGCGTCGGCGCTGGTTTTTGCCAAGTCGGTGGCGCTGCCCATGGCCACGCTGATGTCGGCGGCGGCCAGAACCGGCACATCGTTGACTCCGTCACCCAGCATTAGTACGCGGCAGCCCTGGCTGTGTAGCTGCTTCAGTACGTCCAGCTTGGCATCCGGGGTGAGGCCGCCACGTGCATCGTCGATGCCCAGTTGTCGCGCCACTTCAGCGACCATCGGGGAGCTGTCGCCGGACAGCAGCATGATCTGCCAGCATTTGGCTTTGGCCATGGCGATCAGTTGTGGCGCGTCATCGCGCAAGCGGTCATCGAGCACGAACCAGGCCAGCGGCCCTTGTTCGTCACCCAACAGCAGCCACTGGCCATGTTCGCCGGTAATGGTCGGGACGGGTTGAGTGCTCAGTGCGCAGACGAAGTCTGCCTGGCCGATGCGCAGCAAACGTCCCCCGGCGCGCCCTTGCAAGCCGAGGCCTGGATGGCTGTCGACTTGTTCGGCCGCCTCAGGCGCTTGGCCGAAGGCGCGGGCAATCGGGTGTTCGGAACGGTTTTCCAGGGCGGCGGCCAGGGCCAGGCAGCTATCCGCATCCAGCTCGCGCAGCAGGTGGATGGCGCTGAGGGTCAGGCGGCCTTCGGTCAAGGTGCCGGTCTTGTCCAGCACCAGGGTGTCGATCTGATTCAGGCCTTCGAGTACGTGGCCACGGGTCAGCAGCATGCCGAGCTTGTGCAGCGAGCCCGTGGCGGCGGTCAATGCGGTCGGCGTGGCCAATGCCAGTGCGCAAGGGCAGGTGGCGACCAGCAGGGCCAGCACAATCCAGAATGCGCGCGATGGGTCGAGTTGCCACCAGACCAAGCCGACGATAGCCGCAACGACTAGAACAATCAGCAGGAACCACTGTGCCACTCGGTCGGCGAGTACAGCCAGACGCGGTTTGTCGCTCTGCGCGCGCTCCAGCAGGCGGACGATTGCCGACAGCCGTGTAGCGTCACCGAGGGCCTGCACTTCAACCTGCAACGGACCTTCGACATTCAGAGTGCCGGCGGTGACGGCGTCGCCGACGTTACGCGGTTGCGGCAGGTATTCGCCGGTTAGCAGAGATTCATCGACGCTCGACTGGCCTTGGACAATTCGGCCGTCGGCGGGCAGCAGCGCGCCTGGCGGTACCAGTACCTGATCACCGACGCGCAATTCGCTGAGCAGAATCCGTTGGCTCTGACCGTCGGCATCCAGGCGCAGGCAGGACGCCGGTAGCAGGTTGACCAGCTGTGCGGTGGCAGCGGCGGTGCGTTCGCGGGCGCGGCGTTCCAGGTAGCGGCCGGCCAGGAGGAACAGGGCAAACATGCCCACGGCATCGAAATACAGCTCGCCCTGACCGGTGATGGTGGACCATATGCCGGCGACATAGGCACTGCCAATCGCCAGTGATACCGACACGTCCATGGTCAGGTGACGTGTGCGCAGGTCGCGCAGGGCACCGCGGAAGAACTGCCCGCAGCAGTAGAAGACAATTGGCGTGGTGAGAAACAGGCTGACCCAGCGCAGGATCTTGTCCAGCTCGGGAGACAGGTCAATGTTGAATTCCGGCCAAGTGGCCATGGTCGCCATCATCACCTGCATCCACAGCATGCCGGCGACGCCCAGTTCGCGCATGGCGCGGCGGTTTTCGCGCTGCAGTTGTTCGGCGGCGGCATCGGCCTGCCAAGGATGGGCGGCGTAGCCGATCTTACGCAGCGCCTTGAGCAGTTGGCTTAACGGTAACTGACTGTCGGCCCAGCGCACTTGCAGGCGGTGGTTGGACAGATTGAGGTGCGCCTCGCTGACGCCGGGTAGGGCACGCAGGTGTTTTTCAATCAGCCAGCCACAGGCCGCGCAGCTGATGCCCTCAATCAGCAGGCAGGTCTCACTGAGCTCACCGTCATGCTCGACAAAGGGCTGCTGCACATCGCTGCGGTCATACAGAGCGAGTTCATCAGGCAGGGCCTGGGGCAGGCTCTGTGGGTTGGCGGCGCTTTCGCTACGGTGGCTGTAGTAGTGCTCCAGGCCGCCACTGACGATGGCTTCGGCCACTGCCTGACAGCCCGGGCAGCACATTTCACGGGGAGCGCCCAGTACCTGAGCCTGAAAGCGGCTGCCGCTGGGGACCGGCAAACCGCAGTGATAGCAGGGAGTTGGAGTGGCCATCGGTGTGCTTATTGAGCATCCCCGAGGAGGATTTCTTGGCCGCTTTGCACGTCTTCTTCTTCGAACAGGCGCCAGTCCTTGCCGCCTTCTTGGCCGATCAGCTCAACAAAGCGTCGACCTTGCACCGCATCGATCATCTGCCCGCTGTAACTGCCATCGGCCTGCGGCTGCAGGATTACCCTGCGGTCGCGCTCAGGCTGGGTCGGTGAAATAAGGTTGAGCACCAACTGCTGCGGGCGGCTGTTGCCATTCAGCTGCAGGGTGGCGGTGCCGTCGTCATCGTTGAGCAGCAGATTGGCGTGCAGCTTGAGACGGATGGCATGGTTTTCCCGTTCCAGTGACTGGTTGATGCCCTTGCCGACGTCGTAATAGTCATCGGAAATCAGCCCCGGCGGGTTCTTTGTGGCGATGGTCAGCAGGGTCAATCCCTGAACCACTGAATAGGCCAATAGGCCAATCAGAAACCAGGGCCAGAATTGCTTGTACCAGGGCTTGATGATCTCGGCGTTCTTTTCAGTCATGGTCTTCTCTGGTCAGCGCACGCTGGGGCCGATAAAGCGGCTGGCGGCGTCGGTTTTGATGCTTGGGTCATCCACCGCCTGCAAGCGGAAGCTGATTTCATTGGCGCTCGAAGGCAGTTTCTCAGGTTCGATGGACAGTTCCACAGGCAGCGACAGTACCTCGCCAGCCAGTGCTTTGACCTCACGCTTGCCTTCATACACCAGGCCGTCGAGGCCATCGGCTTCGATCCGATAGGTCACTTCGTGTTGGGCCTTGTTCATGATTTTCAGGGTGTAGACGTTCTCGATCCGGCCTTCTTCGTTTTCACGGTAGAGCACGCGGTCTTTGAGTACATCCAACTCTACTAGTGAGCGATCGACGATGGCCCAGCTGAATACGCAGAACATGGCCAGCAGGGCGATGGCGTAGCCAATCAGGCGGGGGCGTATCAAGTGGGTCTTTTGCCCGGAGAGGTTGTGTTCGGTGGTGTAGCTGATCAGCCCCTTCGGGTAGTTCATCTTTTCCATGATGCTGTCGCAGGCGTCGATACAGGCCGCGCAACCGATGCATTCAATCTGCAGGCCGTCGCGAATATCGATACCGGTCGGGCAGACGTGTACGCACATCTTGCAGTCGATGCAGTCACCCAGGCCTTCAGCCTTGTAATCAGCATCACGCTTACGCGGGCCACGCTGCTCGCCGCGGCGAGGGTCGTAGGACACGATCAGGGTGTCCTGGTCGAACATTACGCTCTGGAAGCGTGCATAAGGGCACATGTAGATGCACACCTGCTCACGCAGATAGCCGGCGTTGCCGTAGGTGGCCAGGGTAAAGAAGCCCACCCAGAACAGTGCCCAGCCGCCAGCTTGCAGGGTGAATAGATCGGGGATCAGATCGCGGATCGGGGTGAAGTAACCGACGAAGGTAATCGCGGTGACCAGTGAAACGCCCACCCAGATGCTGTGTTTGGCCAGCTTGCGCAGAAATTTCTGCGAGGTCATCGGGGTTTTGTCGAGTTTCATGCGCTGATTGCGATCACCTTCGGTGATCTTTTCAGCCCACATGAAGACCCAGGTGAATACGCTCTGCGGGCAGGTGTAGCCGCACCAGACGCGCCCGGCGAATACGGTGATAAAGAACAAACCGAAGGCGGCGATGATCAGCAGTGCTGAGAGCAGTACAAAGTCTTGTGGCCAGTAGGTGGCCCCGAAGATATGAAATTTGCGTTCCGGCAGGTCCCACCAAACAGCCTGACGGCCATTCCAGGTCAACCATACAGTGCCGAAATACAACAGGAAGAGGGCTGCGCCACCGAGCATGCGCAAGTTGCGGAAGATGCCGGTGAAGGAGCGGGTGTAGATTTTTTCGCGGTTGGCGTACAGGTCAACAACTTCGACCTTGGCCTGGGCAGGAGTGACGTCTTTAACGGGGATCTGTGTGCTCATCAGTGCGTACCACGGCGGTTGGATGGCTGCCCTGGTCGATACGTGCCGGCCGGGGTCATACGTGCTCTTGCGCTATGGTACGCCTGACGATCACTCGGCAGGTGCGACCTGCGGTCGCGCCTGCCGAGTCCAAGAATTACTTCTCGGTTTTGCCTTGCGACAGGCTGTACACATAAGCGGCCAGCAAATGCACTTTATCGTTGCCCAGGAAGTCAGCCTGGGCTGGCATCTTGCCGTTACGGCCATAACGCAGAGTTTGTTGAACCTGAGCGAAGCTGGAACCGTAGAGCCAGACTTTGTCAGTCAGATTCGGTGCGCCCATGGCCTGTTGGCCCTTACCTTCAGCGCCATGACAGACTGCACAATTGCTCGCAAAGATGTTTTGACCTGCGGCAAGGTCAACTTCGATGCCCTGCGGATTCTTCAAGCCAGACAGCGTACGGATGTAGCCGGCAACGTTGCGGATGCCTTCTTCACCGATGATGTCTTTCCACGCTGGCATAGCTGCCTGACGGCCGCCCATGATGGTGGTCTTGAGGGTTTCCGGTTCGCCGCCATACAGCCAGTCGTTGTCGGTCAGGTTAGGGAAGCCGTAAGCACCCTTGGCATCAGAGCCGTGGCAGACCGAGCAGTTGGAAGCAAACAGGCGGCCGCCCATTTTCAGCGCTTGCTCGTCCTGGGCCACTTGCTCAATTGGCATGGCTGCGTATTTGGCGAAGATCGGCCCGTACTGGGCATCGGCCTTGGCCATCTCTTTTTCCCACTGGTGCACACCGGTCCAGCCGGCATTGCGCTCAGCACCGCCAGCGATTTCCACGTTGGTGGCAAATGGGGTTTCTGCTTTGCTGTCGAGGTAGTCGTAGCCCGGCAGCAGACCTTTCCAGTTACCCAGGCCTGGGTACAGGACTAGGTAGCCGAGGGCGAAGACGATGGTGCCGACAAACAGCATGAACCACCACTTAGGCAGTGGGTTGTCATACTCTTCGATACCGTCAAAGGTATGGCCCATGGTTTCTTCGGTAGTGTCCTGGCGCTGGCCCTTGCGGGTGCCGAACACTAGCCAAGTCAGGGCGAAGATGGTGCCCAGCGACAGAATGGTTACGTACCAACTCCAGAACGTGGTCATTGGTTATTGCTCCTGGAAGATTGCTCGTCACGCTCATTGGGTTTGGGATCGTCGGCGAAGGGCAGGTTGGCGGCCTCGTCGAAGCTGGATTTACGCTTGCTGCTGTAAGCCCAGAGCACCACGCTAATGAAAGCGATGAATACCACTGCTGTGCCTATGCCGCGAATAGTCCCGATATCCATTGAGCGTTACCGTTTGTTCTTGATGGAAGTGCCGAGAACCTGCAGGTACGCAACCAGTGCGTCCATTTCGGTTTTGCCTTTTACTGCATCCTTAGCACCTGCGATGTCTTCATCGGTGTAAGGGATGCCAAAGCCACGCATGACTTCCATCTTCTTGGCGGTGTCCTTGCCGTCAAGCTTGTGCTCAACCAGGAAGGGGTAAGCCGGCATTTTCGATTCAGGCACGACGTTGCGCGGGTTATACAGGTGCGCACGCTGCCACTCATCCGAGTAACGACCGCCAACACGGGCCAAGTCCGGACCGGTACGCTTGGAGCCCCACAGGAACGGGTGGTCCCAAACGCTTTCACCGGCGACCGAATAGTGGCCATAACGCTCGGTTTCCGCACGGAACGGACGGATCATCTGCGAGTGGCAGCCGACACAACCGTTGGCGATGTAAACATCGCGGCCTTCCAGTTGCAGCGCGGTGTAAGGCTTGAGGCCTTCCACCGGCTCATTGGTGACGTCCTGGAAAAACAGCGGAACGATTTGAGTCAGGCCGCCGATGCTGACGGCTAGAACCATCAGCAGCGCCATCAGGCCAATATTTTTCTCAATAATTTCGTGTTTCATCAGTGCGCTACTCCGGCTGGAATCTGTGCAGCTGCTTCGTATTCAGAAGCTTTCGCGGCACGCACGGTACGGTAGGTGTTGTAAGCCATCAGCAGCATGCCGGTGACGAAGAACGCGCCGCCGATCATACGCACCACATAACCTGGGTGGCTGGCTTCCAGCGCTTCAACGAAGGAGTAGGTGAGGGTGCCGTCTTCGTTGACTGCACGCCACATCAAACCCTGGGTAATGCCGTTGACCCACATGGAGGCGATGTACAGCACGGTACCGATGGTGGCCAACCAGAAGTGTGCGTTGATCAGGCCGACGCTGTGCATCTGTGGGCGACCAAACACTTTAGGCAGCATGTGGTACAGCGCGCCGATGGAGATCATCGCTACCCAGCCGAGAGCGCCGGCGTGTACGTGGCCGATGGTCCAGTCGGTGTAGTGGGAGAGAGCGTTGACGGTCTTGATCGCCATCATCGGACCTTCGAAGGTCGACATGCCGTAGAACGCCAGCGATACCACCAGGAAGCGTAGGATTGGGTCGGTACGCAGCTTATGCCAGGCGCCAGACAGGCTCATCATGCCGTTGATCATGCCGCCCCAGCTCGGTGCCAGCAGAATGATCGACATCGCCATACCGAGGGACTGCGCCCAATCCGGAAGTGCGGTGTAGTGCAGGTGGTGCGGGCCAGCCCAGATATACAGGGTGATCAGCGCCCAGAAGTGCACGATGGACAAGCGGTAGGAGTAGATCGGACGCTCAGCCTGCTTGGGTACGAAGTAGTACATCATCCCCAGGAAGCCGGTGGTCAGGAAGAAGCCTACGGCGTTGTGCCCGTACCACCACTGAATCATCGCATCAGTCGCACCGGCATAAGCCGAGTAGGACTTGAACAGGCTGACCGGAACGGCCGCGCTGTTGACGATGTGCAGCATTGCGGTCACCAGAATGAAGGCACCGTAGAACCAGTTGCCGACATAGATGTGCTTGGTTTTACGCTTGGCCACAGTGCCGAAGAACACCACTGCGTAAGTCACCCAGACGATACCCAGGAGGATATCGATCGGCCACTCAAGCTCAGCGTACTCTTTGGTGCCGGTGTAACCCATCGGCAGGGTGATGACCGCTGCGACGATTACGGCTTGCCAGCCCCAGAAGGTGAAAGCAGCCAGACCATCGGAAATCAGGCGCGTTTGGCACGTGCGCTGCACCACGTAGTAAGACGTGGCAAACAGTGCGCAACCGCCGAAGGCGAAGATTACCGCGTTGGTGTGAAGCGGACGTAGACGGCCAAAGGTCGTCCATTCCATGCCTAGGTTGAGTTCAGGCCACACGAGTTGTGCGGCGATGAAAACACCTAGAGCCATGCCAATGACTCCCCAAATCACCGTCATTACGGCGAATTGGCGAACCACCTTGTAGTTATAAGCAGTCTGACTGATTGCTGTGCTCATTATGGGTTCCACGGTTAATGGATTTTTTAGGGGCAAAAATCGGCGGCAAGTATGTAGAAAGCAGATTCTCATTGCAACGACACAAGCCGGCGCGATAGGGCTTTCAGGGCTCTTAACAAGCATGTAATGCCTTTGTCACAAGGCATTGCTGCAAGCAACAAACACCTTAAAACGGCATAGCGCGAAGATAGGAATCGCCTTGGAGTTATGGCAGGTGGCGACTGTCGACAAGATTAGCTCAAGTCAAAGCCTGTGCGTGCAGTTGGTCGGAAGGGTGCGACCTTGGGTCGCATGACTTGGCGGGGTTTGAGGCGTGAGGAGAGGCTGTTTAGGCTGCCTGGCGATACGGGATCGCCAGGCAGTATTGCTGAGGGGGTGATTATTGCGTTGCGCCGTTGCGATCTTGCTGGCTCAGGCTGAGCACATAAGCGGCGAGCAGATGCACTTTGTCGTTGCCTAGGTATTGATCCTGCGCCGGCATCTGGCCGTTACGGCCATGGCGGATGGTTTGTTGCAGTTGCACCAGGCTGCTGCCGTAGATCCAGCCCGCTGGGCTGGTCAGGTCTGGCGCACCCAGTACGGCCATGCCCTTACCTTCGGCGCCGTGGCAGGCCAGGCAGTTGGCTGCATAAATCGCCGCCCCTTTATCCAGGTCATACGGCTTGTCGGCTGGCAGTGGCAAGCCGGCCAGATCCTTACGCACGTAAGCTGCCACTTGTTGCACGCCGTCTTCGCCAATCACCGCTGCCCACGCCGGCATGGCGCCCATACGGCCATTGAGGATGGTGGTTTTGATGGTTTCCGGCTCGCCGCCCCAGCGCCAGTGGCTGTCAGTCAGGTTAGGGAAGCCCACTGCACCTTTGGCGTCGGAGCCGTGGCAGACCGAGCAATAGGTGGCAAACATGCGGCCGCCCATTTTCAACGCTTGCTCGTCTTTGGCCACTTCTTCCAGGGGCATGGCAGCATATTTGGCGAAGATTGGCCCATACAGCTCGTCAGCCTTGTCGACTTCATGCTGCCACTGCTTGACCTGAGTCCAGCCGCCTTCATAGCCCGGCAGCACACCTTTCCAGTTGCCCAGGCCGGGGTACAGCACCAGGTAACCAATGGAGAAGACGATGGTGCCGACAAACAGCATGAACCACCACTTGGGCAGCGGGTTGTCATATTCCTCGATGCCATCGAAGGCATGACCCATGGTCTGATCAGTTGGGTTCTTGTGAACTTCGCTTTTGCGGGTGGCGAAAATCAGCCAGGACAGGGCGAGCAGAGTGCCGACAGTCAGCAGGGTGATGTACCAGCTCCAGAACGTGCTCATGGGGTCTTGCTCCTTGGTGCAGCCAGCTTGGGTTCATCGGCAAAGGGCAGTTGTGCGGCCTGGTCAAAGGCCAGGCGGCGCTTGCCGCTGTAAGCCCACAGGGTGACGCAAACAAAGGACAGCAGAACCAGTGCCGTACCTATGCCGCGCAGCGTTCCTATATCAATAAGTTCGAATGACATGGCGCTACCTCTTGTTCTTCACGGCAATGCCGAGCACTTGCAGGTAGGCGACCATGGCGTCCATCTCGCTCTTGCCCTTAACCGCGCTAGCGGCACCGGCAATGTCCTCATCGCTGTAAGGCACGCCCAGCATGCGCAGGGCTTTCATCTTGGCCGGAGTGTGTTGGCCATCCAGGGTGCTTTCTACCAGCCATGGGTAGGCTGGCATCTTCGACTCCGGCACCACGTTGCGCGGGTTATACAGGTGCGCACGGTGCCATTCATCCGAGTAGCGACCGCCCACGCGCGCCAGGTCCGGCCCGGTACGCTTGGAGCCCCAGAGGAAGGGGTGGTCGTAAACGCTTTCGCCTGCCACCGAGTAGTGGCCGTAGCGCTCGGTTTCGGCGCGGAACGGGCGAATCATCTGCGAATGGCAGCCCACGCAGCCTTCGCGGATATAAATGTCACGACCTTCCAGTTGCAGCGCGGTATAGGGCTTGAGGCCCGCTACCGGCTCATTGGTGACGTCCTGGAAGAACAGCGGGACGATCTGCGTCAGGCCGCCGATGCTCACGGCCAGGACCATCATCAGCGCCATCAGGCCGATGTTCTTCTCGAGTATTTCGTGTCTCATCAGTGAGCTCCCTCAAGCGAAAACTGCGCGGCGGCTTCCATTTCAGCGGCCTTGGTATGACGCACGGTTTGCCAGACGTTCCAGGCCATCACCAACATGCCGGCAAAGAAGATCGCGCCGCCGATTACCCGCACCACAAAGCCGGGGTGGCTGGCTTCCAGTGCTTCGACGAAGGAGTAGGTGAGGGTGCCGTCTTCGTTGACTGCACGCCACATCAGGCCCTGGGCGATGCCGTTAACCCACATCGAGGCGATGTAGAGCACGGTGCCGATGGTGGCGAACCAGAAGTGCACGTTGATCAGGCCGATGCTGTGCATCTCGTCGCGGCCGAAGACCTTGGGCAGCATGTGATACAGCGAGCCGATGGACACCATGGCGACCCAGCCGAGGGCGCCGGCATGTACGTGGCCGATGGTCCAGTCGGTGTAGTGGGACAGCGCGTTGACGGTCTTGATGGCCATCATCGGGCCTTCGAAGGTCGACATGCCGTAGAACGCCAGCGACACCACGAGGAAGCGCAGGATCGGGTCGGTGCGCAACTTATGCCAGGCGCCAGAGAGGGTCATCATGCCGTTGATCATGCCGCCCCAGCTTGGTGCCAGGAGGATCAGCGACATCACCATGCCCAGGCTCTGCGCCCAATCTGGCAGCGCGGTGTAGTGCAGGTGGTGCGGGCCGGCCCAGATGTACACGGCAATCAGCGCCCAGAAGTGCACAATCGACAGGCGATAGGAGTACACCGGACGGGCCGCTTGCTTAGGCACGAAGTAATACATCATGCCGAGAAAGCCCGCGGTGAGGAAAAAGCCCACAGCGTTGTGGCCGTACCACCACTGAATCATCGCGTCGGTCGCACCTGCATAGGCCGAGTAGGACTTGGTCAGAGTGACGGGGACTTCCAGGTTGTTGACCAGATGCAGCAACGCCACGGTGAGGATAAAACCACCGAAGAACCAGTTGCCCACATAGATGTGGCTGACGTTACGCTTCATCACCGTGCCGAAGAACACTATGGCGTAGCTGACCCAGACAATGGTGATCAGAATGTCGATCGGCCATTCCAGCTCGGCGTATTCCTTGGAGCTGGTCCAGCCCATCGGCAGGCTGATGGCTGCCAGTACAATCACCAGCTGCCAACCCCAGAAGGTAAAGGCGGCGAGCTTGGGCGCGAATAGCGTGGCCTGTGAAGTGCGCTGCACGGCGTAGTAACTGGTGGCGAACAGTGCGCACCCGCCGAAGGCGAAGATGACCGCGTTGGTATGCAGCGGGCGTAGGCGCCCGAAGCTGGTCCACGGCAGGTTGAAGTTGAGTTCGGGCCAAGCCAGTTGCGCGGCGATAAACACGCCGAGCCCCATCCCGACAATGCCCCACACCACTGTCATGATGGCGAATTGGCGCACCACCTTGTAGTTGTAGGCGCTGCTGCTGGTTGTGTTCATGTCTGGGCTTCCATCCACGGTTATAGGCAGATCATCGAAAATCAGCGGCTGCGCGCCTGTACGATCAGCGCCGCAGTCCAACGGATTCTTTAAGCGAGGCAAGCATGAGCAAAGCAAGGGAAGCGGGTATTGACGGGGATCAATACGTGCAGGAACAGAGCCCGGAGGGCTGGCTGTGGGATCGCCCGCGAGGCGAGCCGCGAACGACCTTGATCCTGGCCCATGGTGCCGGCGCGCCGATGGACAGCGAATTTATGCAACACATGGCGCAAAACCTTGTTGCCTGTGGGGTTGCGCTGCTGCGTTTCGAGTTTGCCTACATGGCCGCACGGCGGCAGGACGGCAAGAAACGTCCGCCCAATCCTCAGGCGCAATTGCTTGAGCAGTGGCGTGAGGTCTACCACCAGGTGCGCCAACAGGTCGCAGGGCCGCTGGCGATTGGCGGCAAGTCAATGGGCGGGCGCATGGCCAGCCTGCTGGCCGATGAGTTGAGCGTCGACGCGTTGGTGTGTCTGGGTTATCCCTTCTACGCCGTTGGCAAACCGGAGAAGCCGCGTGTCGCGCACCTGGCCGAGTTGAAAACCCCGACGCTGATCATCCAGGGCGAACGCGATGCGCTGGGTAATCGTCAGACGGTTGAGGGCTATGCGCTGTCTGGGGCGATCAAACTGCATTGGCTAACGGCCGGCGATCACGATCTCAAACCGCTGAAAAGCTCAGGTTTCACTCATTCCCAGCACCTGCTCAGCGCGGCTGAAGCGATTGCGGCGTTCATTGGGCGCGAGCAGGACGCTGCATAAGTGCGGCTGATGTTATTCCTACTAAAACGCTAGGACTTTGCCGGCGCTGGCGAGTGGCGTACACTGCGCCCATGTTTGCGAGGAGTTGCCATGAGCACCATTACCATTACCGACGCTGCCCACGATTATCTGGCTGATCTGCTGAGCAAGCAGAACACCCCGGGCATCGGCATTCGTGTGTTTATCACCCAGCCAGGCACCCAGTACGCCGAAACCTGCATTGCCTATTGCAAGCCAGGCGAGCAGAAAGCTGAAGACACTGCCCTAGGCCTGGCCACCTTTACTGCGTGGATCGATGCGGTCAGCGAGCCGTTTCTTGACGATGCAGTGGTCGATTACGCCACCGACCGTATGGGCGGCCAGCTGACCATCAAGGCGCCGAACGCCAAGGTGCCGATGGTCAATGAAGACAGCCCGATCAACGAGCGCATCAGCTACTACCTGCAGACCGAGATCAACCCGGGTCTGGCCAGCCATGGCGGCGAAGTCAGCCTGATCGACGTGGTTGACGACGGTATTGCCGTGCTGAAGTTCGGTGGCGGCTGCCAGGGCTGCGGTCAGGTCGACTTGACCCTTAAAGAGGGCATCGAGAAGACCCTGCTGGAGCGTATCCCCGAGCTAAAAGGCGTGCGTGATGTGACCGATCACAGCATCAAGGAAAACGCCTACTACTAAGTAGACCGCGATAAAAAATGCCCGCGCACTGCGGGCATTTTTGTTGGTGCTTACTTTGCGTGGGAGGGGCTTTAGCCGCGACTGCAACAGTGCTGCCATCACTCAAACACGGTTTTTGCGCCGATCGAGCACCTCAGTTGCCCGCGCCCGCAGCTGCCCGCAGCCGCCGTCAATGTCCTGGCCCGCCGAGTTGCGCACCTTGGTCAGCACGCCACGGCTGTGCAGGTAGCGCACGATCTGCACGATACGGTCGCCATCGGGGCGTTGGAACTCGTCAGCTTCCAGGCTGTTGTAGGGGATCAGGTTCATGATCGCGTACTTGCCCTTGAGCAGGCGCAGGATGCCGTCCATTTCCTCTTGGCTGTCGTTGATGCCTTTGAGCAGCGTCCACTGGTATTGGATCGGATAGTCGATCTGCCGCGCGTAGGTTTCGCCCAGCGCCACCAGTTCTTCAGGATCGATGCGCGGCGCGCGTGGTAGCAGCGCCTGGCGCAGCTCGGCATCGGTGGTATGCAGCGACAGCGCCAGCGCCGGCTTGACCTGCTGCTGCGGCAGACGCTCGAACACCCGTGGGTCGCCGACGGTAGAAAACACCAGGTTGCGCTGACCGATGCCACCTTCAGTGCCGAGCAGGTTGATCGCCTCCAGCACGTTATCCAGGTTATGCGCCGGCTCACCCATGCCCATAAACACTACTTTTTTTACCGCGCGAAAACGCCGGGCCAATGCCACCTGAGCAAGAATTTCGCTGGTGGTCAGCTGGCGCAGCAGGCCGCTCTTACCGGTCATGCAGAACACACAGCCCACCGCGCAACCGACCTGGCTGGAGACACACAGGCCGTCGCGCGGCAGCAGTACGCTTTCCACCATCTGCTTGTCGGCCAGCTCTACCAATAGGCGCGCCGAGCCATCAGTCGCCGGGTGTTCGGAGCTGAGGCGCGCCAGTCCATCCAGCGCGTTGCTCAGTTCGGGCAGAGCGTTACGTACCGCCAGCGGCAGGAAGTTCTCGGTCTTCTGGTTACGCGTGCCGGTATCCAGCGGCATGCCGCGCAGCCAGGCACGGGTAATCCGCCCGATGTGCATGGGCTTGGCACCGAGATCGGTGAGGCGTTGGTGAAAGTCGTGGATATGCATGGGGCGCGCATGCTACCACCGGCCAGGATGCGGTGGAATGTGTGGCGGCGGGCAGGCGGCGGCTAACTTGGGCAAAACCGCATCGCGCTTTGCTCTCCGGGGCGCGGGCACTCATACTAGCGGCCTGATTAGCCTGACCCAGCTGTGCGGAGCGGTAGATGAAATTTATACACCAGCGCGAACACCTCAACGAAGACGACGTCGTCGTGATCGAGTGCTCGCAAACTTGCAACATTCGCCTGATGAGCGATGCCAACTTCCGCAGCTTCAAGAATGGCGGTCGACACACCTATCACGGCGGTGCATTCGACACCTTCCCGGCGAAGATCACCGTACCGAGCAGCGGCTTCTGGAATATCACCATCGATACGGTAAGCCGGAAAGCCATCAGCGTGACGCGTAAGCCAACGCTCAAGCACTCGATCAAAATCGTACGCAAGTCCACCTCCCGCTTGAGCTGATACGGATTTTGCCTGTGCTTAACGCTCAGGCCTTTAAACCCGCTCAGCCTCCTGCAATGCGCTCTGTCTCCAAGCCTTCCTTCTGCTGCCGTTTGCTCGTGCGGCAGTGGCTATGGAAGGGCGCAGACAACTAACGAGCGCCCCCTGCTCGCTGGGTAAGCCGGCCTGTGACCTTGCACGTGCACTGTGCCGTCGCTATTCACCGATTTTCGCGCACTGCTCGGCGCAACAGCGTGGGCCGAGCGCCTTGGTTAAATCAGCCGACTAACCCGCAGCCTGTGCTCGAAACCCGCGAGCGTATCGTCGCGCTTGGCTGCATGTTGCTGGCGCGCAAGCTCATCTGATCCGTATTTTTACGCCTAATCTGCCGCTGTTTCGGTATCAGGGCCGTGGGCATAGTGCGCTATCGATAACAGCCGAGGCCGCCGATGTACCAATACGATGAATACGACCACGCGCTGGTACATGAGCGTGTGGCGCAGTTTCGCGATCAGGTTGAGCGCCGTATCAGTGGCGAGCTAAGCGAGGAAGAGTTTCTGCCGCTGCGCCTGCAAAATGGCCTGTACCTGCAGAAACATGCCTACATGCTACGGGTGGCGATCCCCTACGGGACGCTGGCGGCGCGGCAGATGCGTGCGTTGGCCAATATCGCGCAGCATTACGACCGGGGTTATGGGCACTTCACCACCCGGCAGAACATCCAGTTCAACTGGATCGAGCTGGAGCAGGTGCCGGATATTCTCGAACACCTCGCCGAGGTGGAGATGCACGCGATCCAGACGTCCGGCAACTGTGTGCGCAATATCACCACTGAAGCCTTCGCCGGGGTCGCCGCCGATGAGTTGCTGGACCCACGCCCGCTGGCGGAAATCCTCCGGCAGTGGTCGACCATCAACCCGGAATTCCTCTACCTGCCGCGTAAGTTCAAGATCGCCCTGTGCGCCGCTGAAGAAGACCGTGCGGCGGTGATGATGCATGACATCGGTCTTTATCTATATCGCGACGCGGCGGGCGAGCTGTTGTTGCGGGTCATGGTAGGCGGCGGCTTGGGGCGTACGCCAATCCTCAGCCAGCAGATTCGTGAGGCGTTGCCGTGGCAGCATCTGCTGTCCTATGTCGAGGCCGTGCTGCGCGTGTACAACCGCCATGGCCGGCGTGACAACAAGTACAAGGCGCGCATCAAGATCCTGGTCAAAGCCCTGGGGATCGAGGCGTTCGCCCGCGAGGTTGAGGCGGAGTGGCAACACATCAAAGATGGCCCGGCAGAACTGACTGACGCGGAGTATCAGCGGGTCAGCGATGCCTTCATCGCGCCGCCGTATGAAGCATTGCCTGAGGTCGATCTGGGGTTCGGTACAGCCTTGGCGCAGAACGCTGAGTTCGCCCGCTGGGTGTCGCGCAATACCCTGGCGCACAAGGTGCCGGGTTATATCGCCGTGGTGCTGTCGACCAAACCTGGCATCGCCGCACCGCCTGGTGATGTGACGGCGCAGCAGATGAACGCGCTGGCCGATCTGGCCGAGCGCTTTGGCTTCGCCGAAATACGTATTGCCCATGAGCAGAACGTTGTCTTGCCCGATATCCGCAAAGCGGACCTCTATGCCTTGTGGCAGGCGGCCGCTGAAGCGGGCCTGGCAACGCCAAATGTCGGGCTGCTGACGGATGTGATTGCCTGCCCGGGCGGCGACTTCTGCGCCCTGGCCAACGCCAAGTCGATCCCGATTGCCCAGGCGATTCAGCAGCGCTTCGACGACCTTGATTACCTGCATGAACTGGGCGATATCAGCCTGAATATCTCTGGCTGCATGAATGCCTGCGGCCATCACCATATTGGCAACATCGGTATTCTCGGCGTCGATAAAAACGGCAGCGAGTGGTACCAGGTCACCATTGGTGGCTCGCAAGGCAAAAGCAGTGCGCTGGGCAAGGTGATCGGCCCGGCGTTCAGCGCCGAGCAGATTCCCGAGGTGATCGATGGGCTGGTACGCACTTTTACTGACTACCGCGAAGCTGACGAGCGTTTTGTCGATACTGTGCAGCGAATCGGCCTGGAGCCGTTCAAGGAACAGGTCTATCGCAAGCAGCAGGTGAACGCATGAATAACCTGATCCGCTTGCTTGATGGCGCGCCGCGCATCATCGAAAACGACCCCTGGACGCTGGTGGCTGATACCCCAGAGCCGCACCCGGACGGGCCGTTGATTCTGCCGCTGGCCGCCTGGGTTGAGCGCCAAGAGCAGGCTGTGTTGTTGGGTGAGCGCTTGAGCCCAGACGGTATTTGCCTGGCCCCGGATGATGAAGTCGAAAGCCTGCAGGCTTATCTCGCGATCCTACCGCTGATCGCCATCGACTTCCCGAGCTTTCGCGATGGTCGTGGCTACAGCCAGGCCTATTTGTTGCGCACCCGATTAGGGTGGCAGGGCGAATTGCGCGCGGTGGGCGATGTGCTGCGTGACCAGCTCAGCCATATGCGCCAGTGCGGTTTTGATGCCTTTGCGGTGCGTAAAGACAAGTCAGTTACGGATGCACTCAAGGGCTTAGCCGGGATGAGTGTGGTATATGGGCGGTCGGCCATCGAGCCGCGGCCATTGTTCCGACGTCGTACATAAGGAGTTTTCTCATGGTGTTGAAAGGACTGACCTGGCTGGTCCTCCTGCAAATCGTTGGCAGCCTTGTCAGCGAGTTACTGCTGCCCGTGTTGCCCGGTAGCGTGATTGGCTTGCTCCTATTGTTTGGCTACCTGTTGTTGCGCGGTGGGGTCAGCGAACCCCTGGGTCAGGCGACCAGCGTGCTGCTGCAGTACCTGCCATTGCTGTTCGTGGTACCCGCAGCGGGGATCATGCTGGCCAGTGATGCACTGCTCGCCGACCTGCCGGCGATCCTCACCGCATTGTGCCTGTCGTTGCTGGTCACGGTGCCGCTGTGCGGCTGGATGATGCAACGCCTGGCGATTCGTGTTGAACAGCGTGAGGAGGGGCGTCATGAGTGAGTCATCGTGGCGGATGGTGGCGCAGTTGGTGATCGATCACCCGCTGTTCCCCGTAGGGCTGACGCTGCTGGCGTTCCAGTTTGCCTTGTGGCTGTACCGGCGCAGTGGTTGGCTGGTGCTGCAACCGGTGATGGTGTCCATGTTGCTGGTGGTGGGCGCGTTGCTGGCCTGCGGTATGGATTACGCCACCTACCGTGAAGGTGCGGCGCCCATCGCCTTTTTGCTGGGCCCGGTGACCATTGCCCTGGCGGTGCCTTTGTATAACAACATCAAGCGTATTCGCCTGCTGGCGTGGCCGGTGCTGCTGACGGTACTGGTCGGCGGCTCGTTGACGGTCACGCTGACGTTGGTGATTGCCTATGCGATGGGCGCACAGCTGCCGGTGCTGGCGAGCCTGTCGGGCAAGTCGGTGACCATGCCGATTGCCATGCTGGCGGCTGAACAGCTCGGCGGCCTGGCCTCCCTGGCCGCGGTGTTTGTGATGCTGACTGGGGTGATTGGCACGGCATTGGGGCCTTGGTTGCTGGGCGTGTCCAATGTGACCCACCCGGCGGCGCGCGGGCTGAGCTACGGCATCAACGCCCATGCCATTGGCACGGCGCGAGCATTGGAGGAAGGCTCGGAATGTGGTGCTTTCGCCGCTCTGGGTATGAGCCTGCTGGGCGTGATCAGCGCCGTGCTCTTGCCATTTGTAGCGGGCTGGGCGCTCTCGGGTTTGTAACCTGTCGCCATAAAAGAGAAACGGGGGCCTTGTGCTCCCGTTTTTTTAACCTGCTGCCGTGCTGATGACTGCCATGGGCAAGCGCGGCTTATCGCTGCCCTGTGGTGGCTACATCGTGACGAATAGCTGTTACCAGCCAGCGCTTTTATTGCTCGATGGGTTGCTCGTAGCGCCTCTTGATACGCTCCAGTTCACCCGATTGGCGCAGCTGCGCTAAGGCGCTGGCCCATGCGGCGAGCAGCTCATCGTCAGAGTCGAGGCTAAAGGCGATGTACAGCGGTGAGCGATAGAGTTCGAGGGGGATCTGCCGCAATGTCCCGGCTGGGATATTCAACTCGCGGCTGTAGTAAGCCACCCCTGCCGCAGTGTCGCCAATGATGATGTCGGTGCGTCCGGCCAGCAGCATGCGGTAGAGCTGATGGCTATTGGCGGCACTCTTATCGAGGTTGTTGAAACCCAGTGATTGCAGCATGTCGGGGACTAGCCCTGCATGGCGCGTGGTGATCTGCGGAGCCCGCAGAAGTTGCTCCAGGGAAGTTATCGGCTGCGAGGTATTGGCCAACTGATAGGGGTAAATAGACTCTTCCACGAGCGGCCCGACCCATTTGTATAACGGCTCACGCTCAGCTGTGCGGAACATTGAGTACATGATGGTTTTCGGGCGTGTTCGTAAGGTGCGGGAGGTACGCATACTGGGCACTAGCAACACCTCAAAGTTATCACCGGTCAGGGCCATAATGGCCCGGATGATCTCCGTGCTCATGCCGGTGAGCTGATTGTTCGCTTGGTAGTTGTAGGGGGCCCACTCTTCGGTCACGACCTGATACGGCTCAGCCCGAGCAAGGTGGCTGAACAATAGGCAGAGCAGCGCTGCAGTGAGTGTCGAATATTTCACGTGGTGGCCTGGAAACTGTGCGCCTTATGGGAGGCTACTTGAGCAGGGCACACAGAAGCCCCGAATAAGCCTGGCGTCTGTGCGGTTGATTAGGCGGCTAAATTGATCATCCCGCGTTTTGCGGTAAGCGGGTAACCCCGAGTACGCGGACAAACCACCGCGCGCGTTAAAACACGAAGGTGTATGCGAGGCTGCAGTATGGCGCTGTAAAACGGCCACTGAAACTGCTGCTGCTCAGATTTTCAAGTTGTTCTGATGCGGGATGTCTAGCCGGATAAAACGCGGGCGCCATTCGACAAGGTACCCAGCACCCCGCCATGAGCAGCCAGCCTTCAGTTGATCTGCGCCAGGGTCTTGCGAAAGCGCAGCAGCGCGCCGGCAAAAAACAACGCGCCAATGGCGATGATCGCCACGAACTGCGGCCAAACGGTGGCAAAGCCTGCACCGCGATACAGGATCGCCTGGGCCAGGTCGACGAAGTGGGTGGTCGGCGCCACCAGCATGATCTGCTGCACCAGTTCAGGCATGCTCTCGCGCGGCGTGGTGCCGCCGGAGAGGATCTGCAGTGGGATCAGTACCAGAATGATCAGCAAGCCCAGTTGTGGCATTGAGCGCGCGATAGTGCCGAAGAAAATGCCCATTGAGGTGGTGGCAAACAGATGCAGCAGCGCACCGCACAAAAACAGCGGCAGCGAGCCGGCAATTGGAACCTGCAGCCAGCCCTGAACCACCAGCAGCAACGACAGTGCGGTAGCCAGCAATACCACCAGGCCCATCGACCAGACTTTGGCCAGCATGATCTCAGGCGGAGTGACGGGCATCACCAGCAGGTGTTCGATGGTGCCGTGCTCACGCTCACGGATCAGCGCGGCACCGGTGAGGATGATCGATAGCATGGTGATCTGGTTAATCACCTCCATCACCGAGCCGAACCAGCTGCGTGTCAGGTTCGGGTTGAACGCCACGCGCACGGCCAGTTCAGCTTGCTGTGGCAGATCGGCGCGGTAGTGGCGCAAGAACGCGCTTACTTCCTGGGCGCCGATCATTTGGATATAGCCCGCACCTGTGAAGGCCATGCTGACTTGCGTCGCGTCGACGTTGAGCTGAATCGCGGGGCTGTGCCCGGCGAGTACATCACGCTGGAAATTAGGCGGGATGTTCAGGGTGAAGGTGTACTGCCCCGAGTCCATGCCGTGGTCCATCTGGCTCAGCTCGATACGTTGCGGCACGCGGAAAAACGGCGGCTGAAAGGCATCAATCAAGCGGGCCGAGAGCGGCGAGCGGTCCTCGTCGACCACGGCTATCGAGGCATTGTGCAGGCTCTCCGGCATGCTGGTAGCGGCCGTGACAATGCCCAGGGTAAAGGCCCAGACAATCAGCAACAGCAGCGCCGGGTCACGTTGCAGGCTGCGCAATTCCTTGAGCCCCAGGTGAAAGATATTCGCCAGCTGCGCCATGTCAGGCCTCCTGCTTTTTCAGTAGGCTGGTGCACAGCGCCAGCAGAACGGGAATGGTGATCAGCAGGGGGATGAAGTAGCGGTACAGCTCAACGAAGCCGAGGGCCTTGGAAAATACCCCGCGGCTGATGATTAAAAAGTGCGAGGTGGGGTAAATCTGCCCAATCACGGCGCCAAAGCCTTCCAGCGAGGACACCGGGTAAATCAGCCCGGAAAACTGAATGGCCGGAATCAGGGTGACGATGGCCGTGCCAAATACCGCTGCGATCTGGCTGCGGGTGAAGGTCGACATCAGCAGGCCCATGGCCGTGGCGCAACTGATATACAGCAGGCCGCCAGTCAGTAGGGCCAGCAGGCTGCCCTTGAGCGGCACGTCGAAGACAAAGACGGCGGCCATCAGCAACAAGATGAAATTGAGCATGCCCAGGGCGATATACGGCAGCTGTTTGCCGAGCAGGAACTCCAGGCGGGTGACCGGCGTGACATACAGATTGATGATCGAGCCCAGCTCCTTTTCACGCACCACGCCAAGGGCGGTGAGCATCGCCGGAATCAGCATCAGCAGCAGTGGGATCACCGCCGGCACCATGGCATTCAGGCTTTCCACGTCCGGGTTGTAGCGGTAGCGCACTTCTAGCGTTGGCAGGTTGCTATTGGTTGAGGCGCTGCTCTGGCGTGCCAGTTGTTGCAGGTAGCTGGCATGCAGGCCCGTGACATACCCCTTGATGGTTTCGGCGCGCATGGGCATGGCGCCGTCGAGCCACATGCCAATCTGCGGCACGGCGCCGCGCTTGAGATCACGGCCAAAATTAGGCGGTATTTCCACCGCCAGGCTGATTTCGCCGCTGCGCATGCGCCGTTCCAGTTCGTCGTAATCGTGCAGCGGTGCTTGCTCAAGGAAGTAGCGCGAGCCAGCCAGGTTGAGTGCATAGGCCTGGCTGGTGGTGGTTTGGTCGCGGTCGAGCACAGCGTAGGTGAGGTTTTCCACATCCAGGCTGATGCCATAGCCGATGATGAACAACAGCAGCAGGCTGCCGAACAGCGCCATGCTGCCGCGAATCGGGTCGCGGCGCAGCTCCAGGGTTTCGCGGTGGGTATAGCTAAACAGGCGCAGCAAGCTGAAACGTCGGCGCGCGGCCGGGCGAGTTGCGGCGCTGCTCGCGTCCGGGGCGGATGTCGGCGCTTCGGTGGGAGCGGGATTGCCAACCGCCTCTTGCAGGTAGGCGATAAAGGTCGCCTCCAGGGTTGGCAGGCCGCGCTTGTCCATCAGTGCCTGTGGCGTATCACTGTCCAGTACCTTGCCCGCGTGCATCAAGGAGATGCGGTCGCAGCGCAACGCTTCGTTCATAAAATGCGTGGAGATGAAGATGGTCACGCCGTCATCGCGTGACAGATCGAGCATCAGTTGCCAAAACACATCGCGGGCAATCGGGTCGACGCCTGAGGTCGGTTCATCAAGGATGAGGATTTCCGGTTTGTGGATCATCGCCACCGCTAGCGATAGCCGCTGACGAATACCCAGCGGCAAGCGCTCAGGCAGTTGTTCCATGACGCTGCCAAGATTGAAGCGTTCGGCCATTTCCGCCACCCGCGCGTCAATCTGCTCGGTCGCAACGTGAAACAGCTGAGCGTGCAGCACCAGGTTTTGCCGCACACTCAATTCGCCGTACAGCGAGAAGGCCTGCGACATATAGCCAACCCGCTTGCGCGTGGCCATATCGTTGGCGTCTACGGTCTGGCCGAACAGCAGGGCTTGCCCCTCACTGGCGGGTAACAAACCGGTCAGCATCTTCATGGTGGTGGTTTTGCCGCAGCCATTGGAGCCGAGAAAGCCGAAGATTTCCCCGCGCTCAATGCGAAAATCGACGTGGTCGACCGCGACAAAATCACCGAAACGCAGGGTCAGGTCGCGCGCCTCAATGGCAATTTCCTGCTCGCCTGCCGGCCGTGGCGGGATGACCAATTGCGTATGGCCCTTGCGCTTGGCTTCCGGCATCAGGGCGATAAAGGCTTCTTCCAGGTGTTTGCAGCCTGTGCGTTGCAGCAGCTCGGCCGGGCTGCCGGTGGCCAGTACGGCGCCGTCATCCATGGCGATCAAATGATCAAAACGCTCGGCTTCTTCCATGTAAGCCGTGGCCACCAGCACGCTCATTTGTGGGCGTTGGGCGCGAATGCGCTCGATCAACTCCCAGAACTGGTTACGCGACAGCGGGTCGACCCCGGTGGTGGGCTCGTCGAGGATTAGCAAGTCGGGGTCGTGGATCAAGGCGCAGCACAGCCCGAGCTTTTGCTTCATGCCGCCCGACAACTTGCCGGCCGGGCGTTCGCCAAACTTGCTGAGGCCGGTGCTGCGCAGCAGATCATCGATTCGGCTTTTACGCTCGGCCTCGGCCTGGCCGAAGAGACGGGCGAAGAAGTCCAGGTTCTCGATCACCGAGAGCGTTGGGTAGAGGTTCTTGCCCAAGCCTTGAGGCATGTAGGCGATGTGTGGGCAAACCTGCCGGCGGTGTTCGCGGCTGGCCATGTCGCCACCGAGCACCTCGATCTGCCCGCTCTGGATTTTACGGGCACCGGCAATCAGCGCCAGCAAGCTGGATTTGCCCACGCCGTCCGGGCCGATCAAGCCGACCATGCGTTGCGCGGGTACTTCCAGGCTGACCGCATTAAGGGCGCAGGTTTTACCGTAGTGCAGGCTGACATCATGCAGCTGTGCGACGGTTGCCGCGGCTGTGCTCACTGCGGAACCTTAATCGCCAGATGCTCAGGCCACTCGACCTGTGGGTCGAGGCGCAGATACGCCACGCCGGGCACGCCGGTTTTTACTTGCGTGAGGTGGCGTTGCAGTAGTTGCGGGTCAAGCCGGGCCTTAACCCGGAACATCAGTTTTTCGCGCTCGCTGGCCGTTTCCACGGTTTTCGGGGTGAACTGAGCGACGCTGGCCACGTAGCTGACTTTGGCCGGGATCACATACTGCGGGATGGCATCGATCACCAGACGCACCTCGGCGCCCAGCGCGACTCGGCCTGCCTGCTGCTCGGGCAGGAAGAAGGTCATGTAGACATCACTCAGATCAACCAGATTAAGTACCTTGCCGCCCGCACCGATGACTTCGCCGGGTTCGGCGATGCGGTATTGCACGCGGCCGCCGCGCGGTGCTTTGAGCTGGCTGTCTTCAATATCAATCTGCAAGCGGGTCACGCTGGCCTGAGTGGCTTCCACGGCAGATTGCGCCTCGATCACCTGCGACTGCGCGGCGGCAATGCCCGCTTCAGCCGAGATCACCTGTGACTGCGCGGCGGCCAGTGCCGCCTGAGCGCTTTGCAGGCGGGCGAGGTCATCATCCAGTTGCTGCTGCGCCATGGCATTACGCTTAACCAGAATGGCACTGCGGGCGTGGCGTTTTTGCGCGGCCGACACTTCTGCCTGGCGCTGACGAACAATCGCCTCGGCGGTTACTTTCTCGCTTTCGCGCAAACGGACCTGGGCGCCTGCGGTCCGCTGGCTGTTCTGCGCTTGACGCATTTGCGCCTGGGCCTGGGCCAACTGCGCTTCAAGTACCTGGGTGTCCATGCGGGCAATGATTTGCCCGGGTTGAATGAACTGGCCCTCCTCAACGTCGATACTGGCGATTCGGCCGGGCAGCTTGCTGGCCACGTCGACGTCGGTGGCTTCAATGCGCCCGTTACCGCTGGCGAAACCATCTCCCAGGCCAGTAGGGCGCAGGGTGTACCAGAGTAAGCCGGCAATTATTGCCACGACGGCAATGCTCGCGGCAGGAACGATCCATTTACGGCTGACTGACATAGTTACCTTGGTTAGCTAAACAGAGGGAGTTTGCAACTGCGCGGCTTGGTGTCACGTAGGGCCGGCTAGGGTTGCTCGAAGCGGCTCAAGCGCCGGCGTAAATGGCTGTTATCGGCGCGCAGCTGCTCCAGCTCATCGAGCAACTGCAATGCCAGGGCAATCCCGGCCCATTCAATTTGCAGTTCGGCTTGCAAGCGAAACGCACGCTTGACGATGGCCAGAGCGTCGGCATCGAATTGCCATTGATCGGGTGTCAGGCCTGTGGGTTCGACGATGCCGTGCTCGACAATTTCCAGCACAACCGTCTGCGACAGCCCGGCACGTTGGCAAAACTCGTGAATGTCTAATTGCATGATCAGGCTGTTCATCACTGACTCCACTGCGCGCGCGGGTTAAAAGCGGCTTGTTCGGCCAGTTGCGCCCAGAGTGCGCGTGCTGGCTCGTCGGTTTGCGGCGGGATAACGATCTTGAACAGCGCGTAGAGATCGCCCGGCTCGCCAGATTTGCTGAACAGCCCCTTACCTTTGATGCGCAGCCGCTGCCCACTTTGGGTGTTGGCGGGGATGCGCAGGTTAATTTTGCCGGTCAGCGTGGGTACCGTGACCTGGCCGCCCAGCACCGCTTCCCAAGGTGCCAATGGCACGGTGAGAATCAGGTTGTGTCCCTCAACGTCGAACAGTGGGTGCGGGACAAAGCGAATAATCAGGTACAAGTCACCATTCGCGCCGCCGCCCAGCCCGGGCGCACCTTGGCCCTTCAGGCGAATGCGTTCGCCGTTGCTCACACCGCGTGGGATTTTTACGTTTAAGGTCTTGTTGAGCGCGGGCAGTGGGTGGCCGTCGGGGCTGTACTGCGGCAATTGGAAGGCGATGGTCTTCGTCTCATCCGCCAGGGTTTCTTCAAGCAGCAGCGCCAGCTCCATTTCCACGTCTTGGCCACGCCGTGCACCGCTGCGGCCGCCGCGATGGCTGCGTCCAGCGGCGCCGAACAAAGACTCGAAAAAATCCGAAAACTCGCTGTCGCCGTCCATGCCATCGGCAAAGCCGGCATGGGCCTGGGAGTGCCACCCAGACGGCGGCTCAAAGGGCCGACCTTGCTTGGCGAATTGACGCAGTTCATCGTACTCGGCGCGCTTTTCGGCGCTTTTTAGCACCTCGTAGGCTTCGGCGACTTCCTTGAACTTATTTTCCGCGTCCTTTTCCTTGCTGACGTCGGGGTGATATTTGCGCGCCAGTTTGCGATAGGCCGCCTTGACCGCCTTGTCATCTGCACCGGGCTCAAGGCCGAGTGTCTTGTAGTAATCCTTAAAGTCCATCGGGCCACCTTGGGTTATCCACCGAGACGTTTACCCATCTATATAAGCCTATTGCGTGCAGAACGCGTTGTCCGAGATCAGGGTTTAAACGTTCGTGGAGGTATTACGAGGGCTGATGCCGTGCCGTTGGTAATGATTACCCGTTTCTCCTGGGTGGATATAACGCGGTAAGTAGCTTGAAGAGGTTGGGGCGTGGGCACTTCATGGTTATGCTCTGCGCCACAAATAGATCAGTGGGTGAGTGATGTTCCAGCCAGTTCGAGTCGTCAGGCTTCTGCCCTTTGCCATGCTTTTTCTGCTCGTTGCCTGCGCGGGCGGGCCGCAGCTGTCGCCAGAGACAGCGCGCTTGCCTGAACGGGTCGAGCTGACTGACGTGCCATTCTTCCAACTCAGTGACGCTCAGGGTGGACCTTCGGCGTTAGCGGCGTTGCTCAATTATCACGGGGTGATCAGTAGCCCTGGTTTGGTGGATGAGCGCCTGCAGCAGGTGGGCAAAGGGCAGAGCCCGCAGGCGGGGCTTGAGGCGGTGGCGCGCTCGTATGAGCTTCTGGTGTATCCCTTGACCGGTAACTTGGATGCGTTGATGCAGCAGGTTTCCGCTGGGCACCCGGTGCTGGTGCTGCAGGATCGTCTGTTTGCTGGGCCGGGCTCGCAGTTTGCCGTGCTGGTGGGCTATGACCAGCGCGAGCGGACGCTGGTGCTGCGTTCAGGCAATGACCGACGCTGGTACACCAGTTTTGCCAGCTTCGACGACGCGTGGGAGGAGGCCGGGCGTTGGGCGGTATTGATTCAGCCGACCAATCAACTGCCTGCACAGCCTGTTGAACAAGTCTGGTTGCAGGCCGCTCGTGATCTGCAGCAGCAAGGCCGGGGTGCAGCGGCGCAGCGTGCGTTGCGCACGGCGCGTGAGGTTTGGCCGGATGCCGCGCTGTAAAGGCATCCCACAATTCGTGTGAGCGAAAACGCAAAACGGCACCTCAAGGGTGCCGTTTCTGTTTGTGGCGCTGGTGTTAGATGCCCAGCTTGTCGCGCATGGTGTAGTACCAAGCGCCTAAGGCGCTGAACGGTACTTGGAACAGTCGACCGCCCGGGAATGGGTAGTGCGGCAAGTCGGCGAATGCGTCGAAGCGTTCGGCCTGACCGCGCAGTGCTTCGGCAAGTACCTTACCGGCCAGATGGGTGTAGGTCACGCCGTGACCGCTGCAGCCTTGTGAATAATAGATGTTGTCGCCCAGGCGCCCGACTTGCGGCAGGCGCGAGAGCGTCAGCAGGAAGTTGCCGGTCCAGGCGTAATCGATCTTCACGTCTTTCAGCTGCGGGAAAGCCTTGAGCATTTTCGGGCGAATGATCGCCTCGATGTTCGCTGGGTCACGGGCACCGTAGACCACGCCACCGCCAAAGATCAGGCGGTTATCACCGCTAAGGCGGTAGTAGTCGAGCAAGTAGTTACAGTCTTCTACGCAGTAGTCCTGCGGCAGCAGGCTTTTCGCCAGCTCAGGGGACAATGGCTCAGTGGTAATCACCTGGGTGCCGCATGGCATCGATTTGGCCGATAGTTCAGGAATCAGGTTGCCCAAGTAGGCGTTGCCCGCGACCACCACGAACTTGGCTTTGATCCTGCCGTTGGGGGTGTGCACAACGGGATTGGCGCCGCGCTCAATGCGGATAGCAGGGGACTGCTCATAAATCACCCCACCGAGCGACTCAACTGCCGCGGCTTCACCGAGTGCCAGGTTGAGTGGATGGATATGGCCGCCGCTCATATCGAGCATGCCGCCGGCATAAATGTCAGTACCCACGACTTCTTGTATGCGTTTGGCGTCCATCAGTTCCAGCTGGGTGTGGCCATAGCGCTCCCAGAGTTTTTTCTGCGACTCCAGATGCTTCATGTGCTTAGGCGTATTGGCTGCGAAGACACCACCGTCTTTAAGGTCGCACTGGATGTTGTACTTGGCGATGCGCTCGCGAATGATGCGCCCGCCTTCAAAGGCCATTTCGCCGAGCAGCTGTGCTTGCTTAGGTGCCACGCTGCGCTCGATCACATCGATATCACGGCTATAGCTGTTGACGATCTGCCCACCATTGCGGCCCGATGCGCCAAAGCCGACTTTTGCAGCCTCAACGATGCTGACCTTGAAGCCGTTTTCCAACAGGGCAATAGCGGTAGATAGACCGGTATAGCCCGCACCGACGATGCACACGTCAGTTTCGACCTCACCATTTAGCTCCGGGCGTGCCGGTACCGGATTGGCGGAGGCCGCATAGTAGGATTGTGGATAAGCTGTGTGCGCCATTTTGCAACCTCTGTTCTTTATATTTTACGAATGAGCGGATGCTACCTGAGTTGAAAATGCTCGGCTAGTGGCCTGTGCGAAATATTAAACGCACGATAAAACAGTAAAAAATTCAATTATTCAGGCAGTTAGCCAAAAAACTTGTTGACACTTTTTCGCCTGGCCGTAGAATGCGCACCCATCGTAGGCACGTAGCTCAGTTGGTTAGAGCACCACCTTGACATGGTGGGGGTCGTTGGTTCGAGTCCAATCGTGCCTACCAAATTTGGTAGAAAAAAGGGTCGCTTAGGCGGCCCTTTTTTTTGGGTTCTTGTCAGTAAGTCAGGCTTTCTGCAAGCATTCATGCGGTTAGTTGTTGTTTAAAACCTCCAGTGACTGCGGTTCGGTTTTGGTTAGGCGTACATGCTCCTGCTTCTGTATGGCAGGTTTACCGCCGAATCGCTTACTGGCTCATCCCAACCCATGTGGCCTTTGGTAGAGGTCACCACTAGGAGAGGAGGCGCCATGCCCATCATTACTCTTCCCGACGGCAGTCAGCGTTCGTTCGATCACCCAGTATCTGTACTTGAGGTGGCGCAATCCATCGGTGCCGGCCTGGCCAAGGCCACGGTAGCCGGTAAGGTCAATGGCAAGCTGGTTGATGCCTGTGATGTGATTGATAGCGACGCAACCCTGCAGATCATTACGCCCAAAGACCAAGAAGGTCTCGAAATCATTCGCCACTCCTGTGCGCATTTGATTGGGCATGCGGTTAAGCAGTTGTTTCCAACTGCCAAGATGGTAATCGGGCCGGTCATTGATGACGGTTTCTACTACGACATCGCGTCTGAGCGTCCTTTCACTCTAGATGATGTGGCAGCCATCGAGCAGCGCATGCAGCAGCTGATCGAGAAAGACTACGACGTCATCAAGAAAGTGACGCCGCGCGCCGAGGTTATTGATGTCTTCACCGCCCGTGGTGAGGATTACAAGCTGCGTCTGGTTGAAGATATGCCGGATGAGCAGGCCATGGGTCTGTATTACCACGAAGAATACGTCGACATGTGCCGTGGTCCGCACGTGCCGAATACGCGCTTCCTTAAAGCCTTCAAGCTGACCAAGTTGTCTGGTGCTTACTGGCGCGGCGATGCCAAGAATGAGCAGCTGCAGCGTGTGTACGGCACAGCCTGGGCAGATAAGAAGCAGCTAGCGGCTTATATTCAGCGTATTGAAGAGGCTGAGAAGCGCGACCATCGCAAGATCGGCAAGCGCCTTGATCTATTCCATACCCAGGAAGAAGCGCCTGGCATGGTGTTCTGGCACCCAAATGGCTGGACTATTTATCAGGTGCTTGAGCAGTACATGCGCGGTGTGCAGCGTGAGAATGGCTACCAGGAGATCAAGACCCCGCAAATCGTTGATCGCGTGCTGTGGGAGAAATCTGGGCACTGGGGTAACTACGCCGACAACATGTTCACTACGGAGTCGGAGAGTCGCGACTACGCCATCAAGCCGATGAACTGCCCATGCCACGTGCAGGTGTTCAATCAGGGGTTGAAAAGCTACCGTGAATTGCCGCTGCGTTTGGCTGAGTTCGGCTCCTGCCATCGCAATGAAGCGTCGGGTGCGCTGCATGGCATTATGCGCGTGCGTGGCTTCACTCAGGATGATGCACACATCTTCTGCACTGAAGAGCAGGTCAAGAAAGAGGCCGCTGACTTCATCAAACTGACGTTGCAGGTTTACGCTGACTTCGGTTTCAGTGATGTGAAGATGAAGCTTTCTACGCGCCCAGCTAAGCGTGTGGGTGATGACGCGTTCTGGGATCGTGCTGAAGAGGCGCTGGCCAACGCGCTGAATGAGGCGGGTCTGCCTTGGGAGTATCTCCCGGGGGAGGGTGCGTTCTACGGTCCAAAGATCGAGTTCACGCTGCTTGACTGTCTCGGTCGTGCCTGGCAGTGCGGTACGCTGCAGTACGATCCGAATATGCCTCAGCGCCTTGAAGCGAGTTACGTTTCCGAGGACAACAGTCGCAAAGTGCCGGTCATGTTGCACCGGGCGATTCTTGGTTCATTCGAGCGTTTCATTGGTATTTTGATCGAGCACTACGAGGGTGCGTTCCCTGCTTGGCTAGCACCGACTCAGGCTGTGGTGATGAATATCACTGATAAACAGGCTGATTTTGCCCTCGAAGTGGAAAAAACGCTCAATCAAAGCGGTTTTCGTGCCAAGTCTGACTTGAGGAACGAGAAGATAGGCTTTAAAATCCGCGAGCATACTTTGCTCAAGGTTCCCTATCTCTTGGTTATTGGAGATCGGGAAGTTGAGACGAAAACTGTCGCCGTGCGTACTCGCGAAGGTGTTGATCTGGGCTCTATGCCCGTCACTCAATTCGCTGAACTTCTTGCGCAGGCGGTTTCCCGGCGTGGTCGCCAAGATTTGGAGTAATCATTATTAAGCGTGATATGAGACAAGATAAGCGAGCTGCACCTAAGGCACCGATCAACGAGAATATCTCGGCACGTGAGGTACGGTTAATTGGCGCTGAGGGTGAGCAGCTCGGGATTGTGTCAATTGAGGACGCGCTTCTTAAGGCCGAAGAGGCCAAGCTGGATCTGGTAGAGATTTCTGCCGATGCAGTGCCACCTGTTTGTAAGCTGATGGACTACGGCAAATCGATCTTCGAGAAGAAGAAACAGGTTGCTGCTGCAAAGAAAAACCAGAAGCAGATTCAGGTTAAAGAAATCAAGTTTCGTCCAGGGACGGAGGAAGGGGATTACCAGGTAAAACTACGCAACCTGGTACGTTTCCTTAGTGATGGGGACAGGGCCAAGGTATCGCTTCGATTCCGCGGCCGTGAGATGGCGCATCAGGAGCTGGGCATGGAGTTGTTGAAGCGGGTTGAGGCTGACCTGCTTGAATACGGCACCGTTGAACAGCATCCAAAGATGGAAGGACGCCAGCTGATCATGGTCATCGCCCCCAAAAAGAAGAAATAACCACCAGGGCACGGCAGGCCTTGCGGTTATGTTTATCAACTGAATGCGGAGTATCCGAACATGCCAAAGATGAAAACTAAGAGTGGTGCAGCCAAGCGTTTTTTGAAAACTGCTAACGGCTTCAAGCACAAGCACGCTTTCAAGAGCCACATCCTGACCAAGATGTCCACTAAGCGTAAGCGTCAACTGCGGGGCAGCTCCATGGTGCACCCGTCTGACGTAGCAAAAGTGGCGCGCATGCTGCGCGTTCGTTAATCGGTCAAGATAGAGGAAATTACTCATGGCTCGTGTTAAGCGCGGCGTTATTGCTCGCAAGCGTCACAAAAAAATTCTGAAACTCGCTAAAGGCTACTACGGCGCACGTTCACGCGTGTTCCGCGTTGCCAAGCAAGCGGTGATCAAGGCAGGCCAGTACGCCTACCGTGACCGTCGTCAGAAAAAACGTCAGTTCCGCGCTCTGTGGATCGCTCGTATCAACGCCGGTGCACGTGTTAACGGTCTGTCTTACAGCCGTTTCATTGCTGGCCTGAAAAAAGCGTCCATTGAGATCGACCGTAAGGTACTGGCTGATCTGGCAGTGAACGAAAAAGCGGCGTTTGCTGCGATTGTCGAGAAAGCGAAAGCCGTACTGGCTTAAGTCCCCCGACAATCACCGGGTTCGCCCGGTGCTAAACGTCACCAATAGGGGAAGAGCCTTCAAGCTCTTCCCCTATTTCGTATCTGGAGTCTGTAAATGGAAAATCTGGATGTGCTGGTCTCGCAAGCGCTTGAGGCCGTTAGCCACACCGACGATGTGAATGTTCTAGAGCAACTGCGCGTTCACTATCTGGGCAAGAAGGGCGAGTTAACTCAGGTGATGAAGACCCTGGGCAATCTGTCGGCAGAAGAACGCCCGCAAGCCGGTGCGTTGATCAATGCTGCCAAGGATAAAGTTCAGGATGCTCTGAACAACCGTAAAGAGACATTGGAACAGGCTGCGCTGAGCGCTAAGCTCGCCGCCGAAAAGATTGATGTAACCCTGCCAGGGCGTGGGCAGGTATCGGGCGGGCTACATCCTGTAACCCGCACACTGGAGCGTGTAGAGCAGTTTTTTACTCGGATAGGCTACGGCATCGCCGAAGGCCCCGAGGTAGAGAACGACTACCACAACTTTGAGGCGCTCAATATCCCCGGCCACCATCCGGCGCGGGCGATGCATGACACCTTTTACTTCAACGCGAACATGTTGCTGCGCACCCACACCTCGCCGGTACAGGTGCGCACCATGGAATCGCAGCAGCCGCCGATCCGCATTGTTTGCCCCGGTCGTGTCTATCGCTGTGACTCCGATATCACCCACTCGCCGATGTTCCACCAGGTCGAAGGTCTGCTGGTCGACGAAGGTGTGAGCTTTGCCGACCTCAAAGGCACTATTGAGGAATTCCTTCGGGTGTTCTTCGAGAAGCCGCTGGGGGTGCGTTTCCGTCCCTCGTTCTTTCCGTTCACCGAGCCATCGGCCGAAGTCGACATGCAATGCGTAATGTGCAGCGGCAAAGGTTGCCGTGTGTGTAAGCAGACTGGCTGGTTGGAAGTTATGGGCTGCGGCATGGTGCATCCGAATGTACTGCGCATGTCGGGCATTGATCCGGAAAAATACTCCGGCTTCGCCTTCGGTATGGGTGTTGAGCGTCTGGCTATGCTGCGTTACGGCGTCAACGATTTACGGCTGTTCTTCGATAACGACCTGCGGTTCCTGGCGCAATTTCGCTAGCGCCTTCGCATTCCGTAATCGAATTGGTTCAGGAGAACAGACAGAATGAAATTCAGTGAACAATGGCTGCGCAGCTGGGTAAACCCAGATGTCTCTCGCGACGATCTGGTTGCCCGCCTGTCCATGGCTGGCCTAGAAGTCGATAGCGTATCGCCGGCTGCGGGCGTATTCAGTGGCGTGGTGGTGGGCGAGGTGCTGAGCACCGAGCAGCATCCTGATGCCGATAAATTGCGTGTGTGTCAGGTGAGTAGTGGTGCGGAAACCTTTCAGGTGGTGTGCGGCGCGCCGAATGTGCGCCCCGGCCTGAAAATCCCGTTCGCCATGATGGGTGCCGAACTGCCTGGCGACTTCAAAATAAAGAAAGCCAAGCTGCGTGGTGTCGAATCAAACGGCATGCTGTGCTCGGCTTCCGAGCTGCAGATCAGTGAAGACCATGATGGCCTTATGGAGTTGCCGGCAGACGCGCCAGTCGGTCAGGACATTCGTGTCTATTTGGATCTTGATGACGCCAGCATCGAAGTTGATCTAACACCGAATCGTGGTGATTGCCTGTCTTTGGCTGGCCTGGCGCGTGAAGTAGGTGCGCTGTATGCCGCGCCTGTCACTCGTCCAGTAATTGAGGCGGTTGCGTCGAGCCACGATGAAGTGCGTCCGGTCGAAGTGCTCGCGCCGCAAGCCTGCCCGCGTTACCTCGGTCGTGTGGTGCGCAATGTCGATCTGTCCAAACCGACTCCGCTGTGGATGGTTGAGCGTTTGCGTCGTGCCGATGTGCGCAGTATTGATGCGGCTGTCGACATCACTAATTACGTGATGCTTGAACTGGGCCAGCCGTTGCATGCGTTCGATCTTGCCGAGATCAATGGTGGTATCCGTGTGCGTATGGCCGAGGAGGGCGAGAAGCTCGTTCTGCTTGATGGTCAGGAAGTCAGCCTACGCAGCGATACGCTGGTAATCGCCGATCACAGCCGTGCCTTGGCCATTGCTGGTGTGATGGGTGGCGAGCATAGCGGTGTGAATGACAAGACGTGCGACCTGTTCCTTGAAAGTGCGTTCTTCGACACCATTGCCATCGCTGGCAAGGCTCGCTCCTATGGGCTGCACACCGATGCCTCGCACCGCTTTGAGCGTGGTGTGGACTGGCAGCTGGCGCGTGAAGCCATGGAGCGCGCGACTGCGTTGCTGCTGGATATTGTCGGTGGCGAAGCTGGGCCGATTATCGAAGTCGTCAATCAGCAGCAGTTGCCGAGTGTTGCGCCGGTCACGTTGCGTGCTGAGCGCATCGAACAGATGCTCGGCCTGAAGATGGACGAGGCTGAAGTTGTCCGCTTGCTAGCTGCTTTGGACTTGGATATCCGGGCCGATGGCGAAGGGCGGTGGCAGGTTGGTGTACCAAGTCACCGCTTCGATATCAGCCTGGAAGTCGATCTGATCGAAGAGCTTGCCCGCTTGTATGGCTACAACCGCTTGCCTGTACGTTATCCGCAAGCGCGTTTGGCTCCGCAAACTAAGGCCGAAGCCGCTATCGAGCTACCGGCGTTGCGTCGTTTGTTGGTTGCCCGCGGTTATCAGGAGGCAATCACCTACAGTTTTATCGATCCAAAATTATTCGAGCTGTTCAACCCAGGCGTTGCGCCGCTAATGCTGGCTAACCCGATCTCCGCAGATATGGCGGCGATGCGTTCTTCCTTGTGGCCAGGTCTGATCAAGGCGCTTGAGCACAACTTGAATCGTCAGCAGTCGCGTGTGCGCCTGTTTGAAAGTGGTCTGCGCTTTGTCGGTCAGCTCGAAGGTTTGAAGCAAGAGCCGATGCTGGCGGGTGTGATTTGTGGTGGTCGCTTGCCAGAAGGCTGGGCGCATACTCGTGATGATGTCGACTTCTATGATGTGAAGGCTGATGTTGAGGCTTTGCTAGCCAGCGCTGGTGCGGGCAATAGCTTTGCTTTTATGCCAGGCGAGCATGCGGCACTGCATCCGGGGCAAACAGCGCGCATTGAGCGTGGTGGGCGCCTTGTCGGGTTCGTTGGTGCCATTCATCCTGAGTTGTCGAAAGCGCTAGGCTTGGATCAAGCAGTATTCATGTTTGAACTCGTGTTGGGCGAAATCACTCAGGGTGTTATGCCTAAGTTCCAGGCACTTTCTAAGTTTCCTGAAGTGCGGCGTGACCTGGCTTTGCTGGTCGATCGTGATGTGCCTGCGCAGGATTTGCTTGTTTGTATCAAGGGCGCTGCAGGTGAGTGGCTAACGGACCTCAAGCTATTTGACGTGTATCACGGTAAAGGTATTGATCCTGATAGAAAAAGCCTTGCGGTTGGCTTGACCTGGCAGCATCCATCGCGCACTCTAAATGACGATGAGGTGAGCGCAGCAATGCAAAATATTCTCACCTCCCTGGAACAAAGGTTCAACGCCACGTTAAGGAAGTAGCGTATGGGGGCTCTGACGAAAGCTGAGATGGCGGAACGTCTGTATGAAGAGCTGGGCCTGAATAAACGGGAAGCCAAGGAATTGGTGGAGCTGTTCTTTGAAGAAATCCGCCAAGCGCTGGAGCTCAACGAACAGGTCAAGCTCTCGGGGTTCGGTAATTTTGATCTGCGCGATAAGCGTCAGCGCCCCGGTCGTAATCCAAAAACAGGAGAGGAAATTCCGATCACGGCCCGCCGTGTGGTGACTTTCCGTCCAGGCCAGAAACTTAAAGCCAGGGTCGAGGCGTATGCTGGAACCAAGTCATAACGACGAATTACCTGTCATACCCGGCAAACGCTACTTCACTATCGGTGAAGTAAGTGAGCTGTGCGCCGTTAAGCCTCATGTGTTGCGTTACTGGGAGCAGGAGTTCCCGCAACTCAACCCCGTAAAGCGACGTGGTAATCGCCGCTATTATCAGCGTCAGGACGTGCTGATGATTCGGCAGATTCGTGCGCTCTTATACGATCAGGGCTTTACTATCGGCGGGGCGCGTCAGCGCCTTTCTGGTGATGAAGCCAAAGATGACAACACTCAATACAAACAACTGATCAAGCAAATGATTACCGAGCTTGAAGATGTTTTACAGGTGCTCAAAAAATAGTCGCGCTATTCAAAAAGTTTCCATATTTCAGGGGCTTAATGTATAGTTCGCCAAGTTTCGGGGCTCCGAAACAGATTAACGCCTAGTCGGGGCGTAGCGCAGTCCGGTAGCGCACTAGCATGGGGTGCTAGGGGTCGAGTGTTCGAATCACTCCGTCCCGACCATAATTCTCCAATAAAAACAGCCACTTGAGCGATCAGTGGCTGTTTTTGTTTTTGGGCTGCGCAAAACTGGCGCAAAATGCGCGCAAAACTACCCGGTGATTTCGCTGATATCCAGGTCGGGTACCGCTTCCGCCCAGATGATTTCGGCGTGGTCGCGCTGATAGTTCTTCGTCATCTCCTCGCTGGCATGCCCGGCGATCTTCTGCCCATCCTTTCCGGCTTTCTTGTACAAGTGCAGAGACAGCGCCCGCACTTCATGGAAGCCCGGTTGCTCTTCATCCTTCCAGGTGGTGTAGCATTCTGCCGCGTCCCTCGCATCCTTGAATGCCCTGGTCAAAAACCTTTCCTCGATCTTCGTCCAGTGCTCTTTCTGCTCGGCCTGCTTTTGCCGTTTGCGCTCCGGCCGGCGGTGGATCAGGTAGGGCGACAGGATATTGTCACGGCACCGATCAATGACCGCCTGCAACTCTGGCGTGATCTTGAACCGTATCCACGCCGCATCCGTCGTTTTGGCAGTCTTCTGCTGGATCACATGCAGGTCGCCATCGCGTATGTCTTCGAACTTCATCGACAGAATGTCGGTGCGGCGCTGGGCGGTGATCAGTGCCAGGTCGATGGCATTCTTAAGCCATTGGGGAGATGCATCCCGAATAGCTTTCAGCCCCTCTCTGGTATGGCGTTTGCGTGTTTTCTCCTCTAACTGGGCAATGGTGCTGACCGCCGGGTTATCAGGAATTAGCCCCTCTGCCACTGCATGAGTGAACACATTCATCAGTAATGCGCGTACTTGATTACTTGAACGCGGTGTTGATTTCCTCAAGAAGTCGGCGACAATCTTGATCGTGATTTCGTTGATCGGCTTTCCTCCCAGTGCCTTGATGATCTTCCTGAAATGCACGGCATAGAGCTCAAGCGTCCCTTTGGCAAGTTTACGTTTAGGTAGAATTTCACGCCTGTACTGCTCAATGTAAGCTTCCAAGGTCATGGTGTTTTCGTTCATCACCAATGCCACAAGATCACGACCCTTCATGTACTCAAGGTTGAGCTGTTTTGCCGCATCAATCGCCTGGAGCCTGTCTGTGCCAAATGGATACCACTTACCGTCAGTGGCTCTTCGATAGCGATACGTTTTCCGGCGCTTATCGAAGTACAGATTGCTTGGAAGACCTGAGTTTGATTTGTTTCGTGGCCTTGTCATTTATGCAGCACCTGTCAAAACCATGTTTACCAGCGGGTTTGGGCTGAGCCGCTTATAGCCGTTCCAGTCGACGTACCAAGTACGTCCGATTTGTTCTCCGGGAATCATCCTATTTCGCAGATGATTACGAATTGCCTGAGCACACATAGGGGTTCCGTTTACCCCCCACTTTCTGCGCTGAAATTCACTGATTTTGATCAGTTCTTTTTCCATACTGCTTCTCCTGATCAGTCATGTCCGCCTAGCCGGTCATTGACCCATTTCTGAATTTCTTCGCTGTCCCAACCAACCGCCCTTGAACCTATGGAGCGACTCTTCGGAAATGTTCCTTCGTGCATCCACAAATAGATGGTGCTTCTGCGTATCCCGCAGACGTGGATGACTTCTTTTAAGCGCATAATCCGCCTCATCCCTTTTCCTTTAAAAATAATAAGAGGGATTAATTATAAAATCGTAGTTACGATAATTATGGGCAAAATGAAAATAACCGTTTAAGCGATTCATAACCCCCCCCATTACTTACCACTGCTATCCGTGGGTGAGTCTTCAATGAACTCACTAATGTCTAGGTCGGGTGTGAAATCGGCATACCCAGCCACCTTGGGGTTCTTGAGGTATCTCCTGGTAATGTCTGATCTAGAATAGCCCGCGATTTTTTGAACGTCCTTACCGGCTAAGTAGTACATCTCCAATGAGGTAAAGCGGATTTCGTGCATGCCGGGCATCTCTTTAGCTGAGTAGGACGGGTAGCACTTGGCTGCATCCCGCGCTTTTCTAAATTCGCGGCTCAGGCACTCCCTAGTGATTTTGGTCGGGTGCTCTTTATTGTCATGGTCGCGTTTACGATCAGGCTGACGGTGAATCAGAAAAGGTGAGTCAACATCATCGCGGCATTGATCGATGACTTTCTGAAACTCGGGGGTGATCTCCACCTTCAGCGAATGAGTATCTTTTTGTGCTTGTATGTACATGTGACCATCTTCGATGTCGTTGAAGCGTAGGTTCAGCAAGTCGCACGGGCGCTGCGAAATGAGCAGTCCTAAGTCGATGGCATTCTTCAGCCATTGCGGTGCGTGATCTCGAATCGCTTTGATGCCTGCTTTGGTGTGGCGTTTGCCCGCCGCGTCAGGATAGTTGTCGTGTGAGTTGATTCGATGAGTCTTGGTCGGTGGGCGGAAGTGAGAGCCGTGTGGCGCGTTATTCGATAGAGCATCGGGAGTGGGTGGTGCGGCAGATGATGCCGCCCTTGAACCGGA
>JAHIWP010000024.1 GCA_018816095.1 Gammaproteobacteria bacterium
GAAGCTTTGGGATGGCCTTGGACTGGTCTCAATACTGGATACGATTAATCGGCTTAGCCGTATAACCTGAACCGCCGTATACGGAACCGTACGTACGGTGGTGTGAGAGGACGGCAGATGTGAATCTGCCTCCTACTCGATGCTGCAATTTATCCCTCAAACGGCTCAGAGCACGGGCGCCGCTTGCGGGCTACGGGCGGATTCGAGCTGCAGGTAACTGTCGAGTTTGGCTTGCTGCGACGCCGTGGTGAACAGGCCCAGCTTGCTACGTCGCCAGAGAATATCCTCGGCCTGCACGGCCCATTCTTCTTGGCATAAATAATCGACTTCACGGGCGTAGAGGCTGCCGCCGAGGTGCTCACCTAGATCGTCGAGGCTGCTCACGCCCTTGAGCATTATCCAGCTGCGGCTGCCGTAGCTGCTGGCCCAACGCCGCGCCAGCGAGGTGGGCAGCCAGTCAAAACGTGCGCACAGCGCTTCGATCAACCCGCTTTGGCTGTCCAGTTGTTCGGCGCCGGGCAGCAGGCTGCTGGCCGTCCAGCGTGGGCCCATCTTCGGGAAGAAGGGCGCCAGTTGCGCCAGCGCCGACTCAGCCAGCTTGCGGTAGGTGGTGAGCTTACCGCCGAACACCGACAGCAGCGGTGCTTCGCCAGGGTGGCCGGAGAGTGACAGGGTGTAGTCGCGGGTGACCGCCGACGGGTCATCTGATTCGTCGTCACACAATGGGCGCACGCCAGCATAGGTGTGCAGGATGTCATCGTGGGTTAACTGCTTTTTGAAGTGAGCGTTGACCACGTTCAACAGGTAATCGGTTTCTTCTGCGCTGATCGCCACCTTGGCTGGGTCGCCTTGGTATTCGCGGTCCGTGGTACCGATCAGGGTGAAGCGCTCCTGATACGGAATGGCGAAGACAATACGGCGGTCTTCGTTCTGCAGGATGTACGCCTGCTCGCCCTCGAACAGGCGCGGCACGACGATATGGCTGCCCTGGATCAGGCGAATGCCGTACGGCGATTCCTGCTTGAGGTCTTCACGGATAAAGCGCACCACCCAGGGACCGGCGGCGTTGACCAGGGCGCGGGCGCGAATCGAAAACAGGCTGCCGTCGCTGCGCTCCAAGTGGATATGCCACAGGCCTTTGCTGCGCCTAGCGCTAACGCAACGGGTACGGCTGTGCACGTGCGCGCCTTTTTCGCGGGCGGCCATGGCATTGAGTACCACCAGGCGGGCGTCGTCGACCCAGCAGTCGGAATATTCAAAACCGCGGCTGATTTCGGCTTTCAGTGGGCTGCCCGCGCCGAAGCGCAAACTGCGTGACCCTGCCAGCTGCTCGCGCTTGCCTAGGTGATCATAGAGGAACAGTCCTGCACGGATCATCCAGGCCGGGCGTAAGTGGGGGCGATGGGGCAGGATAAAACGCATGGGTTTGACGATGTGTGGCGCCATGTTCAACAGCACTTCGCGCTCGGCCAATGCTTCGCGCACCAGGCGAAACTCGTAGTGTTCGAGGTAGCGCAGGCCGCCATGGATCAGTTTGCTGCTGGCCGATGAGGTGTGCTGCGCCAAGTCGTCCTTTTCACAAAGGAACACGGACAAACCGCGTCCAGCTGCATCGGCGGCGATCCCGACACCATTGATGCCTCCGCCGATCACGGCAAGGTCATAGACTTCAGCGAGTGGCGTGTGGCTGGCGAGACGAGTAGGCATAGGGCACCGAAAGTCAGTATTGAACTTTTAATGTTCACTTTCGAAAATATGCTAGTCGAATATGCACAGCTTCGCCACCCCGCAATGCGCTTTCGCGCCCAGTGGTCATCGATGTTTAACGTAGGAGTGTTGGCTTACACCAGGTCGAGCTGCACCTTGTGTTCAGCCAGCAGACGATTGACTGCAATAGAGGGGGCTGCATCGGTGAACAGCCGGTCGACCAGCGCGATTGAGCCTAAACGCACCACAGCATTTCGGCCGAATTTGCTCGAGTCGACGGCTAAAAACACCTGGCGGGCGTTGCTGATGATGGCCTGGGAGACCCTCACCTCTTGGTAGTCGAAGTCGAGCAGGCTACCGTCTTCATCGATGCCGCTGATGCCGACCAGAGCGAAGTCGACCTTGAACTGCTGGATAAAATCCACCGCCGCCTGGCCCACCACACCGCCATCGCTGCGCACCGTGCCGCCGGCCAGCAGCACTTCGAAGTCCGCCTTAGCGCTGAGCTGAGCCGCCACGTGCAGGTTGTTGGTGATGATTTTCAGGCCCTTGTGGCCCAGCAGTTCACGGGCAATCGCCTCTGTGGTGGTGCCGATGTTGATAAACAGCGAGGCGTGGTCGGGGATCTGCGCGGCGACGGCGGCGGCGATGCGCTGCTTCTCATCGCGCATCAGACCGGCCCGCATGCTGTAAGCGGTGTTCTGGATGCTTGAGCTTTCACTCGCAGCGCCGCCGTGGGTGCGGCGCAGTAAACCCTGCTCGGCGAGCTGGTTGATGTCGCGACGAATGGTTTGCGGCGTCACAGCAAAGGCCTGAGCCAACTCGTCAATGCTGACATAGCCGCGCTCGCGGGCAAGCTCGAGAATATCGTGTTGGCGGGGCGGCAGGGTCATAAGGGCTCCTTGAGAGTGCGCGGCATTATAGACTGGCTCGGGTGAATGTTATGGCCACCATCCATGGCGGCCACCCTACGGGTCGTCGCTGCGCGACGTTAAAAATGATTCCTGATCATTTTTAACGGCCATGCATCCACAGCGGTTACCTTGCAGGCCTTTGCTGTGCGACGTTAATAACTGCCATAGACCGCTTTTTCGGCTAAGGTACGCCAAATTTTTCAAATTGTTTTCACATTCGAACATGACCCCAGCCATTGATCTGCTGAAAAAAGCCAAAGCGGTGCATCAGGTGCACAGTTACCACCACGACCCCAAGGCCGCTTCCTACGGGTTGGAAGCGGCGGAAAAGCTCAATCTGCCACCTGCTCAGGTGTTCAAAACCTTGCTGGCCGCCAGTGAGAAGGGTGAGTTGTTGGTCTCGGTGGTGCCCGTAGTGGGCACGCTAGACTTGAAAGCGCTGGCCCAGGCTGCAGGCGTGAAGAAAGCCGATATGGCAGACCCGGTTGCGGCGCAACGGGCCACCGGTTACTTGCTCGGCGGTATCAGCCCGCTGGGGCAGAAGAAGCGGCTGCGTACTTTTATCGATGAGTCTGCTCAACAGCTGCCCAGCCTCTACGTCAGTGCCGGGCGGCGCGGGCTGGAGGTGCAGTTGGAGCCCGCTGTGCTGGCGCAACTGACGCAGGCGCTGTTTGCGCCCATTGGCCGCGCCTAGCATCCCGCTCTACCACCGAATAAGAATAAGGAAACTCGCATGTCTCATTACCTGCTTGCTATCGACCAAGGCACCACCAGCAGTCGTGCCATTGTGTTCAGTGCCCAGGGGCTACCCGTGGCGCGCGCGCAGCAGGAGTTCAAACAGTATTTTCCTCAGGATGGCTGGGTTGAACATGACGGTGAAGAGCTGTGGCTGAGCACCCTCAAGGTTTGCCGTGAGGCGCTTAAGCAGTGCGGTTTGCGTGCCAGTGATGTGGCGGCGATCGGTATCACCAATCAGCGTGAAACCACGTTGGTGTGGGATGCGCAGACCGGTACGCCGATCCACCCGGCGATTGTCTGGCAGGATCGACGCACCGCTGATTACTGCGCTGAGCTTAAGGACGCCGGCCATGAAGCGGCGGTGGCGGCCAAAACCGGCCTGTTGATCGACCCGTATTTCTCCGCCACCAAGCTGCGCTGGATCCTGCACAAAGTCCCCGGTGCCCGTGAGCGGGCCGAGCGCGGTGAGCTGCGTTTCGGCACCGTGGATTCTTTCCTGCTGTGGCGTTTGACCGGTGGTAAGTCGCACAAGACCGATGCCAGCAACGCCTCGCGCACCTTGCTGTTCAACATCCATACCCAACAGTGGGATGAAGAGCTGCTCAAGCTGTTTGAAATCCCCGCCAGTCTGTTGCCTGAAGTGCTCGACTGCGCCGCTGATTTCGGCACTACCGACGCCAGCCTGCTCGGCGCCTCTATTCCGGTGTTAGGCATGGCCGGTGATCAGCAGGCCGCGTTGATCGGTCAGGCCTGCTTTGAGCCAGGCATGGTGAAAAGCACCTATGGCACGGGTTGCTTCATGATTCAGAACACCGGCAGCACGCCAGTGATCTCGAAGAATCGTCTGCTCACTACGGTTGGCTATCGCTTGAATGGCCAGGTTACCTATGCGGTGGAGGGCAGTATCTTCGTCGCCGGTGCCGCCGTGCAGTGGCTGCGTGATGGCATCAAGCTAATTAGTCACGCCCGCGATACTGAAGCGCTGGCCGAGCAGACTGGCGATGCCTGCGGGGTCTATTTGGTGCCAGCCTTTACCGGCCTCGGTGCGCCGTACTGGGATCCGAAAGCCCGTGGCGCGATATTTGGCCTGACCCGCGACACCGGGATTAAGGAGATTGTCACTGCCGGCCTGCAGTCGGTGTGCTATCAGACCCGGGACCTGCTCGAAGCCATGCGCCAGGACGGCTCTGTAGAGCCCAGCGCACTGCGGGTGGATGGCGGCATGGTGGAGAACAATTGGGTTATGCAGTTCTTGGCCGACATCCTGGGTGTGCCAGTTGAGCGCCCTGAAGTCACTGAAACCACCGCGCTGGGCGTCGCCTATTTGGCCGGCCTGCAGGCCGGGATTTATACGGACCTGGCAAGCATCGCCCGTCACTGGCACCGTCAGCAGCGTTTCGAGCCGCGCATGGCCGATAGCCATCGCAGCAAGCTGTATGACGGTTGGCTGGATGCAGTGACCCGGGTGCGCAGCGAGAACTAACGCCCCTTATGCAGGCCCGGTTCGCCGCCGGGTCTGTGTCAAAACGATTGACCCCTTGGTTGTGCTGTACGGCCCATTTCATGTCCGGCTGTAGCGGCGTTCGCGTGGCTGTTTGCGGCATGCTTGGGCATGACTAAATGATGGAGGTGGTTTTATGCAGCTCGATTTTTACCAGATTGATGCCTTCGCCCAGCGCGCCTTCAGTGGCAACCCGGCGATGGTCTATCGCTTAGACAGTTGGCTTGATGATGCCTTGATGCAGCAGATTGCCGCCGAGCATAACCTGGCGGAAACCGCGTTTGTGGTGAAGGAGGGCGCGGCCTGGCATATCCGTTGGTTTACCCCGTCTGCTGAAGTGCCACTGTGCGGTCATGCCACCCTGGCGGCGGCCCATGTGCTATTTGAGCAATATGACGAGCCGGGTGAGGTGATCAACTTCACCTGCTTGTCCGGCGCGCTGCGAGTCAGTCGCGCAGGCGCCAGGCTGGTGCTGGATTTCCCTGTGCGTCGGGCCCAGTCCTGTGAGCTGCGCGCAGAGGTGGAACAGGCCCTGGGTCTACCCGTGCAGCGTGTGCTGGCGTTGCACGAAGGGCCGGGTATTCAGGAGCTACTGGCGATATTGCCCAGTGAGGCGGCCGTGCGGGCCTGTCAGCCCGACATGGCCGTGCTGGCGAAATTGCCGGGGCTGGGCCTGTTGATCAGCGCGCCCGGTGAACAGCACGATTTTGTCTCGCGCTACTTTGCGCCCGCCATCGGCATCAATGAGGACCCGGTCACCGGCTCGACCCACTGCATCCTCACGCCTTATTGGGCCGAGCAACTCGGCAAGAATGCCCTGAGTGCTTACCAATGTTCTGCGCGCGGCGGCGAGCTGCATTGTGAACTGGCGGGGGAGCGGGTAAAGATTGCCGGCCAGGCGGTGATGGTCGCCAGTGGCCGGCTCTTGCTGCCGTGAGCTGATTAGCTGTCGCTGCTGTAGCGGCGGACGCCCGACTCGCCCAGGCTGGCTTGCGTGGCAATACTGCCGGGCACCGCAAACGCCACCAGGTGATCAGCTTCCACGCGAATACCAACCTGCTGCCCCGGTTGGTGGTCGGCGTGGCTGGGGAAAATCGCTTCCAGCTGGCTGCCTGTTGGCAGTTGCAGGCGATACAGGGTGGCTGCGCCGAGGAAGGTTTTGCCGACAATTAAGGCTTTTTGCGTGCTATCTGGGTCGTAAATGATGTCATCCGGGCGCAGCAAAACATCCACGGCGCTGCCGACGGGCCAGGTGTAGGCACGGTTACCACGAATTAACCCCAGTTCGGTTTGCACGGCTTCTGGGCTGAGCATCTGCCCGCGAATGAAATAGCCCTGGCCGATGAAGCTGGCGACGAAGGGGGTGAGCGGTTCGTGGTAAAGGTTGAACGGGGTGTCCCACTGCTCCAATTTGCCTTCCTTGAATACACCCACCTGATCGCTAACGGCAAAGGCCTCTTCCTGGTCATGTGTGACCAGAATCGCGCTGGTGCCGCGGGCCTTGAGGATGTCGCGCACTTCATGGCTCAAGCGCCGACGCAATTCACCGTCAAGGTTGGAGAAGGGCTCGTCGAGCAGCAGTAGCTGCGGCTCCGGTGCCAGTGCACGGGCCAGGGCGACGCGCTGTTGCTGGCCGCCGGAGAGTTCATGTGGGTAGCGTTTCGCCAGATGACTGAGCTTGACCATCTCCAGCAGCTCACCGGTAATGCGCTCAGAGTTCGGCTGCTTACGGATGCCGAAGGTGATGTTCTCCGCCACGCTGAGGTGCGGGAACAAGGCGTAATCCTGAAAGACCATGCCGATCCGACGTTTTTCCGGCGCTAGGGTGTAGCCCGTTTTGGAGATGATTTGATCGGCCAGCTGGATCTCGCCTTCCAGCACGGGCTCGAAGCCGGCAATAGCGCGCAGCGTCGTGGTCTTGCCACAGCCCGAGGGGCCGAGCAGGCAGCCGATATCACCCGCATTCAGGTGCAGATTAAGGTGCTGCACCACTTTATGTTCAGGGTAGCCGCAGCTCAGTTCGCGCAGGGTTAGCAGGGCTGGATTCATGCGTGGTGGTACGCCGGTTCAACCAGAAATTCGAGCAGCGCTTTTTGCGCATGCAGGCGGTTTTCTGCCTGATCCCAGGCCGCTGAGCGTGGGTCATCGAGCAAATCTTCGCTGATTTCTTCGCCGCGGTGCGCCGGCAGGCAGTGCAGGAACAGCACGTCATCGGCCGCGGTATCGAGCAGGGCGCGTGTGACCTGGTAGGGTTTGAACTGGCGCATGCGTTCGGCGGCTTCTTCTTCCTGGCCCATGGAGGCCCAGACGTCGGTGCTGACCAAGTGGGCGCCGACAACAGCCTGTGCAGGGTCACGCAGCACTTGTACGCGCTTGCCAGCCAGTGCCAGCAAGCTGGCGCTCGGCTCGTAACCTGCAGGGCACGCTACGCGCAGTTGGAAATCGAATTGGATGGCCGCTTCTATATAAGAGTTGCACATGTTGTTGCCGTCGCCGATCCACACCACGGTTTTGCCTTTGATGCTGCCGCGCTGCTCTTGATAGGTTTGCATGTCGGCCAGCAACTGGCAGGGGTGCAGGTCATCGGACAGGCCGTTGATCACGGGTACCCGCGAGTTGGCCGCAAATTCGGTCAGGGTGCTGTGGGCAAAGGTGCGGATCATCACCGCATCGAGCATGCGCGACATGACAATAGCCGCGTCGCCAATCGGCTCACCGCGGCCCAGTTGGGTGTCGCGCGGCGACAGAAAAATCGCTTGGCCACCGAGCTGAATCATCCCAGCTTCGAACGACAGGCGGGTACGGGTCGAGGCTTTCTCAAAAATCATACCCAGCACTCGATTTTTCAGCGGCTCGAACAGCACGCCGCGGTTACGCAAGTCCTTGAGCTCCATGCCTCGGCGGATCAGCCCCACCAGCTCATCGGGGGTGCAATCCATCAGCGAGAGAAAGTGTCTTGCGCTCATCGTTAACTACCTTTTGACAGCGAGGCGCAGGTTCAAGGGCCGAGTGAAATAGAAGAAACGGCAGAACCTACGGCTTAGGGCCGCACCATGCGACGAAACGGGGAAGGCGCGATCTTATAAGTAAATGGCGAACAGGCGCAAACCACTCGCGATTACACTAGCATTATTCGATTTGTAAGCCTGAACCCATAATCGTTGTGAGAGATGTCATAAAAACGACATCTGTGGTTGAACTCGAAATGCGTGGAAATTAGGATGCGCCCGCCTTTCCGAGGCAATGCATTGCCCCGCAACGGGGTGTCCATGGAACGTTTATGAAACGGAGTTTCATATGAAACATTTTGCATCTATCGCCGCTATCTCTGCTTTTGCCCTGCTGACCGGCTGTGCCAGCCAGAACGTCAGCCAACCAACTCTGCCGCTGGGCGGCGCAGTTGAAACAGGCCTGAAAGCAGACGTGAAAGTGGGTGAAACCATCTCGGGTGAGTCTTCGGTGAACATTCTGTTCAGCGTGATCAAGTTCGGTGGTGATACCCAGTTCGCCGACGGCGTAACCTACGGTGGTGGCGAAGGTGGTTTTGCGCTGGGTCTTGACCCGGTTGCTTCCGCCAAGTCCGCAGCTGCATACAAAGCGGTCAAGGCTTCGGGTGCTGACGTGATCGTCGCCCCGCGTTACGAAGTTAATGTGCAGGACTACTTCGTATACAAAACCGTTAACGTCAAAGTGACTGGTAACAAAGGTACTGTCACTTCGATCCGTTAAGGTCTCGACGCTTTAGTGAATCGGTGGGCATGATGCCCGCCGATTCATAAGACAAAGCCTACTGGTGCCTTTCTTTGGCCGGCACCATAGTTCGATTCTGGCGACCTGTGCGGTCGTTTCGAATCAGAACAAGAGGCCAGGCCATGAGCAAGTCCCTCCACCACCGTGCATGTCATCTCTGCGAGGCCATTTGCGGCCTGACCATTGAAACTGAAACCCAGCTTGATGGCTCCACGCAGATCCGCTCGATCAAGGGCGACCCTCAAGACACCTTCAGTCGCGGTCATATCTGCCCCAAAGCGGTGGCCATACAAGATATTCAGAGTGATCCCGACCGCCTGCGTCAGCCGATGCGTCGCGTGGGTAGCGAGTGGCAGGCAATTGACTGGGACGCAGCCTTCGAGCTGGTAGCCGAGCGCTTCAGCGCGGTCCAGGCGGCACACGGGAAAAACGCCGTAGCGGTGTATCAGGGCAACCCGAGCGTGCATAACTACGGCCTGATGACCCATAGCAATTATTTCCTCGGCTTGTTGAAAACCCGCAACCGCTACTCCGCCACCTCGGTTGATCAGTTGCCACATCATTTGACCAGTCATTTGATGTATGGCCATGGCTTGCTGATTCCGATTCCGGACATCGATCACACCGACTTTATGCTGATCCTAGGCGGTAACCCGCTGGCCTCTAACGGCAGCATCATGACCGTGCCCGATGTGGAAAAGCGCCTGAAAGCCATTCAGAAGCGGGGTGGCAAATTGGTTGTGGTCGATCCGCGACGCAGTGAAACTGCCGCGATTGCCGACCAGCACGTATTCGTGCGCCCGGGGCAGGATGCCGCGCTGTTGTTCGGCCTGCTCAATACCTTGTTTGAGGAAAACCTGGGGCGCAGTAGCCACTTGGCCGTCAGCGGATTAGAAGAGGTGCGTCAGGCCATTGCCGGTTTTAGCGCCGAAGCCATGAGCGCACGCTGCGGCGTGCCTGCGCTGACGATTCGGCAGTTGGCCCGTGACTTTGCCGCCGCTGAGTCGGCGGTGTGCTATGGCCGTATGGGCGTATCGACCCAAGCCTTTGGCACCTTGTGTCAGTGGCTGGTGCAGTTGATCAACTTGATCACCGGTAACCTGGACCGGAGGGGTGGGGTGCTCTGCACTGAGCCGGCTTTGGATCTGGTGGCCTCGACTTCGGGTGGGCATTTCAATCGCTGGCAGAGCCGGGTATCTGGTTTGCCGGAGTACGGCGGTGAATTGCCGGTGTCTGCCCTGGCTGAGGAAATGCTTACCGCCGGCGACGGGCAGGTGCGCGCATTGGTGACGGTGGCCGGTAATCCGGTGCTGTCCACGCCCAATGGTCGTCAGTTGGAGCAAGCGCTGGAGGGGTTGGAGTTTATGCTCAGCATCGACTTCTATATCAACGAAACCACCCGCTATGCCGACTTGATCCTGCCGCCGACCGGGCCGTTAGAGCACGACCACTACGACACCACCTTTAATATGTTCGCCGTGCGCAACGTCACCCGGTTTAATGAGGCTGTTCTGGCCAAACCCACCAATGCATTGCATGACTGGGAAATTTTCATTGGCCTGGCTAAGGCGTTTGCCGGCAAGAATGGCCTGGAACTCAAGCCGACCATGGCGCCTGAGCAGATGATCGACATGGGCCTGCGTATGGGGGCTTACGGTGACCAGTCAGCCCATAAGCTGTCCCTGGCGAGATTGCGTGAGCACCCGCATGGCCTCGACCTGGGGGCACTCAAGCCAAACCTGGGCGCACGGTTGAAAACCGGCAATCAGCAGGTGCAGGCCGCGCCGGCGGTGATCATGGCCGACCTGCAACGTTTTGCCGCGCAGCCGGTCGCCAAGGCTGACGAGTTGCTGTTGATCGGCCGTCGTCATGTGCGCAGCAATAACTCCTGGATGCACAACTACCACCGATTGGTGAAAGGTAAGCCGCGCCATCAGCTGTTGATGCACCCTGCGGACTTGCAACAGCGTGGGCTGAGCGATGGCCAGCGGGTGCGGGTGCGCTCGCGGGTTGGAGAAATTGAGGTCGAAGTCGCCGCCAGCGACGAAATGATGGCTGGTGTAGTCAGCCTGCCACATGGCTGGGGGCATACGCGGCCTGGCGTGCAGATGGCAATTGCCAATGCACAACCGGGCGCCAGTGCCAACGACCTGACCGATGAACGGCAGCTCGACAGCCTATCCGGTAATGCCGCGCTCAACGGTGTTCCGGTGCAGGTGGAAGCCGCCTGATAGGGTTTAGTTGGCCATGGGCGCGGTAGGGAAGGCCGAGCATTGTGCTCGGCTTTTCGCTACAATGCGCCACCGCGCCGACCCGAGAGTCGGAAAGTTAAGTCCTGAGGTGCCCAATGGATATCATCGAAACCATCAAAGAGCAGATCGCCGCCAACACCGTTCTGCTGTACATGAAAGGCTCGCCGAACGCTCCGCAGTGCGGCTTTTCCTCCAAGGCTGCACAGGCTGTAATGGCGTGTGGTGAAAAATTCGCCTACGTCGACATCCTGCAAAACCCGGAAATTCGCGCCAACCTGCCGAAATACGCTAACTGGCCAACTTTCCCGCAACTGTGGGTCGGCGGTGAGCTGGTCGGCGGTAGCGACATCATGGCGGAAATGTTCGACAAGGGTGAGCTGCAGACCCTGATCAAAGACGCTGTGCAAAAAGCCGACGCGTAAGCAGGCATTGCATAAACAACAAACCCCGCACTTGGCGGGGTTTGTTGTTTATTGCGCGGATGTTTATTCGTCCATTTGCGACTGCAGATAATTCTGCAGGCCTACCGACTGGATCAGGCTGAGTTGAGTTTCTAGCCAGTCGATGTGCTCTTCTTCGGAGCAGAGGATGTCTTCCAGTAGTTCGCGGCTGGCGTAGTCGCCGATGCTTTCGCAGTAGGCAATCGCCGCTTTCAGGTCGACGTGTGCCTTGTGTTCGATCTTCAGGTCACACTCGAGCATTTCCTGAGTATTCTCGCCGATCAGGATTTTGCCGAGGTCTTGCAGATTAGGCAGGCCTTCGAGGAAGAGGATGCGCTTGATCAGCTTGTCCGCATGCTTCATCTCGTCGATAGACTCGTGGTACTCATGCTCGCCGAGTTTCTTCAGGCCCCAGTCCTCATACATGCGTGCATGCAGGAAGTACTGATTGATCGCGACCAGCTCGTTGCCGAGGATCTTGTTCAGATGCTGAATGACTTTCTTGTCGCCTTTCATGTCTGCGTCTGCCTTGCAGGGGAGTTAGCGCTTGATTCTGGGCTGAGGGTTTTAGGCTGTCAAACCTAAGTGCCTGAATTCAAAGTTAAATCCAATCTGAGTAAGAATGCTTAAGTTCTGCATCTTGCTGCTAAGGCATTGAATTACAGCCATAAAAAAACCGGACGCAAGGTCCGGTTCTTTTTCACGCGGTCGATCAGGCGGCGCTAAAGCTGGCTGGGTAGGCCATGACTGCCTGACTGCTTTGCACATCACTTAACGTTTCGCGTACCACTTGCTTGGCTAGGCAGGCGCACTTGCCACACTGGCTGGCAACGCCGAGTGCCGCACGGACATCACGGTAGCTGCAGCAGCCCTCATAGATGGCTTCGCGGATCTGACCGTCAGTTACACCTTCGCAGAGACAGACGTACATAGTTAAGGCTCGTGGTTGGGCAGTGGTTCGTGTGGAGGATACTAATGATAATGAGAATGCTTGTCAAAAATGTGTGTAATTGGCTGACAAACGGTGGTCGTCGACAGGCCTGCTTCACTTCTCGCGCTGTACGGACCTTGCTCGGCTGAGGGGGCTGAGCCTTTAAGATCGCTGCATCGTGGCATTGGTCTGGGGAAAGCTCTGTCCGAGATCTATCGATCAAACATCGTTCCTGGCGTTTATCGGCCTGCGCCGTTTGTATTTGCCGGGTGGGGGCAAAGGGCGGGGCGTGATTGCCGCTGGCATGCCTATGGGCGGAAAGCCTTTGCCGCTTTGCCGCCTGTAACGACCGGTTTATTGATTAAATCATTGATAAATAGGTGAAAGGTTAAGTGGCACAGCCTTTGCTTATGGTCATGCACGGAAAACAACTACGCCAATTGGCAAAGGTTTCTGACCATGAGCATCAGTTTCGATCGGGCACTCGGCATACATGAAAAGGCACTCGGCTTTCGCACCCAGCGTGCCGAGGTGCTGGCCAATAACATCGCCAACGCCGACACGCCTAACTTCAAGGCGCGTGATCTGCAATTCGCTAGCGTGTTGGCGGAGCAAAGTGCCCAGAGCCAGCGCGGCGCGACCAGCCTGAACCGAACCAATAGTCAGCATATCCCTGCTGACGGCGTGACGCTCAGCGATGCCAGCCTGGCGTACCGCATGCCGATGCAGGCATCGATTGATCAGAACACCGTCGACCTGCAAATCGAGCAATCCAACTACGCAGAGAACTCGGTGCAGTTTCAAGCCAGTTTCACTCTGCTCAACAGCAAATTCAAAGGGCTGGTCAGCGCCCTGCGCGGCGATTAATAGGAGCCTGAAGCTATGTCACTTACCAGTGTTTTCAACATCGCCGGAATGGGTATGAGCGCTCAGAGCACTCGCCTGAACACCATTTCCAGCAACATCGCCAACGCCGAGACGGTCTCTTCAAGCATTGATCAGACGTATCGCGCGCGGCATCCGGTGTTCGCCACCGTGTACCAGTCAGCGCAAGGCGGTGATCGGGGTTCGTTGTTTGCCGAGCAGGACAATGCCGGTGCCGGCGTGCAGGTATTGGGCGTTGTCGAGGATCAAAGCAGCCTGATGCCGCGCTATGAGCCGAACCATCCGGCGGCCGATGAAGGCGGCTATGTGTACTACCCCAACGTCAACGTGGTGGAAGAAATGGCCGACATGATTTCTGCCAGCCGGGCCTTTCAGACCAACACTGAAATGATGAACACCGCCAAGCAGATGATGCAGCGCGTATTGACCTTGGGTCAGTAAGCCACCGGATTAGGAGCACGAACTTATGAGTACTGTTGGTGGCGTTAGCGCGAGTGGGCTGGATCAGTACCAGATCAAAGCTGAAACGGGCGGCAAAAAAGAACTTGGTAAAAATGAGTTCCTCAACTTGCTCGTTGCTCAGTTGAATAACCAGAACCCGCTGGAGCCGCAAGGCAACGGTGAGTTTATTGCCCAGCTGGCGCAGTTTAGTCAGGTTGAGGGGATCGAGAAGCTCAATACCAGCATGGGCTCCTTGGTCAGTGGCTATCAGTCATCCCAAGCCCTGCAGGCGTCTTCGCTGGTCGGGCGCAAGGTCATCGTGCCTACGGATAAGGCAGTGGTTGATACCAGTGAAAGCTTTAAGGCAAGCCTTGTTCTGCCCGTCAGCAGCAACGTTTATGTGAATGTTTACGACACTGCCGGCTCGGTGGTTTCGCGGGTCAACTTGGGCGAACAGCAGGCCGGCAATGTCAGCTTTATCTGGGATGGCAAAGACAGTAGCGGCAATCTGATGCCGCCCGGCACCTACAAGTTTGAAGCGCAGGCCACCTATGACGGCGAAGCGAAGGGGCTTTACACCATGCTGCCGGCCAACGTCGATAGCGTAGTCCTTGGCGGCAGCGAGTTGATGTTGAACCTGGCGGGGCTCGGCAGTGTGCCGTTGTCGCAAGTGCAGGTTATCGGTCAGTAACTAACAGGTTTAAGCCGCCGGCTTTCCGGCAAAGGAGTCTTCCATGGGTTTCAATATCGGTCTTAGTGGTCTGCGCGCCGCGACCAGCGACCTTAACGTAACCGGTAATAATATTGCCAACGCCGGTACTGCTGGGTTTAAGCAGTCGCGTGCTGAATTTGCTGACGTGTATGCTGCATCTGTGTTGGGTTCTGGAAAAAATGCACAGGGCAGTGGGGTGCTACTGGCGGATGTGTCGCAACAGTTCAATCAAGGCAACATCAATTACACGCAAAACTCCCTTGATCTTGCGATCAACGGTAATGGTTTCTTCATGACCAGTAACAATGGAGAAATCAGTTATACCCGTGCCGGCTATTTTGGTACTGATCGTGACGGATATATGGTGAACAATTTCGGCCAGCGTTTGCAGGGGTACTCCGCTGACGCTAATGGCAATTTATTAAAAGTGCAGAGTGATCTGCAGGTCAAAGCAGGGCAGCAGGAGCCAAAGGCCACCACGTCGATTGTTCAGTCGCTAAACCTCAACTCCACTAACGTCCGTCCTGCCAATGCGGAGACTAACGCCGCTCCTGTGTTTGATCCCAGCGATCCGCTTACTTACAACTCATCGACCTCTACGAATATTTACGACGCGCAGGGTAACCCCCATGTGATGACACAGTATTTCGTGAAAAATGAGGCACCAGCCAACAATGGCTGGGTCATGCATGTGTTAGTCGATGGTGTAAATCCACGTACCCCGGCAAGCACGCAACCGTTTAGCTATGGTCTAGCGTTTGATACGTCTGGTCAGCTGGCTGATCCTGCGTTAACACCCTTGGCCAGTGCGCCGGCCGATCCGCTGCTGGATGCTCCGGCCATTACCTCTCCCAACGGCACGTTCAGTTTGGCTGCGGATGACTGGACACCGGCTGAGGAGGATCCTGCTAACCCAGGTGTCAAGGTATGGAACGGTGCGCAAAACTCGGCTATGACTTTCGATATGCGCAGCTCCACTCAATATGCGGCAACCTTTGGGGTGAATAGTATTAGCCAAGATGGTTACACCACGGGGCAGCTTTCGGGTCTAGAGATTGACGATACGGGAGTTATTTTTGCCCGTTATACCAATGGTCAATCGAAGATTCAGGGGCAGGTACTACTGGCCAACTTCGCTAACGTGCAAGGGTTGACCCCTGTGGGGAAAACAGCGTGGGTGCAATCCTTTGAGTCAGGTGAGCCAGTTGTTGGGACGCCGCGTAGTACGACCTTAGGTGCTTTGCAGTCTGGTGCCCTGGAAGACTCCAACGTCGAGCTGTCCGACCAGCTGGTCAACCTGATCGTCGCTCAGCGCAACTACCAGGCCAACGCCAAGACCATCGAAACCGAGAGCGCGATTACTCAGACCATTATCAACCTGCGTTAATAAGCCTTGCCTGCGCTAGGCAAATGTCTGGCGTAGGCGGCAAAAATACGCCGCCGCGGTTTTTAAAAGGCTCCTTTATGGAGCCTTTTTATTTTTAAAGTCTATATTTATCAATGGTTTATAAATATTTTTCGGATGCTGGCATAGGCATTGCTTTATACCTTGTATAGAGCAGCGGGCGACACGCCCAACTCGGAGAATAACCATGGACAAGATGCTGTACGTTTCCATGACTGGTGCCCATAACAACACCCTGGCCCAGCGTGCCCACGCCAACAATCTGGCAAACATCACCACCAATGGTTTTCGCCGGGATTTTGAACAGGCGCGTTCCATGCCGATCTTTGGTGACGGTTTACCGTCGCGGGTCTATGCCATGAGTGAGCGTCCCGGCACTGACTTCACCCCAGGCTCGTTGCAGGAAACTGGGCGTGATCTGGATGTGGCGGTGGGCGGCAAAGGTTGGCTGGCTGTGCAGGCCCCCGATGGCACTGAAGCCTACGTGCGTACGGCCAGCTTGAACGTCGATGCCCTCGGTGTGCTGCGTACCGGCAATGGTTTGCCGGTGATGGGCAACGCCGGGCCGATTGCAGTCCCGCCTGAGCAGAAAATCGAAATCGGTAAAGACGGCACCATCAGCATTCGCGCCCTCGGTGAAGCGCCCAATGTGCTGGCTGAGGTTGATCGCTTAAAGCTGGTCAACCCAGATCTTAAGCAGATGGAGAAGGGCACTGACGGCATGATCCGCTTCAAGGGCCAAGGCCCTGTGCTGGCGGATGCCAATATGGAAATTACCTCGGGCTTTCTCGAATCAAGCAACGTCAATGCCGTGGAGGAGATGACGGCGATCCTCTCGTTGTCCCGCCAATTCGAGCTGCAAGTGAAGATGATGCGTACCGCCGAAGACAATTCGTCGGCCATGGCGCGCGTCTTGCAGATGACCTAATTACCAGCACGCGGCGTCGGTAAATCGACGCCCGAGGAGAATCGATATGCTTCCGGCACTGTGGGTCAGTAAGACGGGTTTGTCCGCTCAGGACATGAACCTGACCACCATTTCTAACAACTTGGCCAACGTCTCGACCACCGGTTTTAAGCGTGATCGCGCCGAGTTTGAAGACCTGCTGTATCAAATCCGCCGTCAACCCGGCGGCCAGTCCAGCCAGGACAGCCAGTTGCCCTCTGGTTTGCAGCTGGGTACCGGTGTGCGCGTGGTCGGCACGCAGAAAATCTTTACCGCCGGCAGCCTGCAAACCACCGAGCAGCCGTTGGATATGGCGATTAACGGCCGTGGCTTCTTCCAGGTGTTGCTGCCTGACGGCACCGTCTCCTATAGCCGCGACGGTAGTTTCCACCTCAACTCCGATGGCCAAGTGGTGACCTCCAACGGTTATGCGCTGGAGCCCGCCATCGTTCTGCCCAACGAGGTGCGTACCTTTACCGTAGGTGAAGACGGCACTGTGTCGGTGACTACTTCCGGCAACCCGCAACCACAGATTGTCGGCAACCTGCAGACCGCCGACTTTATCAACCCGGCGGGTCTGGAAGCGATCGGCAACAACCTGTTCCTGGAAACCGCTTCCAGCGGTGCGCCGCAGGTTGGTACACCGGGCTTGAATGGCTTGGGCACCACGCTGCAGAACACCTTGGAAAACTCCAACGTCAGTGTGGTCGAGGAGCTGGTGAACATGATCACCACTCAGCGCGCCTATGAAATGAACTCCAAAGTCATTTCAACTGCGGATCAGATGCTCGGCTTTATTTCGCAAAATCTTTAATGGTGTAGGGCGGGTTAGGCGCGAAGTGGCGTAACTCACCAAGGTCTTCACCCAGCAGAATGCAACATCTGAGGTAATCGATATGAACCGGCTGATCATCATAAGTGCACTGCTTGGCCCTCTGGCTTTGAGCGGCTGCATGGCGCCCGCGCCCAAGCCGGACGACCCCTATTACGCGCCGGTGATGCCACGCACTCCGCTGCCCGCTGCGCAGAACAATGGCTCGATTTACCAAGCTGGTTTCGAGAATGGTCTGTTCAGTGACCGCAAGGCTTATCGGGTCGGTGACATCATTACCATCACCCTGAATGAGCGCACCCAGGCCAGCAAGAACAGCAGCAGTCAGATCAGCAAAGACAGCTCGGCTAATTTGGGCGTCCCTAATCTGTTCGGTATGGCCGTGTCGCCGAAAAACCCATTGGCCGGTATAGGCGCCTTGGGCATGACCAATGACAACCTGGGGCTGGATGCCAGCTTTGATGCCACGCGTTCGGCTGACGGCTCAGGGGCGGCGGGACAGAGCAACAGCCTGACCGGCTCGATCACCGTCTCGGTGGCCGAAGTGATGCCCAACGGCATCCTGCTGGTGCGCGGTGAAAAGTGGATGACCCTGAATACCGGTGATGAGCTGGTGCGGATTGCCGGCCTGGTGCGCGCCGATGATATTGCCACTGACAACACCGTGTCTTCGACCCGTATTGCCGATGCGCGCATCACTTACTCGGGTACCGGTGCCTTTGCCGATGCCTCGCAACCGGGCTGGATGAGCCGTTTCTTTCTTAGCCCAATGTGGCCGTTCTGAGGATGGCCAACATGACGCTTAGCAAATACCTGATTACCGCTGTCGCCCTGTTGCTGGCCTCTGTTGCCCAGGCCGAACGCCTCAAAGACCTGGCCAGTATTCAAGGCGTGCGCACCAACCAGCTGATCGGCTACGGCCTGGTGGTGGGGCTCAACGGCAGTGGTGACCAAACCACCCAAACGCCGTTCACCGTGCAAACCTTCAACAACATGATGGCGCAGTTCGGCATCAAAGTGCCGGCTGGTGGCAACGTTCAGTTGAAGAACGTCGCCGCGGTATCGATCCATGCCGATCTGCCAGCATTCGCCAAGCCTGGCCAGACCATCGACATCACCGTTTCTTCTATTGGTAACGCTAAGAGCCTGCGTGGTGGCAGCCTGCTGATGACCCCGCTTAAAGGTATCGATGGTAACGTTTATGCCATCGCCCAGGGCAACCTGGTGGTCGGTGGTTTTGACGCCGAAGGCGGCGACGGCTCGCGTATCACCGTCAACGTGCCGTCCGCGGGGCGCATTCCCGGTGGTGCGACGGTCGAGCGGCCGGTGCCGAGCGGTTTTGATCAGGGCAACACGCTTACGCTTAACCTCAATCGTCCCGACTTCACCACCGCCAAGAATATTGTTGATCACATCAACGAATTGCTCGGCCCAGGCGTAGCCCAAGCCGTCGATGGCGGCTCGATTCGCGTCAGCGCGCCGCTCGATCCCGGTCAGCGGGTGGACTACCTGTCGATTCTGGAAAACCTCGAAGTCGAGGTCGGTCAGGCGGTGGCCAAGGTCATCATCAACTCGCGCACGGGCACCATCGTCATTGGCCAGAATGTTCGGGTGCAGCCCGCCGCCGTGACCCATGGCAGCCTCACCGTGACCATTACCGAAGATCCGATTGTCAGCCAGCCCGAAGCCCTATCTGGTGGTCAGACGGCCGTGGTGCCTCGCTCCAAGGTCAATGCTGATGAGGAATTAAAACCCATGTTCAAGTTCGGTCCTGGTACCACGCTGGATGAAATCGTCCGCGCGGTGAATCAGGTTGGCGCGTCGCCTTCCGACCTTATGGCCATCCTGGAGGCGCTCAAGCAAGCCGGCGCTCTACAGGCTGACCTGATTGTGATTTAAGAGGAGGGCAGGCGATGGACTCTCGACTCTCAGCGGGTTTGCTTGGCGGCCAAAGCGCCGTAGACAGCGGTGCCTACAACGACCTGGGTCGTTTGCAGCAGTTCAAGGTTGGTGGCGACAGCGAAAAGAACATCAAGAAAGTCGCTCAAGAATTTGAGTCGCTGTTTCTCAATGAAATGCTCAAAGCCATGCGCTCGGCTAACGAGGCTTTCGGTGAAGGCAACTTCATGAACAGTAACGAGAGCAAAACCTACCAGGACATGCACGACCAGCAGCTGGCCGTCACCCTGTCCAACCACCAGAACGGTATTGGCCTGGCCGATGTACTGGTGCGGCAGATGTCGCAAATCAAAGCCGCCGACACCCGCCCCAACCCCTTTGCCCAGGTCAATGAGCCTGTGCCAAGCGCGCCGAGCAAACCACTGGCCAACGTCGAGAGCAGCCGCGATGACAGCTCGCTGCTCAACCAGCGGCGCTTGTCGCTGCCAGGCAAACTTACCGACCGTTTGCTCGCCGGCATCGTGCCGCCCACGGCGGCTGCCGACAGTCAGCCGCTGGCGCAGAACGACTGGATCCCAGCTAAATCCTTCGCCGCGCCCGCCGACACTGCTCTGGGCTTGAGTGGTATGGACGCCATCACCGGTCGCCGCATTGCCCAGCCGCCGCTGGCACCGAGCAAGGCCGCGTTCGGTTCGAAGGATGAATTTATTGCGGCCATGTTGCCGATGGCCGAGCAAGCCGCTGACAAAATTGGCGTCGACCCGCGCTATCTAGTGGCTCAGGCCGCGCTGGAGACTGGCTGGGGCAAGTCAATAATTCGTCAGCAGGACGGTTCCAGCAGCCATAACCTGTTTGGCATCAAAACCCACAACACCTGGGAAGGCGACTCGGCGCGTGTGCTGACCACTGAATTCAAGGGCGGCAAGGCTGTTAAAGAAGCAGCGACCTTCCGCGCCTACGAGTCCTATGCGCACAGTTTTGACGATTACGTGAGCTTCCTGCAGGGCAACGGCCGTTACGAGAAAGCCCTGGCCACCACCGATAAGCCTGAGCAATTCGCCCGCGAGTTGCAGAAAGCCGGCTACGCCACAGACCCGCAATACGCCCGCAAGATCGCCCAGATCGCCCGGCAGATGCAGACCTATCAAACAGTTGCGGCCGTTAGCACGCCGTCAACTAGCGGATGATGAATCATGGCTGACCTCCTTAATATTGGCCTGTCCGGCCTGTCCGCGAACAAAACTTCGCTGGCAGTCACGGGCAATAACATCACCAACGTCAACACGCCGGGCTTCTCACGGCAGGACACGGTGCAGGGCACACGTGTGCCGCAGTTCAGTGGTGCCGGCTTTATCGGCTCGGGTACCACGCTGACTGATATACGCCGTAGTTACAGCGAGTTTCTCAGTGCTCAGGTTCGTAGCAGCACGGCGCTGAGCAGTGACGTGAGTGCCTATAAAAGCCAGATCGAACAACTTGACTCGCTGCTTGCAGGTTCTACCACGGGCATTACGCCGGCACTGCAAAAGCTCTTCTCGGCGTTGCAGACAGCTGCCGAAGACCCCGCGAATATTCCCGCGCGGCAACTTGTACTGTCTGAAGCGGAAGGCCTGTCTAAGCGGTTTAATACGGTCTACGACCGCATCAACGATCAAAATCAGTTCATCAACAAACAGATGTCGGCGGTCACCGACCAGGTCAACCGTTTGGCCACATCGATTGCCAGCTATAACGACGCCATCGCCATTGCCGGCGCTAACGGTGCACAGCCCAATGACCTGCTGGACGGCCGTGATGAAGCCATCCGCCAACTCTCCACCTTTATTGGTGTGACGGCTGTGCCGCAGGATGACAACACCATCAACCTGTTCGTTGGCTCCGGCCAGCCGCTGGTGGTCGGTAGCAAGAGCAACAGTCTGCAAGTGGTGCCAGGGCAGGGCGACCCGACCCGTTCTGAGGTGGAGTTTGTTAGTGGTGGCTCGCGCCAAGGCGTTACGTCGCTGCTAACCGGCGGTGAGCTGGGCGGCTTGATTCGCTACCGTGCCGATAGCCTTGACCCAACGCTTAACTCACTGGGGCGTTTAGCCCTGGCGGTGACGGATCAGGTCAACACTCAGTTAGGTCAGGGCTTGGATTTAAAGGGGCAGGTGGGAACGGCGCTGTTTGGTGACTTCAATGACTCAGCGCTGGCAGCGCTGCGCGTGCGGGCCTTTTCGACCAACAGTGGTGGTGCACAACCGCTGCTGAACATCACTGATACCAGCGTGCTGACCACCAGTGACTATCGCCTTGAAGTCGACGATGCAACGGCCACACCGCCTACGTTTACGGCCCGTCGGCTTTCTGATGGTGAGGCGATAGAAGTCACTGCAGTAGACGATGGCTCCGGCAATTACACCCTCAGTCTTGTGCAATCCAGTCCTCCGGCCTTGCCCAAGGATCAGGGCTTCAACGTAACCTTCAGTGCTGCTGAGTTTGCCAAGGCGCAGAGCGGTGATGTTTATCTGTTACAACCCACTCGGCGGGGCGCCACCAGCATCAGTACTACTCTGGATCAGCCTGATCAGTTGGCCTTTGCTGCACCGTTAAGGTCAGAAGCCAATCTGCAAAACAAAGGCAATGGAGTAATCAGTCAGCCCGATGTGCTGTCCACCGGCACTGCTATAGATATCGCTGCCCTGAGCGCCGCATTCCCTCCGCTGACCTTGACTTATAACGCTGTTGCAGGTGATTTCAGCGGTTTACCTGCAGGTGCCACACTTACCCGTGTCGACAATAAGGGTGAGCCTATTACACCTGCGCCGACGCCATTGTTTCAGCCAGGGCAACAAAACAACTTCGTTCTCGCCTTGGCAGATGGCACTCAGGTGAGTATGAGTTTGAGTGGCCGACCAGAAAACAATGACCGTTTCGATATCGCCTTCAATCAGAATGGTGTCTCCGATAACCGCAACGCCCTAAAGCTTGCCGACCTGCAAAACAAACAAACTGTGGGCGTAGATTCGACTGTTACGGGTATTAGCACGGGCGTCAGCTTTACCGACGGTTATGGTGACATGGTGGAGCGGGTCGGCACCTTGACCGCCCAAGCGCGGCAAGACAGTGAGGCCACCGGGGCGATTCTTAAGCAAGCCACCGATAACCGTGACTCGCTGTCAGGGGTCAACCTCGACGAAGAGGCCGCCAACCTGATCAAATTCGAGCAGTACTACAACGCGTCGGCCCAGGTTATTCAAGTTGCGCGCTCTTTGTTCGATACCCTCATTAATACATTCAGATAAAAGTATGCCGCTTTAAGGCGGCTACAGAATAACCCTCTAACCCTTCGTCAGAGGGAATATAGCGGCTAGCAGCGGCCAAATACCGAATTGCTACACGAGGCTCAAGCATGCGCATCTCCACCATTCAGGCATTTAACAACGGTGTGCAAGGCCTGCAGAAAAACTACGCCAACGCCATCCGCACGCAAGAGCAGATCAGTACCGGCAACCGCATTTTGACGCCCGCGGATGACCCGGTTGCCTCGGTGCGCCTGCTGCAATTGGAGCAACAGCAAAACGTCCTAGGGCAATATAAAGAGAACCTCACGGCGGCAAAAAACGGCCTGGCGCAGGAAGAAGTCACCCTCAACTCGGTCAACACCGTATTGCAGCGCGTGCGCGAACTGGCGGTACAGGCCGGTAACGGCGCCTTGAGTCAAGCCGATCGCGAATCCATCGCGGCCGAGTTGGGTGAGCGCGAAGACGAGCTACTCGGGCTGATGAATACCCGCAACGCACGGGGCGAATATTTGTTTGCAGGCTTTCAGGGGAAAACTCAGCCCTTCGTTCGCCAGGCTGATGGCACGTATAAGTACGAAGGGGACGAAGGCCAGCGCAAACTGCAAGTGGCCAGCTCACTCACCGTGCCGATTAGTGATAACGGCAAGAAAACCTTTGAAAACGTGATTAACGCGGGACGTGTGCAGGCCGCTGTTACGGCTGCGCCGGGCTCGACATTGCAGGTGTCGGCCCCGCTGGTGCAGGACGAAGTCGCCTTCTCAGGTGCGAACCCATTTCCGGACGATGGTGTTGCTGTTGTGTTTGACACAGCCAACCAGAACAGCTATGTGGTGTACGCCCTGCCTCGTACGTCCCCTGAAACCCCCCTGCCCGACGGCGGCGGCACCCTGGATGCGGACCCCGACAAAGCCGACAGTTTGGTTTTTCGCGGTGTAACGCTAAAGTTTTCGGGTGTACCCGTGGGAGGCGAAACCGTTCAGCTCACTGTCGACGCCACTCAGCAAAAACGAGGCATCCTCGACACCATTGCTCAGCTAAAGACCAGTTTGCAGGGGCCAGCCAGTGGCTTTCAGGTTGGTGATGCGGTAGCGGTTGCGATTACTAACCTTGATCATGGGATGACCACCGTGGACAGCGTGCGTGGTGAAATTGGCGCCCGCTTGAACGTGGTGGAAACTACCCAGACGGATAACGATGACGTCGGCCTGGTCAATAAATCGGTACAAGCCGAGCTGCGTGAGCTGGATTACGCTGAAGCCTTGTCGCGGCTGGCCTTTCAAACCGTAATCCTCGAAGCCGCGCAGCAAAGCTACGTGAAAGTCAGCGGCCTTAACCTGTTTAACAAGCTGTAGCGCCGGGGCAGGGTCCCGTAGGGTGGGTTAGCCGCGCAGCGGCGTAACCCACCGTGTGTTCTTAGCGTTAGTCATTGTTGGTGGGTTACGTGGCGCGCAGTCACCATCGGTGTATGTAAATGCGCTGGCCAGCGCCACTAACCCACCCTACAAAGGCCAATACCCACGACGGTTCCTTGGCAGCTCCTTGGGTTTATGCTGATCAAACGCCGCAACAAGCTGTTTTCAAAAGCCAAAAATACAGCAAGCGTTTTTTCATAAAAAAAGCCTAAAGCTCCCGCAGCAAGCGCCGATACAAAGTACGAATGCGAACTTTATGGGTGCCTGGGCACTGCCCGCCCTAGGTCGCACGCTCAGGCAAACACGCTAGTCCTTGGAGGACACCATCATGGCTCTTACAGTTAATACCAACATTGCCTCGCTCAACACCCAGCGCAACCTCAGTTCCTCTTCCAATGCGTTGAACACTTCGCTGCAGCGTCTGTCCACTGGCTCGCGCATCAACAGCGCCAAGGATGATGCCGCTGGTCTGCAGATTTCCAATCGTCTGACCAGCCAGATCAATGGTTTGGGTGTAGCAGTAAAGAACGCTAATGATGGTATATCCCTTGCGCAAACAGCCGAGGGTGCAATGCAGCAATCTACAAATATCCTACAGCGTATGCGTGACCTCTCTCTGCAATCGGCAAACGGTTCTAACTCTACTACTGAAAGGCAGGCGTTGAACCAAGAAGTTGGCCAGCTTAAAGAGGAGCTGGATCGCATCTCCACTACGACTACGTTCGGCGGTCGTAAGTTACTTAATGGCGATTTTTCAAATGTTAAGTTTCAGGTTGGTTCTCAAGCAAATGAAACCATTGGTTTTTCTATCGCGTCTACCGCTGCGGCAAAAATGGGTACCAACGAGTATAACGAGTCGGGAACTGTTACAGGTAAGTTAGTTTCAGCGGCTATCAACACCAACGGTGTTGGGGTGGTTGTTGCGGCGGATAACTTCAAGATTTCAGATTCCAAAGGTGCGACTGGTGCGATAACTTATGCAGTTAACTCATCTTCTAAAACAATTGCAGATGCTGTAAATGCTGCTACTGCGACTGCTGGTGTGGGTGTAACAGCTTCAGTAAAGAACGATGTCGCTTTGAGTGGATTTAACGCTAAGCTTCAAGGTGGTACGGCGACTTTTGATATTAATGGTAAGAGTGTTGCGGTAACGAAATTTAATGGCAATGATCTGACATCACTTAAAAATCAAATAAACTCTACAACAGGTGTTGGTGTAACTGCCGAGTTCGCTACAAAGAGTGATGGCACTTTAGATAAGACTTCCATAGTTCTTAAGGGTAGCGACGATATTAGTTTCAAGTTGACCGCCGTTGATGCGGGTGGTACTGCTATTGCTGATGCAGATGCATCGTTTAGTGTTGGTATTAATGGTGGTACTGCTGCTGCTGTAGCCAATCCGGCGACTAACCGTATTGCGGTAGGAACTGTAGAATTGAGCGGTGTTGGAGAGTTTGCTTTTGCTGGTGCTAAAGCCGACGTATTCAAGGCTGCAACTGGGAGCTCAACTGTAGATTCAGTTGCTAAAGTTGATATTTCTACGGTTGACGGCGCACAAGACGCTATCGATGTAATTGATGCGGCTTTGAAAAGTATCGATACGCAGCGAGCAGATCTTGGTGCGGTACAGAACCGTTTTGACAACACTATCTCTAACCTGCAAAACATCGGTGAAAACGTCTCGGCTGCTCGTGGTCGTATTCAGGACACCGACTTCGCCGCTGAAACCGCGAATCTAAGTAAAAACCAGATTCTGCAACAGGCAGGTACGGCGATTCTGGCGCAGGCTAACCAGTTGCCGCAGGCGGTGCTTAGCCTCCTGCGTTAAGCCGCACAGCGGGTTGGTTTTAACCTCGGGGGGTAGTGCTAAGCGCTACTCCCCGCTTTGCCATTTGAGGTGAGGTCATGGATATCAATGCAGTCAATGGGTTACAGCAGCCGATCATGGCTCTTCGGCCATCCAGTTCAGGTAGCGCATCACCAGCGATGAACGCGGAGAAGCCAGTTGCAAGCAATACTGAGCAGGCCCCTCCGGCCAGCACGACTACTGAGCAAGCGCGCCAGCCAGTGGAAGAGGCGATCTCCAGCATCAAACAGTTCGCTCAGAGCATTCAGCGCAACCTAAACTTTGCCCTGGATGATTCCAGTGGGCGGGTGGTGGTGAAGGTCACCGATGCCATGTCTGGCGATGTGATTCGGCAGATTCCCTCCGAAGATGCCTTACGGTTGGCGGAAAGCCTGGAAGAAGCGCGTAGCTTATTATTCAAGGCAGAAGCCTAAAGCGGTACGCTTCTTGATTAGCTCTGGTTTAACGAGAGCAAACGTCAATTTAACGACGAGGTGGTTAGCATGGCAGGCGTATCAGGTATTGGATCAGGCATCGACATCCACAGCATTGTGGGTGCCCTGGTTAATGCAGAAAAAGCCCCTAAAGAGGCGCAACTCGCGCGTCTGGAAAAAGCCTCTACCACCAAGTTTTCCGCTTTGGGTACGCTTAAAGGTGCATTGAGCGAATTCCAGACGGCGATGAAGGATCTCAACAGCTTGGCACTGTTTGAGAAGCGCACGGCCACTTCCTCAAATACCACGGCACTCAGCGCTTCAGCCGAGAAAACGGCGCTGGCAGGCACTTATCAGGTTGCGGTCAAGCAACTGGCGACTAGCAGCCGGGTGGCTACGGGGGCAATTGCTAGCGCCTATACAGCACCTTCTAATGGCGAGCTAACCGTCAAGCTCGGTACTGCCGACACTACAGGCGTAAGCGTCGACATTGCTGCTGGTGATACGCTTGAGAAAATACGCGACAAACTCAATACCACGCTCAAAGATAAAGGCATCAGTGCCAATATCGTCAATAACCCCGCCGATGGCACCTCGCGCTTGGTACTCAACTCCAAAGAGACCGGTGCAGGGAAGGATATTGTGGTGACAGCCGATCCCGGGCTGGAGGCGTTGGTAGTGAACGGTGCCGTTCAGGCTGGCGCGAGTTCGGCTGGTTACTTAGGTGATCCAGCACAAAGCGCGATATTCAGCATTGATGGCCTGGAGCAAACCAGCGCCACTAATAGCCTTAAAGATGTAATACCTGGCGTCACGTTCAATTTATTGAGCAAGACAGAGACGGATAAACCGCTCACCCTGACCGTAGGTCAGGACAAGGCTGGTGTTACCGCCAGCATCAAGAAGTTTGTCGATGCCTATAACAAGCTGATCAAAACCAGCAGCGAGTTAACCAACGTGACTCAGGTTGGCGAAGGCAAACCGCCTGTAGTAGGCGGCTTGGTCGGTGATGCGACTGTGCGCACCTTGCTTTCTGGCGTGCGCAATGAGTTGGTTAATCCGGCCGGACAAGAAGATGTTCGTGTACTGGCTGATTTGGGTATCACCACGCAAAAAGACGGCACCCTAAAAATTGACGATGCCAAGTTGGGCACGGCGATTACCGATAACTTTGACGCGCTGGGTAGCTTTTTTACCGGTGATAACGGCTTGATGAGCCGGGTTGATAGGCGCATTGACGGCTATATCCAGACCGGCGGTGTACTAGAGCAGCGTATGAAAGGCATTCAGACTACCCTTACTGATATCGACAAGCAGAAGGAAACGCTGACTCGTCGCGTTGGCCAGCTGCAAACCCGACTGTTCGCACAATTCAATGCCATGGATGCGTTAGTAGGCAATTTAAATGCGACCAGCGACCGCCTGGGCCAAGCCCTCGGCAGTTTGCCGGGTGTGGTTAAATAGAGTAATTAAGCCATGAATAACCCGATTGATACCTATAAAAGCGTTAAAACAAACCAAGATGTAACGCCCTATCAGGCAGTGCAGTTATTGCTTGATGGCGCGCTGGATCGTATTTCTCTCGCTCTACATGCGCAGCGAGAAAACAATCCAGATGTACGTGGTGAGGCCGTAGGCACGACGCTGTCAATCATTGGTATTTTGCAGGCCAGCCTGGATAAAACGTTAGGCGGCGAACTGGCTGAGAATTTAGATAGCCTGTACGACTACATGACCCGGCGTTTAGCGGGTGTAGCGTTGGATAAAACCCCGCGTCGGCTTGAAGAAGTGCAAGCGCTACTTGAGCAAATTCGTAATGCGTGGGTGGCGATTGGCCCGGAAGTTGAGCCAGCGACTAGCTGATTATTTTGTCTTATTTCTTTAGGTTAAGGCTCAAGCTGGTGGGTTAGCCGCCGATAACTGAAGTATTCCCGGAACACACTGGAGTACATTCAGCATGAACGCGATGGTAGCCATGCGGCAGTATCAATCTGTTAATACTCAGGCCCAGGCTGTTGATGCCTCACCTCACCGTTTGATTCAAATGTTGATGGAAGGCGGCCTTACCCGCATCGCCCAAGCCACCGGTGCGATGGAACGTCAGCAAACCGCGTTGAAGGGTGACCTCATCGGCAAAGCGATTGGTATAGTTGGCGGCCTTCGTGACGGCCTGGATTTGGCGCAAGGTGGTGAGTTGGCCGACAATCTGGATAACCTTTACCAATACATGATTACCCGCCTGCTACAGGCGAATGCACAGAATGATGTGACTGCCCTTGAAGAAGTTGCCAATTTGCTGCGTGATGTGAAAACTGGCTGGGATGCCATCGGTCAGTGATCCAGTTTGATGCTTAAAGGAATGTACCCATGACTTCGACAGTCCAGCGTCTAGAAAAAACCGGCAGTGCACTGCGCAGTGCCTTGGCCAATCAAGACTGGGCCGCCATTGGCGAGTTGGATTTGCAGTGTCGCCAGGCAGTTGACGAGGCCATGGTTGAGTCTGTCAGCGATGAAGAGACCCTACGCTCGCGCATGCAGGAGTTGCTGGATCTTTATCGTGAGCTGGTCAGCGTCTGTCAGGCCGAGCAACAGCGTTTGGCCCATGAGTTGGTTCAACTCAATCAGTCGCAACAAGGCGCAAAAGTTTATCAGCTGTTTGGCTGACCCTCCCCGAGCGCGCAGCTGCGCGCTCGCATGATCTTCTGCTTTACCCCTCATGTATCTGTATGTTTTTCGAGCAAGTTTCAGGTGGTTTGCTGAGAATTTGGAAAGCGCACGCCATAAAATTGACATTGAACAATAAATTGACTTTACTACCGGCGCAAATACCGGCGCTAGGGCGAGTTGTATTGGGCGGCGGGTGTGTTTTTCACTCCAGGATCAGAAATTAATTATGTGGCGTGAAACAAAAATTCTCCTGATTGACGATAACTGTGAGCGCCGGCGTGACTTGGCGGTCATTCTGAATTTTCTGGGTGAAGACCACATAGCCTGTGACAGCCAGAGCTTTCAGCAGGTTGTTGCAGGCCTGGAGTCGAGCCGTGAAGTGCTCAGCGTGCTGCTGGGCGACATTACCGCCAAGGGCGGTGTGTTGGGTATGCTGAAGCAGTTGGCTGAGTGGGATGAGTTCTTACCGACGCTATTGCTTGACGAGCAAGTGGCTGCCGAGTGGCCAGAAGAGCAGCGCCGTAGTGTGCTGGCCTGCCTAGAAATGCCGCTGAGCTACAACAAGTTGCTCGACTCGTTGCACCGCGCTCAGGTGTACCGCGAAATGTATGACCAGGCTCGTGAGCGTGGTCGTCAGCGCGAGACCAATTTGTTCCGTAGTTTGGTCGGTACCAGCCGGGCTATTCAGCATGTTCGGCAGATGATGCAGCAGGTAGCCGATACTGAGGCCAGCGTACTGATTCTGGGTGAGTCGGGTACCGGCAAAGAAGTCGTCGCGCGTAACCTGCATTACCATTCCAAGCGCCGTGAAGGTCCTTTTGTGCCAGTCAACTGCGGGGCGATTCCTGCCGAGTTGCTGGAGAGCGAGTTGTTCGGTCACGAGAAGGGCGCGTTTACCGGCGCGATCACTACCCGTGCTGGGCGCTTCGAGCTGGCCAGTGGCGGCACGCTGTTTCTCGATGAAATCGGTGACATGCCGCTGCCCATGCAGGTGAAGCTGCTGCGCGTATTGCAGGAGCGTACCTTTGAGCGAGTGGGCAGCAACAAAACCCAGAATGCCGATGTGCGGATCATTGCTGCTACGCACAAGAACCTTGAGCAGATGATCGAGGCCGGCAGCTTCCGTGAAGACCTGTATTACCGCCTCAACGTATTCCCGATCGAAATGGCCCCGTTGCGTGAGCGCATTGAGGACATTCCCTTGCTGATGAATGAGTTGATCTCACGTATGGAGTTCGAGAAGCGTGGCTCCATTCGCTTTAACTCGGCGGCCATTATGTCGCTGTGTCAGCATGACTGGGCGGGCAACGTGCGCGAGCTGGCCAACCTGGTCGAGCGCATGGCTATCATGCATCCCTACGGCGTGATTGGCGTGGGTGAGCTGCCGAAGAAGTTCCGCCATGTCGATGATGAAGACGAGCACATGGTGGCCAGCCTGCGCGATGACATTGATGAGCGCGCCGGGCTGATCTCAGGTTTGCCGGGTGTGAGTTCGACGGCGATGCTGCCGCCAGAAGGCCTGGACCTAAAGGATTACTTGGGCAACCTGGAGCAGGGCTTGATCCAGCAGGCGTTGGATGATGCCAATGGAGTGGTTGCACGTGCCGCGGAGCGCTTGCGTATTCGCCGCACCACCCTGGTCGAGAAGATGCGTAAATACGGCATGAGCCGGCGTGATGACGAGGGGCAGGACGACTGAGGTTTTTTACCCGCGTTCGTCAGTGACTTGGCGTTTGCTCAACCAATAGAGCCGAAGGTTTGACGCAACCTTCGGCTTTGTTTTTTAAATAATTGATTTAAAAAAATATTTTTTCCGGCACGGGTATTGCTATCTCTCTTGCAACTGACTGTCTTATGACGGCTCGCTGCGCGAGAGAGACCCATGAACGCCAACCTGCAACGCCCCCAAGATTCTGACGAGCCCGCCGCACCTGTTGAGCAGGCCAGCCGTGCCGGCCTCGAACAGACGTTTGCCTTGTTTAACCAGATGTCGACCCAGCTCAACGCCTCCTACAGCATGTTGGAAGCGCGGGTAACCGAGCTTAAAGGTCAGCTGGCGTTGGTCAGTGCCCAGCGCATGCAGGAGTTGGCCGAGAAGGAGCGACTGGCTAACCGCTTGCAGAGCTTGCTGGATTTATTGCCCGGCGGCGTGATCGTGATTGATGGTCAAGGTGTGGTGCGTGAGGCCAATCCGGTGGCGCGTAATCTGTTGGGCCGGCCGTTGGTTGGCATGTTGTGGCGCGAAGTCATCGCCCGCAACTTTGCCCCGCGTAAAGACGATGGTCATGAAATCTCCCTTAAAGATGGCCGGCGCTTGTCGATTGCCACCCGTTCATTGCACGCCGAACCGGGCCAGCTGGTGTTGCTCACCGACCTGACAGAAACCCGGCGCTTACAGGATCAACTGTCCCGCCATGAGCGTTTGTCTGCCTTGGGGCGCATGGTGGCATCGCTGGCGCATCAGATTCGTACGCCGCTTTCCGCCGCCTTGCTTTATGCCAGCCATCTCACTGAGCAGGTGCTGCCGGCTGAACAGCAACAGCGTTTTGCCGGTCGCCTGAAAGAGCGCCTGCACGAGCTGGAACACCAGGTGCGTGACATGCTGGTCTTCGCCCGTGGCGAATTACCTTTACCGGATCGTTTGGCTCCCACCGCGCTGTTTGATGCGCTGCGGCGCGCCGCCGAGCCGCATGTGTTGGGTATGCAGGTGCGCTGGCAGTGCGACAGCCGTGTCGGTGAGTTGCTGTGTAACCGCGACACTCTGGTCGGCACAGTGCTCAACCTGATCGAGAACGCGATTCAAGCGGGCGGCCGTGAAGCACAGTTGAAAGTTCACCTGTATCAGCGCGGTGAGACTGTGCGGCTGTGCATCAGTGACAACGGCCCGGGCATCGACAGCGCGACGCTGGCCCGGCTTGGCGAACCCTTCTTCACCACTAAAACCACCGGTACTGGGCTTGGCTTGGCTGTGGTCAAGGCTGTGGCGCGTGCCCATCAAGGCGACGTACAGCTGCGCTCGCGGCCTGGGCGTGGTACCTGCGCCATTATTACCTTGCCGCTACTCGGTGCTGTGCACCCTTTGATTCAGGAGTAATTCCCCATGGCGAGCAAAATTCTGTTGGTCGAGGATGACCGCTCATTGCGCGAGGCATTGGCCGATACCCTGGCGTTGGGCGGACATGATTACCGCGCGGTCGATTGCGCCGAAACAGCGTTGCTGGCGATTGCCGAGGAGTCCTTTGGCCTAGTAGTGAGTGACGTCAACATGCCCGGCATGGATGGCCACCAGCTGCTGGCGCAGATTCGCCAGCGTCAGCCGCAATTGCCGGTGCTGTTGATGACCGCATTCGGCGCGGTTGAGCGCGCTGTGGATGCCATGCGCCAGGGGGCCGCGGATTATCTGGTCAAGCCGTTTGAGCCTAAGGCCTTGTTGAACCTGGTGGATCGGCATGCTTTAGGGCGAGTTGCAGCCAGCGAGCAGGATGGACCGGTCGCCGTAGAACCGGCCAGCGTGCAACTGCTGGCCTTGGCCACGCGGGTGGCGCAGAGCGATTCCACGGTGTTGATCACCGGTGAGTCGGGCACCGGTAAAGAGGTGCTGGCGCGCTTTATTCATCAGCAGTCGCCACGTGCGAGCAAACCCTTTATCGCCATCAACTGCGCGGCAATCCCGGACAACATGCTCGAAGCCACGCTATTTGGGCATGAAAAGGGCGCGTTTACCGGGGCGATTGCCAGTGCACCGGGTAAGTTCGAGTTGGCCGAGGGCGGCACGATTTTGCTCGACGAAATTTCGGAAATGCCGCTGGGCTTGCAAGCCAAGCTGTTGCGCGTGCTGCAGGAGCGCGAGGTAGAGCGGGTGGGCGCGCGTAAGCCGATCACCTTGGATATTCGTGTGCTAGCCACCAGCAACCGTGACCTGGCCGCAGAAGTGGCAGCAGGGCGCTTCCGAGAGGATCTTTACTATCGCTTGTCGGTGTTCCCACTGGCTTGGCAGCCGCTGCGTGAGCGCCCGGCGGACATCGTGCCGCTGGCCGAACGTCTGCTGGCCAAGTACGTGAAGAAAATGAATCACGCGCCGATTCGTCTTTCTCCGCAAGCGCAGATGAGTCTGACCTGCTACGGCTGGCCGGGTAACGTGCGTGAACTGGATAACGCCATTCAGCGCGCGTTGATCCTGCAACAAGGTGGCTTGATTCAGCCGCAGGATCTCTGCCTGCAGGCGCCGATCGGTTCTGCGCCACTACCGAGTGCGCTACCGTTGTTTGCCGTGCCGAGTGACAACGCGTCGGTGTCATTCGAGGCGCCAGTGGCAGATTCCGGCGCCTTGGGTGATGACCTGCGGCGTCATGAATTTCAGATGATTATCGACACCCTGCGTGCCGAGCGTGGCCGGCGTAAAGAAGCGGCCGAGCGCCTGGGCATCAGCCCACGGACGCTGCGCTACAAGCTGGCGCAGATGCGCGATGCGGGGATGGATGTGGAAGGCTACCTGTTTGCCAGTTAGGTCAGCTGAAACCTGATACTGCTGAGTAGTCCGGCTACGGCCTGTAGCCCGGATTACATCCGGGCTACGACTCTGATTATTCCTTCCACGGCATCGGTGCGCCAAGTAGGCGGCCCATGGCGCCGTAAAGTCCCAGCTCTTTTAGCACCGCAAGCTCGCCTTCGGTTTCCACCATCTCGGCAATCAACGGCAGGTCGATGCTGTTTGTGGCGCGGAATACTGCTTCGATAAACATGCGCTTGTCGCTTTCTTGGTCGATCGCGCGGATATAGGTGCCATCCAGTTTCAGGTAGGCCAGGCCCAGGTGGGTGAGGTTGCCGATTAGGCTAAAGCGCCCGCCGAAATGCTGCAGACCCAAGCTGAAACCGCTGTCGCGGATGGCCTGGCTGAGGGCTTCCAGTTCGGCTGCTGGCGGCAGATGGCGTTCGTCCACTTCAAAGGTCAGTAGGCTGGCTTGCTGCGGATGCTGCTTGAGAATTTCAACGATGCGCTTGAGTGTGGCGCTGTCGTGCAGGGTGGCTGCTGACAGGCTCAGCGCGAGGGGCGCAGCATGCTGGCTCAGGTGCGCGAGGCTGTGTTCGAGCATCGCCAGGTCAAAGCGTGCGGTCCAGCCGAGGCGTTCAATCCAAGGCAGAAAACGCCCAGCGGCAATCGCTTCTCCATGCGGGTCAAGCAGGCGCGCCAGCACCTTGTGGTGCAGCAACTGGTTACGGTCAGCGCATTGCACGACGGGTTGGAAATACAGCTGCAACTTACGCTGGTTCAGTGCATCGTCGATCCAGGTGCGCCAGTCATGCAAGCCCTGAGTCGCTTGGGCCTGGTAATCGTCCAGGCGCACCCAGTGAAGGCTTGGGTCGTTTTGTGTTTGCGCCAGGGCCTGGTCGGCACGGCTAATGACTTGGTTGGCTTCTTCACCGGGACGAAATGCGCCAATGCCAATGTGCGCCACCGGTGTGCAGTCACTGGCGCCAGTCTGGCGCAGGTTCTCCAGGCCGCTGTGCAGTTCGCCAGCGAGCAGTTCGGCTTCGTCACGGCCAATGCCTGGGACCAGCAGGCTGAATTCGCCGCCTCGGCTGCGTGAGGCCAGCCAGTCTGCACGGCTGTTCTGCTCAAGTAGACGCTTGAGTAACTCGCCGATGGCGGCAATCAGCGCGTCAGTTTTCTGGCCACCTAAGCGCTGATTGAGCCCGGCCAGGTCGTTGACCCGCAGCAGGAACAGATAGCCTTCAGCATTTTGTTCGTGGAGCGCCAGTTGGTTGGCCAGGCGGATGTCGAATAAACGGCGGTTGGCCAGGCCGGTGATGCTGTCTTGGTAGGCTTCTGTGCGCAGTTTTTCGCTGCGTGCGGCTTCTTCGGCGAACAGGGTTTTGAGTTTTTCCACCATCTGGTTCATAGCCGTGACCACGCGCTTGAGTTCCGGCGTGCGCGGTATGGTGGGCAGGGTAAGGAACTCGCGGCGGGTGATGGCTTGGGCCTGTTGCACCATGTTGTCCAGTGGGCGCAATTGCGTGCGCAACAGCCAGCCGCCGAGCACCGCGCTGACCAGGCCGCAAATCAGCAGCCAGATCAGGCTACCGATGGCGCTGTCCCAGAGTTTGGCCAGGGCGAATTGTGGATTACTGAGCACTTCAACCCGTGCGGCCTGTTCCCAGCCGCGCATGATCAAGGCGTCGCCGCCCTGGGGCTGCAGGTCGACCAGTTGGCTGAACCAGGCCGGCACGCTCTCAGCGCTGGAGTCGCTGCTGCGCCGCTCAACAATCACTTCGTCACCCGGGATGCGCACCACGCGGATACTGTTGAAGTAGCCGCTGTCGAAAATCGAGCTGACCATTAGTTCGATCATCGCCGGGTCGTCCGCGTGCGGCGTCATTGATAGCCCCAGCGCCGTCGCAGCGTCTTGGGCGTGTGAGCGTAACTGGCTGAGCAGTTGCTCGCGTGAGCTTTCCACGCTGGCGATAAAGCTGCCCGTAAAGGCCACCACCAGAAACAGGCAGATGGCAAGAAACAGCTGCTTGAGTAGAGACATAAGGTTCCTCCTAGCCTTCGCCGATGGCGAAGCCCTCCGTGCGCATTTTTTTCAACAGGTCCTGCCAGCGTGAGAGTCTTTTGGAGTCGCTCTTCTTGCTGTTGGACCCTGGGAGATACAGCCCCTCGGCATTGAATGCATAGACCGGCAGTAGGTCTTTGCGCTGCGAGGCGGGCTTTATTTGGTTGATCAAGTTGTCCAGTACCAGCGGCTCGGCGCCGGGGCTGGCGTAGTACGTCAGCACCATGTGCGCCTGGTTGTAGTTGAGTGCTTTGACGTAGGTGATACGCAGTTTTTCGCTGGGGATGCCGAGGCGGCGCAAGGTGAAATACTTGGCGATGGAATAGTCTTCGCAGTCACCTGCGCCCTTGACCAGCATTTCCACGGGGGTGGCCCAGTAGTCGTTCTGTTTCCAGACTTTTATGTCGTCGGTAAAGCGAATCTGCCGATTGAAGAAGCGGTTGACCTCATTGAGCTTATCCGCCTCGTTGCTGGTGCTGCTGGCCTTGATTTGCGCCTCCCAGGCCAGGATGCGCGGTTTGGCTGAGCCAAGATTGCCGTAGCGGCTTTCAGCTTTTTGCAGGATGACGCCGAAGTCCCAGTTGGCCAGCGCGCTGGCCAGGCCAATCAGCAGGATGCAGCTGCCCAGCACCGCTCGGTTGAGGCGCTTGAACCATCCATAAGTAAGCTGACGGAGAGGCATGTGCCACGCCTTGGCCGGAGATTGGAGGAGTTTAGGTGCTGCTGTTGATAATTGCCGCGCTGAATATACCCAATGTAGCCGGGTTTGACCGCTTGCTAGCGCTTGCTCAGGGTTTTCTGCCTGAGGATATACAGGCTCACCAGCACCGCACTGGTGAGCATAAAAGCCCTGGCCCAGAACAGCGGTACCAGGTAACACGACAGGCCAATGCTCAGCCACATCAGGCTGATGGCGTAGACCTTGCCCTTGAGCGGAATGCCCTGGCCTTCAAGGTAATCAACAATCCAGGGACCCAGCTTGCGGTGGTTGACCAGCCACAGGTAAAAGCGCTTCGAGCTGCGCATAAAGCAGGCCGCCGCCAGCAGCAGAAACGGCGTGGTGGGCAGCACTGGGAGAAAGATGCCAATGACCCCCAGTGCCACGCTCAGCCAGCCGATGGCCAGCAACGCGTAGCGGATGGCCGGGTTGCGCTGCAGCTGAATATCACGCGCCATCGCGCGTGCTTAGTGCTGGCGGGGCTTCAGTAGGGCAGGTTTTTCTTCCGGTGCATTGCACAGCAGGAAGAGGGCGGTCAGTAGCTCGGGGATTTGCTCGACCATGCTGTCAACCAGGTCGCGATCGCTGGCGATTTCTTCGAACTCGGGCTGTTCGTCGAACAGGCCGGAGGCGACCATGATCGGCAGTAGCAGTTCACTGACTTCATCTTCAGCGTCGTCAAACCACACGGCTTCACGCAGGAATACCCCTTCCATAAAGCCAATGCACCAGCCGCGCAGGTCGGAGTCGTCCGGCTCATCGCCGAGGTCCAATTCGCACGGTACGTCTGGCTCATCATCACTGGCCAGCTGGCGGGCGATATGGCTTTGCAGTTGGATCAGGGTGGCTTCGATCTCTTCGCGCTCGGCATCACTGCGGTAATGCGGCGGCTCGGAGAACAGCGCGTCAATCCATTCGCGCTCAGGCACTTTTTCCGGGCAAATCGACAGGGCTGTCAGGTAGCCGTGGGCGGCGATGTAGTCCAGGGCCTCATCATGCAGCTCATCAGCATCGAGGAAGGCTTGCAGGCGGGAGAGTTGCTCGGCGAAGGACATCGGGGGCTACCTTGAAAGAGTAAACGAGGCTGGATTCTAGTCTAGAGCGACCCTAGCGGCCATAGCCGCAGGCCGCGGGCGGTGAAAATCAGATCAAACTCCGCCACTGCTGCGCGTGCGCATCCGGCACTTGCGTATAATGCGCAGCTCGTTTCGGAGACCCTTCATGCTCGAGCACGCACAACGCATCCTTAAAGACGTATTCGGTTACGACAGCTTCCGTGGCCGCCAGGGTGCGATTATCGAGCGCGTGGCCAGTGGCGGCGATGCTTTGGTGCTGATGCCTACTGGCGGTGGCAAGTCGCTGTGCTTTCAGGTGCCGGCATTACTGCGTGAGGGGTTGGCGGTGGTGGTGTCGCCACTGATTGCCTTGATGGACGATCAGGTCGCGACCCTCGACGAGCTGGGCGTGGCCGCGGTGGCGTTGAATTCAACCTTGAGCAACGATGAGCAGCGCGAGATTGCCGAGCGGATCAAGCGCGGCGAAATCAAGATGCTCTACCTCGCGCCCGAGCGGCTGGTGCAGCCGCGCATGTTGAGCTTCTTGCAGAACCTTGAGATTGCCCTGTTCGCCATCGACGAGGCGCATTGTGTGTCGCAGTGGGGGCATGACTTCCGCCCGGAATACCTGCAACTGGGCCAGTTGGCCGAACTGTTCCCCAATGTGCCGCGTATTGCCCTGACTGCTACGGCAGATATGCGCACCCGTGAGGAAATCGTCCAACGTTTGCACCTGCAGAATGCCGAGCGTTTTCTGTCGAGCTTCGACCGGCCGAATATCTTCTATCGCATAGTGCCCAAGGAGCAGCCGCGCAAGCAGTTGCTGAACTTCCTCGCGGCGCGCAAGGGCGATGCCGGCATCGTCTATTGCCTGTCGCGCAAGAAGGTCGAGGAGGTCGCCTCTTTCCTGTCTGAGCAGGGCTACCCGGCGTTGCCTTATCACGCTGGCTTGGCCAATGAACTGCGCGCCTATCACCAGAAGCGCTTTCTCAATGAGGAAGGGCTGATCATGGTGGCGACCATTGCTTTCGGCATGGGTATCGACAAACCCAACGTGCGTTTCGTCGCCCACCTGGATCTGCCGAAATCCTTGGAAGCCTATTACCAGGAAACCGGTCGCGCTGGCCGCGACGGTTTGCCGGCGGATGCCTGGATGGCTTACGGCCTGCAGGATGTGATTTTCCTCAAGCAGATGCTCAACAACTCCGAGGGTGACGAGCGGCATAAGCGCGTCGAACAGCACAAGCTCGACGCCATGTTGGCGCTGTGCGAGGAAACCCGCTGCCGCCGTCAGTCGCTGCTGGCCTACTTCGATGAAGACATGCCGCAACCGTGCGGGCACTGCGACAACTGCATGGACGGCGTACAGACCTGGGATGCCACCGAGCCGGCGCGTCAGGCGCTGTCGGCGATTTACCGCACCGGCCAACGTTATGGCGTGGGCCACCTGGTCGATGTATTGCTCGGCCGTGACAACGATAAAATCCGCACGGTCGGCCATCAGCATCTGGCGGTGTTTGGTATTGGTAAAGCATTTGCCGAAGGCGAGTGGCGTTCGCTGTTCCGCCAGCTGGTGGCGCGCGGGCTGGCGGATGTCGACCTTGAGGGTTTCGGCGGTCTGCGTCTTTCTGACAGCTGCCGGCCTTTGCTCAAAGGCGAGGTCAGCCTGCAGCTGCGCCGCGACCTGAAGCCGCAACAAAGCGCCAAGGCGTCCAGCAGTGCCGCCAGCCAATTGGTGCGTGGTGAGGAGCGCGGTCAGTGGGATGCCCTGCGTGCCCTGCGGCGCAAATTGGCGGAAGAACATGGCGTGCCGCCGTATGTGATCTTCCCGGATGCCACCTTGCTGGAAATGCTGCGCAGCAAGCCCAGCACCCTGGCCGAGATGGCGCGGGTCAGTGGCGTCGGTGCGCGCAAGCTGGAGCGTTACGGCGAGGCCTTCCTGGCCGTGCTCGGTGCGGGTGATGACGCGCCGCGTGCGGTGGTCGATCTGCGTCACGAATTGGTCAGCCTGGCGCGTGCCGGTATGACCCCGGCGCAGATCGCCAGCCAGCTCAGTTGCAGCGAAAAGAATGTTTACGGCCTGTTGGCTGAAGCCATTGGCCGTCAGCAGTTGTCGCTGGAGCAGGCGTTGGATGTGCCCGAGGCCTTGCTTGGCGAGATTCAGGACGCCTTTCTCGACGGCGAGGGCGAGTTACCGCCGGTAGCCGCCATCAGCGAGCAGTTTGCCGGGCGTGTTGAGCTGGGCATCCTGCACTGCGTGCGCGCGGCCTTGCAGGCAGAATTCGAAGCCTAAAGTGCGCGCATAATCGCGAGCGCTCTGCGCAGATGACCGATTTTGCCGCTGTATTTGGCGCGCGGGGTGACTGTGTGTGCACCGGATCCGGTGCTAGCATCGCCGGGTCTCCCTTGCATGAATTGCCCCATGGACCGACTGATTCAGGCCAACGGCCAGCCGCACTACGGCATCTTTCCCGCTGCGCCGGGGCTGATCAATTACCGCGACTTCGACTTTCGCTCGCCCATGGGTCGCAAGCTAGGTGCTTTAGCCAAGTGGCGGCGCTTCCATCAATTCCAGTATTTCGGCCTGATCAGTGATGAGCTGATTGGCGGCTGCGCCCTGGCCAATCTCAGTCTGCTGGGAGTGGGTTTTGTTTACCTGTTTCACCCGGCCAGCGGGCGGATGATCGAACGTCAGTTCAAGCTGCCGCTGGGGTTTGGAACGCACTTCTCTCAGCAACCGAATGACGGCGTGTGTGAGTTGCGCAGCGGACGCAACCGATTGCGCCTAGAAAACTGCGCCACGTCGCAAGAAAAACGCCTGCTGGTGGAGCTGGATGACGGCACGCATATCGACGCCTGCTTTTCCGATGCGCCGCCAACGTTTCAGCCGTTGTGCATCAATACGCCAGCGGGTGTGAATGGCTGGGTCTATGCGCAGAAGGTCGCCGGGGTCCGCTGCACGGGGCAGGTACGCAGCACGCTGGGTGATTTTGACCTGGCGCAGATTGGCGCATTTGCTCATCACGATTGGTCAGCCGGTTATATGCGCCCTGAAACCCACTGGAACTGGGCCTGTTTATCCGCTCAGGCGGGCGAGCAGCGGGTGGGGCTGAATCTGTCCTGCGGGGTTAATGAAACCAGCTTTACCGAAAATTGTTTTTGGCTCGACGGTGAACTGCACAAGGTGGATACGGTGCGTTTTGCCTTTGATCGCGACCAGCCATTGCAGCCTTGGTTGATCCACTCCTATGACGGTCAGGTAGAACTAAGGTTCGAGGGCCGCGGTTTGCACAAGGAGCGGCTGAACGTGGGGCTGCTGGCGAGTAACTTCAAACAGATTTTCGGTCAGTTCAGCGGCGTATTACGTCCGCCCGGAAAGCCCGAAGTGCGCATCGATAAGCGTTGGGGGTTTGTCGAGGATCAGTACGTAAAGTGGTGAAACCCTTTGCAGGCTTGCCTCGTCAAAAGGGTTATGGTTAGCTGGCTAATAATTAGTTTTTTATAGTTAAGAGCCGTTAACCATGTCACTTACCGATCAACACCGCTTTGCCATGCAAGTTGCTCAACTCTCCCGCGCCTGGCGCGCTGAACTGGATCGCCGCTTGGTCGGCCTGGGGCTTTCTCAGGCTCGTTGGTTGGTCCTGCTGCATCTGGGGCGCTTTGCTGAATTGCCGACCCAGCGTGAATTGGCGCAGAGCGTTGGCGTCGAAGGGCCCACCCTGGCGCGTCTGCTTGACAGCCTGGAAGCCCAAGGCTTGGTCAGCCGCCTGGCCGTGCCTGAAGACAGGCGGGCGAAGAAAATTGCCCTGATGCCAGAAGCCCGTCCGTTGATTGAAAAGATCGAGGCGATCTCCTCACAACTGCGTGAGGAAGCCTTCGCCGGCATTGATGAAGAAGAATTACGGCGCTGCCAGAAGGTCTATGCCCAGGTGTTGAGTAACCTGGAAAAGCGCTAATGCGTGATGACCTGCAGGCGCTGCAGCAACGTTTCGGGCCGCGTTACCCGCAGTGGCTGCTGGCGTTGTTGATGGTCGGCAGCATGGCCATGGTGCTGGCCTCCACCAGTATCAACGTCGCCTTGCCAGCAATCATGGCGGACTTTTCTATAGGCCGGCCGCTGGCGCAGTGGCTGTCCACTGGATTTCTCGCGGCCATGACCGCTGGCCTGTTGTTGGCTGCCTGGGCCCAGGCGCGCTTTGGCGCACGGCGTACGGCGCAGTTCGGTCTGCTGCTGTTTATCATCAGCTCGTTGTTGGCCCTTGTAGCTCACGCCGCCTGGCAACTGATTGCCCTGCGCATTGTGCAGGGGCTGTGCGCCGGGATTGTACAGCCGTTGGCCATGGTGCTGATCTTTCGTGTATTTGCCGACGGCGGCCGCGGTATGGCATTGGGCCTGTATGGCCTGGGGGTCATGCTGGCGCCGTCATTGGGGCCGGGGATTGGCGGTTACTTGGTCGACCATTTCGGCTGGTCGGCGATCTTCTGGATGCCTTTGCCGCTGTGTCTGCTGGTCATGCTGGCCGGCCAGTGGTTGTTGCCCAGTGTGCGTGAGCGCAGCACGCCGCGCCTGGATATCCAAGCCTTTGCCTGGTTGAGTGTGGCGATATTCGCCGCGCTGTTTTTCTTTGCTGAAGCGCAGCGTTTTGCCTGGGACGCTCCTCGCGTCTGGTTACCCGGCACTCTGGCGCTGCTGGCCGGCCTGGTGTTTATCCAGCGCAGCCGGCGTGCCGCTCAGCCTTTACTGCCGCTGACGTTGTGGCGGCATGCGGGTTTCCGAAGCGCCAGTTGGGTCGCGCTGACCCTGGGCTTGGGGTTGTATGGCTCGACTTACCTAATCCCGCTGTACCTGCAAACCGTTGAAGGTTTCAGCGCCGGCCGGGCGGGCATGTTGCTGTTGCCGGCCGGTTTATTAATGGGCATGGCGTCCTTTCTCGGTGGTTGGCTCAGTGATCGACTGTCAGCGGCGCTGCTGCTGAGTGCTGGCCTGCTGATTTTTGCCCTATCGGCGGCAGGGTTGGCTTGGATCGAGCAGGGCGCGTCATTTCTTGTGCTGTGCTTCTGGGCCAGCGTGGGGCGTGTCGGCCTGGGGATATTGCTGCCGGCGTTGAGCACTGGCTCGCTGGATATCCTCAGCCCTGCAGAACTGGCTCAGGGCGCAGGGGCCATTACCTTCGTCCGTCAATTGGGTGGCGCGTTTGGGGTGAATCTGCTGACGTTCTTTCTGGAGTGGCGGCACAGCGCTGAAGGCGGCGATCAATTGGCCGAGATGCTGGCTTTTAAACAGAGCTTCTGGCTGGTGGCCGGGGTGTTCGCCGTCACGGTACTGGCGGCCTGGGGCGTCAAGTCGAGCAGGCGCTGAGCGCTAGGCATCAGTGTGACGGAGTTGTCGTTTTCTTGACCGTTAGCCTATGCTTGCGCCTGTGCTGGCTTTTTGCCAAATAACTGTTGGCTTTTCAGCAGTCAGTCCTTCGTTATTGCCGCCATGCACCAGCCGGGTTAAACACGGAATGTATCTCTCCGCGCAGCATTTGCCGGCTTCTGTACGTTCGTAAGCGCTGGACGCGCACGCCTTCAATGGGAAGCGGCGAGGGCACAGAGACGGATTCACCAGGAGCGTTTTTTATGGCAAAGGTTCGTCAGTTACTGATTGGTTTGGCCTCCGGCTCAGCCCTCTATTCGGGACTGGTCCCAGCACTGGGGTTGGGTGAAATTACTCTGCATTCGGCGCTTAGTCAGCCGTTGGATGCTGAAATCGAATTGTTCGATGTGGGCGATCTGAGTGACGCCGACATGCGCGTGCGCCTGGCACCCGCTGATGTGTTCAGCCGTTCCGGTGTTGAACGCTTGTATTTCTTTAATAGCCTGCGCTTCACCCCACTGCTGCGAGGCGGTAAAAGTGTGATTCGCGTGGTGTCGACCCAGGTGGTGCGCGAGCCCTACCTGAACTTTATCGTTGAGGTGGCGCGCCCCAGCGGCAAGTTATACCGCGAGTACACCGTATTACTCGACCCCCCCAGCTCTGCTGCCTATAACCGTTTGCCCGAACCCTCTGCGGTGCCTGCCACACCGCGTTCTGCGGTTAGCGAGCGCGCCCAGCCGAAGGTTTTGCCGGCTGCGCAACAGGGCAACAGTTACAGCGTGGTCAGTGGCGATAGCTTGTGGAAGATTGCCACGCGCTTGACCGCTGATACTGGCCAGGCGCCTCAGGCGCTGATGGACGATATCCAGGCCCTGAATCCTCAGGCCTTTATCGAGGGCGATGTCAGCCGCCTGCGTGCCGGTGCGAAATTGTTATTGCCCGACCGCATCGCCAGTGCGCCGTCCAGCGCAGCCAAGCCGGCTGTTGCAGAAGGCTTTTTACAAGTTGTTGAGGACGCCGAGGCTGTCCCCGCCCCCGCCGTCAGCGCTGATTTGCCGGCTGAGGTGCTGATCCAGGAGCAGGAGCGCGTCGAGCAGGAGCTGGCCATCCAAACCGCTGAAACCTTGCAATTGCAGCAGAGCCTGGCCCAGCTGAGCCAGCAGGTGCAGCAGTTGCAGGAGCAGATGAGCACCCGTGATCAGCAGATTGCCGATCTTCAGGCTGAGTTGGCTGCCAGTCGTGCGAGTGCCGCTGCTGCGGTTACACCTGCCGCGGTTGCGGTCAATCCACCGGTGGCGCCTGAGTCAGGCAGCAACTGGCTGGGAATCATCGCCGGGCTGCTGGTGCTGCTGCTCGCCGCTGTTGCAGGTCTGTTCTGGCGTGCTAGAAAGCCGCTAGATCCCGCGCCTCTGCCTGTTATGCCTGCGGTCATACCTAACCCCCCCAAGGCGCAGCGTGTTGTCCCGGCCGAACCCGCTGTTGCGGTTTCAACAAGCCCTCGCGACGCTACGCGTGCCGGCCCGGTATGGCCTGCGGCGGGTGAGGATGCCTTGCAAAGCGCCAATGTCTACATCGCCTATGGCCGCTTAAATGAGGCTGCCAGTACCTTGGAGCGGGCCTGGGAAGCGCAGCCGCAACGCAGTGATATTGGCTTTCGTCTTCTCGAGGTGCTGGCGTTGTTGGGTGATGCCCAAGGCTTCAATGCGCAGGAGTTACGGCTGCGTGAATCTGGCTTTAATCCGGCTCGTATCGACGAGTTGAAAGCGCGGCACGCTGAGCTGCTCGATGTACCTTCGCCCAGCCAGATTGATGACATGGTGCTGCAACTCGATGAAGTTGAAACCGCCCCCGCTGAGCCGGTCGCGAATGACGTTCAGCTCAATCTCGATGAGATGTCCCTGGATGCCGATTGGGACCTGGTCAGCCCCTTTGCCCCTGCGGCGAAGAATAAGGCGCTGGACAAGCCAGGGCGTGCTGCCGAGCAGCGCAAGGGTTCGGATATTTTTGAGCCCTCAGCGCGGGATGCGCGTAGCCCGTTTGCCGAGTCGATGTTGGTGGAGGAGAGCCCGCACGACAGTTGGGATGCCGACGAGCTTAACGTGGCCTTTTTGGATGATTTCGATGAGCTGGCGGACAGCAACGATAACGTCTCAAAACTGAACACGGCGTTGGCTTATATCGAGCAGGGCAGCTTGGACAGTGCCTGCCAAATCCTCAATGAAGTTATCAACGAGGGCGATGAGCAGCAGAAGCAGGAAGCTCGCCAGCTATTGGCTAAGATCGCCTGATTCAAGGCGCTGCTGACTAACGCCTGCTTGCCCCTGGTACGCGGGCGTTTTGTTATGTCGAGCTTGAGTAGGCGCGCGCTATCATCCGCGTTTCATCCGTTGTGAGCCTGCCAATGTCTACCCCAAAAGCCGAAGTAGTGATCACCTATTGCAGTCAGTGCCAGTGGCTATTGCGCGCGGCCTGGTTAGCCCAAGAGTTGCTGTCGAGCTTTACCGATGATTTGTCCCGGGTCAGCCTCGAACCGGGTACTGGCGGCGTGTTCCGTATTACCTGTGATGGCGTGCAGATATGGGAACGCAAGGCCGATGGCGGCTTTCCCGAGGCCAAGGTGCTCAAGCAGCGCCTGCGTGACCAGATCGACCCCGCGCGTGATCTGGGGCATAACGACCGTTGAGCGCCGCCAGTCTGTCTTGAGATTACTTGGCCATGCGCGCCGAGAGAAAGATGGCACTGACAATCAGCAGGCCGCCGGCAAGCATGCGCAGGGTGGGTTGTTCGTTGAACAACAGCCAGGCGAAGGTAATTCCATAGACCGGCTCAAGGGCGAAAATAACCGCGGTGGTGCGTGCTTTGAGCACCCTCAGGCTGGCCACGAACAAGCTATGCGCCAGGCCGGTACAGAAGATCCCGAGCATGGCCATCCACAGCCAATCCTGTGTCTGAACGCTGGGTAGGCTTGGCCAGGCCAGCGGCATAAAGAGCAGTAATACCGTCAGGTTCTGGTATAGCGCCGCCTGCACCGGGTCGATACCGCGCGTGCTGGCGCGATTGAGCAGCGACAGCAGGGCGAACAGCAAACCCGACAGGACTGCCCAGAGCAGTCCTGTGGTGGCCTGGCTGGCCAGATTGAAGTTTGGCGTAACCAGCACCAAGCCCAGGCAGACCAGCGCCACCATGGTGTATTCGACTCGCTGCGTGCGCTCACGGAACAGCAGCCCTTCGAGCAGCACGGTGAACGCTGGGAAGCTGGCAAAACCCAGGGTGGCGATGGCCACGCCAGATATCTGCACCGCCTCAAAGAAGCTCCACCAATGCCCACCGAGTAACGCACCGCCAAGGGCCAGTTGGCTCAGCTGTTTTAGGCTGAGGCGCACCAGCCGTGCATTGCTGATCAGCTTGGCAAAGAGCAGCAGCGCCACCACGGCGAAGAACGCACGGCCGGCAGAGATCATCTGTGGGGTGGTATTAGCCAGCTTGCCAAAAATGCCTGAGAGGCCGAATAGCAGGGCGCCAAGATGGATGGCCCACAGCGCGTTACGTGGGTTCATAGCAGGCGTGCACCGTTTGCTACAGGCTTGTCGAAGCTGGCCAGCACCACCTTGTTGTCGGCGTCATATACGCCGGTCACCAGCACTTCGGAGCGCACGCCGGCAATCCGTTTGGCGGCAAAGTTGCACACGCAGAGCACTTGGCGGCCGAGCAACTGTGCGCATTGATAGTGGTCCGTCAGCTGGGCGCTGGATTGTTTGACGCCTAACTCGCCGAGGTCGACCTGCAATACATAGGCGGGCTTCAGGGCTTTTTCATTGCGCGTCGCAGATAGCACGGTGCCGACGCGCAGTTCTACCCGTTGAAATTCGTCCCACTCGATCTGTTGCATGCCGCGGCTCCTCAGACTAAGCCTCGGAGTCTAGGGGGCTGCCGGGTAAAAGTCTGTCGCAGGACTTGCGGCGTTTGTCGCATTACTCGCGCTGTACACGCAAGGCGCGTGCTGACAGGCCAAATTGCCGGGAGAGGGCCGCGGTAAAGGCGCTTTGTGAGGTGTAACCCACGCGTGCGGCGATGTCACCAATCGCCAGGTTGCTGCTTTGCAAGAGTTGACGCGCCAACTGCAGACGGCGGCTGCGCACATAATCCATAGGCGTTTGTCCGGTTTCACTGAGAAAACGCACATGAAAGCGTGCCGCTGACAGGCCTGTCAGGCGCGCCAGATCCGCCACCTGCAGCGGGTGTGCGGCATGCTGATCGATATGCGCATCCAGCGCGGCCAGTGGCAGGGCATTACTTTCGTGGGCCGGCGTATCGCCATGTGTCAGGCTGGCCAGCAGCAGTGCGGCGCCTTGCTGGGCAATCACTGGGTCATTGATCGCGCTGGCCGCTAGCCAATTGACCAATTGGCTTTGCGCGGGAGTGAGGCTGACCGCCGCCGGTTTTTCCAGCAGCCGGCGAGTGGCATCCAGGTGGCTGCCCAGTTGCTGCTGTAACCAGTGCTCGCAAGGGACGTCGAGTACCAGGCAATGGCTGCCGCGCTCGCTACCGCAGGCGTGCAGGGCATCGCTGGGTACCACGGCCAGGGTCTGCCTGTTTACTTGGCTGCCATGCCCGGCAACTTCGAACTCCAGTATGCCGCTCAGGCCAAAAACCAGTTGAGCGTGGTCATGGCTGTGGCTGAGTAGTTCATGGCTGTAATGACGCAATGACAGCGGCGAGGACATGCTGGGCTCCTTTTCAGGCGCCAAGTTTACCCACAGATCTGCCTGGCGGTCTGTCATTCAACTGCCATGCGCTTGTCATGGCAGCTTCACTGGCGCTTAGCAGACTCGAGCAAACCCAGCCGGAGGTCGTCTATGACCAGCGCTCAGCTCGCCAAGCCCAGCCGCAAGCAATGTGTCCGCACCCTGTGGATTTCCGATGTTCACCTGGGGACTCGGGACTGCCAAGCCGAACACCTGGCCGCGTTTCTCAAGGGCTATCAAACCGACAAGATCTACCTGGTCGGCGACATTATCGACGGTTGGAAACTGCGCCGCGGTGTGTACTGGCCACAGGCACATAGCAACGTCATCCGCCGTCTGTTGACCATGAGCAAGCGTGGCACCGAGGTGATTTATGTCACGGGCAACCATGACGAATTTCTGCGGCGCTATTCGAGCCTGATGCTCGGCAATCTGCAGCTGGTCGACGAGGCCGAGCACATCACCGCCGATGGTCGCCGGCTGTTGGTGATTCACGGCGATCAATTTGATGTGATCACCCGTTATCACCGCTGGCTGGCCTTTCTCGGTGACTCGGCCTATGAGTTCACCCTGACCCTCAACCGCTGGCTGAATTACTGGCGCTGCCGCTATGGCTACGGCTACTGGTCGCTGTCGGCTTACCTCAAGCACAAGGTTAAAACTGCGGTGAGCTTTATCAGCGATTTTGAACAAGCCATCGTTCATGAATGCGCCAAGCGTGGTTTTAATGGCGTGATCTGCGGGCACATTCACCATGCCGAAATTCGCTCGATGGGTGAGGTGGAGTACATGAATTGCGGGGATTGGGTGGAGTCCTGCACGGCGCTGATCGAACACCTGGATGGCAGTATCGAGCTGTATCGCCTGGCCGATGATCAGGCGCATCAGCTCCAGGCGGCTTCAGTGGCTGCTGGAGAACCGGCGCTGTGAGGATGCTGATCGTCTCCGACGCCTGGTCGCCGCAGGTCAATGGTGTTGTCACCAGCTTGCAGGCGCTGATTAGCGAGCTGCGCGGCATGGGGCATCAGGTCAAATTGCTATCGCCGGCGGATTTTCGGGCGCTGCCGTGCCCCAGTTATCCAGAGATTGCCCTGGTGTGGGATCTCTGGCGAGTGGGCGCAGCCATTAGGGACTTTCAGCCGGACTGCGTGCACTTGGCCACCGAAGGCCCGCTGGGTTGGGCCGCACGGCGTTGGTTGGTCAAGCGTGGCCTGGCATTCTCCAGCGCCATCCATACGCGCTTTCCGGAATACGTGCACACCCGTTGGCCCTGGGTGCCGTTGAGCTGGGGCTATGGGTTTTTACGGATGTTTCACCAACCCAGTCAGGCGGTATTAGTCACTACCGAGCGCATGCGCGAGGTGTTTGCTAGCTGGGGGTTTAAGCGCTTGCTGTTGTGGCGCAAGGGCGTTGATACGCAGCTGTTCCAGCCGTCGGTCAGGCCGCCGCGTGCGGCAGAACCGGTGTTTTTGTATGTGGGGCGGATTGCCCCAGAGAAAAATATTGAGGCGTTTCTGGCCCTCGATCTGCCGGGGGAGCAGTGTGTGGTCGGTGACGGCCCGCAGCGTGAGGCGCTGCAGGCGGCTTATCCGCAGGTGCGCTTTCTCGGTTACCAGCATGGTCAGGCGCTGGCCGAGGCTTTTCAGAGCGCCAGCGTATTGGTGTTCCCCTCGCGCACCGATACCTATGGTTTGGTGATGCTTGAGGCCCTGGCCTGTGGCACACCGGTGGCAGCGTTTCCGGTGGCCGGGCCGCTGGATGTATTGCAGGCGGGCGTCAGCGGAGTCATGGATGAGGATTTACGCGCGGCCTGTGTGGCGGCCTTGAGCCTGGATCGCGCGCGCTGCGCCGAGCTGGCCGCGCGGCAATCCTGGCGGGCCTCGGCGCTGGAATTTCTGGCGCAGCAGCCGCTGCTAGACGGTGAGCTGTGCAGGCCGCTTGGTGCAGAACTTACACGCAGTAGGGCCTGATTAGGCGCTTACATGATCACCTTGTCACGCAGCTTATCGGCTGCCTGATTGAGGGCCTGGATGACCTTTTCCTTGTCGAAGTTCTGGATGCCGTTGGTGTCCAGGTACATGGAAAAACCCGGCAGCTCATGCTCAACGTAGCTGGAGGTGGCGCCCAGGTCGCGGCGGAAATCCACCACCTGATAAATCTGCACCGGGCGAGTAAAACCTTTGACGGTAATCTGGCCCTTGTCGCGGCACATGATCACGTCTTTGACCAGCGAGTAGGTCTCGTGGGAAATCAGGATTTCCCCCGAATCGGCGGCGCTTTCCAGGCGGCTGGCCAGGTTCACGTCGCGCCCGATGATGGTGTAGTCCATGCGCGTGTCCGCGCCGAAGTTGCCCACCGTGCAGTAGCCGGTGTTCAGCCCCATACGGATTTCCAACGGCTTGGTGATGCCCTGGGCACGCCACTGCTGGCGTAGCACCTTCATGTGTTTGCGCATGGCGATGGCCATGGACACGGCATTCACCGCATCTTTCTTCGCACCTTTGCTGCTTGGGTCGCCGAAGAACACCATCACGCAGTCGCCGACGAACTTGTCGATGGTGCCGCCGTATTTCAGGCAGATCTTCGACATCTCGTTGAGGTAGGTGTTGAGCAGGTCAGTCAGGGCCTCGGCTTCCAGTTCTTCAGCCAGTTCGGTAAAGCCCTTGATGTCCGAGAAGAACACCGTGAGCTTCTTGCGCTGAGTTTCCAGGCGCACGCTCTTTTTGCCGGTAAAAATCGACTCCCACACTTGCGGCGAGAGGTACTTGGCCAGGTTACGCGCCAGCCGTGCGGCTTTTTCTTGCTCGCGGCTGATGTCGCTGCGTACCTGGGTCAGGCGTAGGCCCTGCTGGTGCACGAAGTAGGCCGTGATGCAGATATACAGGGTGGTAAAGGCAATGCTGACCAGCGCCACCAGTACCGGGGACTGGAAGTTCGCGGTGACGTCGGTTAGGGCAAAGATAAAAGTTGCGCTGCTAAAGGCGATTAGCGATGCCAGCCCAAGGTAGCGCAGGCCGCCGATGACTAAGGCGCTGAAGGCCATGATCAGCAGCGCCATCAGTGAGGGCACCACCGAAAAGCCCAGCAGCGTGAGTACGGCGCCACAGTGCAGTGCATCGATGAAAAGCAGGCTGAGGGTGGTGCGCTGAGGGTGCGCCCGCTTAAAACGCAGGCTCAGGTGGTGCGCCAAATGTGGGTAGAGCAGGGCGTAGGGCACCATCCAGAGAATGTCATAGCCGAAATGCTGGACATAAGTCCCGGCGGCAATACTGGCGGCAATGGCGATATAGGCCAGAACGCGTGAGTAATACTCGCGCAGCGGCGGTGACGGTAAGGTGGGAAGTCGAGGGGCGCTTTTGACATTCATGCGATAGAACAATCCCTGCTGCTCGTCTGGCGCCTCTGCCGGGCACCTGGGTGGCGCACCGAACGGGCTGCGCAAAATAGCCAAGGATCATAACCAAGCCTGCGGCCACCGCCAAGCGCACCTGTCGAAAGGCTGCGCGGGCTGTGACAGGCGTCTGCGTACGGGCAATTAATGCGTCGCTAAGGCACGGGCTTGAGCCGGGCGCGTCGGTACGCGTGGCAAAGTCAGAGAGTCCTTTTGTGGCTTAAAAAGCCACTCGCCCTGTGAGCATGTCCTTGAACATGACAAAGTCGCCCATCAGCGACCAGCGCGGGTAGCGGAAGGTGGCGGGTTTGTTGTGCTCAAAGAAGAAGTGGCCGACCCAGGCGAATCCGTAGCCTACAAAGGGCAGGGCGATAAGCAGGCCGAGAGCGCCGGTGAGCACTACATAGGCCAGAATCGCCAGCACCAGCGTGGTGCCGATGAAGTGCAGCCGTCTGCAGGTACTGTTGCTGTGTTCTTGCAGGTAGTAGGGGTAGAACTCGGCGAAGCTGTTGAAGCGTTCGTGGGTTTCGCGGGTCATCCAGGGCTCCTTTTCTTGTTCGGGTAGCCGTCAGGGTTGCAGCGGCAGCGGCTTGCTAGCAGTCTAGGTTGCCTGGCGTACCGGGCCACTGACATTCGGTGCCAGTTTAGTATCCTTCTGCGTCTTCCTGACCCTAATAAGAATAAGTGATGAGCGAACGAACCACTTCATCCGGCTGGGCCTCGGGCATTGTGGCGGCCTTGGAACTGGGCGGCGTTGATTGCCATAGCCTGTTTGCTCAGCTCGGTCTCGACTACGCCGCGTTGAGTGATCCCGACGCGCGTTTTGCTCAGGATGCCATGACCCGTCTCTGGCACCTGGCGGTGCAGGCTTCCGGTAACCCGGCCATTGGCCTGAACATGGCGAAGATCCAGCGGCCTTCGGCGTTTAATGTGGTGGGGTATGCGGTGATGAGCAGCCGCAATCTGCAGGAAGGCTTTGCCCGCTTAGTGCGTTATCAGCGGATTATTGCTGAGGGGGCAGACCTCAGTTTTCACCCGACGCCTGAAGGTTATGAAATGCTCCTGGCGATCCATGGTGATCGCCTGCCATCGGCTCGGCAGAGTGCGGAAGCCTCGCTGGCGCACTCATTGGCCTTCTGTCGGTGGCTGACGGGTAAAACGCTGCGTCCGCGGCGCGTCAGTTTGATGGGGCCGGCTCCGCAGAATCAGCAGCCCTATGAAGACGTGTTTCAGTGCCCACTGAAATTCAACGCGCAGCACTATGCGTTGCTGTTTGAACGGGCTGATCTGGATGCGCCGCTGCCCTCGGCCAATGAGGCATTGGCGCAGCTGCATGACCGATTTGCCGGTGATTACCTGGCGCGGTTTTCCGGCTCGCGGGTCACCCATCAAGTGCGTCAGGTGTTATGCCGCCTGCTGCCTCAGGGGGAGCCCAAGCGTGAGGCGGTGGCGCAGGCACTGTTGTTGTCAGAGCGCACTTTGCAGCGGCGCTTGCAGGATGAAGGCACCAGCTACCAGCATCTGCTCGATGACACGCGCCGCGAGCTGGCCGAGCAGTACTTGGGGCAGGCCAATTTGACCCTGTTGGAGATTTCCTACCTGCTGGGGTTTTCTGACCCAAGTAACTTCTTTCGCGCCTTCCGCCGCTGGTTTGACACCACGCCGGGTGAGTACCGGGCGCGCCTGTAACGGCGCGCTTAGTGTCGCCAGAAGGCCGGCAGCATCAGCACCAACACGGTGAGGATTTCCAAACGGCCAAGCAGCATGCCGAAGGTCAGCAGCCATTTCGCTACGTCTGGCAGGCTGGAGAAGTTACCCGCCGGGCCGATGATCGGGCCCATGCCGGGGCCGACACCGGACACCGTACTGGCCGCGCCGCTAAGTGCGGTGATCCAGTCCAGGCCGCAGAGCGTCAAGCCCAGGGCTAGCACGGCAATCGTGATGGTGAAAAAGAACGAGAACGTCAGGATCGAACGGACGATATCTTCATCCAGATGATGGCGGTTGTACTGTTGTTTGATCACCGCGCGGGGGTGAATCAGCTGCAGCAGGTTGGCCCTGAGCAGTACATAGGCCACCTGGAAGCGGAATATCTTCAAACCGCCGGCAGTCGAGCCCGAGCAGCCACCGATAAAGCCCAGGTAGAAGAACAACATGCCGGCAAAGCCGCCCCACAATGTGTAATCACCGAGGGCAAAGCCGGTGGTGGTCATGATCGAGGTGGTGTTGAACGCCACATGGCGAATGGCTTCGAGCCAGTGCAGTTCGGTGCTCAGGTAGTACCAGGTGCCCAGCAGCAGCCAGGTGCTGAGCAAAATCGCCAGGAAACCTCTCACCTGCTGGTCTCTGATCAAGGCTTTGTAGTTGCCGCGCAGCATCGAGGCAAACAGCACAAAGGGCAAACTGCCGAGAATCATCAGCACGATGGTGACCCAGTGCACGGCCGGTTCGATCCATTTGCCAACCGACTGGTCGGAGGTGGAGAACCCGCCGGTGGCGATCGCCGACATGGTGTGGTTGATCGCATCAAACACGCCCATACCGGCAATCCACAGCGCCAGGCAGCCGAGCAAGCTGATGCCGACGTAGGCGGCGACCATGTATTTGGCGACCATGTGCGAGCGCGGCATGATTTTTTCTGAGCGGTCCGAGGACTCGGTCTGGAACAGGCGCATGCCACCGATACGCAGCATTGGCAGAATCGCCACGGCCATGGCGATAAAGCCGATACCGCCGAGCCAGTGCAGCAGTGAGCGCCAGATCAGAATCCCCGGCGACATGCTGTCCAGCCCGGTCAAGACCGTGGCTCCGGTGGCAGTGATGCCTGACATGCTTTCAAACACCGCGTCGGTGATGCCCAAACGCAGAGAAAACATAAAGGGCAGGGCAGCAAAGAGGCCCACCAGCACCCAGCTGGAGACCGTCAGCAGGTACATGTCGCGTGGGCGCAGCTGGATATCCTTGGGCCGTCCCTGGGCGATCATCGCGATGCCCACGACAAAGGTGATCAGGCTCGACCAGAGAAAGGCATTGAGTTCGTCAGGTCGCTCAAACAGCAGCAGCGTCAGCATGGGCACGGCCATGCCGATGGCCAGCGTCAGGAGAAAGATGCCATTGATAAACGCGATGATCCGTAAGGTCGGCCAAGCCATTTAAGCGTGTTCCATTGCAGTAATAGCGAGATTCTAGAGACTGTCGCCGCGCCTGGTCAGTTAATCATCCGGCAGGTGCTCATTTAATGCCGCCAGAATGCCTTAGTGACCAGCACCAGTACGGTCAGAATTTCCAGGCGGCCCAGCAGCATGCCAATAGTTAACAGCCATTTGGCGGCATCTGGCAGGCTGGAGAAGTTGCCGGCGGGGCCAATGATCGGGCCCAAGCCAGGACCCACGTTGCACACCGCCGTCGCGGCCCCTGTGAGGGCCGTAACCCAATCCAGGCCGAGTAAGGTCAGGCCCAGGGCAATCACGCCAATGGTGATGGTGAAGAAAAAGGAAAAGGTGATCAGCGAGCGGACAATCTCTTCGTCGAGGTTGTGGTTGTTGTATTGCTGCTTGATCACGGCGCGCGGATGCACCAGCTGCTGCAAGTTGGCCCTGAGCAATACGTAGGCCACCTGAAAGCGGAAGATCTTCAGCCCGCCGGAGGTGGAGCCTGAACAGCCACCAACAAAGGTCAGGTAGAAGAACAGCAGCACGGCGAAACTGCCCCAGGTGGTGTAATCGCCCAGGGCGAAGCCGGTGGTGGTGACTACTGAGGTGACATTCACCGCGACAATCCGGAAAGCATTCCACCAGCTGTTGTCCGAGTGCAGCCACAGCCAGGTGCCGAAAACCAGCCAGGTGGCCAGCAGGAAACCGAGAAAGCCGCGGACTTGGTGGTCTTTAAACAGCGCTTTACGGTTGCCGCGCAACGTTGCTACATACAGGGTAAAGGGCAGGCCGCCGCAAATCATCAGCAGCACCGCCACCCAGTGCACGGCAGGTTGGCTCCAGTTGGCCAGCGATGAGTCTGAAGTCGAATAGCCGCCAGTGGAAATGGAGGTCATTGCGTGGTTGATCGCATCAAACGGCGTCATGCCGGCCAGCCAGAAGCCAATGAAGCCGCCGAGGGTCAGCGTCAGGTAGATAAACAGGATGTATTTGGCGGCCATGTGCGAGCGCGGCATGACCTTCTCGCCCCAGTCCGATGACTCGGTCTGGAACAGGCGCATACCACCGACTCGCAAGAGCGGCAGAATGGCCACGGCCATGCCGATAAAGCCGATCCCGCCCAGCCACTGCAGCATCGAGCGCCAAATCAGCAGTCCAGGTGAGGCGTGATCCAGGCCCGAGAGCACCGTCGAACCCGTAGTGGTAACGCCGGACATGGTCTCGAAGAAGGCATCGGTGTAGCTAATGTGGTGGATCAGCACCATCGGCAGGGCGGCAAAGATGCACACCACCAGCCAGCTGCCAGTGGTCAGCAGGTACATGTCACGCGGGCGCAGCTGCGCATCCTTGGGCCGGCCGGGGATGACCATGGCAATGCCCGCAGCAGCCGTGACCAGGCTGGACCAGAGAAAGGCGCTGAGGTCATCGGAGCGTGAATACAGCAGCAGCGTCAGCATCGGGATCAGCATGCTGGCCGCTAGGGTGATCAGGAATATGCCGAGGATAGAAGCAATGATGCGCAGTGTCGGCAATGACATGGGGTCGGCTCGGTAACTGGGGCAAAGGGGCGCTATTCTACGCGCGCTGTGGCGGCTGTACAGCGCTTGCATTAGGCGCTTTACAAGCGCTTGGCGCAGCATAGAATAGCCGCCCGGTGCCGGCCCTCTGCCGGTTTCTGAGTCCTCAAAATCATGTCTGATAGCAATCCTTGCTTGAGCTGTGGCGCGTGCTGCGCGCACTTTCGTGTGTCTTTTTTCTGGGGTGAGTGCCAGTCGGCCGGTGGTCTGATGCCGGACGATCAGGTGGTGTTGATCACCCCCCAGCGTGTTGCCATGCGCGGCACGGACAGTAAACCGGCGCGTTGTAACGCCTTGATGGGGGATGTCGGCCAGGGCGTGCGCTGCACGCTCTATAAAGAACGCTCCAGCACCTGCCGTGAATTCGAGGCCTCCTGGGTTAACGGCGAGCACAACCCGCAGTGCACACGGATTGCCGCCGTTGATGCCACCGGTGTCGCCCAGTGTTTCGCCTGAGCGGGTGGCCTAGAACCTGCTCATGGGATTGCCCGCGCGTGCTCCGCAGGCACTAGAATGGCCAATTGATTGAATTGCCGAGGTGACTGATGGACGCTCTTGATGCGTTGCTAAACCGTGTTTCTGCGCCGCGCTTGGTGGCGCCGGCACCCGATGCCGCGCAGCGTGAACTGTTGTTTCGCGCGGCCTTACGTGCGCCTGATCATGGTCAGTTGCGCCCCTGGCGCTTTCTGACGGTTGAGGGGGACGCGCTGACGCAGCTGGGTGAACTGTTTGCCGGTGCATTACCGGCCGATGCCAGCCCGGAGGCGGTGAGCAAAGCCCAGGCGATGCCGTTGCGTGCGCCGTTACTGGTGTTGGTGATTGCCCGCGTGCAGGCCGATTCGAAAGTCCCAGCCCAGGAGCAGGTGCTAGCCGCCGGCTGCGCCGCCCACAGCATTTTATTGGCGGCCCACGCTCAGGGCATCGGCGCGGTCTGGCGCACCGGTGATATGGCCTACAACCCACACGTCACTGCCGGCTTGGGCCTGGGTGCAGATGAGCAGCTGATTGCCTACCTTTACTTGGGCACGCCTGCGCGCGAATTGCGCGCGGTGCCGGCGGTGCAGGTGAGTGATTTTGTCAGCTCTTGGCCGGCGTCTGATTCGGCGGAGTAAGCGGCACACGCAGGGTGGCGACAAAGCCACCTTGTGCGTGGTTGCTCAGTTCCAGCTGGCCGCCATGACGCTCGGCCGCACGCCGGGCGATGGCCAGCCCCAGGCCATGACCGCTGCTGGTTTGCCCGGGGGCGCGGTAAAAGGGTTCGCCAAGGCGCGCCAACTGCTCGGGGGCTACGCCGGGGCCGTGGTCGCGTACGCTCAGGCATAGTTGCTCGGCGTTTCGGCTGGCCGTCAGTTCGATGGGTTGCCCGACAGGATTGAAGCGCAGGGCATTGCGCAGCAGGTTGTCCAGCGCGCGTTGCAACATGTCCGCCCAGCCATTGAACAATAGGTCGGGCTCCAGCTGAATATTGATCTGTTGCTGCGGTGCGTCTAGGTGCGCCTCTTCGCGCAGGGTGTTTAGCAGCTTCGCGAGGTCGATTGGCTGCGCAGCGCCCGGTTCTGCATCGAGGCGGGCGAGGGCGAGAATCTCACTGATCAGTGCTTCCAGGCGGTCGCATTCCTGGCTCAGGCGCGGCCAATACTTCTCTCGCTCGACAGCATCTGCTCGCTCGGTCAAGGCCAGCGCGATACGCAGGCGGGCCAGCGGTGAGCGCAGTTCGTGGGAGACATCGCGCAGCAACTGGCGTTGGCTGCTGATCAAGCCTTGTACGCGCTCACCCATGCGGTTGAAGTCAGCCGCCAGCACGCCGAGCTCATCGCGTCGCTCGGCCAGCTTGGCCAGGCTGCTCTGTTGATAAGCGGTTTGCCCCAGATCATGTACGGCGCCGCGCAGGCGATTCAGCGGGCGGGTGATTGATAGGGTTAGCCAGAGGCTGAACAGCGTCAGAACCAGCATGGCAATCGCCAGTGCACTGAGCGGCCAGAGCAAGCTGTCGCGTTGCCAGGCCGCAACTTCGGGGATCGGGATGCGGTAGATAAACAGATAGGTTTCGCCGCTGCTGGGGCTGGTGTAATCGACACTCAGGCGGCGCCAGGGCAGGCGCTTCTCGTTGCGGTGGCGCGCTTCAAAGGCGGCTGCACGGGCCGGGAAGGTGCCTTTAACCACCGGTTGGCCGCTGTTATCAAGCACCTGTACGTCGATGCGAAAGCTGCGTTTACGCTGTTCCAACAGAGCCTGAGCGGCAGTCGGGCCTTGCTCTTCGTAGCGTTGGGTCCAGGTCTCGGCGAGGTCATCCATGCCGGGGTGTTGGCTGAGTAGCCAGGCGTCCTGGTTGAGCATGCGCCCAAGTAGCATGGACAAACCGGCAACCAGGGCAATGGCCAGCCAAAAGCTGGCAAAGATGCGCCAGAACAGTGATCGCACGGTAGCTCCTTGGGTAACAGAAACGCCCATCAAGGCTTGTGGCCTGATGGGCGCTGATTTAAGGGAATGGGTTTAGCTTTTCTTTGCTTGCTCAGCTTGCCAGGCCTTGAAGGCTTTATGCTCGGCGCGGCGCTCTTGCATTTTTTTCTGGTGTTCGTCGAAGGCCTTCTGTTGCTCGGGCGTGAGCAGCGCGCGGATGGCGTTGTGCTGTTCATCCTTGGCTGCTTGCAGTTCAGCCTGCATGGCTTTTTGCTCAGCGGCCGGGAGTTTCTCCAGGTAGCGCTGGGTGATCGCATGGCGGCCTTTCATCTGCTCGCCCATCAGTTTACGGATTTCGCGGTGCTGCTCTTTGCTCAGGTCGAGTTCCTTGAACATGCGGGAACCATGTTCACCATGATGGCCGCCGTGGCGCGAGCTGCCTTCAGGCATGGCCATGGCGAGGGTCGGCAGGGTCAGGGCGAGCAGTACGGCGGTAAGTGTTTTGCGCATGGTGTGTTTCCTTGTCTGAAACCGGTAAACACCGGATGAGCCCAGTCTAGGGCGGTCAAGGTCAAGGGCCGTCAGGGTAAGGTAAAGCTTAGGTAAAGGGCGCAGCGCAGCTGATTGACTTAAAGACTGTGCAAAACCTCGCGAGCTAGAGTCATGCAAGGCAAAAAACGGCGAGGAAGCGGAGTTTACTGCTGTAAATGAGCATTACTCGTTTCACTCGCCCTTCGGGTCGCGCTAAAGCGCGTTAGCCGCAAGCGGCTTGCCGAGCCGGTTTTTAACGCAGCAGGGCCGACGCGCAGCAGGTTTTAAACGTTGTAGTAGTAGCCGCGGCTGCGCAGCGCCAATATGCGTTGGCGGCCATCGGCATGTGGGCCGAGTTTTTTGCGCAGGTTACTGACGTGCATGTCCAGGCTGCGGTCATACAGGGTCAGTTTGCGGCCGAGGGCCAGTTGCGCCAGCGTTTGCTTATCCACCGGCTCACCGGGGTGTTGTAACAGTGCTTCGAGAATGCGGCTTTCCGAGAGGGTCAGCGTGACCTCCTGCTCGCCTAGGGTCACCGTGCCGCGGGCCTGGCTGTAATGTAAATCGCCGAGGTCGAGCGGACTGCCGGGCGTGGCCGCGAGGCTGCGGCGCAATACCGCGCGCAGCCTCGCGGTGAGTTCGCGCGGGTCGCAGGGCTTGGCCAGGTAATCGTCGGCACCCAACTCCAGGCCGAGGATCCGGTCCAGTGGTTCGCCACGGGCCGATAACATCAACACCGGCAGGTCCGGGTGGTCGCTGCGTAATTGCTTGAGCAGTTCCAGGCCGCTGCCGTCGGGCAGCATCACATCCAGCACCACGGCATCTGGGCTGTGCGTGGCAAGGGCGTTACGGGCGCTATGGCCGTCATGGCAGGCGCTGACCTTAAAGCCTTCCTGGGTCAGCCAGCTGGCCAGCAGTTCACAGAGTTCGACATCGTCGTCGATAAGCAGCAGGTCATTCATGGCTCAGTTCAGCCACTCGCGGCGTGCGCGGCGCCCGCCGCGTAACAATGCACCGATCAGTACCCCCAGCAACCCCGCTCCAGCGCCCGTGGCAAACCACATTTGTTGCTCGCTGATGAGGGGTTTCGGGGCGCTGGCCTGGTTTTTTTTCAGTTCGAGTTTGAGGCGCTGATTGTCCTGACGCAGACGCTGCAACTGCACAGTTTCATGTTCGTTGCTGGCGCTTTGTAGCTCCACGCTAAGGGCTTGGCGTTGTTCTTCGCTAATCGCCAGGCGCTGTTCCAGATCGTCGATTTGCGCCTGCGCTGAGGTGGCTTCAGCCAATGGCTGTGGCGGGTTCTCTTCGGCCTGAGTAACGGCCGGCAAGCACAGGGTCAAGAGTAGAAACAGCGGGCCTGGACGCATCGGAACTCCTTGCGTGTCATTGTTGTTATGGGCTGTTCAGAGCAAAGATGGCGTCAAGGCAAAACCAGCTTGAAGGGTTTGACCAGCACGGAGGCATACACCCCAGCGGCGCGGTAAGGGTCGGCGTCGGCCCACTGTTGCGCGGCCAGCAGCGATTCAAATTCCGCGACGACCAGGCTGCCGGAAAAGCCTGCTGGGCCTGGATCATTGCTGTCGACGGCTGGGTGCGGGCCGGCGAGGATCAAGCGGCCTTCAGTTTTCAGCTGCTCCAGGCGCGCCAGGTGCGCCGGGCGAGCATTCATACGGTTTTCCAGCGAGTTTTCCACATCGGTGGCAATGATTGCGTAGAGCATCTTGATCCTTAGTATGAAGTCGTTAGCGGTGGCCGCAGCCGTGGGAGAAAAACAGTCTGTTCAGGCAATGTCGAGGAAATAGTGGCGCAGGCCAGCAAGAATCCACATCTGCCGGCATAATAACAAACATAAATGACTCGGAAAGCGCGCCTTATGGAAGTTGATTTGCATTGCCATAGCACCGCATCAGACGGCGCACTTGCGCCAGCTGCGGTGGTGGCGCGGGCGTTTGAGCGCGGTGTGCGGGTGCTGGCGTTAACCGATCACGACACCCTGGATGGCCTCGATGAAGCCGGCGCTGCGGCGCAAGCCTTGGGCATGCAACTGGTCAATGGCATCGAGTTGTCCTGCCTTTGGGGCGGTGCGACCATCCATGTCTTGGGGTATGCCTTCAATCGTGAAGCACCGGCTTTGCAGCAGGCGATTGCCGAGTTGCATGAGGGGCGCTGGTTGCGTGCGGCGGAAATCTCCAAGCGTTTGGACGCTAAAGGCATGCCCGGTGCGCTGGACGGCGCGCGGGCCATTCAGCAGGAGTTGGGCGACAGTGGTAATGCCCCTGCGCGTCCGCATTTCGCCGATTTCCTAGTGCGCGGCGGTTACGTCAAAGACCGCGCCGAGGCGTTTCGTAAATGGCTGGGCTCGGGCAAGCTGGGTGATGTCAAACAGCATTGGCCGGAGCTTGCGCAGACTGTCGACACCCTGCGCCGTGCAGGTGCCTGGGTCAGCCTGGCGCATCCGTGGCAGTACGACTTTACTCGGAGTAAGCGCCGCAAGTTGATTGCCGATTTTGTCGGAGCCGGCGGGCATTCGTTGGAAGTGGTCAACGGTATGCAACCGGCCGACCAGGTGGGCAGCCTGGCAATTCTGGCGCGCGAGTTTGGTATGTTTGTCACGGCGGGCAGTGATTTTCACGCGCCAGGCCAGTGGTCTGAGTTGGGTGTTTATCGCCCAGTTCCCGAGGATCTACCGCCCCTGTGGGCACGGTTTAAGCATGTCCAGCAGCCTACTGCAATCTGATCAGGATTCGAGTGTGAGCCAATTCTTCCAGATTCATCCGGAAAACCCGCAAGCGCGTCTGATCAAACAGGCCGTGGAGATTATCCGCAACGGTGGGGTGGTGATCTATCCGACCGACTCATCCTATGCCGTGGGTTGCCATATCGGTGACAAGACGGCTATCGAGCGTATCCGCCGCATGCGCCAGCTGGATGACAAGCATAACTTCACCTTGGTGTGCCGTGATCTGTCAGAGCTGAGCACCTTTGCCAAAGTGGATACTGCGGCGTTCCGTTTACTCAAGGCCCATACCCCCGGGCCTTACACCTTTATCCTCAACGCCACCCGCGAAGTGCCACGCATGTTGTTGCATGCCAAGCGCCGTACCATTGGCCTGCGGGTGCCCAGCCATCCGATTGCCATGGCGCTGCTGGAAGAACTCAACGAGCCGTTGATGAGTGTGAGTTTGATCCTGCCGGGTGAAACAGTGCCGATGAGCGACCCTTACGAAATGCGCCAGACCCTTGAGCGTCAGGTTGATCTGATCATCGATGGCGGTTTCGGTGGGCTTGAGGCCTCCACTGTGGTCAGCCTGCTCGAGGATGAGCCTGAAGTGTTTCGGGTGGGCTGCGGTGATCCGTCGCCTTTTACGGATGATCTTTGAGCCCGCCTCTATATAATCGGGCTCCTTCGTTTTTACAGGTAATCCGTTTTGAGTCTTGCTGACGCCGAACGTCGTGTGTTCTCTGGCATGCGCCCGAGTGGTTTGTTACACCTGGGGCACTATCAGGGGGTGCTGAAGAACTGGATCAAGCTGCAACACAGCTATGAATGCTTCTTCTGCATTGTTGACCTGCATGCATTGACCACTGATTACGATGATGTCGGCCCCTTGTCCCAGCGGGTCATGGACATGGCTGTGGACTGGCTGGCTGCCGGCGTTAGCCCCAGTTCCGCGACGTTGTTTATTCAGTCGCAAGTCCCCGAACATGCCGAGCTGCACCTGCTGCTGTCGATGATTTGCCCGCTCAGCTGGCTGGAGCGCGTGCCGTCCTATAAAGAGCAGCAAGAACAGCTGCACGGCAAAGACCTCAGTACCTTCGGTTTTCTCGGCTATCCCTTGCTGCAAGCGGCCGACATCCTGCTGTACCGCGCCGGTGTGGTGCCGGTGGGCAGCGATCAGCTGGCGCATATCGAATTTGCCCGTGATGTGGCGCGGCGCTTCAACCATTTGTATGGCCGTGAGCAGGGCTTTGAGGAAAAAGCTGAAGCCGCGATCATCAAACTCGGCAAGAAGACTGCCAAGCTCTACAACAGCTTGCGCAAGGCTTATCAGGAGCAAGGTGATGGTGAGGCGCTGGAAACCGCCCGCGCCCTACTCAAAGACCAGCAAAGCATTACCCTGGGTGATAAAGAACGTCTGTATGGCTACCTGGAAGGCGGCGGCAAGATTCTTCTGGCTGAACCGCAGGCTTTGCTGGGGGAGTCGCCCAAGTTGCTCGGGCTGGATGGCAGCAAAATGTCCAAGTCCAACAATAATGCGATCTTCCTGCGCGACACCGCGCCGGCGATCGAGGAAAAAATCCGCCGCATGCCGACCGATCCGGCGCGGGTGCACCGTGATGATCCCGGCAACCCGGCCAACTGTCCGGTGTGGTCGTTGCACCAGCTCTACTCCAATACGCCAACCTGTGAATGGGTCCAGCAGGGCTGCCGCAGTGCCGGTATCGGTTGCCTGGAATGTAAAGCGCCGTTGATTGAAGCGGTGCAGCTTGAGTTGCAGCCGTTGCAGGCAAGGGCGGCCGACTACCAGGACAGCCCTGATCTGGTTCGGCAGATTCTTGCCGATGGCGCCGAACGTGCACGTTCAGAGGCACGGGAAACCCTTAGCGAAGTCCGCCTGGCTCTCGGCCTGAATTACCGCTGAACCTACTGTCGAGAGTGACCATGTCCAGCGTGCCGCCCGAGGAACACCCCGATAGCCAGGCCAATGCCCAGCAGGAGCTGCCATTCGCCTTGGTGTATGGCCAGGCGTTCACCGAAATGCCGCTGGATCTGTACATTCCGCCGGATGCGCTGGAGGTGTTTCTCGAAGCCTTCGAGGGCCCGTTGGACCTGCTGCTGTACCTGATCCGCAAGCAGAACATCGACGTGCTGGATATCCCCGTGGCGGAAATTACCCGCCAGTACATGGGGTATGTCGAGCTGATGCAGTCGGTGCGCCTGGAGCTGGCCGCCGAGTACTTGGTGATGGCCGCCATGCTCGCCGAGATCAAGTCGCGCATGCTGTTGCCGCGCTCCAGTGAAGTGGAGGCCGAAGAAGACGACCCGCGTGCCGAGCTGATCCGGCGTTTGCAGGAATACGAGCGTTACAAGGCGGCGGCAGAAGGTATCGACGGGCTTAGCCGGGTTGGCCGTGACCTGACCGTGCCGCGCCTGGATGCGCCCGAAGCGCGGGCACGCAAGTTGTTGCCGGATGTCAGCCTGGAAGAGGTGCTGCTGTCGATGGCTGAGGTGCTGCGCCGCGCTGACATGTTTGAAAGTCATCAAATCACCCGTGAAACGCTGTCGACCCGTGAGCGTATGAGCGATGTGCTTGAACGGCTTAAAGGCGGCGCTTTCGTGCCATTTGTCAGCCTGTTTAGTGCTGAAGAGGGCAAACTCGGCGTGGTGGTGACCTTTATGGCCGTGCTGGAGTTGATCAAGGAATCCCTGGTCGAATTGGTGCAAAACGAGGCTTTTGGGCCAATCCATGTGCGCGCACGGGCAGAGTAAGTATGAATCTTAATGAACCGCGTGAGCTGGCCAGCCTGCTTGAAGCCTTTCTCCTGGCCTCCGGCAAGCCGCAATCCTTGGAGCGCTTGTTCGAGTTGTTTGAAGAGGCCGAACGTCCGGCACCGTCAGTCTTCAAGAAGGCCCTGGCGCACTTGGGTAAATCCTGTGAAGGGCGCGCTTTTGAGCTGGTTGAAGTGGCGACGGGTTATCGCCTGCAAGTGCGCGAGAAGTACGCGCCTTGGGTTGGCCGGCTGTGGGAAGAACGCCCGCAGCGTTACTCGCGCGCCATGCTCGAAACCCTGGCGCTGATTGCCTACCGCCAGCCTATCACCCGCGGCGAGATCGAGGATGTACGCGGCGTGGCGGTCAACAGCCATATCGTCAAAACCCTGTTGGAGCGCGAGTGGATCCGTGTGGTGGGTCACCGCGATGTACCGGGTAAGCCGGCGATGTTCGCCACCACCAAGGCTTTTCTCGATCACTTCAACCTGAAAAGCCTCGATGAATTACCGCCACTGGCCGCCTTGCGTGAGCTGGAGCCTGAGCCTGTGCTGGCCTTTGAGGATGACCCCGAGGCCCCGCAAAGCCTGCAGGCACGTGCCGATTTGGCCTTGGCTGATGAGCCGGCAGTGGAAGCAGGCGAGGAAACCAGCTTCAGCAGCCTGCTGGCTGAACTCGACTCGATGGAACAGGGTCTGAAGACCGACTTCGACGATTTAGCCGAGCAGGACGATGCGCATGAAGAGGCCGATGAATCCCACGAAATCCTGGATAAAGAGCAGTTACCTGACTGAGGTCTGCGGTGCGACTGGCGCATTGCTGGCGGTATTGATCCGGTGAAAGACCCTTGCATCAAGCTGTGTAAGTTCGAGCGTGATACCTGCCGTGGTTGCGGGCGTACTAAGGCCGAGATCAAAGCGTGGAAGAAGCTCGGCAAAGTGGCTCAGCGTGCTGTTTTGGCTGAGGCCGATCTGCGTTTGCTGAGCCTGGCAGCCGTGGGGCGGAAGAAACGCTGACGGCCACCGATCAGATCGCTCACCTCAACCCGTGCGTAAGCGCCGCGTTTCGCGTATGCTCCGCGCCCCTTCGACGAATAGGCCCAGCCTATATCGTCCGAATCACTAGCGATAACACCGGGAGGTGCCCAGATGAGTGAAATCGAAGAATACAGCCCCGCAGGCGAAAAACTACAGAAAGTCATGGCGCGTATGGGCCTGGCTTCACGCCGCGAAATTGAAGCCTGGATCAGTGCTGGCCGCGTCAAGGTCAATGGCGCCGTCGCCAACCTCGGCGTGCGTGTCGACCTGCACGACGCGATTGCCGTCGATGGCAAAGTGATCCGCCGCGAAGAAGCCGCCGAGAGCGTGCGCCGCGTGATCATCTACAACAAACCCGAAGGCGAGATCTGCACCCGTGACGACCCAGAAGGCCGTCCGACCGTGTTTGACCGTCTGCCACGGCCGAAAGATGGCCGCTGGATCAACATCGGTCGCCTCGACATCAACACCACTGGCTTGCTGATGTTCACCACCGATGGTGAACTGGCTAACCGCTTGATGCACCCGTCTTATCAGATGGACCGCGAGTACGCCGTGCGTGTGCGCGGTGAAGTCGACGAAGAGATGATCGAGCGCCTGAAAGCAGGCGTGATGCTTGAAGATGGCCCTGCCAAGTTCACTGACATCAAAGAAGCCCCCGGCGGCGAAGGTTTCAACCACTGGTACCACTGCGTGGTAATGGAAGGTCGCAACCGTGAAGTGCGCCGGCTGTGGGAGTCCCAGGGGTTGGTGGTCAGCCGTCTGAAGCGCGTGCGTTTCGGTCCGGTATTTATCACCTCGGACCTGACCATGGGGCGCTGGCGCGAAATGAGCCAGCGCGAAGTGGATATCCTCAGCGAAGAAGTCGGCCTCAAGTCGGTGGCTTTGCCGGACATGAAGGAAAAAGCCCGCGACAAGATCGACCGTCTGCAGCGCAAATCGGCCAAGCCGGTGGGGCGTGCTGCGCGTCCGGAGCGGACTCTGCGTCCGGCTCATGGCGGCGGCCCGGCAGCGGGCAGTGATCAGGGTCGTTCACGTCCTGCGCGTGGCGAAGGTGCTGAGCGTGGCGAGCGTGGCGAGCGTCCGGCGCGCACGCCGCGTGCCCCACGTGATGATCAAAGCAAAGGCACCCCAGTTGCCGAGCGCCCGCGTGATGTCAATAACAAGCGTCCGGCCAAGCCGGGTGCGCAACGCCCAGGCGTTGAGTTGGCCGATCGTCCGGCCCGCAAGCCTGCTGGTGCGCCGGTTAAACGTCGCAGCCAGCCGAGCCGTGAAGGTCAGCGCCCAGGTTTTGGTCGCGGTCCAAAGCCGGAGTAATTCGCGCGAGCGGATATGAAAAAGGCGACCTTCGGGTCGCCTTTTTTTATGGTCTGTCAGCCAGGGTGGTCATCCTATGCGTCGTCGCTGGGCGACGTTAGGCCTATGTCCCATCATTTTTTGGTCGTTGTGTTTAACCGGCCATCGACAGGCGGTTGCGGCCATCGCGTTTGGAAACAAACAGTGCGTTGTCGGCGCGGCGCAGCAGGCTGTCCATCGACTCGCCTGGCAGCAGGGTGGCGCAGCCGAGGCTGACTGACAGCTCGATGGCTTGGTTCTCGACCAGGTATTGGATGCCCATTACGGCCATGCGCAGGCGTTCGCCGACCATCGAGGCGGCTTCGCGACTGGTGCTGGAGAGCAGCACCATAAATTCTTCACCGCCGTAGCGGAACACCATGTCGACATTGCGCAGGCTGTCTTTCAGGGCGTTGGCCACGGCTTTGAGTGCCTGGTCGCCGACGATGTGGCCGTGGTCATCGTTAACGCGCTTGAAGTGATCGATGTCGACCATCAGCACCGACAGGGGCTGCAACGTGCGTCGGGCAATGTCCACTTCGCGCTTGAGTGTCTGTTCCATGGCGATGCGGTTGCCGGTTTCGGTCAGCGGGTCGCGTAATGCACTTTGCACGGCGGCGCGGTAGAGCAAGGCGTTGCGCAGCGGAAACAGCAGACTGGCGAGCAGTGATTCGAGCTGGCCCAGCTCATCTTCACTGAAGCGCTGGTTGCGCCGGAAGGTCAGTTCGCCGAGGTACTCGCCTTCATGGTTCAGGCGGTAGCCGGCCGAGTGGTTGGCGCGCTCGCCTAAGTCCAGGCGCAGGTCGCAGGACGCCAGCTGGTAGCTCAGGGCGCCAAGGGGCACCAGGCGCTGCACTTCGCTGAAGAACAGTTCGAGGATACGCTCGACTTCCAGGGAGGTTTGCAGGCGCAGGCTTAATTGCTGGCGCAGTTGCCCGAGGCTAACCGGCTTAAGGGTTTTCTGCAGGCGAGTGGCATAGCCAAGACGCTGTAATTTGGCAGCATCGAAATCGATGGTGTTGGACTGATTGTGCGGGGCCATGAAGCTCTACCTCTAGCGCTGTTCGCGACGACTAGTGGCTATAGAGCGAATTCCGTGCCAATCCCAGTTTTGCAATAAAAGGGCTTTTATTTCAGTGGGTTATTGGTTGGTAGTTGCGGGATGCGGCAAGGGTTTGCCGGTAAATTGGCAAGGCTGATGGCAATTTGCTGCCAGTTAAATAGAAGCCCGCCGGAAAACCGGCGGGCGGTGCTGGGGTTTATTGCGCGTCAAAGGCCTGGCCGTTGACGCCTGCGCTGTCTGGCCCCATCAGGTACAAGTAGACCGGCATGATCGCTTCGGGCGGCGGGTTGTTCGCCGGGTTTTCAGCCGGGTAGGCCTGGGCGCGCATATTGGTGCGGGTGGCGCCGGGGTTAATGCTGTTGGCGCGCACGTTACTGACGCCATCGACCTCATCGGCCAGTACCTGCATCAAACCCTCGGTGGCGAACTTCGACACGGCGTAAGCGCCCCAGTAAGCGCGGCCTTTGCGCCCGACACTGCTGGAGGTGAACGCCACCGAGGCGTCCTGCGAGAGTTTTAGCAATGGCAGCAGGGTGCTGGTGAGCATAAACATGGCGTTGACGTTGACCTGCATAACGCGCATGAAGTTATCGCCGGAGAGTTGCTCCAGCGGCGTGCGCGGGCCGATGATCGAGGCGTTGTGCAGTAGGCCGTCGAGCTTGCCGAATTCCGCTTCAATCATCGCGGCCAGTTCGTCGTATTGGTGCGGCAGGGCGGTTTCCAAGTTAAACGGGATCACCGCAGCCTGAGGGTGACCGGCGGCTTCGATGGCGTCGTAGACCTGGCTGAGGTTTGCTTCGGTTTTGCCCAGCAGCAGCACCGTTGCGCCGTGTGCGGCAAAGGTTTTGGCGGCGGTAGCGCCAATGCCACGGCCGGCGCCGGTCACTAGAATCACACGGCCCTTGAGCAGGTCGGGGCGGGCGGAGTAGTCAAACATCAATAAAACCTCATTTCTTTAGGAGCGGGCGGCTTCAGCGCGCGCCAGCGAGCAGTCTTCAGCAGCTGCACAGTGCTCGGTCGAGTACGGCGCGCAATTCCAGCGGATGATCAACCACCACATCGGCGCCCCAGTTACGTGGGTTGTCCTGCGGGTGGATATAGCCGTAGGTCACGGCGGCAGTCTTGCAGCCTGCAGCGCGACCGGCTTCGATGTCGCGTTCGTCATCACCGACAAACAGGGTGGCGGCCGGTTCTACGCCCATCTGGGTGCAGGCCAGCAGGATCATCTCCGGGTCGGGCTTGCTGCGGCTGACGTGGTCCGGGCAAACCAGCGCTGCTGAGCGCAGCGCCAGACCCAGTTGCTGCATGATCGGTTCGGCGTAGCACACCGGTTTGTTGGTGGCCACGCCCCAGACCAGCTTGGCCTGTTCAATATCATTAAGCAGTTCAGCCATGCCCTCGAAAGGCTGGGTCAGGACCGCGCAATGCTCCTGGTAGCGCTCGAGAAACTCCAGGCGCAGCGCCTCAAAGCCTTCGGCCTCTGGGTCCATGGCGAAGTTGGCGGCCACCATGGCGCGCGCACCGCCGGAGATCTGGTCGCGAATCAGCTTGTCGGCAATCGCGGGTAGGCCGCGCTCGCTGCGCATGGCCTGACAGATGGCAATAAAGTCCGGGGCGCTGTCGAGTAGGGTGCCGTCCATGTCGAATAGAACTGCTCGTAAACGCATGCCGATCATTCCTCGCGCAGGGTCTGGATCATGTAGTTGACGTCAACGTCGGCTTCCAGCTTGTAGCGTTTGCTCAGCGGGTTGTAGGTCAGGCCGATGATGTCTTTAACCTGCAGGCCGGCGTCACGGCTCCAGGCGCCCAGTTCGGAGGGGCGGATAAACTTCTTGAAGTCGTGGGTGCCGCGCGGCAGCAACTTCATGATGTATTCGGCGCCGATGATGGCGAACAGGTAAGCCTTGGGGTTGCGGTTGATGGTGGAGAAGAACACCTGGCCACCGGGCTTCACCATGCGGTAGCAGGCGCGGATCACTGAGGCCGGGTCAGGCACGTGCTCAAGCATTTCCAAGCAGGTGACCACATCGAATTGCTCGGGCATTTCTTCAGCGAGGGCTTCAGCGGTGATCTGCCGGTACTCAACGCTGACGCCGGATTCCAACTGGTGCAGTTGGGCCACGGCCAGGGGGGCTTCACCCATGTCGATACCGGTGACGGTCGCGCCGCGTTGGGCCATGGATTCGCTAAGGATGCCGCCCCCGCAGCCTACATCCAGCACCTTCTTGCCGGCCAGGCCGACACGCTCGTCGATCCAGTTGACGCGCAGCGGGTTGATGTCATGCAGGGGTTTGAATTCGCTCTCGCGGTCCCACCAGCGGTGGGCAAGGGCTTCGAATTTGGCGATTTCGGCGTGGTCGACGTTGCTCATATAAATCCCTACAAATCAGGCTGCGGCGAGAGTGGGAGCGCAAGGTGCTCATGGTGCCAGTTTCGCCGGGTGGAGTGGCTGCCACTTGGGCGACCAATGTATGTCAGTTTGTCGCAGTGTGGGCTGTTGGTCGCGGCTAAAGCGCCTCCCGCAAGCCCTGCAGGGCCATGCTAGCGCCCAGCGATCTTTGCGCCCCAGGCGCGGGCGTTGGCGATGATGCGTTGTTCGTCCAGGCGGGTCAGTTGGCCGGCGTCCAGCAGGTGTTTGCCGCCGACCCACAGGTGCTCGACACAGGCGCGTCCGCCGGCATAGAGCAGCTGCGATACCGGGTCATAGACCGGTTGCTGGGCCATGCCAGAGAGGTTGAATACTGCCATGTCGGCGGCCTTGCCCAGCTGCAGTGAGCCAATGTGCTCATCCAGGCCGAGGGCGCGCGCGCCATTGAGTGTGGCCATACGCAGCGCACGATGGGCGTCCAGGGCCGTGGCCGAGCCAGCGACGGCCTTGGCCAGCAGGGCGGCGGTGCGGGTCTCGCCGAGTAAATCGAGATCGTTGTTGCTCGCTGCGCCATCAGTGCCGATGGCGACGTTGACCCCGGCTTGCCAGAGCTTCTCCACTGGGCAGAAGCCGCTGGCTAGCTTGAGATTGGATTCCGGGCAATGGATAACATTGGTATTGCTGTGCACCAGCAGGGCCAGATCCTCATCGTCGATCTGAGTCATGTGCACGGCCTGAAAGCGCGGGCCGAGCAGCCCTAGGCGAGCCAGGCGGGCCAGTGGGCGTTCGCCGCGTTGTTCCAGGCTCTGCTGCACTTCAAAAGCGGTTTCGTGCACGTGCATGTGAATGCCGGCGTCCAGCTCGGCGGCCAGCATGCAGATGTTTTCCAGCTTGTCGTCGCTCACGGTGTAGGGCGCGTGCGGGCCAAAGGCGACTTTAATCCGTGGGTGGTGCTTGAGGTCGCCGAACAGGCTCAGGCCCTTGCGCAGCGCCTCGTCAGCGTCGCGCGCGCCGGGGATGGGGAAGTCCAGCACGGGAATGGTGATCTGCGCGCGGATGCCGCTGCTGTGCACCAGTTGGCTGGCGGTTTCCGGAAAGAAGTACATGTCAGAGAAGCAGCTGATGCCGCCCTTGAGCTGTTCGGCAATCGCCAGTTCGGTGCCGTCCTGTACGAACTGCTCGTTGACCCATTTGGCCTCTGCCGGCCAGATGTGCTTCTCCAGCCAGGTCATCAGCGGCAAGTCATCGGCGAGGCCGCGAAACAGGGTCATCGCCGCGTGCCCGTGGGCGTTGACCAAGCCTGGGGTGAGTAGGCGGTCCGGCAGTTCCAGTACGCGCAGCGCGCTGTGCTTGAGGGCTTCAGCGCGCGGTGCGATCAGTGCAATGCGGCCGTCGCGAATGCCCAGGCCGTGGTTTACCAGCACCACGCCGGCAGGTTCGACCGGGACCAGCCAGGTAGGCAGGAGCAGAAGGTCGAGCGGGGCTTGGGGCATGTTGGCGCTTCCGGCAGTCAGTAGAGCGGCGAGTTTATAGGGGAACGCCCTGGGCTTGAAGCGGCTGCCGCCGATCTGGCGCGCTGTGCGTATAATGGCCGGCTTTTTTCGGTGGAGGTGTGTGATGCGCGAGCAATTGCTAGCGGCAGAGAAGGTCAAGGCCATTGAGTGGCGTGACGGTGTTCTGCATCTGCTCGATCAGCGCGCCTTGCCCTTTGAGGAAACCTGGCTCAGCTACCACGCAGCCGCGGATGTGGCTGAGGCGATCCGAAGCATGGTGGTGCGTGGCGCGCCGGCGATCGGTATCAGTGCAGCCTATGCGATTGTGCTGGCGCTGCGCGCGCGCTTGCAGGCTGGGGGTGACTGGCGTGCTGCGCTGGACGCGGATTTCCAGCTGTTGGCCGACTCGCGGCCGACGGCAGTGAATCTGTTCTGGGCGCTCAAGTGCATGCGTGATCGGCTTGATCGGCTTAAAAGTACTGATGACCCGCTGGCCCTGCTTGAGGCTTGCGCTGTGGGTATTCATCAGGGTGATCGCGAAGCCAACCTGACCATGGCCGAGCTGGGGGTTGATTTGATTCGCCGTCACCAGGGCAATCAGCAGAACCTACTGACCCACTGCAACGCCGGGGCGTTGGCCACCGGTGGCTTTGGTACGGCGTTGGGGGTGATTCGCGCGGCCTTCCACGATGGCTTGCTGGAGCGCGTGTATGCCGACGAAACCCGCCCCTGGCTGCAGGGCTCGCGCCTGACGGCTTGGGAGCTGGCGGCGGACGGTATTCCAGTGACGGTGAATGCCGACTCGGCGGCTGCGCACCTGATGAAGACCCGCGGTATTACCTGGGTCATCGTTGGGGCGGATCGCATCGCCGCCAATGGCGACGTGGCCAACAAGATCGGCACCTACCAGTTGGCCGTCAATGCCATGCACCACGGTGTGCGCTTTATGGTGGTGGCGCCCAGCTCGACCATCGATATGGCCACCGAGCATGGCGACGACATCGTGCTGGAAGAACGTGATGCCAGTGAGTTGCTGGCGTTGGGCGGCAAGCGTATCGCCGGTGACATAGATGCGCTCAATCCGGTATTCGATGTGACTCCGGCAGATCTGATCGACTTTATCGTCACCGAGAAGGGCGTGGTTGATCGTCCGGATACGGAAAAAATGGCGCAATTGATGTGCCGCAAGCGTCTGCACTGAGTTTTTCTGCGGGTACGCGCACCTAGTCGGCAGGCTGGCGCTGGGGATAGGTGCGTCGCGGCGATTGTGGTAAGCTCCGGCGGTTTTCGGGGGCGCTCCTTATGGGCCTCTCACCTGCGCAGATACATGGCATAACTTATTGATTTGTCGTGAGTCGCTATAAGCCTCAAGGCTCGGCGACAGACTCCACACCACTCAGGACGAGCGGCGCGGAGTTTCACCAGAAAAAGGAACAAGGCTACTCATGGGCGAACTGGCCAAAGAAATCCTCCCGGTCAATATTGAAGACGAACTCAAGCAGTCCTACCTCGACTACGCGATGAGCGTAATTGTCGGGCGCGCACTGCCGGATGCACGCGATGGCTTGAAGCCCGTGCACCGCCGTGTGCTGTTTGCCATGAGTGAGTTGGGTAACGACTGGAACAAGGCATACAAGAAGTCCGCCCGTGTGGTCGGTGACGTAATCGGTAAGTATCACCCGCACGGTGATACGGCGGTGTACGACACCATCGTACGGATGGCGCAGCCATTCTCCTTGCGCTACCTGCTGGTCGATGGTCAGGGTAACTTCGGTTCGGTGGACGGCGATAACGCGGCCGCCATGCGATACACCGAAGTGCGCATGACCAAGCTGGCCCATGAGCTGCTGGCTGACTTGCACAAAGAAACCGTGGACTGGGTGCCGAACTACGACGGCACCGAAATGATCCCGGCGGTGATGCCAACCAAGGTGCCTAACCTGTTGGTCAACGGCTCTAGCGGTATCGCCGTGGGCATGGCCACCAATATTCCCCCGCACAACCTCACGGAAGTGATCAACGGCTGTCTGGCCCTGATCGATAACGGCGAGCTGACGGTCGATGAACTGATGCAGTACATCCCGGGCCCGGACTTCCCGACTGCAGCGATCATCAACGGTCGCGCCGGCATCATCGAGGCCTACCGCACCGGTCGTGGCCGCATCTATATGCGTGCTCGGGCGATTATCGAAGACATCGATAAAGTCGGTGGCCGCCAGCAGATCATCGTCAGCGAGCTGCCGTATCAGCTGAACAAGGCGCGCTTGATCGAGAAGATCGCCGAGCTGGTTAAAGAGAAGAAGCTCGAAGGCATCACTGAGCTGCGCGATGAGTCTGACAAAGACGGTATGCGCATCGTCATCGAGCTGCGTCGTGGCGAAGTACCGGAAGTGGTGCTGAACAACCTCTACGCCCAAACCCAGATGCAGTGCGTGTTCGGCATCAACGTGGTGGCGTTGATCGACGGCCAGCCGAAGGTCCTTAATCTCAAGGACATGCTCGAAGCCTTTATTCTGCACCGCCGTGAAGTGGTCACCCGCCGCACCGTATTCGAGCTGCGCAAGGCCCGTGAGCGTGGCCATATCCTTGAAGGCCAGGCGGTTGCTCTGTCCAACATCGACCCGGTTATCGCCCTGATCAAAGCCTCGCCGACCCCGGCCGAAGCCAAAATCGCGCTGATTGCCACGCCCTGGGAATCCAGTGCGGTGGAAACCATGGTCGAGCGCGCCGGTGCCGACGCTTGCCGCCCGGACGATCTCGATCCGCAATACGGTCTGCGCGACGGCAAGTACTACCTGTCGCCCGAGCAGGCTCAGGCCATCCTTGAGCTGCGCTTGCACCGTTTGACCGGCCTTGAGCATGAAAAACTGCTGGCCGAGTACCAGGAAATTCTCACCCAGATCGGCGAGCTGATCCGCATCCTCACCAGCTCCGTGCGCCTGATGGAAGTCATCCGCGAAGAACTGGAAGCGATCAAGGCCGAGTTCGGCGACGCTCGTCGTACCGAGATTCTCGACAATCGTCTGGATCTTAGCCTGGCTGACCTGATCACCGAAGAAGAGCGGGTGGTCACCATCTCTCACACCGGTTATGCCAAGTCGCAACCGTTGACCGCCTACCAGGCGCAGCGTCGCGGCGGTAAAGGTAAATCGGCAACCGGGATCAAGGATGAGGACTACATCGAGCATCTGCTGGTCGCCAACAGCCACGCCACGCTGTTGCTGTTCTCCAGCAAGGGTAAGGTGTACTGGCTGAAAACCTACGAAATTCCGGAAGCCTCGCGCGCCGCCCGTGGTCGTCCGCTGGTCAACCTGTTGCCGCTGGACGAAGGCGAGCGCATCACCGCCATGCTGCAGATCGATCTGGAAGCGCTGCGTCAGCAAGCGCCAGAAGGTGATGAAGCAGACGACATCGAAGGTGTAGTGGTCGAGGCTGAAGAAGTCGAAGAGCTGGCCGAAGGCGATGACGCCGACGACGAAACCCCGGATGAGCCGACCGGTGCCTACATCTTTATGGCCACGGCCAAAGGCACCGTGAAGAAAACCCCGCTGGTGCAGTTCAGTCGTCCGCGTAGTTCGGGTTTGATCGCCCTCAGGCTGGATGAAGATGACACCCTGATCTCCGCTGCCGTGACTGACGGTGCGCGCGAGGTGATGATGTTCTCCGACGGCGGCAAGGTGATTCGCTTCAAAGAAAGCAAAGTGCGCACCATGGGCCGCACCGCTCGCGGTGTGCGCGGTATGCGCCTGCCGGAAGGGCAGGAGATTATCTCCATGCTGATTCCGGAAGCAGGTGCGCAGATTTTGACGGCCTCCGAGCGCGGTTACGGCAAGCGCACGGCGATGGAAGAGTTCCCGCGTCGTGGGCGTGGCGGCCAGGGCGTGATCGCCATGGTCAGCAACGAACGTAACGGCAAGCTGGTGGGTGCGGTGCAGGTGCTGGAAGGCGAGGAAATCATGCTGATTTCCGACCAGGGCACCCTGGTACGTACCCGTGTCAGCGAAGTATCGAGCCTCGGCCGTAACACCCAGGGCGTGACCCTGATCAAGCTGGCTAAGGATGAAACTCTGGTTGGCCTTGAGCGTGTGCAGGAGCCTTCGGCGGAAGACGACGAAGAGCTGCTGGACAGTGAAGAGGCTGTTGAAGGCGTGGTCGAGGATGCAGATGCTGCACCTGAGGCCGCTGCTGACGAAAGCCCAATCAGCGAAGAGTGATCGGTCAGGGCGGGTTTCCCCGCCCGTGACGGCGTAGGATTTGGCGGCTGGTTGATAGCCAGCCGCTCACCATTTTTGAGCGAGAGTGGATGTGAGCAAGCGAGCCTTTAACTTCTGCGCCGGCCCAGCCGCGCTTCCTGAAGCTGTTCTGCAGCGCGCCCAAGCGGAACTCCTCGACTGGCAAGGCAAAGGCCTGTCGGTGATGGAGATGAGTCACCGCAGTGAGGAATACACCGCCATCGCGGAAAAGGCCGAGCAGGACCTGCGCGATCTGATGGCCATTCCGTCCGACTACAAGGTGCTGTTCCTGCAGGGTGGTGCCAGTCAGCAGTTCGCTGAAATTCCTCTCAATCTGCTGCCCGAAGACGGCGTCGCTGACTACATCGACACCGGTATCTGGTCGAAGAAAAGCATCGAAGAAGCCAGCCGCTACGGCAACATTAATGTCGCGGCCAGCGCCAAGGCTTATGACTACTTTGCCATTCCTGGGCAGAACGACTGGCAGCTGTCGAAAGACGCCGCCTACCTGCACTACGCCAGCAACGAAACCATTGGTGGCCTGCAGTTCGACTGGGTTCCTAAGGTGGGTGACGTGCCGCTGGTCGCGGATATGTCTTCCGACATCCTCTCGCGGCCGATCGATGTGTCGAAATTCGGCCTGATCTATGCCGGCGCGCAGAAGAACATCGGCCCCAGCGGCCTGGTGGTAACCATCGTGCGTGAAGACCTGCTCGGCCGTGCCCGCAGCGTCTGCCCGACCATGCTCAACTACAAAGTCGCTGCCGATAACGGCTCGATGTACAACACCCCGGCGACCTTCTCCTGGTACCTGTCCGGCCTGGTGTTCGAGTGGCTGAAAGAGCAGGGCGGGGTGGCCGCCATAGAACGGATCAACCGCGCCAAGAAAGACCTGCTGTACAAGGCCATCGATACCAGCGACTTTTACAGCAACCCGATTGCCCATAACGCCCGCTCCTGGATGAACGTGCCGTTCCGCCTGGCCGACGAGAAGCTGGACAAGCCGTTCCTCGCCGGTGCCGATGCGCGCGGCCTGCTCAACCTGAAAGGCCACCGTTCGGTCGGCGGCATGCGTGCTTCGATCTACAACGCTGTTGGTATGGATGCAGTCGAGGCGCTGGTGGCCTATATGGCCGAGTTCGAGAAGGAGCACGGCTGATGACCGACCCAATTTCCGAGCAGGAACTGCAGGCCCTGCGCCTGCGCATCGACAACCTCGATGAGAAGATTCTCGCGCTGATCAGTGATCGCGCCAGCTGCGCTGAAGAAGTCGCGCGGGTGAAGATGAAGGCCCTGCCGGAAGGCGAGAAGCCGGTGTTCTACCGCCCGGAGCGCGAAGCCCAGGTGCTCAAACGCATCATGGAGCGCAACCAGGGGCCGCTGGGCAACGAGGAAATGGCGCGGCTATTCCGCGAAATCATGTCCTCCTGCCTGGCCCTGGAAAATCCGCTCAAGGTTGCTTACCTCGGCCCAGAGGGTACTTTCTCCCAGGCTGCGGCGATGAAGCATTTCGGTCACGCAGTGATCAGCGTGCCGATGGCGGCTATCGATGAAGTGTTCCGCGAAGTGGCTGCCGGTGCGGTGAACTTCGGCGTGGTCCCGGTGGAGAACTCCACCGAAGGCGCGATCAACCACACCCTGGACAGCTTTCTCGAGCACGACATGGTCATCTGCGGTGAAGTCGAGCTGCGCATTCACCACCACCTGCTGGTCGGTGAAACCACCAAAACCGACAAGATCACCCGCATCTATTCCCACGCCCAGTCCCTGGCCCAGTGCCGCAAGTGGTTGGACGCGCATTACCCCAATGTTGAGCGCGTAGCGGTGTCGAGCAACGCCGACGCGGCCAAGCGGGTGAAAAGCGAGTGGAACAGTGCGGCGATTGCCGGCGATATGGCAGCCAGCCTGTATGGCCTGACCAAGCTGGCGGAGAAGATCGAAGACCGTCCGGACAACTCCACGCGCTTCTTGATCATCGGCAGCCAGGAAGTGCCGCCCACCGGCGACGACAAGACCTCGGTCATCGTCTCCATGCGCAACAAGCCGGGTGCACTGCATGAGCTGCTGGTGCCGTTCCACAACAACGGCATCGACCTGACCCGCATCGAAACCCGCCCATCGCGCAGCGGCAAGTGGACCTACGTGTTCTTTATCGACTTCGTTGGTCACCACCGCGACCCGCTGATCAAGGATGTGCTGGAAAAGATCAATCAGGAAGCCGTGGCGCTCAAGGTGCTGGGTTCCTACCCCAAAGCGGTACTTTAAAACTGCTGCGGCACGCCTCAGGTCTCAAGCTACACGCGCATCGACGCCGGGCTGTACTTGGGGCTTGCGGCTTTAAGCGTGAGGCTTTGCTATGACCGATTTCCTCGCCCTGGCCCAGCCAGGCGTACAGCAGCTGTCGCCCTATGTGCCGGGCAAGCCGGTGGATGAGCTGGCCCGTGAGCTGGATCTGGACCCGGCCAGCATCGTCAAGCTGGCCAGTAACGAGAATCCGCTAGGTCCAAGCCCCAAGGCGCTGGAAGCGATTCACGGCGAGTTGACCGAGCTGACCCGTTACCCCGATGGCAATGGATTCGAGCTGAAAAGCCGTCTGGCTGCGCGCTGCGGCGTGCAACTCAATCAGGTCACCCTGGGCAACGGTTCCAATGACATTCTCGATCTGGTTGCCCGCGCCTATCTGGCCCCAGGCCTCAATGCGGTGTTCAGCCAGTACGCCTTTGCCGTTTACCCCATCTCGACCCAGGCCGTAGGTGCTCAGGGCAAAGTTGTGCCGGCCAAGGACCATGGTCACGACCTGGAAGCCATGCTGGCTGCCATCGATGAAAACACTCGCGTGGTGTTTATCGCCAACCCGAACAACCCGACTGGCACCTGGTTCGGCCCCGACGCGCTGGAGCGCTTTCTCGCTCGCGTACCCGGTAACGTGCTTGTGGTGCTGGATGAGGCCTATATCGAGTTCGCCGAAGGTGATGAGCTGCCAGACGGCCTCAAATACCTGGCGCGCTATGACAACCTGCTGGTCTCGCGCACTTTCTCCAAGGCCTATGGCCTGGCTGCGCTGCGCGTCGGTTATGCGCTCAGCTCGGCGCAGATCGCCGATGTGCTCAACCGTGTACGCCAGCCATTCAACGTCAACAGCCTCGCCTTGGCCGCGGCGTGTGCGGCGCTGGATGATGCCGATTACCTGGCGCAAAGCCGTCAGCTCAATGATGCTGGCATGGCGCAGCTGGAAGCAGGCTTGCGCGAGTTGGGCCTGAGCTGGATCCCGTCGAAAGGCAACTTTATTGCCGTGGACTTTGGTCGTGATACCGCTGCAATCAACCAGGCGTTGCTGCGTGCAGGCGTTATCGTGCGTCCAGTGGCCGGTTACGGCATGCCGAACTTCCTGCGCGTTTCGATTGGTCTGCCTGCTGAGAATGCGCGCTTCCTCGGCGCCCTGGCCAAGGTGCTGAACGCGTGAGTGAAGCCAAATCTGCTGTCACTCAGGTGCAACCTGCCGCCCCTAAGCTCGGCCGCCTGGTGGTTATCGGCCTGGGCCTGATTGGCGGCTCCTTCGCCAAGGGTTTGCGTGAGCGCGGCCTGTGCCGCGAAGTGATAGGTGTCGATCTCGACCCAGAGTCGCGGCGGCTGGCGGTTGAACTGGGGGTTGTCGATCGCTGCGAGGTTAATCTGGCTGCCGCCTGTCAGGGGGCAGATGTGATCCAGTTGGCGGTGCCTATCCTGGCCATGGAAAAGCTGCTCACAGAGCTGGCTAAACTTGACCTGGGTACGACGGTACTCACCGATGTCGGTAGCGCCAAAGGCAATGTGGTGCGCGCGGCGCGCCTGGCCTTTACCGGTAAATCGGTGCGGTTTGTGCCGGGCCACCCGATTGCCGGCTCCGAGCAGAGTGGGGTGGAAGCGTCCAATGCGCAGCTGTTCCGCCGCCATAAGGTCATCCTCACGCCTTGCGAGCAGAGTGATGACGCGGCTTTGGCATTGGTCGACGCCCTGTGGCGCGAGCTGGGCGCGGATGTTGAGCATATGGAGGTCGAGCATCATGATCAGGTGCTGGCTGCGACCAGTCACCTGCCGCATTTGCTGGCCTTTACCCTGGTTGACTCGCTGGCCAAACGCAGTGAGAACCTGGAGATCTTTCGTTACGCTGCCGGCGGTTTTCGCGACTTCACGCGAATTGCCGGCAGTGATCCGGTCATGTGGCATGACATCTTCCTCGCCAATCGCGAGGCGGTGTTGCGCACGCTGGACGTATTTCGCGACGACCTCGACGCCTTGCGCGACGCGGTCGACGCTGGGGATGGGCATCAATTGCTGGGCGTATTCACCCGCGCCCGCGTGGCCCGTGAGCATTTCGGCAAAATTCTGGCCCGCAGGGCCTATGTGGACGCTATGCACTCGAATGATCTGATTTTTTTGGCTAACCCAGGCGGCAAACTCTCCGGGCGTATTCGCGTACCGGGCGACAAATCCATCTCCCACCGTTCGATCATGCTCGGCTCGCTGGCTGTCGGCACCACTCAGGTTGAAGGCTTCCTGGAAGGTGAAGACGCCCTGGCAACCATTCAGGCGTTCCGCGATATGGGCGTGGTCATCGAAGGCCCGCATCACGGCCGCGTGACGGTGCATGGCGTTGGCCTGCATGGCCTGAAGGCCCCGGCTGGCCCGCTGTACATGGGCAACTCCGGCACCTCGATGCGTCTGTTGTCCGGCCTGCTGGCTGCGCAACCTTTCAATACAACCCTGACGGGCGATGCTTCGCTGTCCAAGCGCCCGATGAACCGCGTCGCCAAACCGCTGCGCGAGATGGGTGCCGTGATCGAAACCGGGCCTGAAGGTCGTCCGCCGCTAAATATCAAAGGCGGTCAGCGCCTGACCGGTATGGATTACGAAATGCCCATGGCCAGTGCCCAGGTTAAATCCTGCCTGTTGTTGGCGGGGCTATACGCCGCCGGAACCACCTCGGTGACCGAGCCAGCGCCGACACGTGACCACACGGAACGCATGCTGCGCGGCTTTGGCTACCCGGTAACCGTGGATGGCAGCACCGCCAGCGTCACGTCGGGCCACAAGCTGACTGCTACCCATATCGAAGTGCCGGCGGATATCTCCTCGGCAGCCTTCTTCCTGGTGGCCGGCAGCATTGCCGAAGACTCCGAGTTGGTGCTGGAACACGTTGGGATCAACCCGACCCGTACCGGCGTTATCGATATCCTCAAGCTGATGGGCGGCGACATCACCCTGGAAAACCAGCGTGAAGTCGGTGGCGAGTTGGTGGCGGATATCCGCGTGCGCAGTGCCAAGCTCAAGGGTATCGATATCCCCGAAGACCTGGTGCCGCTGGCCATTGATGAGTTTCCGGTGCTGTTTGTTGCTGCGTCGGTGGCTGAAGGCCGCACCGTGCTGCGCGGTGCCGAAGAGCTGCGGGTCAAGGAGTCTGACCGGATTCAGGTGATGGCTGATGGTTTGATTGCTCTGGGCATCAAGGCCGAGCCAACGCCGGACGGCATCATTATCGAAGGCGGCGGCATCGGTGGCGGCGAAGTCTGGGCGCACGGCGATCACCGTATCGCCATGTCGTTCAGCGTGGCATCGCTGCGCGCCACTGCGTCGATCCGCATCCATGATTGCGCCAACGTCGCCACTTCGTTCCCCAACTTCCTCGCGCTGTCGGCTCAGGTTGGCATTCGTGTGGCCGAGGAGGGCAAGGCATGATCGTCGCACCGGTTATCACCATCGACGGGCCAAGCGGCTCGGGCAAGGGCACCATTGCTGGCCTGCTGGCCAAGCAACTGGGCTGGAATCTACTGGATTCAGGGGCGTTGTATCGTCTGCTGGCGTTTGCCGCAGGCAATCACGGCGTCGATCTGACCAATGAGGAGGCGATGAAACTGCTCGCCGCTCATCTGGATGTGCAATTTATCGCTGCCGGTGGCGGTCATGGCCAGCGCATCATTCTTGAAGGTGAAGAGGTTACTGATCTGATCCGTAACGAGCAGGTCGGTGCCGGTGCTTCGCAGGTCGCGTCGCTGTCTGCCGTGCGTGAGGCTCTGCTGCAGCGTCAGCAGGCATTTCAGGAAATGCCAGGTCTGGTTGCCGATGGTCGCGACATGGGCACTGTGGTGTTTCCCGATGCGCCGCTGAAGATTTTTCTCACCGCCAGCGCCGAGGAGCGTGCCCGCCGCCGCTACTTGCAGTTGAAGGCCAAGGGCGATGATGTTAATCTCGCGAGTCTTCTTGATGAGATTCAGGCGCGCGATGAGCGCGATACCCAGCGTGCAGTGGCTCCGCTCAAGCCGGCAGCCGATGCGATCCAGCTGGATTCCACTGAACTCTCGATTGAACAAGTGCTTGAACGAATTCTGAGTGAAGTCGCCAATCGCGATCTCGCCGGATGATCAGAGCCACAGCTGCTTTAAGCTGATCGGCTCGCAAGGAGGCGTGTGGGAGACCAGTCCTAGTCCCTCGTGCCTCTTTTTATATGAACGTACCCACATTGTCTGGAATGTGGTTTGGGCGGATTCCCTGCCCTGAATCAACAGGAATTAAAATGAGCGAAAGCTTTGCTGAACTGTTTGAAGAAAGCCTAAAAACCCTGAATCTTCAGGCTGGCTCGATCATCACCGCTATCATCGTCGACATCGATTACCAAGCTGGTTGGGTAACCGTTCACGCTGGTTTGAAGTCTGAAGGCCTCATTCCGCTGGAACAGTTCCACAACGACGCTGGCGAGCTGACCATCAAGGTCGGTGACGAAGTGCACGTTGCCCTGGACGCGGTTGAAGATGGCTTTGGTGAAACCAAGCTGTCCCGCGAAAAAGCCAAGCGTGCCGAGTGCTGGATCGTTCTGGAAGCAGCTTTCGCCGCTGAGGAAGTGGTTACGGGCGTTATCAACGGTAAGGTTAAGGGCGGCTTCACTGTCGACGTTAACGGCATCCGTGCGTTCCTCCCAGGTTCCTTGGTCGATGTCCGTCCGGTGCGTGATACCACTCACCTGGAAGGCAAAGAGCTCGAATTCAAAGTCATCAAGCTGGACCAGAAGCGCAACAACGTTGTCGTTTCCCGTCGCAGCGTACTGGAAGCCGAGAACAGCGCCGAGCGCGAAGCTCTGCTGGAATCTCTGCAGGAAGGTCAGCAAGTCAAAGGTATCGTCAAGAACCTCACCGACTACGGCGCGTTCGTGGATCTGGGTGGCGTCGACGGCCTGCTGCACATCACCGACATGGCTTGGAAGCGCATCAAGCATCCGTCGGAAATCGTCAACGTTGGCGATGAAATCGATGTCAAGATCCTCAAGTATGATCGCGAGCGCAACCGTGTTTCCCTCGGCCTCAAGCAGCTGGGCGAAGATCCATGGGTTGCCATCAAGGCGCGTTACCCGCAGGACACCCGTGTTACTGCGCGCGTAACCAACCTGACCGACTACGGCTGCTTCGCAGAGCTGGAAGAAGGCGTGGAAGGCCTGGTGCACGTATCCGAAATGGATTGGACCAACAAAAACATCCATCCTTCGAAAGTCGTTAACGTCGGCGACGAAGTGGAAGTTATGGTTCTGGATATCGACGAAGAGCGTCGTCGTATCTCCCTGGGTATCAAGCAGTGCAAAACTAATCCGTGGGAAGATTTCTCCGGTCAGTTCAACAAGGGCGACAAAATCTCCGGCACCATCAAGTCGATCACCGATTTCGGTATCTTCATTGGTCTGGATGGCGGCATCGACGGCCTCGTTCACCTGTCCGACATCTCCTGGAACGAAGTAGGCGAAGAAGCTGTACGCCGCTTCAAGAAGGGCGACGAGCTGGAAACCGTGATCCTCTCCGTTGATCCGGAGCGTGAGCGCATTTCCCTCGGCATCAAGCAGCTGGAAGAAGATCCGTTCTCCGACTACGTTGCTGTTAACGATAAAGGCACCATCGTGCGCGGTATCGTTAAAGAAGTTGACGCCAAAGGCGCCATCATCACCCTGGCCGAAGGCATCGAAGCCACTCTGAAAGCCTCTGAAATCAGCCGTGACCGCGTTGAAGACGCGCGCAACGTGCTGAAAGAAGGCGAAGAAGTCGAAGCCAAGATCATCAGCGTTGACCGTAAGAGCCGCGTAATCAGCTTGTCGGTTAAGTCGAAAGACGTTGAAGACGAAAAAGAAGCCATCAAAGAAATGCGCAAGCAGGAAGTTGAAACTGCTGGTCCGACCACCCTTGGTGATCTGCTACGCGCGCAAATGGAAAAACAGAACTAAGTTCGGTTGATCCAAAAAAGGGCGACTTCGGTCGCCCTTTTTTATGGTGCGCCAGGCATGGCGCGTTGCGCGTAAGCGCAACCAGCTGGCTGTGGTGGCCACGCTGGTGACTTGGAGGTGAAAGTCCTCTACACGCCCGGCAAGGGGAAGTGTTAGCTGA
>JAHIWP010000025.1 GCA_018816095.1 Gammaproteobacteria bacterium
GATACGTCTGGGGCTTGACGAGGCTCGTGCCTGGAAATCAGCAACCAATGGTCTGGGCGCTTGGTGGAACTCGGGAGCGCCACATGTAAATCATGCGCTACCGAAGAAGCTTTGGGATGGCCTTGGACTGGTCTCAATACTAGATACGATTAATCGGCTTAGCCGTATAACCTGAACCGCCGTATACGGAACCGTACGTACGGTGGTGTGAGAGGACGGCAGATGTGAATCTGCCTCCTACTCGATTCTGCGAAAAGGCGATTTTTGTGTCAGTCGACTGATTAACGAGTCGGCGAGATCGCTAAAAAATGAGTGTGAGCAGTAACCATTTCCTCCAGTGTTGATGACCTGGCTATTTTTCAGCGCGGGAAGGTTGCTCGGACGACCTTTAGCCTCGGTACTGAAGGAATAGAAAAGTCTGGGTGATAGCGCCGTCAATACTTCAGCTAAAAGCACGTCGAGCTAATGCGAGTCCGCCAATCGAAGTCGACCATCGCCACTCACTGCAGCAGCTACCCATAGGGGCATCAGGTGGGCGATTGTGAGGTGCGGTACTGGTGGTCGTGGCTAATTACTGTAATCAGGTGGCGTTGACAGGCGGTCAACTCAGGCTGTGGCTTGAAGCCTGCCGCTAGCCTCCAAGCTGGGTTGCGCGCCCGATAAGCGCCTCACGTATCCCTAGCCAGCGTTTCAGCCTGTAGGCGCCCCTTACGCTTGGCTCCGAGCTAATGGAGTCGATGCCATGGGGCGCCTGGTTACAGACGGCTCAGGCAGACGCCTGAGTTTCGAGGGGCTGGTTCTGCGTATCCAGTGAGCCGATATCACGCTGCGCCTGGCTGACCCACGCAAAGGCGCGGTCGTTAAGTTCAGCGATGGCGCGCGGGCCGGTGCATTCGGCGTACATCAGCGGGCCGATCACCACTTGAACGGTACCCGGGGTTTTACCCCAGCCCTGCTTGGGCCAGAACTCGCCAGCGTTGTGGGCAATCGGCAGCACGGGCAGGTTGGCGTTGACCGCGAGGGAGGCGCCGCCGCGGCTGAATTTGCCGATCTGGCCAGGTGGAATACGCGTGCCTTCCGGGAAGACCAATACCCAGGCGCCCTGCTCCAAGCGTTCATGGCCCACTTTGGCCAGTTGCTTGAGTGCCGCCTTGGGGTTGCTACGGTCGATGGCGATGGGCTTGAGCATGGCCATCGCCCAGCCGAAGAACGGTACATACAGCAGCTCGCGTTTGACCACCTGGCTCAGCGGCTCGAAGAAGCCACAGAGGAAGAAGGTCTCCCAGGTGCTCTGGTGCTTGGCCAGAATTACACAGGGCTGCTCCGGGATATTTTCCAGGCCCTTGATCTCATAACGGATACCGACCACCACCTTGGCCAGCCAGGTGGCGCAGCGGCACCAGTTCTGCACGACGAACCGGTAGCGGGCACGAAAGGGTAAAAAGGGCGCGACAAAGACGCTGAGGGTGCACCAGAAGAAGGCGCTGAAAGACAACAACAGATAGAAGAGGAAGGTTCTGAGGGTCTGCACTATCGACATGGGAGCTTTTACCGTCGCAGGCAGGGCCTGCTCTATAGGTGGAGAAGCTGATCGGCAACCGCCGCCAGATCATCGAATATCAGGGTGCCCGCTGGCAATCCTTGCGCCAGGGTACGCTCACCCTTGCCGGTTTTTACTAAAACTGGCTGACAGTCGACGGTTTGTGCGGCCTTCAGGTCACCGCTGCTGTCGCCGACAAACCAGATACCCTTGAGTGCGACGTCATAGTACGCAGCAATCTGCTCAAGCATCCCGGGTTTCGGTTTACGGCAGGCGCAGCCTTCATCCGGGCCGTGAATGCAGTGCACGATCAGACCCAATTCGCCGCCCTGCTCCGCTACCAATTCGCGTAAACGCGCATGCATGGCTTCCAGCGTGGCCAGGTCGTAATAGCCGCGAGCCACCCCGGATTGATTAGTGGCAACGGCGACTGTCCAGCCGGACTGTGACAGGCGCGCGATCGCTTCAATGGCGCCGGGTAAGGGAATCCATTCAGCGACGCTTTTGATATAGGCGTCGGAGTCGTAATTGATTACGCCGTCGCGGTCGAGAATCAGCAGTTTCATGCAGTATTCCGAACCGGCTGGCGGTGATGGCCGCCACCCGGTAAAGGTGGTGATGGGTATCGCTTTGCTCAACCCATCCTACGATTTAGCAGGCGTTAGCCGAGTACCGAGATGTCGGCGACACCAAGGAACAGGCCACGTAGCTTGGCCAGCAGCGCGTAGCGGTTGGCGCGTACGGCTGGATCTTCGGCGTTGACCAGCACCGCCTCGAAGAACGCATCCACCGGCTCGCGCAAGTTCGCCAGCTGGCTCAGGGCCAGGTTGTATTGGCGCGCCGCAGCGAGTGGCTGTACCGCTTGCTCAGCCTGCTGGATAGCCGCATTCAGCGCAAACTCGCTGGGGTTGTCGAAGTAGTGGGCTTCGACGCTCGCCGCCACTTGCCCTTCGGCCTTGCTCAACAAGTTGGAGACGCGCTTGTTGGCAGCGGCCAATGCGGCAGCCTGCGGCAGCGCACGGAAACCCTGCACAGCCTGTACGCGCTGGTCGAAGTCCAGCGGCGAGGTCGGGCTGACGGCACGCACGGCCTGGTACACGGCCACTTCCACGCCTTCGTCTTCATAACGTGCGCGCAGACGGTCGAAGATAAAGTCCAGCACCTGAGAGGCCAGGCCAGCGGCTTTCACCTTGTCGCCAAACTGCTTGATGGCGAACGCCACGGCGTCGGCCAGGTCGAGGTCCAGCTGCTTCTCGATCAGGATACGCAGCACACCGAGCGCCGCACGGCGCAAGGCATACGGATCTTTGCTGCCGGTGGGCAGCATGCCGATGCCGAAGATCCCGACCAGAGTATCCAGCTTGTCAGCCAGGGCCACAGCAGAGCCGGTGAGGGTGCTGGGCAGTTCAGCGCCGGCACCGCGCGGCATGTACTGCTCGTTCAGCGCCAGGGCGACGTCTTCGTCTTCGCCGTCATGCTTGGCGTAGTAGTAACCGGCGATACCCTGCATTTCCGGGAACTCGCCGACCATCTCACTGGCCAGGTCGCATTTGCACAGCAGGCCCGCGCGGGCGGCATTCGTGGCGTTGCCAGCGGTACGCTCGGCGATAAAACCGGCCAGGGCAGAAACTCGCTGCGCCTTGTCGAATAACGAACCCAGCTGAGCCTGGAACACCACATTGGCCAGGCGCTGGTTGAAGCTTTCCAACTTCTGCTTCTTGTCTTGCTTGAAGAAGAACTCGGCGTCGGTCAGGCGCGGACGCACCACCTTCTCGTTGCCGGAAATGATCTGCGCCGGGTCTTTGCTCTCGACGTTGGCCACGGTGATAAAGCGCGGCAGCAGCTTGCCGTTAGCATCCAGCAGGCAGAAGTACTTCTGGTTGTCCTGCATGGTGATGATCAGTGCTTCTTGCGGCACCTCGAGGAAGCGCTCCTCGAAGGAGCACACCAGCGGAACTGGCCACTCAACCAGCGCGCTGACTTCATCGAGTAGCGCTGGCGGGACAATCGCGGTGCCTTGTTGCTCGGCGGCAAGCTGGTCAATACGCGCGGCGATCTGTGCACGGCGTTCGGTGAAGTCAGCAATCACATAAGCGCCGCGCAGGTCTTCGGCATAGCTGGCCGGCGCGCTAATGCGCACCTCGTGGTTGGCGTGGAAGCGATGCCCACGGGAAACGCGACCCGCTTTCTGCGCGAGGATCTCGCAGTCGATCACTTCATCACCAAACAGCATCACCAGCCACTGGCTTGGGCGAACGAATTCGGTTTTACGCGCACCCCAGCGCATGCGCTTAGGGATAGGCAGTTCGTTCAGCGAAGTTTCGACGATGCTTGGCAGCAGACCGGCAGCAGCCTGGCCTGGAATGCTCTGGCTGAATTTCAGCTTGGGGCCGCTCTGGTCGATCTGGCTCAGCTCAACGCCGCACTTCTTGGCAAAGCCCAGGGCGGCCTGAGTTGGATTACCGTCTTTATCGAAGGCTGCCTGCACGGGTGGGCCGTCGATGTTCTGGGTGCGATCGGCTTGCTGTTCTTCAAGCTGTTCGATCAGCACGGCCAAACGACGCGGTGCGGCGTAATAGCGGCTGGCGCTGTAGGACAAGCCAGCAGTTTTCAGGCCTTTTTCGATGCCGGCCAAAAAGGCCTCACCGAGGGTTTTCAGGGCTTTTGGCGGCAGCTCTTCGGTGCCCAGCTCTACCAGGAAATCACGGGTACTCATTCTGCTGCCTCCAGCTTGGCTAACACTTCATCACGCAGGTCAGGGGTGGCGAGCGGGAAGCCGAGTTTGCGCCGCGCTTGCAGGTAGCTCTGCGCCACCGAGCGGGCCAGGGCGCGTACACGCAGGATGTACTGCTGACGTGCGGTTACCGAGATCGCCCGGCGCGCATCCAGCAAGTTAAAGGTGTGCGAGGCCTTGAGCACCATCTCGTAAGTCGGCAGCGGCAACTCCAACTCGATCAGGCGATTGGCTTCCGACTCATAGAAGTCGAACAGTTCAAACAGCTTCTCGACGTTGGCGTGCTCAAAGTTGTAGGTGGATTGCTCCACTTCGTTCTGATGGAACACGTCGCCGTAGGTGACCTTGCCGAACTGGCCGTCGGTCCACACCAGGTCATACACCGAATCCACGCCCTGGATGTACATGGCCAAGCGCTCAAGGCCGTAGGTGATCTCACCGGTCACCGGGTAGCACTCGATGCCACCAACTTGCTGGAAGTAGGTGAATTGGGTGACTTCCATGCCGTTCAGCCAGATTTCCCAGCCCAGACCCCAGGCGCCGAGGGTCGGCGATTCCCAGTTGTCTTCGACGAAGCGGATGTCGTGCACCAGCGGGTCGATGCCGATGGCTTTCAGCGAGCCGAGGTACAGCTCCTGGAAGTTTTCCGGGTTCGGCTTGAGAACCACTTGGAACTGGTAGTAGTGCTGCAGACGGTTGGGGTTTTCACCGTAGCGACCGTCGGCCGGACGGCGTGAAGGCTGCACGTAGGCGGCGTTCCAGGTCTCGGGGCCAATGGCGCGCAGGAAGGTCGCGGTGTGGAAGGTGCCCGCGCCCATTTCCATGTCGTAGGGCTGCATCACTACGCAGCCCTGCTCAGCCCAGTACTGTTGCAGGGCGAGGATCAAATCTTGGAAGGTGCGCACGGCAGGCGTAGTCTGGCTCACAAATATCACCCGTACTTTGGCGGCTTCAGAAAGTCCGCGAGTATACCGAAGCTCAGGAAAACCCGCATGCCGCGCTGTTTCTGGTGCACCGATGATCCGCTGTATATCGCCTACCACGACCACGAATGGGGCGTGCCGCAGCGCGATCCGCAGGTGCTGTTCGAGTTGTTGTTGTTGGAAGGCTTTCAGGCGGGCTTGTCGTGGATCACCGTGCTGAAGAAGCGCGAGCGCTACCGCGAGGTGTTGTTCGGCTTTGATGTGCAGCGTTTGGCGGCGCTCAGCGATGAATACATCGAAGACACGCTGATGCACGATGCCGGCATCATCCGTAATCGCCTCAAGCTTAAAGCCGCGCGGCAGAATGCCCAGGCCTGGTTAAAACTGGATGACCCGGTGGCGCTGCTTTGGTCGTTTGTCGGTGGTGCACCGATGATCAATCACTTCAGCGAGCGCAGCCAGGTGCCGGCTATCACCGCCGAAGCCGAGGCCATGAGCAAGGCCTTGAAGAAGGCCGGTTTCACCTTCGTCGGGCCGACCATTTGTTATGCCTACATGCAGGCCACCGGCATGGTCATGGATCACATCACTGACTGTGATCGCTACGCGGCGTTGCGCCGCGACTGAACACCGAGCCGCGTGGCCGGTTACACTAAGCGCCTTTTGATCGGCTGGAGTTGCCTGTGGAAAAGCTCAAAGGTGCCCTGGTTGTGGGCTTTCTGCGTTTGTTCGCGTTACTGCCGTGGCGCGCGGTGCAGGCTGTGGGGGCGGCGATTGGTTGGCTGATGTGGAAGCTGCCCAACAGTTCGCGAGAAGTGGCCAGCATCAACCTACGCAAATGCTTTCCTGAGTTGGATGAAGCACAACACCAGCGGTTGTTGCGCCAATCATTGATGGATATCGGCCGCGCCTTTACCGAGAGCGCCTGCGCCTGGATCTGGCCCGCACAGAAGACCTTGGGTCTAGTCCGCGAAGTTGAAGGTATTGAGGTCTTGCAAGACGCCTTGGCCAGTGGCCAAGGCGTGGTCGGCATCACCAGTCACCTCGGTAACTGGGAAGTGCTTAACCATTTCTATTGCAACCAGTGCAAACCGATCATTTTCTTCCGTCCGCCTAAGCTCAAGGCGGTCGATGACTTGTTGCGCCAACAGCGCGTGCAGATGGGCAACCGCGTCGCGCCGTCGACCAAAGAAGGCATCCTCAGCGTCATCAAGGAAGTGCGCAAAGGCGGGGCGGTGGGGATTCCGGCCGATCCAGAGCCGAGCCTGTCTTCTGGCGTATTTGTGCCCTTCCTCGGCACCGAGGCACTGACCAGCAAGTTTGTGGCCGGCATGCTCAGTGGCGGCAAGGCCCGTGGTGTGTTTTTGCATGCGCTGCGCCTGCCGGATGGCTCGGGTTTCAAGGTGATTCTTGAGGCCGCCCCGGAGGAGATGTACAGCACCGACACGGCCACGGCGGTTGCTGCCATGAGTACAGTGATCGCGCGTTATGTGCGGGCTTACCCGAGCCAGTACATGTGGACCATGAAACGCTTCAAGAAGCGTCCGCCAGGCGAGGTGAAGTGGTATTGAGTTGAGGTGCCCACGTGGCACCTTTTCAGTATTAATGCTTGGCGGTTTCAGGGTTTTTCGCTATTAATCGCACCACCCTTATAGAGGTCGGTCAGGTTTATGCCCAGTCAACGCCAGCATCCTCGCACCCCAATGAAGTGTCGGATCAAGATATGCCACCCGAGTTTCGGTGAAGTCGTGGCGCAGACCCGCGACCTTTCTGACGGTGGCGTTTACGTCAAACACCCTGACCTCGCGGCCCTGCCCTACGGCACGATTGTTACCGGCCAGGTGCAGGATTTGCCTATCGAGGCACCGGTGCTGCAGATGGAAGTTATGCGCGTAGATGCCGACGGCATCGGCCTGCGCTTTATCGAACGCTGACCAGCGGTCTGGTTACGCGAGGAAAACCATCCTCTCGGTCAAGAAAACGCTAGAATGCCGCGCGGCTACTTTTCCCTGCCGCGGCAATGGGTTCCCTAACCCCATCTCATTCAAAAAGGACATGACATGCCAACGGTTTCTCCGTCGATCTGGCGCCCGGCTCTGGCCGGCCTGATCGCCTTTCACATGCTGATCATCATTGCCAGTAACTACCTGGTGCAACTGCCCATGACCCTGTTCGGCTGGCAGACCACCTGGGGCGCGTTCAGCTTTCCGTTTATCTTCCTGGCCACTGACCTCACCGTACGCCTGCTTGGCAAAGATCCGGCGCGGAAAGTCATCGCGCGGGTGATGCTGCCCGCCTTGCTCGCTTCGTATGTAGTGTCGGTGCTGTTCCAGAGCGGCAGTTTTGCCGGGTTTGCCGCGCTGCAGGAGTTCAACGTATTCGTTGCCCGCATCGCCCTGGCCAGCTTCCTTGCCTATGCCCTCGGCCAACTGCTGGATATTCAGGTGTTCGACCGTTTGCGCAACTTGCGACAATGGTGGGTCGCGCCAGCGGCCTCGACGGTATTGGGCAATCTACTGGATACCGCGGTGTTCTTTGCCATCGCCTTTTGGCACAGCAGCGACCCGTTTATGGCCGAGCACTGGGTCGAGATTGCCAGCGTGGATTATGTGATCAAGCTGGCGGTCAGCTTGCTGCTTTTCGTGCCGCTCTACGGCATGTTGCTCAACGCCATTACTCGGCTGATGGTAAGGCGCGTCGCCACAGCGAATTAAGCGCAACTGCTGCCGTGCATTCGCGGTGGCAGTGCGTATTACCTAGGTTCGGCCGCACTTGCAGGCCAGTAGCCAAGCCTGCGCTGGCCAGCAGCGGCCGTGGTTGGGTGCATGAGAGAAATGGCCAGGCCCGCCGTCAGCGCTAGTCGGCGGGGTGCTGCTTCGCCAGCTTGCGCAGAAACACCGTCATTTCCTTTTCCGCCTGCTTATCTCCCCGCGCTTGCGCAGCCGCCATGCCCTGCTCCCAGGCCTGGCGTGCCGCCAGCGGTTGCTCGGCGGCGAGTAGCGCTTTACCGAGCAGCTTCCAGGCTGCCGAATATTGCGGGTCGAACTGCACGCAGCATTGCAGGTGCTGCGCCGCCCGCGAGTTATCGCCCGCGTCCAGATAGCCCTTGCCCAGGCCGAAGCGCAGCAGGGCGTTATCCACACCCTTGGCCAGCATCTTTTCCAGCGCTTCTGTACTCATGGCGCGCTTCCTAGAAGAAGGTCAGGCCGACCTGGAACAACCGCTCGGCATCGCGAATGTATTTTTTGTCGACCAGGAACAGGATCACATGGTCGCCGGAATTGATCACCGTGGCGTCATGGGCAATCAGCACTTCTTCATTGCGAATGATTGCGCCGATGGTGGTGCCGGGCGGCAGGTCAATGTCCTTGATTGCGCGGCCGACCACCTTGCTCGATTTGGCGTCGCCATGCGCGATGGCTTCGATGGCTTCGGCTGCACCGCGGCGCAAGGAGTGCACGCTTTCGATATCGCCACGGCGCACGTGGGTCAGCAAGGTGCCGATGGTGGCCATTTGCGGGCTGATGGCGATGTCGATTTCGCCGCCCTGGACCAGGTCCACATAGGCGGGATTGTTGATGATGGTCATCACCTTGCGCGCGCCGAGGCGCTTGGCCAGCAAGGACGACATGATGTTGGCTTCGTCGTCGTTGGTCAGTGCCAGGAACAGGTCGGCGTCGCTGATGTTTTCTTCCACCAGCAGGTCGCGGTCTGAGGCGCTGCCCTGCAGCACGATGGTGCTGTCGAGGGTTTCCGAGAGGTAGCGGCAGCGCGCCGGGTTCATCTCGATAATCTTCACTTGGTAGCGGCTCTCGATGGCTTCGGCCAGGCGCTCGCCGATATGCCCACCGCCCGCGATGACGATCTTCTTGTAGCTGTCTTCCATGCGGCGCATCTCGCTCATCACCGCGCGGATATGCGCCTTGGCGGCGATAAAGAACACTTCGTCATCGGCTTCGATCACCGTGTCGCCCTTCGGCATGATCGCCCGGTTGCGGCGGAAGATCGCCGCCACACGGGTGTCGACATTGGGCATGTGTTCGCGTAATTGCCGCAGTTGCTGACCGACCAGTGGGCCGCCGTAATAGGCCTTGACCGCGACCAACTGAGCTTTGCCGTCGGCAAAGTCGATGACCTGCAGCGCACCGGGGTATTCGATCAGGCGCTTGATGTAATTGGTCACCACCTGCTCGGGGCTGATCAGCACGTCGACCGGGATCGACTCGTTGCAGAACAGGCCGCTGCGGGTCAGGTAGGCCGCTTCGCGCACCCGGGCAATCTTGGTCGGGGTGTGGAACAAGCTGTAGGCCACCTGGCAGGCGATCATGTTGATCTCGTCGCTGTTGGTCACCGCCACCAGCATGTCGGCATCGTCTGCACCGGCTTGGCGCAATACCGTGGGGAACGAGCCCCGGCCCTGTACGGTGCGGATATCCAGGCGGTCGCCGAGGTCACGCAGGCGCTCGCCGTCCGTGTCGACCACGGTGATGTCGTTGGCTTCGCTGGCCAGGTGTTCCGCCAAGGTGCCGCCGACCTGGCCTGCACCGAGAATGATGATCTTCATGCCGTGTGTTCCTCAGCTGCGCGCAGCGGCAGCGATTTTCATCAGCTTGGCATAGTAGAAGCCGTCGTGGCCGTCTACTTGCGGGAATAGCTGGCGCCCGTGGGCGGTCTTGTGACCGAACGCCCCGGCAATATCCAGCTCACGCGCACCGGGGGTACGGGCGAGAAAAGCGGCAATGTTGTCGCTGTTTTCTGCCGGCATCACCGAGCAGGTTGCATAGAGCAGGATGCCGCCAACCTCAAGGGTTTGCCACAGGCTGTCCAGCAACTCGCCCTGCAACTGCGCCAGGGCGGCAATGTCGTCGGGCTGACGGGTCAGTTTGATATCTGGGTGGCGGCGGATCACCCCGGTGGCCGAGCAAGGCGCGTCGAGCAGGATGCGCTGGAATGCTTTACCGTCCCACCAGGCGTCCAAGTCGCGACCGTCGGCGGCGATCAGCTCGGCGTCCAGGCCCAGGCGCTTGAGATTCTCACGCACCCGCACCAGGCGTTTTTCTTCTAGGTCTACCGCGACTACGCCGGCCAGTGCCGGTTCGGCTTCGAGCAGATGACAGGTCTTGCCGCCGGGCGCAGCGCAGGCGTCCAGCACGCGTTGGCCGGGGGCGAGGTCGAGCAACTTGGCCGCCAGTTGCGCCGCTTCGTCCTGCACGCTGACGCGGCCTTCGGCAAAGCCCGGTAGCGTGGTGACATCACAGGCCTGGAGCAAGCGGATGCCGTCGCGGCTAAACGTACAAGGTTCGGCTTCGAAACCAACGCGGCGCAGTTCGGCCAGGTACTCATCGCGGCTACCAAGGCGGCGGTTGACCCGCAGAATCAGTGGCGGGTGGGCGTTGTTGGCCGCGCAGATGGCTTCCCACTGTTCTGGCCACTGAGCTTTCAGGGCTTTCTGCAGCCAGCGGGGATGCGCGGTGTGCAACACCGGGTCGCGGTCGAGGCTGGCAAGAATGCTTTCGCTGTCGCGCTGGGCATTGCGCAGTACGGCGTTGAGTAGGCCCTTGAGCGAAGGCTTCTTCAGTTTGTCGACACAGGCCACCGTCTCGCCGATGGCGGCATGGGCCGGAATACGGGTGTAGAACAGCTGATACAGGCCGATCAGCAGCAGCGCCTCAACGTCACGGTCGACGGCCTTGAAGGGCTTTTGCAGCAGATGCTCGGCGATTAATGCCAAGCGCGGCTGCCAGCGGGCAGTGCCAAAGGCCAGATCCTGAGTCAGGCCACGGTCGCGCAGTTCAACTTTATCCAGTAACGGCGGCAGGCTGCTGCCCAGTGATGCTTTGCCATTGAGCACCACGGCCAGGGCGCGGGCGGCGGCGAGACGCGGGTTCATTGACCGAGTACCAAGCCGGCGGCGAACTGCTCGCGACGGCTGTTGTACAGATCACTGAAATTCAGCGCTTTGCCGCCCGGCAGTTGCAGGCGCGTCAGGCGCAGTGCACCCGTGCCGCAGGCTACGGTCAGCCCGGACTTGTCGGCGGCGAGGATGGTTCCGGGGGCGCCACTGCCCTCGCCCATCTGCGCGGCATGCACTTTCAGGGCTTCGCCGTTGAGGGTGCTGTGGCAGATCGGCCATGGGTGGAAAGCCCGTACCAGGCGCTCTAATTCAACGGCTGGGCGGCTCCAGTCGATCCGCGCTTCATCTTTGTTGAGCTTGTGTGCGTAGGTGGCCAGGCTGTCGTCCTGCACCTGACCTTGCAGCGTGCCATCGGCCAAACCACCAATCGCCTCGATAACGGCCGGTGGGCCGAGCGCGGCCAAGCGGTCATGCAAGCTACCGCCGCTGTCGTCAGTGCTGATGGGTGTGCTGACTTTCAGCAGCATCGGCCCAGTGTCCAGGCCCGCCTCCATCTGCATCACGGTAACGCCCGACTCGGCATCGCCGGCTTCGACCGCGCGCTGAATCGGCGCAGCCCCGCGCCAGCGCGGCAATAAGGAGGCATGACTATTAATACAACCAAGACGCGGGATATCGAGCACCACTTGCGGCAGGATCAGGCCATAGGCGACCACCACCATCAGGTCGGGCTTGAGCGCCGCCAGTTCGGCTTGCGCCACCGGGTCGCGCAGGGTCTGCGGCTGGTACACCGGGATGGCGTGTTGCAGGGCGAGCTGTTTGACCGGGCTGGGCGTGAGTTTCTGCCCGCGACCGGCCGGGCGGTCTGGCTGGCTGTACACCGCAACGATCTGGTGGGGTGTGTCGAGCAGGGCTTTGAGGTGTTCGGCGGCGAATTCCGGGGTGCCGGCAAAGACAATACGCAAAGACTCAGACATGGATTCTCACTGCTAAAAAGAAAAAGGCTTGCCGCAGCAAGCCTTTGTAAAGGTGTGGATCAAGCCTGCTGGCGATGTTGCTTTTCCAGCTTCTTCTTGATGCGGTCGCGTTTGAGATTAGACAGGTAATCGACAAACAGCTTGCCGTTGAGGTGATCACACTCATGCTGGATACACACGGCCAGCAGGCCTTCGGCGATCAGCTCGTAGGGCTGGCCATCACGGTCCAACGCCTTGATCTTGACCTTTTGCGGGCGGTCGACGTTCTCGTAGAACCCCGGCACCGACAGGCAACCTTCCTGGTACTGATCCATTTCTTCGGTCAGTGGTTCGAACTCGGGGTTGATAAACACCCGCGGCTCGGACTTGTCTTCAGACAGGTCCATCACCACCAGGCGTTTATGCACGTTGACCTGGGTCGCCGCCAGGCCAATACCGGGCGCGTCGTACATGGTTTCAAACATGTCATCGATCAGCTGACGCAAGGCGTCGTCGACTACGTCCACCGGCTTGGCGATGGTGCGCAGGCGCGGATCGGGAAATTCGAGGATATTCAGGATCGCCATATGCGTTTGTGATGCACTTGTGGAATAAAGTCAAAATCCGCTGCTAAGATGATGAGCAGCATTGAAAAACGGCTTCACGCCGCAGCACGACTGGGTTTTGTCGCGGCGCTAGGGCGCTCCACGTGAAGGCACATAATAAAGGGATTCACCGCATGAGGAAATCACTACTCGCCCTGCTGCTGGTTGCGGCAAGCGGCTTGGTCCATGCCGCCGTGCAACTTAAGGACGGTCACCCAGACCGTTATACCGTGGTCAAGGGCGATACCCTCTGGGATATTTCCGGAAAATTCCTTAGCCAGCCATGGAAATGGCCAGAAATCTGGCATGCCAACCCACAGGTGGAAAATCCTCATCTGATCTACCCAGGCGACCAACTTACCCTAGTGTATGTCGATGGCCAGCCGCGCCTGATGCTTAACCGTGGCGAGTCGCGCGGCACCATCAAGCTGTCGCCGCAGATCCGCAGCACACCGATGGCTGAAGCCATTCCGGCCATTCCGCTGGAGGCGATCAACAGCTTCCTGCTGAGCAACCGCATTGTGGATAAGCCCGAGCAGTTTTTGGGTGCGCCCTATATCGTCGCCGGTAACGCCGAGCGCGTCGTCAGCGGTGCTGGTGACCGCGTGTATGCCCGTGGCAGCTTTGATCAAGCCGCGCCGGCCTACGGTATTTTCCGTCAAGGCAAAACCTACACAGACCCTGAGACCAAGGAATTCCTTGGGATCAACGCTGACGACATCGGCTCCGGTCAAATTGTTGCCGAGGAAGGCGACGTCGGCACGATGGAACTCACCCGTTCGACTCAGGAAGTTCGCCTTGGCGACCGCCTGTTCGCCACCGAAGAGCGTGCGATCAACTCGACCTTTATGCCGAGCGAGCCGGAAGGTGAAATCAACGGGGTGATCCTTGATGTGCCGCGCGGTGTGACCCAGATTGGTCAGTTCGATGTGGTGACCATCAACAAAGGCGCACGTGACGGTCTGAAAGAAGGCAACGTGCTGGCAATCTACAAGACCGGCGAAACCGTACGTGACCGTATAACCGGTGACTCGGTGAAGATCCCGGATGAGCGTTCGGGCTTGCTGATGGTGTTCCGCACCTACGAAAAGCTCAGCTATGGCCTGGTGCTGGGGGCTTCTCGCTCGCTTGAACTGATGGACAAAGTGCGTAACCCGTAACACCGAAAGCCCCGCAGATGCGGGGCTTTTTATGGCGTGCCAGCCCTGGCCGCCTGACCTGAATCTGCCGCCCACGCGGCGCGACCGATCAAGGATGATCCCGATGTCGCAATCTGCCCTTATTTCCCCCTCCGAACTTGAAGCCCGTCTGCGCCTGCATTGCTTGCCGGAGCTGGGCCCCCGTCGTTTTCGCAAACTCCTCAGTGCTTTCGACAGTGCGTCTGCCGCGCTCAGCGCACCGGCTAGCGCCTGGCGTTCATTGGGTTTGCCGCAGGCCTGCAGTGAGGCGCGGCGCAGTGCAACCGTGCGTGAGCGCGCCGCACACAGTCTGGCCTGGCTGGAGGGCGAGAATCAGCACCTGTTGATGTGGGACGACCCCATTTATCCCGGGTTGCTGGGCGAACTGACGGATGCCCCGCCGCTGTTGTTTGTGCAGGGCGACCCGACGCTGCTGGAACAGCCGCAACTGGCCATGGTCGGCAGCCGACGTGCATCGCGACCTGGGCTGGATACCGCGCACAGTTTTGCCCGCAGCTTGGCCGGCGGCGGCTTTGTGATTACTAGTGGCCTGGCGCTGGGCATTGATGGCGCGGCCCATCAAGGCGCGCTGGATGCCAACGGCAAGACGGTGGCGGTGCTGGGTACCGGCTTGCAGTGTTTGTATCCGGCGCGGCACAAACAGTTGGCGGCGGCGATAGTGGCCGAGGGCGGCGCTCTGGTTTCCGAGTTACCACTGGATTGCCCGCCGCATGCCAGCAATTTTCCGCGGCGTAACCGCATCATCAGTGGCCTCTCCGTCGGCGTACTGGTGGTGGAGGCCAGCCCGTCCAGCGGCTCGCTGATTACTGCACGCTTGGCGGCTGAGCAGGGCCGCGAGGTGTATGCGATTCCCGGCTCAATTCATCATCCCGGTGCGCGTGGCTGTCATCAGCTGATTCGCGAAGGCGCGACCCTGGTGGAAAGCATCGAGGATATTTTGCAGGCCTTGCGTGGCTGGCAGGCGCAGCCGCCAATGGGCGCAGTGGATAAAGCGCAGTCTTTTAGTCATCCATTGCTGACCTTGTTACATGCCGCTCCCCATAGCAGCGAGGCGTTGGTGGTGGCCAGTGGTCTGCCGTTAGCCGCAGTTCTAGCCGCGCTGACGGAGCTGGAGTTGGAAGGCCAAGTGGTGTGTGAAAATGGCCACTGGGTAGCTCGCGCGCCTTAAACACTGCCGGCAGCGCACTTTTGTCTGGCTTAGCTCTAGCGTGCGAGGCCTTGTGTAGGCTCTTGGCTTGGATACACTGCCCGCAAGACCTTAGTGGAGAGCAGTCAATGGTCAGCAACTGGCAAATACAACAGGCCGCACTGGTTGTGCGTAATGGTGGGGTGATTGCCTATCCGACTGAAGCGGTATGGGGGCTGGGCTGCGATCCTTGGCATGCCGAAGCCGTGGAGCGCTTGTTGGAACTGAAGGACCGGCCCATGCACAAGGGGCTGATTTTGGTCGCTGGTGACATCGAGCAGTTCGACTTCCTCCTCGAAGACCTGCCGGAAATCTGGCTGGCGCGCTTGGCCGGTAGCTGGCCTGGGCCCAACACCTGGCTGGTGCCGCATCAGAATCGCTTACCCGAGTGGATCAGCGGCCAGCACAATAGCGTGGCCCTGCGCGTCAGCGATCATCCACAGGTGCGTGCGCTTTGCCGTCTGACCGGCCCCCTGGTTTCAACGTCGGCCAATCCCGCCGGTCGCCCGTCCGCGCGCTCGCGCCTGCGAGTCGAGCAGTATTTCCCCGGTCAGCTGGATGCTGTGCTTGGCGGGGCGTTGGGCGGGCGCAAGAACCCCAGCCTGATCCGTGACCTGATTACTGGGGATGTGATTAGGCCGTCCTGAAGACTGTCTGCGCCTCTAAATGGTGGGTTACGCGACGCACGGGCACCTCACGGGATGCACGTTTTGTGGAGGCGTCACTAACCCACCCTACGGATTTTTACGGCAGCAGAATGGTCGAGCCAGTGGTCTGCCGCGCGCTCAGGGCGGTTTGCGCCAGCGCGGCATCCTTGAGCGCATAGCGGTTGCTGATGTCCACGTGCAGCTTGCCATTTTCGATCATGGCAAACAGCTCGTCGGCCATGCTTTGCAGGCGCGCCGGAGTATCGGCATAGCCCGCCAGCGTCGGTCGGGTTACGAACAGTGAGCCTTTCTGCGCGAGGATGCCCAGGTTGACGCCCGTCACCGCACCGGAGGCATTGCCGAAGCTGACCAGCAAACCGCGTGGTGCCACGCAGTCCAGCGAGGTTTCCCAGGTGTCCTTGCCAACGCCGTCATACACCACCGGGCACTTCTGGCCGTCGGTCAGCTCGAGTACACGCTGGGCGACATTTTCATGGCTGTAATCGATGGTTGCCCAGGCGCCCTGCGCCTTGGCTCGTGCGGCTTTCTCGGCCGAGCTAACGGTGCCGATCAACTTGACGTCCAGGGCCTTGGCCCATTGGCAAGCCAGTGAGCCAACACCACCGGCGGCGGCATGGAACAGGATGGTTTCGCCACCCTGCAGGGCAAACGTCTGACGCAGCAGGTACTGCACGGTCAGGCCCTTGAGCATCACCGCTGCCGCTTGCTCGAAGCTGATCGCATCCGGCAACTTCACCAGCTTCTCGGCCGGCAACACATGCAGCTCGCTGTAAGCGCCCAGCGGCCCGGTGGCGTAGGCCACGCGGTCGCCCACCTGAAAACCGCTCACAGCAGCACCCACCGCCTCGACAATCCCTGCACCCTCAGTGCCCAGGCTGCTTGGCAGGCTGGGTGGTGCGTACAAGCCGCTGCGGAAATAGGTGTCGATAAAATTCAGGCCAATTGCCTGGTTGTGCACACGGACTTCATTAGGGCCTGGTGCGGCAGGGGTGTAGTCGCGGTATTCGAGAACTTCCGGGCCGCCGTGGTGGCTGAACTGGATACGCTTGGCCATGCCGGTCTCCTGACGCTAGATAGGGGGTGCTATCCAATCCTCTCCATTGACCGGCGTCAACTGCGAGGTGGCGAATGCAAATGTTATGCTTGCCGCCGATTTCGCCGCTCAGCCCTCTGGCTGCTGAGCCGCCCTACCTGCTTTAAGGTGCCGCCGTGAGTGACCGTACTGAGGCCGTCAAAGCCTACCTGCTGGATCTGCAAGACCGTATCTGTAACACCCTGCAAGCCGAGGATGGCGGTGCCGAGTTCTTCGAGGATGCCTGGCAGCGTCCGGCGGGTGGCGGTGGCCGCACGCGGGTCATGGAGAATGGCGCGCTGATTGAAAAGGGCGGGGTGAACTTCTCCCATGTGTTCGGCGACAGCCTGCCGCCTTCGGCCAGTGCCCATCGCCCAGAGCTGGCCGGTCGAGGGTTTGAAGCCCTCGGCGTGTCGTTGGTGATTCACCCGGAAAACCCCTACGTGCCAACGTCCCACGCCAACGTGCGCTTTTTCAGCGCGGAGAAAGAAGGCGAAGAGCCGGTGTGGTGGTTCGGTGGCGGTTTCGACCTGACCCCTTATTACGGTAATGAGGAGGACTGCGCGCACTGGCACCAGGTGGCTCATGATGCCTGTGCGCCGTTCGGTGCCGAGGTTTACCCGAAGTTCAAAGCATGGTGTGACCGCTACTTCCACCTCAAGCACCGGGGCGAGCCGCGCGGCATTGGTGGGCTGTTCTTCGATGATCTGAACGAGTGGGACTTCGACACCAGCTTCGCTTTTATACGCGCCATCGGCGATGCCTATATTGCGGCCTATCTGCCCATCGTGCAGCGCCGCAAGCTGACCCCTTATGGTGAGCGCGAGCGCGAATTCCAGGCCTTCCGCCGCGGCCGCTACGTCGAGTTCAACCTGGTGTTCGACCGTGGCACGCTGTTCGGCTTGCAGTCTGGTGGGCGCACCGAGTCGATCCTCATGTCGCTGCCGCCGCATGTGCGTTGGGGCTACGACTGGAAGCCCGAGCCGGGCAGTGAAGAAGCGCGCCTGACCGAGTACTTTCTCACCGACCGCGACTGGCTGTCGGCCGCGCCGTAGGATGGGTTAGCCGCCTGAGCCGTGTTTGCAGTCGGCACGCGGTTTGTGTGGCGGCATAACCCATCACTGCGTTGCGCCCGCTGACGCCCTGTTGGGTTACGCAGCGGGTTAAAGTGTCTTCGTTGTTGCGCAGGTGTTCTCCTCTAACCTGCGCGGCGTATCGATCACTACAAAGGACGTTCCATGGACCGCTACGGTGTATTCGGTAACCCCATCGGCCATAGTAAATCGCCGCTGATCCATCGCCTGTTTGCCGAGCAGAGCGGTGAGCAGTTGAGCTATGAGGCCTTACTGGCGCCGCTGGAGGATTTCCCCGGCTATGCCCGCGCCTTCTTCGAGCATGGTCTGGGTGCCAATGTCACCGTACCATTCAAGGAACAGGCGTTTGCCCTGGCCGATCAGCTCAGCGCCCGCGCGCGCCGCGCCGGTGCGGTGAATACCCTGAAGAAGCTGGATGACGGCAGCCTGCTCGGTGATAACACCGACGGCGCTGGCCTGGTGCGTGATCTGACGGTGAATGCCGGGGTGCCGCTCAAAGGTAAACGCATTCTCCTGCTCGGCGCGGGCGGTGCTGTGCGCGGTGTGCTGGAACCGTTGCTGGCCGAACAGCCGGCGGCGCTGGTGATTGCCAACCGCACGGTGGCAAAGGCCGAGCAATTAGCCGGTGAATTCGCCGACCTGGGCCCGGTGGTCGCCAGCGGTTATGACTGGATCGATGCACCGGTCGACCTGATTATCAACGGCACCTCGGCCAGCCTGGCCGGTGATGTACCGCCGATTGCGCCGAGCCTGATCCAGCCGGGGCATACCCTGTGTTACGACATGATGTACGGCAAGGAGTTGACGGCCTTCAACCGTTGGGCCGCCGAACAGGGCGCGGCGCGCACCTTGGATGGGTTGGGCATGTTGGTCGAGCAGGCGGCTGAGGCCTTTACTCTGTGGCGTGATATACGCCCGGCCAGCGCTCCGGTATTGGCGGAGTTACGCCGTTTGTTGGCCGAGGGTTAAGCGCGTATGCGCCTGAGCGCGGAGCAGTTGGCGCAGATCAGTGCGCTGACGGTGCAGCATTATCAGGACTGCGCCGAAGACTTTCGTGAGGGCACCCGCGGGCACGATGTCAGCCAGAACATCGCCGCCCTGCTCGCGCCCATTCAAGCGACTGCGCCCTATCAGATTCTCGATTTTGGCTGCGGCCCCGGACGCGATTTGCGCACCTTCAGCGCCATGGGCCACACCGCCGTTGGTCTGGACGGCTGCCCACGGTTTGTCGAAATGGCCCGTGCCGACAGCGGCTGCGAAGCCTGGCAGCAGGACTTTCTCGCCCTCGATCTGCCGCTCGAGCGCTTTGACGGCGTGTTCGCCAATGCCGTGCTGTTCCATATCCCCAGCCAGGAATTGCCACGGGTGCTGGCGCAGTTGCATGCCACGCTCAAACCGGGCGGCGTGTTGTTCAGCTCCAACCCGCGTGGTGATAATCAGGAAGGCTGGCAGGGTGACCGCTACGTCGCCTATTACGACCTGAACACCTGGCGCGCGTTGTTAACCGCCGCTGGTTTTAGCGAGTTGCAGCATTACTACCGCCCAGCCGGCTTGCCGCGCGAACAGCAGCCCTGGCTAGCCAGTGTTTGGCGCCGAACCGACTAAGCCATGCGCAATACTTGGCTGTTCGCCGCACGGCATTGAAGCCTGAAGTTGCCGCCTGGTTTCAACAAAACGGTTGCGTCGACATCCCACACCTCCCGGTATTTCCCTCCTTCTGCTTATGTGTGGGCGTGCAGCGAGCACGAATAAATTTCGCCTATCGCTATGTTCTCTTGTATATAACGCGAGTTGTTGCGGCATTACTGCGATCACGTCACCCCCAGGAGTCGGCATGAGGTTTGGCATTTTTCACACGCTCTGTCCGCTGTTCGCGGCGCTGGCATTCACCGGTAACGTCCTGGCTGAGCAGGTACAGGTGGCGGTTGCGGCCAACTTCACCGCACCGCTGCAGGCCATTGCCAGCGAGTTTGAGAAAGATACCGGACACAGTGTGATCGCCGCCTTTGGGGCCACCGGCCAGCTGTATGCGCAGATTCGCAATGGCGCACCGTTCGAGGTTTTTTTAAGTGCAGATGAACGCACGGCGGCCAAGTTGGAGCGTGAAGGCTTGGGGGTCAGCGGCTCGCGGTTTACCTACGCGGTCGGCCGTTTGGTGCTGTGGTCGGCGCAAGCGGGGTATGTGGATGGCAGCGACGCAGTGCTCAAGGCCAGCCCGTTCAGGCACTTGGCAATGGCCAACCCGCAGGCCGCGCCTTATGGCCTGGCGGCCAGCCAGGTACTGGAGGCGTTAGGCCTGAGCGAGACGCTGAAAGACAAACTGGTTGAGGGGCAGAGCATCACCCAAACGCATCAGTTCATTGCCACCGGCAATGCCGAGCTGGGCTTTGTTGCATTGTCACAGGTATACAAGGAGGGTCAGCTCAGCAGCGGATCGTCCTGGCGGGTGCCGGCGGAGCTGCATACACCTATCAAGCAGGATGCGTTGATCCTTAAAAAAGGCCTACACAACCCTGCTGCGCTGGCCTTTAGCGAGTACCTGAAAGGCGGAAAAGCGACCACGATTATCCAGTCTTACGGCTACCAGCGTTAAAGGAATGTGCTGATGCCTCTGACTGAAGCTGATTTTGCTGCGGTACTGTTGACGCTTGAGCTGGCCGCCCTGACCACGGTCTTGCTGCTGCTGATCGGTACGCCGATGGCCTGGTGGTTAGCGCGTACCGACTCGCGCTGGAAGCAGCCGATTGGCGCCATCGTCGCCCTGCCGCTGGTGCTGCCGCCCACGGTGATCGGTTTCTACCTGCTGGTGAGCATGGGTCCGCATGGCGTTATCGGTCAGCTGACGCAGAGCCTCGGGTTGGGCACCCTGACGTTTACCTTTACCGGGCTGTTGATTGGCTCGGTGTTCTATTCCCTGCCCTTTGTTGTCCAGCCGCTGCAGAACGCCTTTGAGGCAATTGGTCGTGCGCCGCTGGAGGCCGCCGCTACGCTGCGTGCGGGGCCGTGGGATGCGTTTTTTACGGTGGTGCTGCCGTTGGCCAAACCGGGTTTTGTAACCGCCGCTATTCTCGGCTTCGCCCATACCGTTGGTGAGTTCGGTGTGGTGCTGATGATTGGCGGCAATATCCCCGGCAAGACCCAGGTGGCGTCTGTGCAGATCTACAACCACGTGGAAAGCATGAACTACGCCCAGGCCCATTGGCTGGCCGGTGGGATGGTGCTGTTTTCCTTTATCGTGCTGCTGGCCCTGTATTCCGGGCGCAGCAGCCAGCGGGTGTGGCGATGATCTGGCCGTTGCAGCGGCGCAATGCGCCGACGCCGACGCTCGGCGGCGCGGGCGCAATCCAAGCGCGCTTCAAGGTTGAGCATGCTGGCTTCACCCTGGATGTCGACCTCAACTTGCCCGGTCGTGGAGTGAGTGCCTTGTTCGGCCACTCGGGTTCGGGCAAGACCAGTTGCCTGCGTTGTTTTGCCGGGTTGGATCGGCCCAGCGAGGGCTATCTGCAGGTCAATGGCGAGGTGTGGCAAGACAGTGCCCAAGGCCTCTTTGTGCCGGCCCATAAACGCGCGGTGGGTTACGTGTTTCAGGGCGCCAACCTGTTTGCCCATCTGTCGGTGCGGCGCAACCTGGAGTACGGGCTTAAACGTATTCCGGCAGCGCAGCGGCGGATTGCCCTAGAGCAGGCAGTGGCGTTACTGGGTATTGGCCATTTGCTGCAGCGTTTGCCGGGCAAGCTATCCGGCGGCGAGCAGCAGCGTGTCGGCATCGCCCGTGCCCTACTGACCAGCCCGCGGATGCTGTTATTGGATGAGCCACTGGCCGCCCTCGACCTCAAGCGCAAACAGGAAGTGCTGCCTTATCTGGAGCGCCTGCACAGCGAGCTGCAGATGCCCATTATCTACGTCAGTCATGCGCCCGATGAAGTCGCGCGCCTGGCCGATCATCTGGTGTTGCTGGAAGACGGCAAGGTCAGCGCCAGTGGCCCCTTGAAGGAAACCCTGCTGCGCGCCGACCTGCCGTTTATTTTCGAGGACGATGCCGAGGCCGTGGTGGATGCCCAGGTCATGGCTCATGACCCCGCTTACGGGTTGCTCGCGGTGCAGTTGCCCGGCAGCGACATTAGCCTGCAGTTGCCCCATGGGCCGCTGCCGCAGGGTCAGTCGGTGCGGGTCAAGATCAAGGCGCGCGATGTCAGCCTGAGCTTGCAGCAGGCTCAGCACAGCAGTGTGCTCAACCTGCTGCCGGCGCGGGTGGTGGACTGGATCAACGTCGTCGAACAGGCGCATGTGCTGGTGCGTGTGCAGGTCGGGCGCGAGCAACTGATGGCGCGGATCACCCGTTACTCCTTCGACCGCCTGAACATCCAGCGCGAGCAATCACTGTGGGCGCAGGTCAAGTCGGTATCACTGCTGGGCGCCAGTTGACGGGCCGTCAGATTACAGCGCGCGGCGCATCTGGTGGATTGGCGCATCTTTCCGACGAAATCACTCTTTAGGCTGCTTTTCTGCGCTATTCAGTGCAGTACCCTGTGGCGCGCGTTTGTATTAGCTGACTCGACTCAGCGCTGCTCACAACAATAATAAGGAGCACCCCTCGTATGCGTTTTACATCGCTGTATCGCCCGCTATTGCTCGCGGTTATTGGCCTGCTGGCCGCTCTCTCACCACTGACCGCAGCTCATGCCGTGACCCCGCAAGAACAGGTGCAGGTACAGGCCAGCCGGGCCACCAGCAGCCTGATGCTGTTACGCGGTGAAGGTTTCCAAAAGAAACATCAGGATGCCCTTGAGAACGATCTGCAAGCCCTGGCGGCGGCGGTGCAAAGCCTGCCGCAAAGCAGCGATGCCCTGCGCGGCGCACATCAGGAGCTGGTGGTGCAGATTCGGCGTGGCGTGGCCTTTGGCCCGAACGAAGAAGACATGCCCTGGCGCTACCCCGAGGACCTCAGCAAAGCCCTGCTAGGCGTGCTGGAGCAGAGTCGCACACTTGCCAGCCCGGACGACAGCGAACTGTCCGCCAAGCTCGAATACCTCTCGGTGCAGTATTTGAGCCGCGCCTACTTCGGCAATTTCGAAACCGCCCGTGAGCAGCCCGATACCTACCTCGGTCAGGATGAGCGCAAGATCGTGCCCTCGGTGGATGCGCAACTGGCCACTCTAGACAGCAAGGCCAATCCGCAGGTCGGCAAGCTGAAAACCCGCTGGGATTATCTCAAGGCCGCCCTGGTTGACCTCAACAGTCAGAGCAGCGCCCTGCAGAGTGCCTCGGGCCGGCCGTTTGCGCCGATGACCGTGTATCGTCATACGCGGTCACTGACTGATCAGTGGATGGCGCTCTCCAAAGGCTGAACCGTACCGCGCGCTCAGTAGGGTTTAGGAGCTGGCGTGCTTGTCACGGATGCAGGTTGGCCCTGCGCGCTCGACGATGGCCTGCTCAACGTCTTTGCGCAGGCCCAGCAGGAAGGCGGCTTCGGCGGCGACGAACAGTGGGCCGATCACCAGGCCCATGACATCATCGACAAACGCCGGTTTGCGCCCTTCGTAGTAATGGCCGACAAACTGGATGACCCAGCCAATCACGAACAGGCCAATGCCGCTGCTGAGCCAGACTGGCGTCGATTGCAGCGCCAAGCCGGCGCCCGCCCACAGGCTGAGCGCCAGCAGCAGCGCCATCACCAGGCCGAAACGCCGATCCAGGCGCACGTAGAATGCTCCGGCGGCCAACGCCACCAATAACGCTGGGGACAGCCACAGCCCGAAGGCCTCACTGCCGGGACGGGAAAGCAGCACGGCTACGGCCAGCACAATCAGGGGAATACCGATAAAGTGGCTGAGAATGTTGCGTTGATCGCGGTGATACGCCGCGTATTGCGCCAGATGATCGACCAGGGTTTTCATTATTATTTTCCTCACGCAAGACAGGTGCTCAGCATGAACTCGCCTACTCGCACGGCTCTGTCAGCTAGCCGACAAATCGGGAGCCGTCGCTTCGGAAGCCGCCAATGAGCGCGGCGGCCTACGCTTATCAGGCGCGTCTGCGTCAGGGCCACTGGTTCAGCGGCTTGCCCACGGCGTTGCAGGAAGCCCTGTTGACAGCTGCCCAGGTGCAGCCGTTAGCCGCGGGCCAGGTGCTGTTTCGGCGGGGCGACAAGCCCTGCGGCCTGTATGCGGTGGTGGCCGGCGGTATGCGCATTGGTGCGGTCAGTGCGACCGGCAAAGAGGCGCTGCTGACCCTGGTCGAAGCGCCCTACTGGTTTGGCGAAATTTCCTTGTTCGACGGCCAGCCGCGCACCCACGACGCCTTTGCCGAAAGCGCTTCAACCCTGTTGTGGGTACCGCAGGCGCGCTTGCTCACGCTGCTCGAACAACAGCCGCAGCACTGGCGTGACTTTGCCCTGCTGATGAGCCAGAAACTGCGTCTGGCGTTTATCGCCCTGGAAGAAATGAGTCTGCTGCCCGCCGCCCCCCGGTTGGCTCGGCGCTTACTGCTGATGGCCGAGAACTACGGCGAAGGCGAGCCGCGCCGCGTCCTGCATTTGCCCCAGGAGCAGCTGGCGCTAATGCTGGCGATCTCCCGGCAAACCACCAATCAGATTCTCAAGGAGCTGGAAGGCCAGGGCATTGTGCGCCTGACCTATGGCGAGATCGAAATCCTCGACTGGCCGCGCCTGCGCCAAGCAGCGCAGTGAGGCAAACTGCCGCGACACGCTGCACCGACTGAACCTCTGGTGCACACTGGCGCTCTATTGCCGACCTGTATTGCCACTCGAGCTCAATGACCTGATGCCAACCACCAGCGCTGTTGCCCACCTTGACGTGCCCCCGGTGCTGGCTGGCCCGCTGCTGCGGCGCATGGAGCCAAAGCGCCTGGTGCTGTGGCTGGTCGGTAGTCAGCCACTGACGCTGAGCCTGCAGTTGGCGCATGGCGACGCTGCAGAGCCGCAGCGCTACCCATTGCAAGGCGACAGCTGCCAGGTCATCCAGATCGGCGAGCAGGCATTTATTCACCTGATCGACCTCAAGCTGGATACGCCGCTGCCCTGCGACGTGCAGATCGACTACGACCTGCTGATCGAACAGGCCGGCCAGGCCGACATGGGCATGGCGGAGTGGGCCCCGCACCTGCTGTATGCCGGCGCGCGCCAGGCGAATTTTGTCCTGCGTGCGCAACTTGATCACCTTCTGCATGGCTCCTGCCGCAAGCCGCATCACCCGGCGGCCGATGGCCTGCTCTGCGCCGACCGTTTGCTGGCTGAAGCGCACACCCCCGAACAACGTCCGGCCTTGCTGCTGATGAGCGGTGATCAGATCTATGCCGATGATGTCAGCGGACCGATGCTGCGGGCGATTCATCAGGTGATCGCGCGCCTCGGCCTGTTCGGTGAGCACCTGGAGGGCGCGGTGGTCGATGACAGCGAGGCGCTGTATCAGCACCCGGCCAGCTACTACCAGCGCGGCGAGTTGCTGCCGGCGCTGAAGAGCAACGAAACCCTGCGTGAGCGCTTCTTCGGTGGGGTGGAAAAGCCGGTGTTTACCACCAGCAGCGCCGACAACCACCTGGTCACCTGCGCCGAAGTATTGGCCATGTACCTGCTGGTCTGGTCGCCGCTGCCCTGGACGCTGCTCAAGGCCGAAATGCCTGAATTGAGCGTGGAGAAAGTCGCGCGTTATCAGGCTGAGCGTGAGCATATCGAGGCGTTTCGCGCTGGCCTCGGCGGGGTTGCGCGTGCCCTCGCCCACTTGCCGACCTTGATGATTTTCGATGATCACGACATCACCGATGACTGGAACCTCTCCGCGCAGTGGGAACAGACCGCCTATGGTCATCCGTTTTCCAAACGGATTATCGGCAATGCCTTGATTGCCTACCTGCTGTGCCAGGGCTGGGGTAACAACCCGGATGTGTTCGCCAAACCGCTGCAGATGATCCGCGCGATGACCGAGGGCCGTGATGCCGCCAATCATATGGACTGTCGGCCGCAGGACGCGCTGATCGACGAGCTGCTGCGCTTTCACCAGTGGCAGTTTGTGCTGCCCAGCACCCCGGCGCTGGTGGTGCTGGATACGCGCACCCGGCGCTGGCGCAGCGAGCGCAACCTCAAGCGGCCGTCCGGCCTGCTGGATTGGGAAGCGCTGTGCGAGTTTCAACAAGAACTGCTCGATCATCCCTCGGCGATTATCGTGTCCCCGGCACCGATGTTCGGCGTCAAGCTGATCGAGGCTATCCAGAAGCTCTTCAGCTGGGCCGGCCATCCGCTGATGGTCGATGCGGAAAACTGGATGGCCCATCGCGGCGCCGCGCAGGTGATGCTGAACATTTTTCGCCACTCGCGCACGCCGGGTAACTACGTGATTCTCTCCGGGGACGTGCACTATTCGTTCGTTTACGAGGTGCTAATCCGCCAGCGCAAACGCGGCCCGCAGCTCTGGCAGATCACCAGCAGCGGGGTGAAAAACGAATTTCCACGGCGCTTGCTCGACTGGTTTGATCGCCTCAATCGCTGGTTGTATGCACCGTGGTCGCCGCTCAACTGGCTGACCAAGCGTCGGCGTATGCAGGTCACACCGCGCATCCCCTCACGCAGCAAGGCCGGCGAGCGCCTGTGGAATGGCGCGGGGCTGGGGCAGGTGTTCTTCAACGACAACGGCCAGCCACGCGCGATCTACCAGCTAAATGCCGACGGCTCGCCAGCGGTGGAGTTTGTCGATGAGCGTGGTGAGGCCCAGGATCCCTGCGCTGATCCAACGCTCGCAGCTAAGGCCGCTCCTACAGACTCACACCTGTTGTAGGAGCGGTTTTGGCCGCGATTTAATACAAGCGCATGGCTTAGCGGAATTTTTCCAGCATCTGGTAGTACCACATGCCAGCCGCCAGTATCGGGTTGCCGAACACATCACCCAGCGGCACCTTGATGTGTTTACAGGCGGCGAAGGTGTCGTAATGACCCAGGGTGCCGGTCAGGGCGTTGGCCATGATTTCACCCATGATGTGGGTGGTGGCGATGCCGTGGCCGGAGTAGCCCTGGCAGTACCAGACGTTGTCCGAGAGCTTGCCCAGCTGCGGGATACGGTTGATCACGATGCCCATGGCGCAGCTCCACTGAAAATCAATGGCGACGCCCTTGAGCTGCGGGAAGGTTTGTTCGATGCCGGGGCGCAGCTCGGCGGCGATATCGCGTGAATCGCGCCCCGAGTAGTTGCAGCCGCCGCCAAATAGCAGGCGACCGTCGGCGGTCATGCGGTAGTAGTCGAGGACGAAGCGGCAGTCATACACGGCCAGGTCTTGCGGATTGATTTGCTTCGCCAGCTCACCCAGCGGCGCAGTGGTGACGATGCCGCCCATGGCCGGGAAGATCATGCCTTTGAGCTTTTTCGGCTCCAGCTTGTGGTACACGTCGCCGGCCAACAGCACCTGCTTGGCGTTGATTCGGCCTTGGGCGGTAACCACCGCCGGCTTGGCGCCATGGACGATCTCGAGCACCTCGGAGTGTTCGAAGATCAGCGCACCCAGGCTGGCGGCAGCCTTGGCTTCACCGATGCACAGATTCAGCGGGTGCAGGTGCATGTTGCGGGTGTTCTTCAAGGCGCCGTTGTACAGGTCGCTGGCCAAGTGGCTGCGCACACCCTCACGGTCAAGCAGGGTCACGTCGTCGGCCATGCCACGGCGTACGGCTTCAGTGTAGGTGGCTTCCAGTTCGTGCATGTGCACGGGCTTCATCGCCGCATGCAGGTGGCCGTGCTTGAGGTCGCAGTTGATCCCGTACTTTTCCACGCGGTTCTTGATGATGTCGTGGCCGCGCCAGCGCAGGTGCCAGATAAAGTCTTCAACCTCTTCGCCGAGGGTGTTGCGCATCTGCTTGGTCATTGCCGCATCGCCCGACAGGCTGCCGGTGACCTGGCCGCCGTTGCGCCCGGTGGCGCCCCAGCCAATCTTGTTGGACTCGACAATTGCCACTTTCAGGCCGCGTTCGGCCAATTCAACGGCAGACGCTACGCCGGTAAAACCGCCGCCGATAATCACCACATCGACACTGACCTCGCCTTGCAGGGTCGGGTAGTCGGTTTCTTCATTGAGGGTGGCGCTGTAATAGGACGGGCAGCGTTCGGCGGCGGGCAGCACGGGTTTGATTGCGGCGTTCATAAGACGATTCCTGGGTACAACATGCGGGGGCTGGAGCAGGCAGGGCTCAGCGTTGGCAACCAGCGGCGCTGGCTACAAGGCAATCAGACAGAGGAATAGCTGTGCAGCATCCGGTGGGCGCGCATGGCGGCAATGCCAGAGCGCCCAGAAGGCCAGGGGTTTTGGCAGCGTGGCATTGCTCTGCCGGGCGGCGCAATGGCGCCGTTTAGACAGCTGCGTGGCGCATGCAGAGGGGGCGGAAAACGCGGTGGAAGAACACATGGCCAGCAGGGTCACACAGGGCCAAGCATCGGTTAAATCTGATTTTTCACATGCTTGGTTGCTGTATCGCTAAACATTGGTCGGGCTTGTTTGGCTGATTCAGGCGCCGCGCAGATTGGCCAGTACCCGTTCGGCATTCTCGCTGCAGGGCATGCCTTCGGGTTTATTTTCGATGGTGGCGATGATCGTCAGCAGTTGTGCTTTGTTCTCGAGCAACCGCTGCTGCATGGCCTCGATTTCGACGACCTTGCGTTGCAGGCTGGCGAGCAATTCAGCGTGCCCCAAGCCTTGTGACTCGGTTTGCGGCAGCAAGCGGCGAATCTCGTCCAGGCTAAAGCCGGCTTGTTGCGCGCCGCTGATGATGGCCAGGGTTTGCACGGCTTGCTCGGGGTAGTGCCGGTAACCGTTGGCCTGGCGTTGGGCGTTGATCAGCCCGCTGGCTTCATAGAAACGAATACGCGACGCCGCCAGGCCGCTGCGGGTCGCCAGTTCGCCAATCTTCATGCGCTTCACTCCGGGCTATTGACCTTAAAGCTGAATTTAACCTTAGGCTTGTTTGATCTGCCACCCCGGAGTCGTCTATGCGCGCATTCGAAGCTCTGCAACTGCCCAACGGCAGCGTTATCCCTAATCGTATTGCCAAGGCGGCAATGGAAGAGAACCTTGCTGACGTGGCACAGGGGCCGTCCGCCGAGTTGCTGCGCTTGTATCAGGCCTGGGCCGAAGGCGGTACGGGCTTGCTGCTGACGGGGAACGTCATGGTTGACCGCCGCGCCATGACCGGCCCCGGCGGTGTGGTGCTGGAAGATCAGCGGCAGCTGGATAAATTCCGTGAGTGGGCGCGCATTGGCCGCTCCCACGGCGCGCAGATCTGGATGCAGCTCAACCATCCAGGGCGGCAGATGCAGGCCAATCTCGGTCAGCAAACCGTCGCGCCCTCTGCGGTAGCGCTTGAGCTGGGTGGCTTGTCGAAGATGTTCCCCGTGCCCAAGGCGCTGGATGACGCTGAGATAGCGGCATTAATTGAGCGCTTTGCCCGGTCTGCCCAGCTCGCCGAACAGGTCGGCTTCAATGGCGTGCAGATTCACGCGGCGCACGGTTATCTGATCAGCCAGTTTCTCTCGCCACTGAGCAATAAGCGCACCGATGACTGGGGCGGTTCGTTGGCAAATCGCGCCCGTTTGCTGCTGGAGGTGATCAAGGCCGTGCGTGCGAGGGTCGCGCCGGGTTTCAGCGTGGCGGTCAAACTCAACTCGGCGGATTTTCAGCGTGGCGGTTTTGCCGAAGCCGATGCCAAGCAGGTGGTGCTGTTGCTCAATGAGCTAGCGGTGGACATGGTTGAATTGTCTGGCGGCAGCTACGAGGCACCGGCCATGCAAGGTGATTCGCGCGATGGCCGCACCTTGGCACGCGAAGCGTACTTTCTCGAGTTTGCTGGCGAGATCGCTGCCGTGGCGCAGATGCCGATCATGGTCACTGGCGGTATTCGCCGCCTGCCGGTGGTCGAGCAGGTGCTGGCCAGCGGTGTGGCCATGGCCGGTATCGGTACGGCATTGGCGATCAACCCGGCACTGCCCAAGCAGTGGCAGGCGGGGCAGCGTGAAGCCCTGGCCGAGTTGCCGCCGATTCGCTGGAAGAACAAGGCGCTGGCCTCACTGGCGTATATGGCCACGGTGAAGTTTCAGCTACGCCAACTCAGCCGCGGTAAGCGCACCCATGCACAGGTGTCACCGCTGCGCGCCTTATTGCTGGAGCAACTCAAAGCGGCGCGGCGCACCCGTGTGTATAAGCGGTTGATGGCCAGCGAGGGTTAATCGGGCAGGTGCCCGGTTTTTACCCAGATCAGACAGCCCTGTTCACTGAACGGGGTGTGTTGCGACAGGTGTGGGCTGCGTAGCCAGCTGCCGGTAGGGTAGTCGCCGAACTCATCCTGAAAGGTGCCTTCGAGCACCAGAATTTCTTCGCCGCCCCAATGCCGGTGCGCATTGAAATAGGTGCCCGGTGCCCAACGCACCAGCGCCACATGCTCGGTGCCATGTTGATGCAGCGGCAATACCTGCAGGCCGGGGACCAAGCCCTGCCGCCATTCGGCGCGGTTGCTGTCGGTGACGACGTGTTGGTCATCTGCCGGGTCAAACTGCATGAGTTTGACGAAGATTGTGCAGCCTTCGCGGCTGAACGGCGCATGTTGGCTGCCGATTGGGTTACGCACATAGGTGCCGGCCGGGTAATCGCCGCGCTCGTCGGAGAACACGCCTTCCAGCACCAGAAACTCCTCACCGCCGGGGTGCTGGTGCGCGCTGAAGTGAGAGCCTGCGGCATAGCGCACGATGGAGGTCGCCCGTGCCTTTTCCTCACCAATGCGGTCGAGCATGCGCCGCTCTACACCGGGCATGGGCGATGCCACCCAAGGGCTGTCGTCTGGACGCACAAGCGCCCGCTGGCTGAAATCGGCGTTAAGTTGCATGGTTGAAATGACCTCTGGCTGGCGTTCAGCTTTATATACGCGGCACGCCAGCCTGTTTAGCGATTAGTGGCTGTTTAGCAGCGTGATCAGTGCTTCGGCGGTGGCCTCTGAGGACGCCGGGTTTTGCCCGGTGATCAGCAGCCCGTCGACCTTCACATGGCTGTGCCAGTCGTTGACGCTGGAGTAGTGGCCGCCATTGGCGATCAGCATGTCCTGCACCAGAAACGGCACCACTGTGGTCAGCTGCACGGCTTCTTCTTCACTGTTGCTGAAACCGGTGACCTTCTTACCGCTGACCAGCGGCTGGCCGTTGGCGGCCTTGGTGTGGCGGAAGATGCCAGGGGCATGGCAGACCGCAGCAACCGGTTTGTGTGCCGCGATAAAGCCTTCAATCAAGGCAATCGAGGTGGCATCTTCGGCCAAATCCCACAGCGGGCCGTGGCCACCGGGGTAGAACACCGCATCGAAATCGTCCGCTTTCACTTGGCTCAACGGCAGGGTATTGGCCAATACCTGTTGCGCTTCGGGGTCTGCCTTGAAGCGTGTGGTGGCCGGGGTTTGCGCATCGGCATCATCGCTTTTCGGGTCAAGGGGTGGCTGGCCACCCTTAGGCGAGGCCAGGGTTAGCTGCGCGCCGGCGTCCTTGAATACGTAATAAGGCGCGGCAAACTCTTCCAGCCAGAAACCGGTCTTGTGGCCCGTGTCGCCGAGTTGGTCGTGGGAAGTCAGAACCAGCAGAATCTTCATAACGTGCTCCTTGTGGGCAAATGCCCATGGCTAGCGTGAATGGCGTACAGCATAGGAGCACTGCGGTGATTCGATAATTCAAAAGTTTTAATGTCGAGTATCGAGAGAATGAATACCCGGCAGCACTTTAGTGCCTATCCGTGCGCCTCGCCGCCCTGGCCTGACAAGGGGGTATCAACGTGGTAGCGTCGCTCCGATTTAGGCCTGGGGCTTATAACCCAGGCGTAAACCACCCCAATGGCGGCCCTGAACCATGATCGGCACCGACAGATCGTGCATCAGCTCGCCGGTGTCGCGCATATAGGTTTGCAGCAGCAACGGCTTTTGATGGCTGCCGCAGCGGATGCCGGTGCGGTCGTTGAACAGGCGTTTGCTGCGGCTCTTCAGGGTGTCTACGGTACGGTCACCGCAGGGCGGATGATTGAAAGCGTTGTTGTGGGTCGGTACATAGCCTTGCGGGGTACAGGCGATGGCGAATACCAGGCCTTCATGCTGGCTGAGCAGCGGCTCCTGAATACTTGGCAGCACCTGATCGGCATAGCGATCGAAACGGGTGCTGTATTTGGCTGGGAAGCTACCGGCAATCGGTTGGTAGTGGCGGTCGAACAGGTCGCTGGCGCTGACCCGGCCCCCCTGCATGTCGCTTTCGAACTGCGCGGCAATCTGCGCGGCGGCGTTGCGCGCCAGATCAAAAATACGCTGGTGATAATCGTCCAGGCCGACTTCGGCGAGTTGCTCGCTGATGCTTTCCGCCTGGCCGACCAGGCGCTCGGCAGCGTTACTGAGTTGGCGGGTTTGCCCTTCGCTGTCGTCGACATCGCCGCGCAATTGGCCAACGGCGACTGACAGTTCGGCCAGGCGTTCGTGGTTATGCCGGGTGCCGCTGTCGATCTGCCCAACCTGGGCTTCGACATCCTCGGCCAGCTCGGCAATCCCCTGCAATTGTTCGCCGGTGTGCTCGACCTGTTGCGCCGCCTGGGTGAGCTGTTCGGCTTGTTGTTGCATGTGGCTGACCACGGCAGCGCTTTGCTGGCGGATATCGCCGACGATCTGCGCGACCTCCTCGGTGGCGCTGCTGGTGCGCCCGGCCAGGTTGCGCACTTCATCGGCGACCACAGCAAAGCCGCGGCCGAGCTCACCGGCGCGGGCCGCTTCGATGGCCGCATTGAGCGCCAGCAGGCTGGTCTGGCTGGCGATGGACTGGATCACCTGGGTGACTTTCTCGATCTGTTCGGTGCGGCTGCTGAGGCCGTCGATCAGCTCGCGGCTGGTCGCCGTCTGCGCGCTCAATTGCTGCATGGCCTCGATGGCTTCACGCAGCGCGTGCTGCCCGCTGGCGCTGTTCTGGCGCACGTTTTGCGCGGCCAGCAGGGTTTGCTCGGCACGCTGAGCGTTGTCCTGCTCGGTGTGGGTAATCGCCTCGGCAGCCTGATTGATCTGCTCGGTAGCGCTCAGCTGCGAGTGCAGCTTGCCGGCCAGTTGCTGCGCCGCATGGGCTACTTCGGCAGCGGCCAGGGCGTTGTGGCAGGTTTGCTGCGACAGGCTCTGGCTAAGGTCGTTGAATGATGGATGCGGCGCATTGGCCTGCGCCAGCGGCTCTTCATGTTGACGCTGCCAGGGCCCGAGCCAGGGCCAGAGCGCTAACAGCAGGAACGACGGAATGCTGACAAACCAGGGCAGCTGGACCTGTTGATAGGCCGCCATTAATCCGGCCAGCCCAATGGCGTGCAGCAGGCAAGCCTTGGGATAGGTAATAAACGCGGAGCGCATGACAAACCTCATTATTCTTATTCTGGCCCAAGTAAGACCAGAAACGGCCTGTGGCGCGCCGCTATGCAGTGGGCGAGCCATGCCTGCTGGAACCTGGGTGCGTGCAGCTCGATATGCCTGCTCAGGCAATCGGCCGCTGTCGACAATTCTATAGACCATAGTGGGTGACGTTCCCTGCGGCCAACCTTTACTGAGAGGTTGATTCGAGCAGCCATGGGCGTATTCGGCCATGACACTTTGGTCGCAGGTGGGTTAATCACTTAGCGTTTGGTTAACCCCGCGGGGCTAGAGCGCCGAGCGGTTAAAAACGATGACGCTGGATAAAACCCTTATCAAGAAAATCTTTCCAGCGACCATACAGTTGCCCGCCGGCGCTGTAGCCGTGCCAGTCCAGCAGGGCACCGCCGTCACCGGTGGCCAGCAGGGCCAGGCTCTGTCGCTGCGGGCGGTAGCGTTTGAGCGGCAAACCGCGCAGCGCCGCACTCAGGTTGGTGGCCAGCACCGGGCCCTGGCGCACCGCATACACCCCGCTCTTGCGTGCACCGGGCAGGCTGGCGCAGTCGCCCACGGCAAAAATAGTCGGGTGGGTGTAGCTCTGCAGGGTGGGTGCAATCAGCACAAAGCCGCGCTCATCGCAGCCCAGGCCGCTGTGCTGTGGCCAGGCAAAGGCCTTGGCGCCGCTGGCCAGTAATAACCGTTGGCCGCGCCAGACCGGCGCATTAGCGCTGAGCAGGCAGTCGTTCTCGATGCGGCTGATTGGGCAATCCTCGCGCACTTCTACGCGGTGTTGGCGCAAGTGGCCGAGCGCGCGCAAACGCAGCCCAGGGGACAAACCATCGAGCAGATGGCCGGCGCAGAACAGGGACAGGTGCGGCACTTTATCGGCCAAGGCCAGGGCCAACTCGACCCCCGCCGCACCGCCACCGAGAATGGCCATGGGCTGAGGCGTGGCCTGCCACTGCTGCCAACCGGCCAGGAATTTATCAAAGGGTTTGACGGCCAGCAGCTGCATGGCCTCGCCCTGCTGCGGCGGTGCGCTGATCTGCGCGCCGACGTTTAGCGATAACCAGCTGGCGTCGAGGGTGCGGCCATCATCAAGCTGCACCTGCTGCTGGGCGGCGGACAAGCTTTCCACCGGGCTGATGATCAGCTCAACCTTGGCCGCGCGACACAAGGCTTGCAGCTCTACCTGGCAATCAGCAGCGCTATGCCGGCCGGCCAGCAGCCCGGGCAACATGCCGGAATACCAGGCCACCGGTCCGGCACTCAGCAGGGCGATCCGCCCCGGCGGCCGTTCGACCAAGGCCCAGCGCCGCAACACCCCGAGGTGAGCGTGGCCGGCGCCGATTAATAGCAGGTCATAGTGATGAGTCACGCCAAGCTTCCATAGGTTGGGTGTCTGACAGTGGCTGCATGGTAAAGACTTACCCGCGCTGTTGTCAGGGCAGCTTGCGTATTTGTGGTGCGGCGAAATAACTGGTCACGCTTTCACCGGTGTTGTCGCTGTCGGCAGCGAACACCACACCGAGGATCTTGCGTGGCGCGCTGCCGAAGGCGGCAGTGGCGTCGGCGCGTAGATCGCGGGATTCCGTCAGCCACTCGCCCAGTGCGGCTTCTGGGCCGCGCAGCACGCGCATTTCCACGGTTTCGGTGTAGGCGCTGCGGGCATGGCTACCGGGGGCTTCACGGTTATCCCAGACGTAGCTAAGGGTCGCCGCCGGCAAGTCGGGGTCGAAGAAGGTGCGCGCCAGCCGCAGCTTTTGCCGGGTGACAAAACTCAGCGAGTCCAGTGGGTAATCCAGCAGCACATAGACCCGTGCGGCGTAGTCATCGCCTTCGCGGGTGGCGAAACGGGCCTGATCCAGATGCTGTTCGGTGCGCCACTGCCAGCTCAGCTGCCAGGGCTGATCGCCAGGTAGATCGAGCGGATGTAACAGCCCGCCGGCAGCCGCATCGGCGTTGATGCGTAAGACAGATTGGCCGTCCAGCTCGACCAGCGTGCGCTGCGATGGCTTGAGTTTGGGAATGTCTGCCAGCTTCCACGGCGTCGACCATGCAGCTGCCGGCGGGCCTGCTGTCCAGGGCGTCAGCAGGTTCTCCGCCTGGGTCAGCGGTGCGGCGAGGATGAGCCCCAGCACTAACGTGCGCATCAGCTGCGCCGCCAGGTGTGGAAGTGCTCGACCAACCGCAGCAGCCCTTGCGGGGCATGGGCGCGTTTCCATTCGCCGGCGGCGTACTTGTTCGCCTCGCTCATGGTCGGGTAGCTGTGGATGGTGCCGAGAATTTTGTTCAGGCCCAGGTTGTACTTCATCGCCAGCACGTACTCGGTGAGCAGTTCACCGGCGTGTTCGCCAACGATAGTGACGCCGAGAATGCGGTCTTTGCCGGGCGTGGTCAGCACCTGCACATAGCCATGGGCGGCCTCATCGGCGATGGCGCGGTCGAGGTCGTCGATGCTGTAGCGGGTCACTTCATAGGCGACGTTTTGCGCTTGTGCTTCCGCTTCACTGAGGCCAACGCGGGCTACTTCCGGGTCAGTGAAGGTGCAGTGTGGAATCACCCGGTAATCCGCCTTGAAGCGTTTAAAACCGGCAAACAGCGCGTTGACCGCCGCGTACCAGGCTTGGTGGGCCGCCACGTGGGTGAACTGATACGGCCCGGTGACATCGCCCACCGCAAATATATTGGGGAAGCGCGTGGCCAGGTATTCGTCAGTCTCCAACGTGCCATTGTCGCGCAGCGTCAGGCCTAGCTCCTCAGCCCCGTAGCCGCTGACATTAGCTTTACGGCCGAGGGCCAGCAGCAGGCAGTCGAAGGCGATGGTCACCGGTTCGCCGGTGTCCAGGTTGCGGGCGATCATGCGGGTTTCGCCGTCGACCACTTCAAAGCGCTCGGCCTGATGACCCAGGCGCAGGTCGACGCCGTCGGCACGCAGGCTGGCCATTACCGCTTCGCTGGCGTTGGCGTCTTCACGGGGCAGCAGGCGGCCACCGCGTTCCACTTGAATCACTTGGCTGCCAAGGCGTTGGAAGGCCTGCGAGAGTTCGCAACCAATCGGCCCGCCGCCCAACACCAGCAGCCAGCGCGGCTGCTGGCGCAGGGTCCAGATGGTGTCGGAGGTGTAAGCCTGCACCTGCTCAAGGCCAGGAATATCGGGCACGAACGGCCGCGCGCCGGCGGCGATGATCAGGTTGCGGCTGCTCAGGGTTTGGCCATTGACCTCGACGGTCCAGGGCGAAAGGATCTTCGCTTCACCCTCAATCACTTCGACGCCCAGGCCGGTGTAGCGCTCCACCGAGTCATGCGGCTCGATGTCGGCGATCACCCGCTGGATGCGCTGCATCACGGCTGGGAAATCCACCTGGCCCTGCACGCCGGTAAAGCCCAGGGCTTCACCCTTTTTCAGTTCGTTGGCCAGTTTGGCCGAGCGCAGCAGCGCCTTGGAGGGTACGCAGCCGGTGTTGAGGCAGTCGCCGCCCATTTGGTGTTTTTCGATCAAGCTGACCTTGGCCTTCACCGCCGCGGCGATATAGGCGCTGACCAGGCCACCGGCGCCGGCACCAATCACCACCAGGTTGCGGTCGAAGGTCTTGGGTTTGTGCCAGCCGGCATACACCCGACGCGCCTGGATCAGCCCGAGCAGTTTGCGTGCAATCAGCGGGAACACCCCGAGCAGCACAAAGGCGCCGAGCAGCCCTGGCGAGAGGATGCCGGACAACGACTCCAGCTGGCCCAGCTCACGCCCGGCATTCACGTACACCAGGGTGCCGGGCAGCATGCCGAGCTGGCTGACCCACCAATAGGTGCGCAGCGGCAGGCGGGTCAGGCCCATGGCCAGGTTGATCAGGAAGAACGGAAACAGTGGCACCAGACGCAGGGCGAACAGGTAGAACGCCCCTTCCCGCTCGACCCCGGCATCGATGCTCGCCAGGCGTTTGCCGAAGCGGCTCTGCACCCAGTCACGCAGCAGAAAGCGGCTGCTGAGCATGGCCAGGCTCGCGCCCAACGTGGAGGCAAAGGAAATCAGCACGAAGCCTTCGATCAACCCGAACAGCGCCCCGCCGAGCAAGGTCATCAGCGCCGCGCCGGGTAAGGAAAGTGCCGTGACCGCGACATAGGCGAGAAAGAACAGCCCCGCCGCCAGCCAGGGCTGCTCGGCGACCTGGGTGTTGAGTGCAACTTGCTGCGCTTTCAGCGCCTCAAGGTTGAGGTACTGGCCAATGTCGAAGACAAAAAAACTGCCGAGCAATGCGAGGATCAAGCCCATCAGGGCGATTTTGCGGCTATTCATCAGTCAGCGCCTCCAGGGCGCAGAGGCTTTGGCACAGGCTAAAACCGGCCAGCAGGGCCTGCGACGGTTGATCCGCCACAGTGCCAAGAATACGTGAGCGATAGGACTGCGCCGCCGGGCTGTGGGCGGGCCACTGGCGGTCGAAGTCGGCGAGAAAGGCAGCGTGGTCGTAGTTCAGCGGCAGGGCCTCGATAAACAATCCGTCGCGTTGGCAGCGATACAGCGCCGCCGGGTGTGGCGTGGTGGCGATGCGGCTGAGCAGGCCATAGCGACCGCCGGCGAAGTTGGGCAGGCCGGCCGCGCCGTTATTGACCAACGCGCCATGCTTAAGGTTCAGCGCGACGGCGGCGCAGCTATGGCTGGTGGCCAATACGCGAATGTTCTGTGCGTGTAGCCAGGCATCAAGCTGCTGTTGGCGGGCCGGTTCACTCAGTGCCTCGCGCGAGCAATTCCAGCCGGCCAGGGACTGCTCATCGCCATGGCTGATGGCGATGCGTTGCCCGCCGACGCTGACCAGCGCTGTACTCGGGCGCGCAGCCAAGCGCTCGGCCATACCGGGCAAGCTTTGCACGGTGCCATTTAGCACCTGCTGAATGGCATTGGAACGTTCGACTACTTGGTCGTCCACGTTCATCGGGTAGGCGCAGCCGCAGCCGGCACCGCTGTCGTCGGCGCGGCCCAGCTCGGTTTCGACATTACCGCGCAGGGTCAGGTGTACGCTCAGCCCTTCTTCAATCTGCTGGAAAATTTGCGGGTCGCGGTCAAACCAGTGGGCATCGCCGTTGAACACCACCCGGGCATTGGGTTCGGCCGCCAGGCGCCGTTGCAGCGCTGCCAAGGCCTGACGGTTGCCATACAGGCCGCCGACGACATACAGCACTTGGCAGTCGAACAGCGGCTCGCCGCTAAAGGCCTCAGGTGCCAGGCGGTAATCCAGCGGGCAATCGCGGCCAGCGCGCATCAGGCTGCGCCTCGTTGACCGGCGCGCAGCCAGCCGGGAACCAGATAGCCCAGCACACACAGGCCCAGGCCATACAGGTTAGTGCCGAGTAGTAGGGCGTATTTACCGTCGCCGATGGCCCAGGTTTGTGGGATCCAGCCCAGCGTCAGGGCGACGCCCAAGCCTAGTCCGGTCCAGAAACTCAGGTGAAAGCCCAGCCGGGTTGGTGTGGTCAGGCCATGCAGGATAAACACCGGCGCCAGGCCGATGACCATGGTGCCGCTGATGGTGGTGGCCTTGAGAATGTCGGTGCCGGCGATCATCGGCAGGTTGCCGAGCAAGGCGAAGACCACCATGACGGCCATGCCGACGCCGATGGCCTTCTGCCCCAAGTCGCGACCGGCCAACTTAGGCAGCTCACGCCCGGCCAACTTGGCCAGGCTGGAGAAGGTTGAGTCCAGGGTTGAGCCCGCGGCAGAGACCATCACCACGGTCATCACCATCAACGCGCCGATGCCCATAGTCTTGGCCAGGGCAGCGGGCACGTTGTCCGAGGCCGCTAAACCAGTGAGCTGCGCATGCACGCCGATCAGGCTGAAGGCGAGGATGGCGATAAAGCCCAGAACCCCGGCAATCACGAAGGAGCGGCGCATGGTTTTCTCTTCGCTGATAAAGCCGCGATCCGTCAGTACCGGGTCATGGAAGCCATAGCTAAAGGCTTGCAGGCCGGCGACCAACAGCAGGTCGACGCCGGCGTTCAGCGCCCAGTGGCTGGTGCTGGCCAGCTCGCTGGGCGAGTGCTGTGGCAGCACCAAGCCGAGCACCCAGACCAGCGCGACGATAAAGATCGCCGCCTGCGCTGCATCGGTAAGGATCGAGCTACGCAGGCCGCCGCGCAGGCTGTAGGCCAGGGTCACGGCGGTAAACAGCAGAGCCGCGCCGATAAACTCAAGGCTGCCGGCGTCGCCGTAATAACCGCCAACCACGGCGGTGTTGCTCCACACCTCGTTAAACAGGCGGATCAGGATGGCAGCAGAAAACGCCAGCGCCGCGCCACGGCCGTAATGGCTGCTGAGAAAGCTCACCAGCCCCGTGGCCGCATAACGCCGACGCAGGCGGTAGATGACGAAGCCGGTCAGCGGAATCGACAGCCAATACATGGCGTAGGCCAGGCCGCCGATCAGGCCGTAACTGGCCCCCAGATTGGCGGCGTTGGTCACCGACTTGGCGAAGATCCAGCTGATAAAAATGCTTGAGGTCAGCAACCAAGGCGCAGCACTGCGGCCTTGATTGTCTTCACCGTTGAAGAAGCCACCGAGGGTCACGGCGCGCGGCGACAGCGCCACCATCAGCGCGCCATACACCAGCAGAAACCCCCAGAAAAACAGCCCGACCGTGCTGCTCATAGGTTCACTCCAAGCTTATTCATTTAATGCGCCGCCACAGCTGGAACCCTGTCCGGCGGTGCAGGCGTAGCAATGATCGCGGGTAACAATCGGGTTGCCGTCGAGTGTGGCGCCGAGCAGGTCACGCAAATGCGCGCGTTCGCGGCCAATCAACTGACCTTGCAGGGGGAGCGGCAGATCAAGCATCTGGTTGAAATCACAGTCGTACAGATAGCCCTGCCAGTCGACGCTGACCAGCGCACGGCACATCAAGTCGTCGAGGTTTTCCGGTCGGTAGCTGTCGCGCAGCAATTGCATGTAGTCGTTGAACTGGCCTTTGCTGACCAGGGTGCTGCCAAAGCGCGCAATCGGCTGGTTGGTAATGGTCAGCAGGTGGTTGAAGACGATGCCGAAATCTTCCGCCAGGTGCTGCTTATAGTCGGCCTCAAGGCCTTGCTGAGGAGGCGGCAGGCTTGGCCCTTGCGGGTTGTACACCAGATTGAGAATCAGGCCGCTGCCGGGTTGGCCGTAGCCAAGCGCGTTGAGCTGTTGCAGGCCTTTGATACTGGCCTCGAATACGCCATCGCCGCGCTGTTTATCGACGTTATCCCGTGAGTAACAGGGCAAAGAGGCACTGACTTCGACGCCTTGCTCGGCGAGGAACTGGGCCAGGTCTTCATAGCCGGGCTCACTGAGGATGGTCAGGTTGCAGCGGTCGATCACCCGCAGGCCTTCACGGCGCGCATGTACAACAATTTCGCGAAAGCGTGGGTGCATTTCCGGTGCGCCGCCGGTGAGGTCCAAGGTTTGCACCGGGTGCGCATCGATTACTTGATGCAATAGTGCAAGGCTTTCGTCGGTCATTTCCTCGGTGCGCGTCGGCCCGGCATTCACGTGGCAATGCAGGCAGCGCTGGTTGCAGCGGTAGGTCAGGTTGATCTGCAGCGCTTCCAGTGGCCCCCGGCGGATTGCCGGAAAAGCCAGTTGGTCGAGCAAGGGCAGCATGGCGTGCACAGTTGGCTCCTTTATGAGGGGCGCGCCGGGTGGGCGCAGCGGGCTGAATAGGCTCAGCCGTGATGTCGCCACTATAGAGAGTGCACGCGGGGTTTTGTTACACGGCTGGATAGAAGAATGCCGTGCAATTAGTTGTACGGATCTTATACAAATAAGGCAGTATCGGCTAACAGTCGTTAGCCTGGGGAGCATCAATGTTGCGTTTGAGTCTGTTTTTTCTCGCGGGCTTTCTGGCCGTGCCGTTTTTTCACCAGCCTGTGCTGGGCTTGCTGCATGCACTGGCAGTGGTGCCGTTTGCGCCGTTCAACCTGAGCCCTACTGCGCCATTGGGAGTGCCTGCGTTACTTTCGGCATCCTTCTGGGGTGGGCTCTGGGCGGTGGTAATGCTGCTGGTGCTGCGTTGGCAGGCAGGCACCCCACAACCTTGGCTCAAGGCCCTGCTGTTCGGCGGTATCGCCCTGACCACCGTCGCTTTGCTGGTGGTGTTTCCACTCAAGGGGATGGGCTTTGATCCGGTGAAGCTGCCGGGGCGTTTTCTGATCGGCTTTCTGGTTAACGCCGCCTGGGGTGTCGGCACGTTGATTTTTGCTCGAACCCTGTTGCCACGTTAATTTAATAAAGGAGATCACCATGCTTGTCCGCCTCACCTATGCCAGCCGAGCCAGTCACAGCGTGTCTGCTGAGCTGATTCGCGAAATTCTCGACAGTTCGCAGCGTAACAACCCGCGTAAAGGCCTGACCGGGATTCTCTGCTGCAACGCCGATATCTTTCTGCAGGCACTGGAAGGTCCGCGGACCGAGGTTAATGCCTTGTACAACCGTCTGGCCGATGACACCCGGCACAAGGAGTTGACCATCCTCGACTACGCCGAAATCAGCATGCGCCGTTACAGCAACTGGAGCATGGGTTGGGCCGGGGCCAAGCAGACCAACCGAGAGCTGTTTCTCAAGTATTCGGCCAGCGACCGGTTTGATCCGTTCAACATGAGCGCCGAGCAAATTACCGGTCTGCTACTGGAGCTGAGTGAGACCGTCAGCACGCTTAAATCGCCTGTTCTCAGTTAGAACCTCAGCGGCTCAGCCCACTGGCCGCTACAGCTTGGGAATGCGCTCTAGCAGGCTGATATCCAGGCGCAATAAGCGTACGCAGCGTTCGTCGCGTAACTCTTTGGCCGATTGATTGCAGCGTTGGCGTAGCAGCAGGCACACCAGATTGAGCACCAGCGCCTCGCGCGAAAAGACACCGCTACTGAGGGTGTAAAACGCGGTAATCAGCTCGCGCAGGCCGAACGGCAACCGCCAGCGGATGCGCAGCGCCGAGCCGAAGCTGGCGGCGCGTTGCTGAAGGCTTTGCGGGATTTGCTCGTCACGCAATACGCCGCCAGCGTCCTGCCAATCTTGCAGGCTACGCAGCAATGCAAGCTCACCGATGTTGTGCAACAGCGCGGCGGTAAAGCACAACTCGGCATCCAGATGCAGTTCGTTGGCCAACCAGCGCGCCAGGTCGGCACTGCGCTGAGCGTTTTCCCAGGCACTGTTGGCCAGCTCGGCCAAGCGCGGGTCGCTGAGTTGGGCGTTGCGCTGCACGGCCATGCCCAGAACCAGATTCAACGTGCGTGCCACGCCCAGACGCGGCAGTGCCTGGCTCAGGGTTTGACACGGCACGCCCTGATGCTGGGCAGCACTATTGGCGGCAGCGATCAGGCGCGCAGTGATTTGCGGATCACGGGAAAATACCTGTTCAAGCTCACGCAGGTTAGTTTCGTCGCCTTTCAGGCACTGGCTCACCGAGTCACGTACCGAGGCTAACAGTGGCGCACCCTGGCCTTCTTCACGCACTGCGTTGAGGTACTCATCCAGGCTGTCGACGAGCAGAGGGGCGTTAGCGTTCACCGCTGGCGCCTCAGCGCTGCCGAGAATGCCCAATAGGCGCTGGCGCAGTTGTTCGGCATTGAACGGTTTAGCCAGGTAGGCCGTCGGGGCCAGCGGCCGTGTAGCGCGCACGCTGTTGGCATCCAGGCGGCTGCTGATCAGGATAAATGGCAGTGCCGGAGTGCGCGGGTGACGGCGCAGTTGGCGCAGCAGTTCCAGGCCATCGACACCCGGCAGGTCGCCATCGGCAATCACCAGATCGGGCAGGCGACGTTTGCATTTGGCCAGCGCCGCTTCGCCGTCGGTGACTCGCAGAATGCGCGCATCGGGACGAACGTCGCGTACCAGTTGCACGAGCAGATCGGCAGTCCAGGGTTCTGCTTCGGCGATCAGAATCTCCGCAGCCTTGGCCGTCGCAGTCATGGAAACCTCAGAGAAAAGCGTATTAGCAAAAGAATGGCTTCACTGCAGCCAGCAGCGCGCAGTGTAAGGGGCCGCTAGCTAAGCGCGCATGCAAATCGACAAAATCTTGAGCACATAGCCAAGTTTACATCATGGCCGAATAGGCTGTTCTAGAGCGGTTTTGTTGGGTAATAAGAGCTGCATGAGGCATTTTGCCACGGTTCAATCCCTCCCCCTGAAACAGGTGCCACGCAGCCGTAAATTCCAGTGCTGAGCCGGGTTAGGCGGCAGAAAACAAAAGACCCGCCTAAGCGGGTCTTTTGCATGAACGGCTGAGTATCAGGCCAGTTCGTCGAAGCACTCGGCGAGGATCGCCAGACCCTTCTCCAGTTGTGCGTCTGGAATGGTCACGGGCATCAGGAAACGAATGACGTTGTAGTAGGTGCCGCACGACAGCAGGATCAGGCCCTTCTCACGTGCACGCGCAACGATTTTGCCGACCAATGCCGCCGCCGGGGTGCGCTTCTCGTCGCCCTCGAACAGTTCAATGGCAATCATCGAGCCCAGACCGCGGACATCGCCAATCACCTTGTGCTTGGCTTGGATCGCGCGCAGACCGGTTTTGACTTTCTCACCCAGCGCTTGTGAACGCTCCAGCAGGTTTTCTTCGTCGAAGACCTTCAACACGGCCAAGGCCGCTGCGCAGGCAATCGGGCTGCCGGCATAGGTGCCGCCCAAGCCGCCGGGTGCGATCACGTCCATGATTTCGGCTTTGCCGCACACGCCCGCGATCGGGAAGCCACCGCCGACCGACTTGGCGAAGGTGGTCAGGTCCGCAATCACGCCCAGTTGCTCGGTAGCAAAGAAGGTGCCGGTACGGCCTGCGCCGGTTTGTACTTCGTCAGCGATCAGCAGAATGCCGTGCTCGTCGCACAGGGCACGCAGGCGCTGCATGAAGGCTGGAGAGTTGGTGTAGAAACCGCCCTCGCCCTGCACCGGCTCGATGATGATGGCGGCGATGTCTTGTGGCTGCGCATCGTTCTTGAAGATGCGTTCGATGCTGGCGATGGATTCGTCTTCACTCACACCGTGCAGCTCACACGGTGCCAGCGCACGGAAGATACCGCCTGGCATCAGGCCCATACCGGCCGAGTAAGGCACGACTTTACCGGTCAGCCCGAGGGTCATCATGGTGCGGCCGTGGTAGGCGCCAGTGAAGGCGATCACGCCGGCACGGCCAGTGGCGGCGCGGGCAATCTTCACGGCGTTTTCGACCGCTTCCGAGCCGGAGGTCACCAGCAGGGTTTTCTTGTCGAAGTCACCCGGTACGCGCTTGGCGATTTCTTCGCACAGCTCGACATAGGGTTCGTAAGCCAGCACCTGGAAGCAGGTGTGCGACAGCTTGGTCAGCTGCTCTTGTACCGCGGCTACTACCTTAGGGTGCAAGTGGCCGGTGTTGAGTACGGCGATACCGCCGGCGAAGTCGATAAACTCGCGGCCTTCGACGTCCCATACGGTGGCGTTTTCCGCGCGCTCAGCGAAGATCGGGTGGATCTGGCCGACACCGCGTGGAACGGCAGCCATCCGGCGTTGCATCAAAGATTCGTTGGTCTTGCTCATGGTGTCCTCATTCGCCGTTTAATCGCGGCGTGGTTCAAGGATGTGTTACCGGGAGGGCTTGGCAGTATTCGATGATCGACTGCCGCAGCACACCCGGCCACAGGGTCTGTCCATATAAACGCAGAAGGTGCAGCGCTCTCGTGCACCTCTGCGCAGTTACTTCGCCGGGGGTTAGATACCCAGGCAGAGGTATTTGATTTCCAGGTAGTCCTCAATGCCGTACTTGGAACCTTCGCGGCCCAGCCCAGAGGCCTTGATGCCGCCGAACGGTGCCACTTCATTGGAGATCAACCCGGTGTTGACGCCGACCATGCCGTATTCCAAGGCTTCGGCCACACGGAACACACGACCCATGTCACGGGCGTAGAAATACGAGGCCAGACCAAATTCGGTGTCGTTGGACATGGCGATGACATCGGCCTCGTCCTTGAAACGGAACAGTGGCGCCAGCGGGCCAAAAGTTTCTTCCTTGGCCACGGCGGCGTTGTTCGGCACGTCGACCAGAATGGTTGGCTCAAAGAAGCTGCCGCCCAGCGCATGTGGCTTGCCGCCGGTGAGCAGACGCGCGCCTTTGCTCAGCGCGTCGGCGATGTGCTCCTGGACCTTGGCCACGGCTTTGTCGTCGATCAACGGGCCGGTTGTGGTGCCTTCATCCAAGCCGTTACCGATCTGCAATTTAGCCACGGCGGCGGCCAGTTTCTCGGCAAACGCATCGTAAACGCTGTCTTGAATATACAAACGGTTAGCGCAGACGCAGGTCTGGCCGTTGTTGCGGTACTTAGAGATCAGCGCGCCTTCAACGGCTTTATCCAGATCTGCATCGTCGAACACGATAAACGGCGCGTTGCCGCCCAGCTCCAGCGACACCTTCTTGATGTCCTTGGCGCACTCGGCCATCAACTGGCGACCAATTTCGGTCGAGCCGGTGAAGCTCAGTTTGCGCACGATCGGGTTGCTGGTCAGCTCGCCGCCGATATCGCCGGCGCTGCCAGTCACCACACTCAGCACGCCTTTCGGAATGCCGGCGCGCTCAGCCAGAGCAACCAGGGCGAGGGCGGAGAATGGTGTTTGCGACGCGGGCTTGATCACCATGGTGCAGCCAGCGGCCAGAGCCGGGCCGGCTTTACGGGTGATCATCGCCGCCGGGAAGTTCCACGGGGTAATTGCTGCCGTCACGCCAATTGGCTGCTTGATCACGATCAAGCGCTTGTCTGGTTGGTGACCGGGAATCACATCGCCATAGACGCGCTTGGCTTCTTCGGCGAACCACTCAATAAAGGAGGCGGCATAAACGATTTCGCCTTTAGCTTCAGCCAATGGCTTGCCCTGCTCCAGGGTCATCAGGCGCGCGAGGTCGTCCTGATTTTCGATGATCAGCTCGAACCAGCGACGCAGTTTGTTGGCGCGGTCCTTGGCGGTCAGTGCACGCCAGGCCGGCAGCGCTTTCTCTGCGGCTTCAATGGCGCGGCGGGTTTCGGCCGCGCCCATTTTGGGGACCGTACCGAGAATTTCGCCAGTTGCCGGGTTATTCACGTTGATGGTCTGGCCGCTGTCGGCGTCCAACCAAACACCATCGATATAAGCTTGCTGACGGAACAGCTGGGTGTCTTTCAGTTGCATGGCAGTCTCCTCAATTCCGACACCCTGGCATCGGTACCTGTCATCGAATGCGCCGCACTACAGCGTCGCTGGATTTGATCGTTGGGCTCATGCTGCTTAATAAACGAGCGAAAAAGCTAACCGCAGATGATTTCAGCAAGAGCGTTTGAAATCTCAAACGAATGCTAGGGTTAAGAGGGGTAAAGGGCAATAGTATGTTCGAAAAAATTAACGAGACCTGTGCATATTCCCTGCTTGCGGGCGCAGATAGCCAGGCGGCGGTTCCCGTGCAGAATCACGAACAAAGTAGCGGCATGGACGCCCGCCAGCGAGATGCGTATGATTGCGCCGCGTTGCACCAGTAGCTCAGCTGGATAGAGTACTGCCCTCCGAATGCGGACGTCATTTGCGGTAGATGACGAAAAACGACTACTGCACTTGCTGTACAATTTCCAAACGCACCAGTAGCTCAGCTGGATAGAGTATTGCCCTCCGAAGGCAGTGGTCGTGGGTTCGAATCCCGCCTGGTGCACCAAATACCCTTCAGAATCAAATAGTTAGCAACGCTACCTAACAGTTAGGGATGCGTTACTACTATTCTCTCGACACAAAATCTCTACACAACTACTTCCGTCGCCCAGCCGTGCCCTAACGCTGGCGGACGTCGTGCAATTTTTCGCACACCATCGCGTGCCCAATCCGTGCCCATCTGGTGCCCAACCCGTGCCCGCCTCATTTCAATTACTCGCCGTACTGACTACTGCTTGCTGTGCCCCTCGCCTCGCACATCACACATAGTCCTTGAATCCCGCTATTTAGCCGGCACGGATCACTCGACTGCCAGACTCTGAACATCAACCATGAACTATTGCAGCTGTGCTGCGCCCACCAACAAACCTAAAGATTTACTTTGCTAGCTGGCTGCGTAATTACGTGGACAGACTTGACCAGTCAATTGCACGACTACAAACCAATCGTTTGCATTCGACTTGACCAGCGCACGCCGTAGTGACGGCCGGCAGAAAACAGCTGAAATCGGTCTCTCCTACATTCAAGGAGTTGTGCAAGAATCGTCGCAAAGGGAGAGGGATCGTATGACAAAAAAAACAGTATTCAAGGGCAGTGCTGCCATCGGTAATTCCGGAATTAAAAGGCACTTCAAGAATGCGGAGCCTTGGCAACCTCTGTTCGAGCTGGTTTGGAATGGCTTCGATGCTGCTGCGAGTTTTGTATCGGTCGATGTAGCCGAGAACGAGATGCATGGCCTGGAGCGGGTTGTTGTGTTGGACGATGGTGATGGCATTGAGTTCGACGCACTGAACGACACATTCGGTAGCTTTAACGACTCGGCGAAGAGAACGAACCTCTCGCTGAAGGGCGAGCATGGCCGCGGACGCCTCGCGTTCCATATGATTTGCCGCAACGCCTCATGGTTCACTAGATGCAACGGCGTCGACGCAGTTATCTACGTTGCCGAGCCGACCATCAAAGACTTCGAAGGTCGGCTTCTGGAGGGGGCTGAGCAGAACGCGGATCTGTTGAGACAGGGAAAAGGCACTCTAGTAGAGCTCACGGACTTCACAGGCGCTCTACCAGAGTTGGACGCGCTACGCGAAAAGTTCTCCGTTGAGTTCGGTTGGTACCTTGCCGTACATCCCGAGAAACAAGTAGTGCTAAACGGCGTCACTATTCAGATTCCGGAGCATGAAGCCTTCCAGAAAGAGATCGCGACCGACGACGCTATCTTCCAGGCTCAGGTGATTCGCTGGGAGCAACGGCCCACCTCGGAGAAGTCGTACGGTAATCCTGCTCAATTCTAGCGGCGCGCCAGTCTACAAAGTGTTGAGCTCGCTTAACCAGAAGCCTAACTTCTTCACCAGCGTGTGCGTAACGTCGGCATGGGCTGATACCTTCTCGAGCGAGCAAGATCTGCTGAATCCAGGGGCACATACACTGGCATCGCCAACCTGGAAGAAGTTCAAGTCCGAGCTGGACCGCCTGAGCCAGTCCATCTATGACAAATTCCTGCGCATGCGAGCCGAAGAGGTGGTGCAGGGCTATGAGGATGAAGGCTACTTCCCGAGCTATGTAGGACTGGATGACGCGGAGAAGGCATGGCGACATCAGCATACTCGCGGCCTGGTGCGGAACCTCTACATAGCCGAGCCTCGTGTGTTCAGCAACGCCACCAAGAAGCAGGCAAAGCTCATTATTCGCCTGTTGGACCGGCTCGCTGTTTCAAACGAGAACGACGCGCTCTTTGAGGTGCTAGAAGGCGCGCTCGACCTCGATGCGAAGTCGATGCAAGTCCTCGCGAAGCAGCTGCATCGTACGACCTTAGAGAGCATCGTCGCGAGCATCGAGGTGCTGCAGCGACGAGCCACTGCAGTGCAGCAGCTGCGACACGTCATGAACGAGCACTACCGCGAAGTTCGTGAGACTCCTGATCTGCAGAAGGTCATCGAGAACAACACATGGTTGTTCGGACCACGCTACGAGACTATTGGTGCGGAAGAAGACACCTTTGCAAAAGTTGCTCGTCGAATGCGCGACGAGGTCATGGCTCGAACCTCCCTGAGCATGGATGACGTAGACGATGAGGAAGATCTGCCGGGGGCAAGGCGGCAAGTAGACCTCTTTCTGGCACGTAAGTTTCCCTCTACTGATTCCCTGGGGAATAAGGTCTACAGATGTATCGTGGTGGAGATAAAGCGACCGGCGATTTCCCTGAACAAGAAGCACCTTCGACAGCTGGAAGACTATGCAGACATCATCAAGCGTCAGCCGGAGTTCAAGTCAGAAAAAATGCATTTCGAGCTCATCTTACTCGGGCGCCAAATATCGTCAGCAGACACCATCATTCCTAGTCGCTTGAACAACCTGATTGCACGTAGCGATCCCGGGTTGGTGGCAGACGACCCACGCATGAAGCTATACGTCATGAACTGGTACACGTTGCTCGATGGGTTTGAGTTGACGCACGGCTTCATGCTCGACAACCTCAAGCTCAAGCGAGATGACTACACCGCAGCGTCCAAGGATGACCTAGTTGCGGAGTTGCAGGCAGAACACTGAAAAAAGAGCGCCACACCGAACGAGCGTGACGAGATGGGAGGGTAGCTAACCAAGCGCCGGCAGATTTTAAGTAGCAACGCAGACTTCAAAACCGAGCCTGCGTTTTTACACAGCCTGGGCCAAAAGCAGGCGCTGGTGATAAGGCGCAAACAGCCAAGAATCGACGCTCAGAAGTGTCTACGAAACTAGGGACGATTCAACTCTCAATTCCTCCGCTACTAGCAAAACCTCGTTGAACCCTTCGTTCTGAAGAGCCTCGTTGATTGCTGCCTTGAGTTTTTCGAATACTTCAAGCGCAGAGTGAGCTGTCATGGGGGGCTCCTTGAGTCCGTATGAGGCAATTAGCCACGATATTTTTACGCGATTCTCAGCACCTTCGGTAGGTGTTGTCATAGCGAAGTCCGTCAGCGAGTAGTGAAGCATCTACCGTACTGGTCCGTGACGGGTAATGCGACCTGATGATTGACCGGTCGGTCAGTACACGCTAATGTTTCCACTGTCAGAGTATCCAGTGAGATGCAAACCATGGCCTCACCAAGGTTTGCGAATAAAAAAACCGCCCCTCAAGGCGGTTTTTTGGGCTAAGGCCTTGTTACGTGTTGCAACGAGTAAGTCGAGACACAGATACCTTCCGCCTCCGGCACCGGCGCCGCTTACCTTGGGCGTTAGCGACTGTCTGCAATGGGTCGATTCTGTTGAAAAAGTAGCTTCAGCGGCAGCCAACCGGTCATGAGTGCCTGCTGTCGAAGTGGCTGCGAGCCACTTCAAGTTGCCTTCCGGCGTTTCACTGAGCGTCCTTGCTCAGGTTTAAGGGTTAATTTGAGGGTTTCTGCTCGTAGCAGGCATACCTATCCCGTGATCGGTGGCCCGTGAGGCAGCAGCTTGGCCATACGTCTCAGGTTTTGCACAGTCGCGGCCAAGGTGAATTCGTCAGTCGCACCCGTCAGTCCACGCAGTCGTAAACGGTCGAGTTTCATGATCCGTTTGAGGTGGGCGAACAGCATCTCCACCTTCTTCCGTTCGCAACGAGAGACGAGGTATTCCGGTGTCTTGGCGATGCTTCGCGCCATGTCACGGGCCGCTTCATGGATGCTCCGAGCGATCTTGCGGAATGTGGTATTGGGGCAGCACTTCGCTTTCAGCGGACAGGTGGCGCAGTCGCTTTGGCTGGAGCGGTAGATGATGGTGTTGGCCTTGGTCACCCGAGACCGTAGCTGGGTGAAGGCACGCCATTCACTGCGTAGTGGTTTGCCGGCTGGGCAGCGGTATTCATTGGCCTCCGGATTCCAGAGGAAGTCGTTACTGGAGAGGCTGTCGTCCTTGCGCTCGGTTTTGTCCCACACCGGCACATGCGGTTCGATGTTCTTTTCTTCGACCATCCAGGCCAGCATCGGGGCAGTGCCATAGGCGGTATCACCGATGAGTCGTTCCGGCGTGAGGTCGAACTGCGATTCGACACGCGCCACCATCGTCCTGGTCGAATCGACTTCGGCGGTACGGTGCGCCGGGGTAGCCTCCACGTCCATGATCACACCGTGTTCAGTGTCGATCAGGTAATTCGTGGAGTAGGCAAAAAAGGCCCGGCCACCTGGCGCTGCTGTCCAACGGGACTGAGGATCTGTGAGCGAAATTTTCTTGGGAAGAGCCTCAACCAGCGCCTCTTCATCAAGGGCTTCGAGGTACTCGCGCACTGCGCGGCTGCTGAGCTTTGGATCGTTCCAATCGACCTCATCTCCCGCCACCCCACGTTGCCGACTGGCATCCGCCTTGATGATGCTGGCGTCGACGGCGAAACCTTCACCCTTGACTAGGCCGGCTGCCATGCAGCGCCGCAGCACCTCATTGAATAACCAGCGGAACAGATCGCGGTCACGAAAACGCCCATGGCGATTCTTCGAGAAGGTCGAGTGATTTGGGACTTCGTCTTCCAGACCCAGCCGGCAGAACCAGCGATAGGCCAGGTTCAGGTGCACTTCTTCGCACAATCGCCGCTCGGAACGAATGCCATAGCAGTAGCCGACGACCAGCATGCGCACCATCAACTCCGGGTCAATCGAGGGACGCCCGATGGGGCTATAAAAATCCGCTAGGTAGGCACGCAGATCACTGAGATCCAGGCACTGGTCGATGCTGCGCAGGAGGTGTTGGGGCGGGACGTGATCTTCCAGGTTGAACGAGTAGAACAGACGCTGCTGTCCTCCCGGTAACTGTCCCATCATGCTGTTCGCCCCCGTGCTCGCTGACAGAGCAATTTTGCCAATGGCATGGGGAGGCCGAATCGGTCGGAAACGGACGCTGATGACAGGCTGCAATCGGCCACATCCGGACAGTGATTCCACGCTGATCCGGACACTCATTCCACGAGCATCCGGACACCGATTCCACGGCCATCCGGACACTTTCCAGGCAGGCAGCTACGCAGGATTTATTCACTACCATCGACCTCTTTTTCGAAGCA
>JAHIWP010000026.1 GCA_018816095.1 Gammaproteobacteria bacterium
AGTTGCCCCGGTTCGCTTGCCCAGTTTGATGTAGAGCTTGACCGCTCGGATACGGTCTTCGTATGAGTACATGAACTACCTCCAGGTAGTCCAAGATTTCCGCCGCATCCCCGGTGGGTCAATTTTCCATCAGCGCCAACAGTCAATTATGGCCTATGGATTTGCTGATCGAGCACAGCTGACTGCGCGTAATAGGACGTTATGGTTAATACGCCCGTACCCGCAGCCCGCCGCTGGTGGCCATCGATAAGGTGCTGGTGCCCACCTGCCTGTCATGCGCTATACCAGATGCTGGAGGACTGGCATCACGCCGTGTCCGCCACGCGTCGTGAGGAGGGCCGTGCATGCGTCAATCCATTGATCAAGACACCCTGGCTGCTCTGGTAGAAACCGCAGCGGTGCGTGAGTTTCGAGCGTTGCGTGAGGACGAACTGTGGCGGCTGGAAGTGCGCCTGGGAGCCAAATGGTTACCCATCCGCTCTCGGCGAGAGTTAGTGCGGCACTGGCGCTCGCTGACAGCCGTCGGGCGGTTTTGTGAAGGACAGGGGATTAAGTCACTGAGTGTGGAACTCTAATCACGATATCTGGCATCGAACCCACGCTGTTAAATTCGAAATCCGTCTTTCCACGTCTAGTTTTTGCTTTTAGGAAATTGAACTATTGGCAGCATGATCTTTGGCAGGTTCATACGCACGGCCTGAGTGGAAAGGAACTCACGCCAATAGGGCCATACGTGATAGCTGGCATTTGCTAGCGCGAAGGAATCTAGCGCTTCACGATCATCAAACAGTGCCGGATCCAGAATGAGATAATCAGCCATGAAAGTGGCTTCGATTCGTACCAGCACCTCTGGCTGGGCTTCTTCCCCTTCTTGACCGTTAAAAGCAACGGTCTGTCGAGCGCCGGCCTCAATCTCCACCCTGAAGATTGAGATTTCTTCTCCCTCATGAGTTCCATTGATCAAATATGAACGCTTTGGGATGTGGCGAAGTTCAAGCTCCATGTTCTCGATTCGAGGGTCAAATTTTGGATCAAAACCCTCAGCCAAACTTGAACTAGAGGCGGCCAAAAATACATCTTGAATTTGCAGACCATCTTTAGCCCGCTGAAGCGCTTCGTGATTCATGCCGCTTCCTGAGCAGAAGTCCAAACAGATTTTAAAGCAGGCAACTCCCGGCTATTCATAACCACACCATCAGTCTGACGGCGCACGCGTGGCGGGGCCGTAAGCTTCTGCCACTGGTCATGCGTATCAAGCATTGCAAGATCGAAACCTCGGTAAGCGGACAGGATCGAAACCATCAGCTGATTGAGGCTTACGTCCTCACGCTCGGCACTCCCGGCAAGAGAGGCGTGCAGCGACTTAGGTAGACGCAGGGTAACTCGACCACTGAACGCCTCTAAAGCCTCAAAAGGCGCTGGCATCTTTTTGCCTTGCTCAGCCAAAGCCTCAGCAGTCATTTCAATGGACTCAACGGCTAGGCAATAGGCCTCCTCGTAGGAGTCCGCATATTCATAAAGATCCGGCAGCTCTAGAACGCGCGCTTGAAAACAAGCCTCGCCCTCATAATTGCCGTAGCGAATTTCAATGCTGTATGCACGTGGATCCATCATTGCTGCTCCCTCAGGAACTCATCGAGTTCTGACTCATACTGCCGCAGAGCGCGCAGTACATTCACCACATAGGCGGGTTTGATTTCAGGATTTTTTCCATGCCCACAGTTGTAGGACATCGACTTAAAACCTTCCAAACCTGGGTGAGTAACTAACTTATGCCCGGCTTTGCCTGGACGTACCTCGAAACCTAACCCGTGCAAAGAGGCCGCCAACTCCTCACAACGTATAGAGGATTTCGCGGCCTTGAGTTCAGTTATCGTTTCATCTAGCCTAGCATGCACGTGACACCACCGGTAGTGTCATACATCTCAAAGATACGGGGTTTCGTCTGAACAAAACGGTTCTCCTTACGGCCATAAATGCTCCCTGACTCGACTCAAAGCATGAAGAAGACGTCAACGGGATGCTCATTGAACATCGCAAAAATCAATCAACTGATTGAAAAGAAAACGTTTTTAGTGGAGTACATGATCCATTGATCCCTGCTGTAAAAACCGAAAAACCACCTCAGCCCTGGCCTCAATATCATCGCTTGAATAATCCTCCGGCATGCCCACCAGCATCTGGTCGATGATCGCGGTCTTGAGTTGCGCCTGAGTCGATGCTTTGTCACGCAGGTTGCCCAGCTCGGCTCGACGAGCGCCAACGACTGACAGGAGATCCATGGCGACCTTCTTCAGCTTGCCAATGTCGCCTTTAGTCAGCGCTGATTTGTCCTTGCCGAGCAAGTCGTAGATGGCCAGTTCTTTCTCGGTCGAGAAGCCTTCGCGGACATAACGCTGTTCCTCCTGATCCAGCGAGTCGTGGAACTGGAGCAACAAATCGAAAACCTTCTGAATCTCAACCTTGTCCTTGTCGCGGTTGTATTCCTCAATGATCTCCATGTAGCGCTTATACAGATCAACCCGTGTCGGGTTCTTGCTCAGCATCATCTCGATACGCGCCTGTATCCGCTCCTGCAAACTCAGGGTTACCGTCTGCTGTTGACTCGACTTGGTGAACTCGGCTCGCAGTCGTTCAAAGTTGATACCGGACAGGTTGTAGGGCTGAGTCGGCTTGTCATTGATGGTATTGAGCGGCGTAACCTCAAGGGCGTTATCCACCAGCCCGCGCAGCTCCTGCATGATCGAGCTGACATCAACTTTTCCCTTAGGCTTTTGCAGCATGTTGTAGATGGCCGCGATAGCGCTTTCTTGCGGTTCGTATTGGCGCAGCTCGTCACGTGGGAACAGCCCGCGATAACGGTCGGCCACGTCCTCGGCAAGCACCTGGAAGGTCTTCTTGATTTCAGCCGAAACAGACAGGGCATTCTGCGCATCCAGCAGTGCCTGCCAGCGCTCTTCGCCTTCTTCAGCCTGAACCAGGTCGTCTAACTCAAAGCCGGCGCTGGTCAGGTGCGCCTGAACTTTAAAGATCGCTGCGGCGTACTCCACAAGGGCTTGCTCTTCATCGAGCAAGGGATCAGTGCCATCGTCTTGAGGGTTACCCGGTTCACCTTGGCCATAGACGGCCAGCGCCTTGCGCAGGCTTTTAAGCATGCCGTTGTAATCAATGATTAGGCCGTTTTTCTTGTGCGCCGCCACGCGGTTAACCCGAGCGATGGCCTGCATCAGGGTGTGGCCCTTCATAGGCTTATCGAGATACAAAGTTGCCAGCGACTTCACATCAAAGCCGGTCAACCACATCGCACAGACGATGGCGACGCGAAACGGATGCTTACCGTCCTTGAAGCACTCTTCAACATCGCGGCTATCGATGCCCTTACTGATAACTTCCCGATAGGGTTTAACCTCGATGCCTTCCTGGCTGAAATCCTGGATCTCGTTCTGATCTGAACTGAAGATTGGATGAATTTGCGTCGCCTGCATCCACTCGATCAGTGCTGCATCGCGGCGTAGCCCCTCGGAAAACGGCTTGCCCTTGGCCTTGAACGGCGCCTGATCGTCCAGCAGCTTGATCGCCAGCGCCTGGATCTTCTCGGCCCATTTGTCCTTGATGCGGATGGCCATCTTCACGCAAGTGACCTTGTCGATGCAGACCAGCAGCGCCTTGGCATTGCCACCAAACTTGATCGGTTGACCTGCTCTTGGCGGTACTTCCATCAGCCGCCAGCGTTGATGGAAGTGCTCGACAAAATCAGTGGCGACATCATTCAGATGGGTATCAGAAGTGAACACCGGGTAATCACGAGCCAGTTCGCGGTAGAGCTTTTCTTCCTGCTCTTCCGTCAGGTCACCATCAGCGCGGGCCTGATCGATACGCTCTTCGATGCGCCTGTTCAGCGCTTCATCGACAATACGGAGCTTTTCACCCCGACTCTCGTAGTAAAGGGGCAGGGTGGCGCCATCGGCCACGGCACGCTGAAAATCATAGACCGATACATAGCTGCCAAAGACCCGCTCGGTTTCGCTTTTCTCCTGCCCATCGATCAGCGGTGTGCCGGTGAAACCAATGAATTTGGCCCGTGACAAGGCCATGCGCATTTGCGTTGCCAAACGTGCGTACTGGGTACGGTGGGCCTCATCGGAGACCACAATGATGTCGTCGCGTTGCGACCATGGCTCGGTGACGCGCTTACGAAACTTGTGGATCAGGCTGAACACATAGCGGCGATTTTCGTCTTTCAGCAGGCCTTGTAACCCCTCAGCGCCAGCCGCCTTATCGTTAGGGTTGGTAGAGATACCGCAACCCACGAAGGTAGTGAATATCTGCTTGTCCAGTTCCTTGCGGTCGGTGAGCAGCACGAAGGTGTAGCTGGAGGAAATTTTGCGGTGAATCTTCTGACAGAAGAACACCATCGAATAACTCTTGCCGCTGCCCTGGGTATGCCAGAACACCCCGAGCTTACCGGCCAGAACCGCAGGGCCGCCTTCGCGCAGAGTGTCGATGGCGCGATTGACCCCAAGGTATTGGTGATTGCGGGCAATCACCTTGGCGGTGTGCTCTTCGCTATGGTCGAACAGCGTGTAGTTCTCGACGATATCCAGCAGCCGACTTTTGCTACACATGCCGCGCAACAGAATCGGCAAAATGGGCTTGAGTGGCGCCGTGTCCGGTTTAGGTGCCGGGTCGGCATCTTCCTCGGCCAAACGCTTCCAGCGGTAAAAGTGATCCCAGCTGCTGGTAATGCCGCCATAGCGCGCATCCAGGCCGTTGGAAACAATCACGAGGGCGTTGTAGTGAAATAACTGGGGAATGGTGCCAGGGTGGCTGTCGTCGGGGCGGCCACGATAGTCGATATAGTTTTCGTCGAACGCCGCCTTCAGCCCTTTGTCGTGGCGCTTCAGCTCGATAAACACCAAGGGCAGGCCGTTGACGAAGCCGACCAAATCACAGCGTTTGGTATAGGGGCCGCTCTTGACCCAAAGCTCGCGCACCACCAGAAAGTCATTATCGTCCTGCTTACCTACGGCAAACTCGATGACTTTGACGTGGACGTCCTCTTCGGGACGACCGCTGAGTGCCTTAAGGCTGATGCCGTCACGCAGCATCCGCCACTTTTCTTCGTTGTGTTGCAGCAGGGTCTTGGTTGGGTCGGCATCCAGCAGCAGTTCCCTCGCCTGTGCCAGTTTGACCGGCGACACCTTGGGGTTGAGCCGGGCCAAGGCCTTATCCAGTTCACGAACCAGCACCACCTCAGTGCGATCCTTACGCCCCAGCGTGGACTCAGGGTCAGATGGCGCGCCCAGAACTTCGTCCATGGCATAAACCGAACGCCAACCCAATTCATCGGCCAGCAATTTGGCGGCGGGTTCCTGGATATTCTTGTCTTCCGAATAACTGGCCTTGGCCATGCCGCACTCTCCCTGCTCAGGTGGCTTAGACCTGGATTGCTCCTGACATTAATTTCGGCAACAAAGCATCACGGGCCTCTGCGGCTCGCAGATTGGCCTCACGCAAATACTCTACCTGTTCAAATAGCGGCTCAACATATTCGCCAAACTGCCCAATGACTCTTTCCGGCGGAATTAGTATCTCAACGGGATGCACAACCTTCCGGTCTAACGAGGGAACTGATGCGCCAGAGTTGTACTGTGCCAAGTTCATCTCCGACAACATGAAATAGGCAAAGAGTGGCGTGACACGACGAAACTCTTTGACCCATAAGGCGGTATTGAGAGGCCAAAAGTCACCGGATACATAGTGAACCAGACCCAGTGTTCCGCTTCGTCCCGTCACAATACCGGGGCCCTTAACCTTTGCCTCGTTGTGATAGCCGTTGATCCCAGCCGATGCATAGATCGGGATATTGCCTGGCTTTCTTACGCCATTCGGCAAATCGAACCCACGCTGCAACAGCAAGGCCGAGTCGAGGCGCTCTCGACTCCAGCCCTCCGGAATTCCCTCAGTACGTCTCACTAGCTCACAGCCGGGGAAGCGCAGATTAACGAACCATTCCCGGTATAGCAGGCGGGCCGACTCTTCGAGCAAACAAATTCGACGGCGATTAACCTCTATCAGATCGTCATAGGCAGCAAGCAAGCTCCCGATGCTCTTCTGTATGTCCAATGAAGGGCAGGGAATCTCCAAATTTTCGGCATATCCAACTTTGATGTGAGGCACTGTGGCACCAAAACTCATGCCATGCAGCTTGCTCTGCATGAGAGGGCTTTGAAGTACATAGGCAAGGTAATTCCAGTCCAACAGCTCCGGATCCGGTCGATACAGAAAAAGCCGTTGTCCGAGAAAGATATTTTTGTCGTCATCGAAGGTGCAGCGCCCTACCTCCCCAACTGGAGCCTCACGGGTCAAAATCACATCACCAAAGCGAGGCTGCGAGCGTCTTGTCCATGACTGAAAGGTTTCTTCGGTCACATACCGCACTGTATCTACGTCAATAAAACCCCGCTTAACGTTGGTGGTTCTAATCATTCGATAAGGCGTTGGATAGTCCACTATCGGCGCAGTCTTGTTAACGCAATCGACAGCCAACAGACAAAGCTCGGAGAGTGATTTTAAAGGCCAACTCATTCTGCGAACTCGGCAAAAGCCAGCTGAATACGATCAGCCAACCCGACAGCTTTGTCATTCAACTCCGCCAGTTCGCCGTGGATTTCCTTCATCCGCTCGCGGAAGGCTTCGCCTTCGTCATCACTTTCAACACCAAGCGCCACACCCACATACCGCCCCGGTGTTAGTGAGTAGTCGTTGGCCGCGATGGTCGCGCGGCTGACCACAGCGCACAAACCCGGCACGTCGCAATAAACCCCATCCGGGAAACGGCTCAGCAGCCAGTGCCCCTGAGCGATGAAGTAACCGGCACGTTTGAACGCCTCAACCGCTAGGTCACGTACCGTGGGCTGTTCGCGTTTCTTCACATCGCGGTGTAGCAGGGCTTTTTTCGCCTCACGGCAGTTGTCGTGATCAAAGGAATAGGCAACAGAGGCCCATTGGCGGCTGCGCAGTTGCTTGTCCGCCATATCCAGCAGTTTGAGCCAGGCCTTATGCCGGGCCTCAAGCGCGGCAAGGCCAGCCTTAAGTGTGGCGTTGATCGCCTCTGCCTTGCCCTGCGTCGTTTTACGAGCGGCTAAGTTGGCAGGCGCAAACAACTCGTCCAGCAACGGCTTAGCGCCCGCCAGCGCGCTATCTATGAGTTGTTGCCATGTTTGGCTCTGCGTCTGAACTTGTAGCAACTCATCGCGAAAGCTGGCCAACAGCTCATCCGTCAGGCCATGCCCTTCGCCCAGTTTGGTGCGGGCAATGGCAACAGCCGTGGATTCCAAGGTCGCCTCGGCGAGATCGCTCAGGGCCTTATCTAACAAGCTGATCTGCTGATTATCAGCGCTAATTCGCTCGGGCAACTGTTGCAGATGCTCGGCCAGTTGCTGCTGGTAGTGGCCCAGTAACTCAACAAAACGTTCAGTCTGGCCACGGTGTAGCCAAGTAATAGCGGACAGGTTGCTTAGCTGTTCTTCAGTGAATACATGGGAGCGCGCCGAGACCACGGTGTAGACATTACGCGCGTCAATCATCAACACGCCGTCCAAGCGTTCCTTCGGTTTGCTCTTGTCGTAAAACCACAGTGTGCAGGGCAGGCTGCGGGTGTAGAAGAACTTGGGGCCGATGGACATCATCACATCGACATGGCCGGTCTCCACCAACTGCTGGCGGATGTCTCTGTCCTTATTGCCAGCATCCGAGGCACTGGCAGCCATGACGAACCCGGCCCGGCCAGTGGCATTCAGGTAGCTGTAAAAATACTGAACCCACAGGCTGTTGCCGTTGGAGATAGTTTCAGTAGCGTCCTTGCCTCGGCTCTTACCGGCGGTGCCGGGCAAACCAAAAGGCAAACGCTTGGGCGGATTGTCTTCAAGAGTGCCAACCTGACTTTTGATCTTGGCAACCTGCACGCCATCAACGTTAAATGGCGGGTTAGCCATGACGAAGTCGCACTGGCCCACCAGCTGATGCTGGTCTTCATAGAAGGTATTACCCAGCAGAATCTTGCCCTCTAGGCCGTGTACCGCGAGGTTCAAACGAGCCAGCTTACTGTTGGCCTCGGCCTTCTCCTGACCGTAGAAGGTGATGTCCGCGTCATGGGTAAGCTTGTGGCGCACATCCTCCATGAAGTGGCCGGTCTGCACAAACATGCCCGCCGAGCCACACGCGGGATCGAGCACGGTGCCGTGGTCAGGCTCAATCACGTTGACGATCATCCGCACCAAGCTCGGTGGTGTGAAGAACTCGCCACCTTCCTGAGCACCGCTCTGAGCAAACTGATTGAGGAAGTATTCGTAGATTCGTCCGAACACATCACCACTGGCATTTTGCAGGGCTGGGCGGTTAAAAATCTTGATCAGGTCAGGCAGATCACTCTCTAGCCCGAGGTAGTTTTTCGGTAGAGCACCCGCCAGCAGCTTTTTGCCATCCTGGTCGGTGACAGTGTCTTCAATCGCCTGCATGGCCTCATGAATGGCTACTGCGATGTTTTCACTGGCGGGTAAATTGGCTAGGTATTCGTAGCGGGCGATTTCCGGCAGGTAGATTGCCGCCTTACCCTGAAAGCCAAGTTTGATGCGGTCTTCACGCAGCTGACCAGTTGCCCGAGGCGGGATGCTGCTTTCTACTTCCTCAAGCAACGCATAAAAACGTGTGGTGGCATGCCGCAGGAAAATCAGCCCCAGCACTGGCATCGAGTATTCGCTGGCGGTGAGTTTCGAGTTGGCCCGCAGCTGATCTGCTGCTTCCCAGAGATCGTTTTCGAGCTGCTTGAGTTCCTGGTAATCCATATTCAACGCGTGCCTTGTTTCGAATTCGCCATGATGAATACACAGGCGCTTAGCCGCGATTCAAGGAATCACTCGCACCCTTTGAGGGGGAGTGTGATGCGATGATTGTAACAAGGTAGCGGCACAGCAATGTGCTGTTGCACGGCCAGTTAATTCCCTAACTTTTTCGCGAAATGCCGCTGCTGAATACGCAAAACCCCCGACAGATCTGCATCTGCCGAGGGTTTTGTTTTTCAACCTAGGTGCCGACTAAGTTTGGCCGAACCGCTTAACTTTGACCGAAGTGGCGATTAACTTTGCCCACCTACAGCAGGGTGGCAGGGTGGCAGGGTGGCAGGGTGGCAGGGTGGCAGGGTGGCAGGGTCATCAGCATGCGGTTTGTTTTAAAGAAACCGCAAGCGTGGCGCATCGCACTGCCCATCAGTTATGACTGCTGATGGGCGATGCCCTTTTGATTGGCATAAATTGAAGCGCTCCAGCCGTCCCGCCGAATCTCCCAGAATTCGTCCACGCCAAAACGAGATTTTTCGCCTCTTCCTTGTAGCTTCACTACACAGCTCGCCTATGCGTGGCTGTGTGGCTATGCCTAAAAGCCTGATCTAAAAAGAAAAACCCCGGCGCTAGGCCGGGGTAGTGACAGAAATTGTCATGACAATAACTCGTTAAATCATGCCAATTAACCTGCCCGTCGACAACAAAGCTAGAAGTCTAGGTTGGAAACCGCCAGTGCGTTGGTTTCGATAAAGTCTCTACGCGGTTCTACAGCGTCTCCCATCAAAGTGTTGAAGATCTGATCGGCAGCAATCGCGTCTTCAATACGCACCTTGAGCATACGGCGCACTTCGGGGTCCATGGTGGTTTCCCAGAGTTGATCCGGGTTCATTTCGCCGAGACCTTTATAGCGCTGGATACTGTGACGCTTGGTGCTTTCAGCCATCAACCAGGCCAGCGCCTCTTTGAAGGTGGTGACTGCCTTCTTACGCTCGCCACGCTGCACGTAGGCACCATCTTCCAGCAAGCTATTGAGCTGATCACCCAAGGTGGTAACGGTTTTGTAGTCGTTACTGGCAAAGAAGTCGCGGTTGAAGATGATATAGCTGGAGACGCCGTGCGATACCAACTCAACCTGCGGTAGCCATACATGACGCTCTTGGTCTTCGTGCAGGCTGGTTTTGTACACCAGGCCCGACTTCTCCATGCCTTTCAGGCGCGCGTCGAGCAGGCCAAGCCAGTGCTGCATGGCCTCTTTATCTGCCAATTGCTCGGCTTCAACACGCGGGATATAGACGAAGTGCTCGGTAAGCTCCAACGGGTACAAACGCGACAAGCGATTGAGGGTCTTCATCACCAGACGGTAATCGTTGACTAGGGTTTCCAGCGCGCTACCGGACAGGCCTGGGGCGCTTTCGTTGACGTGCAGGCTGGCGTCTTCCAAAGCCGATTGGGTCATGTATTCCTCCATGGCCTCATCGTCTTTGATGTACTGCTCCTGCTTGCCCTTCTTAACTTTATACAGCGGCGGCTGGGCAATGTAGATGTAACCACGCTCAACCAGCTCCGGCAGCTGACGGAAGAAGAAAGTCAGCAGCAGGGTACGAATGTGCGAACCGTCGACGTCGGCGTCGGTCATGATGATGATGTTGTGATAGCGCAGCTTGTCGATGTTGTATTCATCGCGACCGATACCGCAACCCAGAGCAGTGATCAGGGTGCCGACTTCCTGGGAGGAAATCATTTTGTCGAAACGGGCTTTCTCGACGTTGAGGATCTTGCCTTTGAGCGGCAGGATCGCCTGCGTCTTGCGGTTACGGCCCTGCTTAGCAGAACCGCCCGCGGAGTCCCCTTCCACGATATAGAGTTCGGAAAGGGCTGGGTCTTTCTCCTGGCAGTCGGCCAGTTTGCCTGGCAGGCCGGCGATATCCAGCGCACCTTTACGGCGAGTCATTTCACGGGCTTTACGCGCTGCTTCACGGGCACGCGCGGCGTCGATCATCTTGCCGACCACGAGCTTGGCTTCGTTGGGGTTTTCCAACAGGAAGTCGGAGAAGTACTTGCCCATCTCCTGCTCGACCGCTGTTTTGACTTCGCTGGAAACCAACTTGTCTTTGGTCTGCGAGCTGAATTTTGGGTCTGGAACCTTAACCGAAATAATCGCGGTCAGGCCTTCACGGGCATCGTCACCGGTGGTAGCGATCTTGTGCTTCTTGGCCAGGCCTTCCTGCTCAATGTAGGCATTCAGGTTACGAGTTAGCGCCGAGCGGAAGCCCGCCAGGTGGGTACCGCCGTCACGCTGCGGGATGTTGTTGGTGAAGCACAGCAGGTTCTCGTTGAAGCTGTCGTTCCACTGCAGCGCCACTTCGACACCAATGCCATCTTCACGTTGAATGCTGAAGTGGAACACTTGGTTTACTGCCGTTTTGTTTTGGTTGAGGTATTCAACGAAGGCACGCAGACCGCCTTCATACTTGAACAACTCTTCCTTACCGCTGCGCTCATCCTTAAGGAAGATACCTACGCCGGAGTTGAGGAACGACAATTCGCGCAGACGCTTGGCCAAGATATCCCAGCTGAAATGGATATTGGCAAAGGTATCTTCAGAGGGTTTGAAGTGGATTTGCGTACCGGTGGTATCGCTATCGCCCACTGGAGCAATGGGTGCCTGCGGAACGCCGTGTACGTAGGTTTGCTCCCAGATCTTGCCAGCGCGGCGAATGGTCATCACCAACTCTCTGGACAATGCATTCACGACGGAAACACCTACGCCGTGAAGGCCCCCGGAAACCTTATAGCTATTGTCGTCGAACTTACCGCCGGCGTGTAGCACGGTCATGATCACTTCAGCAGCTGAAACGCCTTCATCCTTGTGGATATCCACCGGAATACCGCGACCGTTGTCGCGCACACTGATCGACTCATCCGGGTGGATGGTGATGGTGATTTCGCTGCAATGCCCAGCCAACGCCTCGTCAATCGAGTTGTCGACCACCTCGAACACCATGTGATGCAGACCGCTGCCATCGTCGGTATCGCCGATGTACATACCAGGCCGCTTGCGTACGGCATCCAGGCCCTTAAGGACCTTAATGTTATTGGAGTCGTACGTTTGGTTTTCGCTCATGCCTTCACTCCCGGTGGTCGTGGGTCTGGGTAATGCCACCATGTTCCACGTGGAACATGGCAACTGGCGTATCCGTGCGCCAGCCTTCCCTCAACAATTCATGGTCTACACAGGTGATAAACACCTGGCAGTGCAAGTCTTCTAACAATCGGCACAACGCACGGCGGTGCTGTTCATCCAGTTCTGACGGCAAGTCATCCACTAGATAGATACATTGGCCGTGCTTGGCCTGATTGACTAAATGGCCTTGCGCAATACGCAAGGCACATACAACTAATTTCTGCTGGCCGCGTGAAAGTATCTCGGCGGCATTGTGCGCCCCCAACCGTAGCCGTAAATCGGCACGCTGAGGGCCCGCTTGGGTATGCCCTAATTGCTGATCGCGGGGAAGGGTAGAGGCCAACACAGTGTTGAGTTCACGCTCTTTATCCCATCCGCGGTAATAACTGAGGGTCAAACCTTCAAGCTCAACTAATTCATTCAGGGTGCGCTCAAAGGCCGGTTTCAGGGCCTGAATATAGGCACGCCGGTAACCGTCTATTTCGTCGCTGGCCAGGCACAATTCACGGTCCCAGGCCGCCTGTGAAGCGGCGTCAAGTGTACCATGCCGCAGCCATGAGTTTCTCTGACGCAGGGCCTTCTGCAGCCGCTGCCAGGCGGGTAAAAAACGAGGTTCCACGTGGAACACACCCCAATCAAGAAACTGCCTTCTGATCTTCGGCGCACCTTCAAGCAAACGAAAGCTATCGGGATTAATCAGCTGAAGCGGTAGGGTTTCTGCGAGTTGCGCTGCGCTACGTGCATTTTGCCCGTCAATACGAATCTGAAACTCACCCTGACGATCCCGAGAAACACCCAGGTTGCTTTGCCGACCATCAGACATCTGTACCTGACCGAAGATGGTGCAGGCAGGCTGCTCGTATTGAATAACCGGAAGCAAGCGTGTGCTGCGAAAGGAGCGGGCCAACCCCAGCAAATGAATGGCTTCGAGCAAACTGGTTTTGCCGCTGCCATTGTCGCCGGAAAGGATATTGATGCGCGGGGAGGGGGAGAGGGTCACCGGGTGCAGATTACGCACCGCGGTGACAGTGAAGCGAGTAAGAGACATTCAGCGGTTACAGACGCATCGGCATAACGACATAAGACGAATCATCGTTGTCAGCTTCCTGAACCAGAGCACTGCTGTTGGCATCAGAAAGAATCAAACGAACTTGGTCGGTGGTCATCACACTCAGCACGTCGAGCAAGTAGCTGACGTTAAAACCGATTTCTAACGCACTGCCGTTGTAGTCGACGGCGATCTCTTCTTCGGCTTCTTCCTGCTCAGGGTTATTGGCCTGAATTTTTAACAAGCCAGACTCCAGCTGCAAACGAATACCGCGGTACTTCTCGTTGGACAGAATCGCAGTACGGCTAAACGCTTCACGCAGCCCCTGGCGATCAGCGACAACCAGTTTGTCGCCACCGCGTGGCAACACACGCTCGTAATCAGGGAACTTGCCGTCGACCAGTTTCGAGGTAAAGGTGAATTCACCCGTGGTGGCGCGGATGTGGTGCTGACCGAGGACGATGCTTACACTGCCATCCTGCTCAGTCAGTAGACGAGCCATCTCGAGAATACCTTTACGCGGCACGATGACTTGGTGCCGTTCAACCTGCTCGATGGCAGCATCCATCGAGCACATTGCCAGACGGTGACCATCAGTGGCCACTGCACGGAGGATCCCGGTCTGGACTTCCAGCAGCATACCGTTGAGGTAATAACGCACGTCCTGCTGGGCCATGGCAAAGCTGGTGCGCTCGATCAAACGACGCAATTTGCTTTGCACGAGGCTGAAGGTCAGCGAACCAGGGCCTTCCTCAACAGTCGGGAAGTCATTGGCGGGCAGGGTCGACAGGCTAAAGCGGCTGCGCCCCGCCTTGATCAACAGCTTTTGCTCATCAATACGAATGTCGATCAGAGCATCGCTCGGCAGGCTCTTACAAATGTCCATCAGCTTGCGTGCCGGAACGGTGATTTCACCGGACTCAGCAGGCTCTTCCAGCGTGACGCGCCCGACCAGTTCAACCTCAAGGTCTGTACCGGTCAATGACAGCTGCTGGCCTTCAACCACCAGCAGAACATTCGAGAGAACCGGCAAGGTCTGACGGCGTTCCACGACGCCGGCGACCAGTTGCAGAGGTTTCAACAAGGCTTCGCGTTGAATGGTGAAATGCATGGTCTAGTCCCTTGCCTAGTGGAGTTGCGTAGTTAGGTAGTCAGCGTACGCAGCAAATTCTTATAGTCCTCGCGGATGTCCGCGTCGGATTCCTTAAGTTCAGCAATCTTACGACAAGCATGCAATACCGTCGTGTGATCGCGACCGCCAAAGGCGTCACCAATTTCCGGCAGACTGTGGTTGGTCAGCTCTTTCGACAAGGCCATGGCCACCTGCCGTGGACGCGCAACCGAACGCGAGCGACGCTTGGACAGCAGATCGGAAATCTTGATTTTGTAGTACTCGGCGACCGTGCGCTGAATATTGTCGATGCTTACCAGCTTGTCTTGTAGAGCAAGCAGGTCCTTGAGCGACTCACGGATCAGCTCGATGGTAATGTCGCGGCCCATGAAGTGCGAGTGGGCAATCACCCGTTTCAAAGCACCTTCCAGTTCGCGCACGTTGGAGCGAATGCGCTGTGCAATAAAGAAGGCTGCATCGTGTGGCAGATCAACTTTAGCCTGGTCAGCCTTCTTCATTAGAATGGCGACGCGAGTTTCCAGCTCAGGCGGCTCGACGGCTACTGTCAGGCCCCAACCGAAGCGCGATTTGAGACGCTCTTCCAACCCTTCGATTTCTTTCGGGTAACGGTCGCTGGTGAGAATCACCTGCTGACCCCCTTCAAGCAAAGCGTTAAAGGTGTGGAAGAACTCTTCCTGGGAACGCTCTTTCTTGGCGAAAAATTGAATGTCATCGATCAGCAGGGCATCCACCGAACGGTAGAAGCGCTTGAATTCGTTGATCGCATTCAACTGCAACGCCTTGACCATATCTGCCACGAAACGCTCGGAATGCAGGTACACCACCTTGGCATTCGGGTTCTTCGCCAGCAGATGGTTGCCCACCGCATGCATCAAGTGGGTTTTACCCAGCCCCACTCCGCCATAAAGAAACAGCGGGTTGTAACCGTGCTTGGGGTTATCAGCTACCTGCCAGGCCGCAGCGCGCGCCAGTTGGTTGGACTTACCCTCGACGAAGTTATCAAAGGTAAAGGTGCGATTCAGGTAACTGGTGTGTTTCAGCCCGCCTTCAACCTGCACCGAACGCTCAGTACGCGCAGGAGCCTGCTGACTGGCAGCGCCAGCCATAGGATCAAAACTGGCGCGCGAAGGTTCTGTCGCTACAGATGCCGCTATAGCGGTCGACTTAGGGGCTTCAGCAGGTTGAGGGGCAGGTGTGCTGGGCGCTACCGGCGGCGAACTGACAACAGCCGCGCGCGGCGCTGAACTGCGTTTGCTGCCTATTAATAAGGAAAGCGCAGGCGCCAAACCGTTGGTCCGTTCAGCGAGTAACTCCAGCAAGCGGCTGAGGTACTTTTCATTGACCCAGTCGAGCACAAAACGATTGGGCGCATAAACGCGAAGTTCGTCGCCAGCGGCTTCGACCTGCAGCGGACGGATCCAAGTGTTGAATTGCTGAGCAGGCAGCTCATCGCGCAGAAGCTCGACGCACTGCTGCCAAAGTTCCACAGACACGGACATCCCCTAAATCGAAAGGCGTGAGGCACAAAAACAGGCGCCATTGTAGCTGTCAGGGCTTGAGTTATCCACATGTAAGCTTGCCGATCCACAAGGAAAATCAGTCTGTTAACGACGCATAAGGCTCGATTAAGGAGAGGAATAAGGTCTGTGGATAACCTTATACAAGCTCATGGGATAAGCCAGGGGTAAACCCGGTGGAAAACCACCCTGTGGGTAAAATGGCATTCCGTCCCCAGCTTGTGCGCTGCTTCCGCACAGTTGCAACACGTCTTTTCGACAGACTTACCCTTGGCTGAACAGCCCGAATCGTTTGCGCTTCAGGTACTTATGCACAGATAAGTGGCTCACTAAGAGTTACTAACACTACAAAAGATCTTTAAATATTCTCTTCTCTATATTTCTTTATGCAGGAAAGCATGGTTTGAAATTGACCTGACCCTCGGGTTTCTCTAGAATCCCCGGTCTCTTAAAACGGGGGCCATTCCGGCCCGTAGTCGACCACCCAGGTACCGCATCATGAAACGTACTTTCCAACCCAGCACTATCAAACGCGCTCGCACTCATGGTTTCCGCGCTCGTATGGCTACCAAGAGCGGCCGTGCTGTTCTGCAGCGTCGCCGTGCCAAAGGCCGTAAGCGTCTCGCCGTCTAATTTTCGGTATTGTGGTGAGTCGAGACTTCAGTCGGGAAAAGCGTCTGCTAACTCCCCGACAATTCAAGGCAGTCTTCGACTCCCCTAACGGCAAAGCGCCGGGCAAAAATGTCCTGCTGCTAGCGCGCAACAATGAGCTTGGTCATCCCCGCTTGGGGCTAGTGATCGGCAAGAAGAGCGTCAAGCTCTCGGTTGAACGCAATCGCCTGAAACGCCAGATCCGCGAATCGTTCCGTCTGAACCAAGATAATTTGGTCGGTTGGGACATCGTGGTGGTGGCGCGAAAAGGCCTTGGTGATCTGGACAATGTTGAGCTGGCACGCCAGTTTGGCAAACTTTGGAAACGCCTCGAACGCAGCAAGCCTAGCCCGGAAGCTGATGCAACACCCGGGGGGAACGACAGTCCCCATGCGTAAGCTGGTTTTGCTTCCTATCCAGTTTTACCGCTACGCCATCAGCCCCTTGATGGCCAGCCACTGTCGTTTTTACCCCAGTTGTTCTTGCTACGCGCTTGAAGCCATTGAACACCATGGTGTCATGCGCGGTGGCTGGCTGACTCTGCGTCGGCTGGGCCGATGCCATCCGTGGAATCCCGGTGGCTACGACCCGGTTCCCCCCGCGAAAACCTCCCGTTCCTCTTCGATGGCCGAATAATCATGGATATTCAACGCTCGATCCTGATCGTCGCCCTGGCAATCGTGTCCTATATGATGGTTCTTCAGTGGAACCAGGATTACGGTCAAACTGCCCTGCCGACTGAAATTGCCGCGACTAGCAGCACGGTACCTGGCTTGCCAGATACAACCACTGCGAACTCAAACTCAGCTGGTGGCGACGATATTCCGAGCGCAACGACTGCCGTTGAGCCAAGCGCAATCAGTGCTGTCTCCACCGCAGCCAACGATGAGCTGATTCGGGTGAAGACCGATGTGCTAGATCTGGCCATCGACCCGCGCGGTGGTGATGTGGTGCAACTGCGTCTGCCGCAGTACCCGCGTCGTCAAGACCGTCCTGACGTACCGTTCCAGCTGTTCGACAACGGTGGCGAGCGCACTTACCTGGCACAAAGCGGGTTAATCGGCAGCAATGCGCCGGACAAATCCAGCGGTCGGGCCCTGTGGAGCAGCGCGCAAAAAAGTTATGAGCTGGCCGATGGTCAGGATCAACTGCAAGTTGATCTCACGCTCAGCGAAAACGGCATTAATTACATCAAGCGTTTCACGTTCAAGCGCGGCCTGAACGCTGAATGTTCGGCCAAAGAGCAGTTGCTGAAGAAACCCGGTTGCGTGGACCCGTCCTCCTACCAGATAGACGTCAGCTACCTGATCGATAACCAGAGCGCTCAAGCTTGGAGCGGCAACATGTTTGCCCAGCTCAAGCGCGATGGCAGTGGTGATCCATCTTCGACAACGGCAACTGGCACAGCAACCTACCTCGGTGGTGCCCTGTGGACGAGCGAAGAGCCGTACAAAAAAGTGTCGATGAAAGACATCGATAAACAAGCCTTCAAAGAAACCGTTCAAGGAGGCTGGGTTGCCTGGCTACAGCATTACTTCGTCACTGCCTGGATTCCAAGCAAAGACAGCACTAACCAAGTACAGACCCGTAAAGACAGCCAAGGCAACTACATTGTCGGCTTTACCGGCCCGGCCATTCAGGTTGCTCCCGGCGCTCAGGGTGAAACCAGTGCAATTCTGTATGCCGGCCCGAAGCTACAAGGCCATCTGAAAACCCTGTCACCTGGTCTTGAGCTGACTGTCGACTACGGCATTCTGTGGTTCCTGGCTCAGCCGATCTTCTGGTTGCTGGAACATATCCACAGCCTGCTGGGTAACTGGGGTTGGTCGATCATCGTTCTGACCATGATCATCAAGCTGATCTTCTTCCCACTGTCTGCCGCCAGCTACAAATCCATGGCACGTATGCGGGCTGTCGCACCTAAGCTGGCTGCGCTGAAAGAGCAGTTTGGCGACGATCGGCAAAAAATGTCCCAGGGCATGATGGAGCTGTACAAAAAGGAGAAGATCAATCCGCTGGGTGGTTGCTTGCCTATTTTGGTACAGATGCCCGTATTCCTGGCGCTCTACTGGACCTTGTTGGAAAGCGTTGAAATGCGCCAAGCCCCTTGGTTGCTGTGGATAACTGACCTGTCGATCAAAGACCCGTTCTTTATCCTGCCGATTATCATGGGGGCCACCATGTTTATTCAGCAGCAGCTCAACCCGACTCCGCCGGACCCGATGCAAGCCAAGGTTATGAAAATGATGCCAATCATCTTCACCTTCTTCTTCCTCTGGTTCCCTGCAGGTCTGGTTCTGTACTGGGTGGTCAACAACGTCTTGTCCATTGCGCAGCAGTGGTACATTACGCGCAAGATCGAAGCCGCAGCCAAGGCCGCAGATGCCTAAGCCGTAGGCGCTTCTAAGCTGTAACAAACGCCCCTTTTCAGGGGCGTTTTGCTATGTCGACTCAGGAGAACCGCATGCCAACCGTGACTGAAACCATTGCTGCCGTCGCTACTGCCCAAGGGCGTGGCGGGGTTGGCATCGTGCGTGTATCCGGTCCTATGGCCGGCCAGCTTGCCGCGGCCATTTGCCAGCGCGACTTAAAGCCACGCTACGCACATTACGGCCCTTTCTTTGCCGATGCCGAACAGGTGCTGGATGAAGGATTAGCCTTGTACTTCCCGGGACCGAACTCCTTTACCGGTGAAGATGTACTGGAGCTGCAAGGGCATGGCGGCCCCGTGGTACTCGACTTGTTGTTACGCCGCTGTGTACAACTCGGCGCGCGCTTGGCGCGACCGGGTGAATTCAGTGAACGGGCCTTCCTCAATGACAAACTCGACCTGGCTCAGGCCGAAGCCATTGCCGACCTGATCGAGGCCAGCTCTGAACAAGCCGCACGCAATGCCTTGCGCTCACTGCAGGGCGAGTTCTCCCGACGAGTGCACGGCCTGACTGAACGCCTGATCAACCTGCGGATTTATGTCGAAGCGGCTATCGATTTTCCTGAAGAAGAAATCGACTTTCTCGCCGATGGGCATGTACTCAGCCTGCTCGAAGGCGTACGCAACGACCTCGCTGGCGTGCTGAGTGAAGCCGGGCAAGGTGCGCTGCTGCGCGATGGCATGACGGTGGTTATCGCCGGTCGGCCCAACGCCGGTAAATCCAGCCTGCTCAATGCCCTGGCTGGGCGCGAAGCGGCCATCGTTACTGAGATCGCCGGCACCACACGCGATGTCCTGCGCGAACATATCCACATCGATGGCATGCCACTGCACGTAGTGGACACCGCTGGCCTGCGCGATACCGAGGATCAGGTCGAGCGGATTGGTGTAGAGCGTGCGCTCAAGGCGATTGGGGAAGCCGATCGCATCCTGCTGGTGGTCGATGCCACAGCTCCGGAAGCGAACGATCCCTTTGCTTTGTGGCCCGAATTCCTTGATCAGCGCCCTGATCCAGCGAAGGTCACCCTGATTCGCAATAAAGCCGACCTGTCGGGCGAGTCGGTGGTACTGGAAGTCTGCAATGACGGCCACGTCACCATCAGCCTGTCGGCCAAGTCGACTCAAGGCCTGGACCTGCTGCGTGAACACCTGAAGGCCTGCATGGGTTATGCACAGACCTCAGAGAGCAGCTTCAGCGCCCGTAGGCGTCACCTGGAGGCACTGCGCAAGGCCGCCACTCACCTTGAGCATGGCCATGCTCAGTTGACCCTTGCTGGTGCCGGAGAACTGCTCGCGGAAGACCTGCGTATGGCGCAGCAGGCCTTAGGTGAAATCACCGGGGCCTTTAGCTCCGATGACCTGCTGGGGCGGATCTTTTCCAGCTTCTGTATCGGCAAGTAGTCACCGCGTCGGTTAGCGACGGATACCCTCTCTTCTCGCCTTAAACAGCGCCTATTTCAGCAATATCGTCCCATCAACGGCACGATATTGCTGAAGGAACACGCCTCAACGTGCTGTTTTTCGTCGTTCATATCTTCCGTCTGTAACTGACCCTTCCTAAGCCTCTTGCCCACAAATTTCTTATGCATGCCGTTCGCGGTAGGCGTTTGTGTGGGCGAAAGGTACATCCCCAACGATTTATTTCTGTGGCTAAGCCCTGTGGAAAACTCGGCCTAAGCCCTGCTCATAACCCTGTGATAAAACGGAGGATAAACGCCCCTGTGGATAACCATCACTTTCATCCACAGCTTGCGTACGGCAATTGAACAGGCTGAATGCAGGATTGGCACAACCTTTCAAAACTCTGTACATATTGATTTTATTGGTCTGTAGCAATCTATCCACAGAAAAGCCGTTGCTCATTAATAAACATAAAAACAAAGCTCTATAAAAATTCATTCTTTTAATCTTTATTAACCGCTTGGTTAAAAAGGCCCTCAGGTCGGCTGGCTATTTTTTGTGCAAAAGGCTTCTTTCACACTGGCGAACTGCCTATACTTGCCGCCTTTCCCGCTTTTCAATCCAAAAAGCCCCCCATTTCTCAACAGGCACGAGGTGCGTGGTGGATTTCCCTTCCCGTTTTCAGGTGATCGTCATCGGCGGCGGTCATGCCGGTACCGAAGCTGCACTGGCAGCTGCACGCATGGGGGTAAAAACCCTGCTGCTGACTCACAACGTGGAAACACTTGGGCAGATGAGTTGCAACCCAGCCATTGGCGGGATTGGCAAAAGTCATCTGGTCAAGGAAATCGACGCCCTTGGCGGTGCTATGGCTGAAGCCACAGACCGCGGTGGTATCCAGTTCCGTGTACTGAACAGCCGCAAAGGCCCAGCTGTTCGTGCCACTCGTGCTCAGGCTGATCGCGTGCTGTACAAAGCAGCCATTCGTGAAACCCTGGAAAACCAAGCCAACCTGTGGATATTTCAACAGGCAGCCGATGACCTGATCGTCGAAAACGACGAAGTCAAAGGCGTGGTAACGCAAATGGGCCTGCGTTTCTTCGCGGATTCCGTGGTGTTGACCACCGGCACCTTCCTTGGCGGACTTATCCACATTGGTCTGCAGAATTACTCCGGTGGTCGCGCCGGTGATCCACCCTCGATTGCCCTGGCGCAGCGTTTACGCGAGTTGCCGCTGCGCGTCGGCCGCTTGAAAACCGGAACACCGCCCCGCATCGATGGCCGTTCGGTGGATTTTTCGCTGATGACCGAGCAGCCGGGTGATACCCCAACGCCGCTGATGTCTTTCCTCGGTCGCGCTGAACAACAACCGCGTCAGGTCAGTTGCTGGATTACCCACACCAACGCGCGTACCCACGAAATCATTGCGGCCAACCTCGATCGTTCACCGATGTATTCCGGTGTAATCGAAGGCGTCGGCCCGCGTTACTGCCCGTCGATCGAAGACAAGATTCACCGTTTTGCCGACAAGGACAGCCATCAGGTATTTATCGAGCCCGAAGGCCTGAATACCCATGAGCTGTATCCAAATGGTATTTCCACCTCGCTGCCGTTCGATGTGCAATTGCAGATCGTGCGCAGCATCCGCGGTATGGAAAACGCGCATATAGTCCGCCCCGGCTACGCCATTGAGTACGACTACTTCGACCCGCGCGATTTGAAGTACAGCCTGGAAACCAAAGTGATTGCCGGGCTGTTTTTCGCCGGGCAAATCAACGGCACCACCGGTTACGAAGAAGCCGGTGCGCAGGGTTTGCTCGCCGGTGCTAACGCCGCACTGCGCGCCCAAGGCAAAGACAGCTGGTGCCCGCGTCGCGATGAGGCGTACATCGGCGTGCTGGTCGATGACCTGATTACCCTGGGGACCCAGGAGCCGTACCGCATGTTCACCTCGCGCGCCGAGTACCGGTTGATCCTGCGCGAAGACAACGCCGACCTGCGCCTGACCGAGAAAGGCCGCGAGCTGGGTCTGGTCGATGATGTGCGTTGGGCGGCGTTCGCCGCCAAACGCGAAGCCATCGAGCTGGAAGAACAGCGCTTGAAAAGCACCTGGGTGCGCCCGGGCACGACGCAAGGCGATGCAATTGCCGCGCATTTCGGCACCCCGCTGACCCACGAATACAACCTGCTCAACCTGCTCGCGCGCCCGGAAATTGATTACGCCGGGCTAGTAACTATCACCGGCGGCGGTGCGCAGGACCCGCAGGTGGCCGAACAGGTCGAGATCAAGACCAAATACGCCGGTTATATCGAGCGTCAGCAGGACGAAATTTCCCGCTTGCGCGCCAGTGAAAACATCGCGTTACCGCTGGATATCGACTACGCAGGGATTTCCGGGCTGTCTAAGGAAATCCAGCACAAGCTTGGCAACAGCCGTCCAGAAACCCTCGGCCAGGCCTCGCGGATTCCCGGCGTTACCCCGGCAGCGATTTCTTTGCTGCTGATTCACCTAAAAAAACGCACTGCCGGTCAGCAGTTGGAGCACAGCGTTTGATGTCGTTGGTCACTACACGTCACGCCGAAGAGTTGCGCGAAGGCGCCCGCGAACTGGGTGTCGAACTCAGCGTCGAACAGCATGAGCAGTTGCTCGCCTATCTGGCATTGCTGATCAAGTGGAACAAGGCCTACAACCTCACGGCTGTGCGCGATCCGGACGAAATGGTCTCGCGCCATTTGCTCGACAGCCTGTCGGTGGTCGAATATGTGCGTGTGGCTGGGGATAACTGGCTGGATGTCGGCAGTGGCGGCGGTATGCCGGGGATTCCACTGGCCATCCTGTTTCCCGAGCGGCAGTTCACTTTGCTGGATTCAAACGGCAAGAAGACCCGCTTCCTGACTCAGGTGAAGCTGGAGTTGAAACTGGCCAATCTGCAAGTTATCCACAGCCGCGTTGAGGAATTCGCCCCAGCTGTGCCATTCAGCGGTATCTGCTCGCGGGCGTTCAGCTCGCTGGAAGATTTCAGCAACTGGACCCGCCACCTCGGCGATGGCAATACCCAGTGGCTGGCGATGAAAGGTGTACACCCGGATGATGAACTGCAGGCCCTGCCTGCGGATTTCCGCCTCACCGCCACCCATGTACTCAAGGTTCCCGGTTGCCAAGGTCAGCGCCATCTGCTGATACTGCGCCGCTCGGTTTAGGGGGAACGGCAGCATGGCTAAGGTATTCGCAATCGCTAACCAGAAGGGCGGCGTGGGTAAAACCACCACCTGCGTCAACCTGGCGGCTTCCCTGGTCGCGACCAAGCGTCGCGTATTGCTGATCGACCTCGATCCACAAGGCAACGCCACCATGGGTAGCGGTGTGGATAAGCATGCGCTGGAGCACTCGATCTATGACGTACTGATCGGTGAATGCAACCTGGTTGATGCCATGCAGTTCTCCGAACATGGCGGTTATCAACTGCTGCCGGCCAACCGCGACCTGACCGCTGCCGAAGTGTCGCTGTTGGAAATGAATATGAAAGAAAGCCGGCTGCGGAATGCGCTGGCACCGATCCGTGAGAATTACGATTACATTCTCATCGATTGCCCACCGGCACTCTCGATGCTCACCATCAACGCCCTGGTGGCTTCCGATGGCGTGATCATCCCTATGCAGTGTGAGTATTACGCGCTTGAAGGCTTGAGTGACTTGATCAACAGCATCCAGCGCATCGCTGAATTGCTCAACCCAAGCCTGAAAATCGAAGGCCTGCTGCGCACCATGTATGACCCGCGCATCAGCTTGACCAACGATGTCTCGGCGCAGCTCAAGCAGCACTTCCCTGACACGCTTTACCAAACCGTAATCCCGCGCAATGTGCGCCTGGCCGAGGCGCCAAGCTTTGGTATGCCGGCGCTGGTGTATGACAAAAGTTCCCGCGGGGCCATTGCCTACCTGGCGTTGGCCGGCGAATTGGTCCGCCGCCAGCGTGTTAAAGCGCGCGGCGTAACCGCATAAGGAAATACCCATGGCTGTGAAAAAACGAGGACTGGGACGCGGTCTGGATGCCCTACTGGGCGGTTCCAGCGTCAGCGCATTGAAGGACGAGGCGGCGCAGGTCGACAGCCGTGAACTGCAGTACGTGCCACTGGATTTAATCCAACGCGGCAAATACCAGCCACGTCGCGACATGGACCCCACCGCTCTGGAAGAACTGGCGCAGTCGATCAAAGCCCACGGCGTAATGCAGCCGATCGTGGTGCGGCCGATTGGCGGCGGGCGTTTCGAAATCGTCGCCGGCGAACGCCGTTGGCGCGCGAGCCAGCAAGCCGGTCTGGACAAGATCCCGGCCATGGTCCGCGAACTGCCGGATGAAGCGGCCATCGCTATGGCGCTGATCGAGAATATCCAGCGTGAAGACCTCAACCCCATCGAAGAAGCGATGGCGTTGCAGCGTTTGCAGCAGGAGTTCCAACTGACCCAGCAGCAAGTCGCCGACGCTGTGGGTAAATCACGAGTAACCATCAGCAACCTGCTGCGCCTGATTGCCCTGCCGGAAGAGATTAAAACCCTCCTGGCTCATGGCGATTTGGAGATGGGCCATGCCCGCGCTTTGCTCGGTTTACCGGCCGAACAGCAGACCGAAGGTGCGCGACACGTTGTCGCACGCGGTCTGACTGTGCGGCAAACTGAAGCGCTGGTTCGCCAGTGGTTGAACAGCCAAGACAAGCCCGCTACCGAGGTCAAAGCCGACCCGGACATCATCCGCCTGGAACAGCGGCTGGCCGAGCGCCTGGGCTCGCCGGTGCAGATCAAGCATGGGCAGAAAGGCAAAGGTCAGTTGGTGATCAGCTACAGCTCACTGGATGAACTGCAAGGCGTGCTCGCTCACATTCGTTGAAACAATTGCACGTGTAGCGACTAGTCGGAAATCACTACCCAGCTGTTGAATGGGGGGTGAACCGCCCCTATACTCTGCGCGCATTTCGTCGGCACAAACTATGCCAAGTTATTGATTTAAGGTGCCGGCGCCCGAGTTCAGCTTTCAGGAAAATCTGATGGACATTCGCACGCCGAATCGCCTGCCCTTCCATCAGCTAGCTGTTTTTCCGGTACTGCTGGTGCAGCTCTTGGTTGTGCTGCTTCTGGCTCTGGTGTTGTGGCTGTGGCTAGGCACCGTAGCGGGTTACTCAGGGTTGTGTGGCGGCTTGATTGCTTGGCTGCCGAATGTGTATTTCGCCCACAAGGCGTTCCGGTTCAGTGGAGCGCGGGCTGCTCAAGCCATCGTCCGGTCTTTTTATGCCGGTGAGGCGGGCAAACTGGTTTTAACGGCAGTGCTGTTTGCACTGACCTTTGCAGGTGTGAAGCCTTTAGAGCCGCTGGCGGTATTCGGCGTGTTCTTCCTGACCCAACTGGTCAACTGGTTTGCACCGCTGCTAATGAAAAAAAGACTTTCGAGACCTTAAGGCGTTTGAGGCAACCATGGCAGAACAAACAGCTTCGGGCTATATCCAGCACCACCTGCAGAACCTGACATACGGGCAACTGCCGAATGGTGATTGGGGCTTTGCCCACACCGCGCAAGAAGCAAAAGAAATGGGCTTTTGGGCATTCCACGTCGACACCCTCGGCTGGTCCGTTGCCCTTGGCTTACTTTTCGTTCTGCTGTTCCGCATGGCGGCGAAGAAGGCCACGTCTGGTCAACCCGGCGGCCTGCAGAACTTCGTTGAAGTGCTGGTCGACTTCGTTGATACCAGCGTCAAAGACAGTTTCCATGGTCGCAGCGCTGTGATTGCACCGCTGGCTCTGACGATCTTCGTCTGGGTCTTCCTGATGAACGCCATCGACCTGATTCCGGTCGACTGGATTCCGCAGTTGGCGATTCTGATCAGTGGCGATGCGCACATCCCATTCCGCGCCGTTTCCACCACTGACCCGAACGCGACTCTGGGCATGGCCCTGTCGGTGTTCGCGCTGATCATTTTCTACAGCATCAAGGTCAAGGGCATTGGCGGCTTCATCGGCGAGCTGACCCTGCACCCATTCGGTAGCAAGAACCTGTTTGTGCAGGCACTGCTGATCCCGGTCAACTTCCTGCTGGAATTCGTCACCCTGATCGCCAAGCCTATTTCCCTGGCTCTGCGTCTGTTCGGCAACATGTATGCCGGCGAGTTGGTATTTATTCTGATCGCTGTGATGTTCGGCAGCGGTCTGCTCTGGCTGAGTGCCTTGGGCGTTGCCTTGCAGTGGGCGTGGGCGGTATTCCACATCCTGATCATTACCCTGCAAGCGTTCATCTTCATGATGCTGACCATCGTCTACCTGTCGATGGCGCACGAAGACAACCATTAAGAACGCCTAGGCGCTCATAGTGGACGCCCGCAAGGGCACAGAAGCACCGGTTTTGTTTTACCGCTTTACCCTTAGAAAACCTTAACCAATACGACATAAAAAGTCGGGAGGAAAGATGGAAACTGTAGTTGGTCTGACCGCTATCGCTGTAGCACTGCTGATTGGCCTGGGTGCCCTGGGTACCGCCATTGGTTTCGGCCTGCTGGGCGGCAAGTTCCTGGAAGGCGCTGCGCGTCAGCCGGAAATGGTTCCAATGCTGCAAGTGAAAATGTTCATCGTCGCTGGTCTGCTCGACGCCGTGACCATGATCGGTGTTGGTATCGCACTGTTCTTCACCTTCGCGAACCCCTTCGTTGGTCAACTCGCAGGCTAATACTCTGGAATCCCAGCAATGGGATTTCAAGTAATTGGTTTGACGGACAACGAACGAGCGAGGTGTTGGCGTGAACATTAATGCAACCCTGATTGGCCAGTCCGTTGCCTTCTTCATCTTCGTGCTGTTCTGCATGAAGTACGTGTGGCCTCCGGTCATTACGGCTTTGCAAGAACGTCAGAAGAAGATCGCAGACGGCCTGGATGCTGCTAGCCGTGCGGCTCGTGACCTGGAGTTGGCCCAAGAGAAAGTGGGTCAGCAACTGCGCGAAGCCAAAGGTCAAGCAGCCGAGATCATTGAGCAAGCCAAGAAACGCGGTACCCAGATCGTCGACGAAGCCCGTGAACAGGCTCGCGTCGAAGCTGACCGTGTGAAGGCTCAGGCTCAGGCCGAGATCGAACAGGAAATCAACGGTGTCAAAGACGCGCTGCGTGCCCAACTGGGTAGCCTGGCCGTTAGCGGTGCCGAGAAGATTCTGGGCGCATCTATCGACCAAAACGCGCATGCGGAGCTGGTTTCCAAACTGGCAGCCGAAATTTAAGCGAGGGCGCGATCATGGCAGAACTGACCACGTTGGCCCGACCTTACGCCAAGGCTGCCTTTGAGTATGCTCAGGCCCACCAGCAACTGGCCTCTTGGTCAGCCATGCTCGGCCTGGCTGCAGCGGTGTCGCAAGACGACACCATGCAAAGCCTGCTCAAAGCACCGCGTTTGACGAGTACAGACAAGGCCACCACGTTTAATGACGTGTGTGGTGACAAGTTCGACGCCCAGGTACGCAATTTCATTCACATCGTCGCTGAAAACGATCGCCTGGCCCTGTTGCCAGAGATCGTTGAACTGTTCGAGCTTTACAAAGCCGAGCAGGAAAAGTCGATCGACGTGGATGTCACCAGTGCCTTCGCATTGAGCGATGAACAGCAAGACAAACTCGCCAAGGTTCTCAGTGCACGGCTCGGCCGAGAAGTGCGTCTGCACGCCGCGGAGGATGCCACCCTTATCGGTGGTGTCGTTATCCGCGCCGGCGACCTGGTTATCGATGGCTCAGTTCGCGGCAAAATCGCGAAGCTGGCCGAAGCATTGAAATCTTGAGTTTGAAGGGGCAGCAGAGCTATGCAGCAACTCAATCCTTCCGAAATAAGTGAAATCATCAAGGGGCGTATCGAGAATCTCGATGTCGCCTCTCAAGCCCGTAACGAAGGCACTGTCGTCAGCGTATCTGACGGTATTGTGCGTATTCACGGTCTCGCCGACGTTATGTACGGCGAAATGATCGAGTTCCCGGGCGGTGTCTACGGTATGGCACTGAACCTGGAGCAAGACTCCGTGGGTGCAGTGGTTCTGGGGGCTTATACCTCCCTGGCCGAAGGCATGAGCGCCAAGTGCACTGGCCGCATCCTGGAAGTTCCGGTTGGTCCGGAATTGCTGGGTCGCGTTGTCGACGCACTGGGCAACCCAATTGACGGCAAAGGCCCACTGAACAACGTCGCTACCGACGCTGTTGAGAAGGTTGCGCCGGGCGTGATCTGGCGTAAGTCGGTCGACCAGCCGGTGCAAACCGGTTACAAGTCGGTCGATGCCATGATCCCGGTTGGTCGTGGTCAGCGTGAGCTGATCATCGGTGACCGTCAGATCGGTAAAACCGCTCTGGCCATCGACGCCATCATCAACCAGAAGAACAGCGGCATTAAGTGCGTCTACGTTGCCATTGGTCAGAAGCAATCGACCATCGCTAACGTGGTGCGCAAGCTGGAAGAAAACGGCGCGCTGGCTAACACCATCGTTGTTGCGGCTTCCGCTTCTGAATCCGCTGCGCTGCAGTTCATTGCACCGTACGCCGGTTGCACCATGGGCGAATACTTCCGCGACCGCGGTGAAGACGCGCTGATCGTTTATGACGATCTGTCCAAGCAAGCAGTGGCTTACCGCCAGATTTCCCTGCTGCTGCGCCGTCCGCCAGGCCGTGAAGCCTACCCAGGCGACGTGTTCTATCTCCACAGCCGTCTGCTGGAGCGTGCTTCCCGCGTTTCCGAAGAGTACGTTGAGAAGTTCACCAATGGCGCCGTGACTGGCAAGACCGGTTCCTTGACCGCTCTGCCGATCATCGAAACCCAGGCTGGCGACGTTTCCGCGTTCGTTCCGACCAACGTGATTTCGATCACCGACGGTCAGATCTTCCTGGAATCGGCCATGTTCAACTCGGGTATCCGTCCTGCGGTCAACGCCGGTATTTCGGTATCCCGCGTCGGTGGTGCTGCACAGACCAAGATCATCAAGAAGCTCTCTGGTGGTATCCGTACCGCTCTGGCTCAGTACCGTGAACTGGCAGCATTCGCCCAGTTTGCTTCTGACCTGGACGAAGCCACCCGTAAGCAGCTTGAGCATGGTCAGCGCGTTACCGAGCTGATGAAGCAGAAGCAATATGCGCCAATGTCGATTGCTGACATGTCCGTATCGCTGTATGCCGCTGAGCGTGGTTTCCTGGTCGACATCGAAGTTGCCAAAGTTGGCGCATTCGAACAGGCCCTGATTGCTTACTTCAACCGGGATCACGCCGCTTTGCTGGCGAAGATCAACGAGAAGGGTGACTTCAATGACGACATCGATGGCCAGCTGAAAGCCGGTATCGAGAAGTTCAAGGCCACCCAAACCTGGTAAGCCGCAGTGGGGACCGCGAGGTCCCCGCTTGCTAACCCGATAGGTGTCAAATGGCAGGCGCAAAAGAGATTCGCAGCAAGATTGCGAGCATCAAAAGCACGCAGAAGATCACCAGCGCCATGGAAAAGGTGGCGGTCAGCAAAATGCGCAGAGCACAAATGCGCATGGCTGCTAGCCGTCCCTACGCGGAGCGTATCCGTCAGGTGATTGGTCATCTGGCCAACGCCAACCCGGAATACCGTCACCCGTTCATGATCGAGCGCAATGTTAAGCGCGTTGGTTATGTCGTGGTGAGCTCGGACCGTGGTCTGTGTGGTGGTCTGAACACCAACCTGTTCAAGGCTCTGGTCAAAGACATGGCGAGCAATCGCGAGCAAGGCGTGGAGATTGATCTCTGCGTTGTTGGCAGCAAAGGCGCGGCGTTCTTCCGCAACTTTGGTGGCAACATCGTTGCTGCGATCAGCCACCTGGGCGAAGAACCATCGATCAATGATCTGATTGGTAGCGTCAAGGTAATGCTCGATGCCTACCTCGATGGTCGCATCGATCGTTTGTCCGTGGTCTCGAACAAGTTCATCAATACCATGACGCAAAAGCCGACAGTGGAGCAGTTGATTCCGCTGGTGGCCGATCCGGATAAAGAACTCAAGCACCACTGGGATTACCTGTACGAACCCGACGCCAAAGAGCTGCTGGACGGCTTGATGGTGCGTTACGTGGAGTCGCAGGTGTACCAGGCAGTGGTTGAGAACAACGCGGCTGAACAAGCGGCCCGGATGATCGCGATGAAAAACGCCACCGACAACGCTGGCGATATCATCAAAGACCTGCAGTTGGTTTACAACAAAGCACGTCAGGCAGCGATCACCCAGGAAATTTCGGAAATCGTCGGCGGCGCTGCCGCGGTTTAAGCACGGTTCAAATATTCAGAGGAACCAAAGATGAGTAGCGGACGTATCGTTCAAATCATCGGCGCCGTTATCGACGTGGAATTCCCGCGTGATCAAGTGCCGAATGTTTATGAAGCGCTGAAAGTAGTCGGCGCCGAAACCACTCTTGAAGTTCAGCAGCAGCTGGGCGACGGCGTGGTACGTACCATTGCAATGGGTTCGACCGAAGGCCTCAAGCGTGGCCTGAGCGTTGGCAGCACTGGCGCAGGTATCCAGGTACCGGTTGGGGTGAAAACCCTGGGCCGTATCATGGACGTGCTGGGCAACCCAATCGACGAAGCTGGCCCGATTGGCGAAGAAGAGCGTTGGGGCATTCACCGTGCCGCGCCAACCTACGCCGAACAAGCTGGCTCCAACGAGCTGCTGGAAACCGGCATCAAGGTTATCGACCTGGTTTGCCCGTTCGCCAAGGGCGGTAAAGTCGGTCTGTTCGGTGGTGCCGGTGTAGGCAAAACCGTAAACATGATGGAACTGATCCGTAACATCGCCATCGAGCACAGCGGTTATTCCGTGTTCGCCGGTGTGGGTGAGCGTACTCGTGAGGGTAACGACTTCTACCACGAGATGAAGGACTCCAACGTTCTCGACAAGGTAGCCCTGGTTTACGGTCAGATGAACGAGCCACCAGGCAACCGTCTGCGCGTAGCACTGACCGGCCTGACCATGGCCGAGAAGTTCCGTGACGAAGGCCGTGATGTGCTGTTCTTCGTGGACAACATCTACCGTTACACCTTGGCCGGTACTGAAGTATCCGCACTGCTGGGCCGTATGCCTTCCGCAGTGGGTTATCAGCCGACCCTGGCCGAAGAAATGGGCGTTCTGCAAGAGCGTATTACTTCGACCAAGACCGGTTCGATCACCTCGATCCAGGCCGTCTACGTTCCTGCGGACGACTTGACCGACCCAAGCCCGGCGACCACCTTCGCCCACTTGGACGCCACCGTTGTACTGTCCCGTGACATCGCCTCCCTGGGTATCTACCCAGCGGTCGATCCACTCGACTCGACGTCGCGCCAGTTGGACCCGATGGTTATCGGCCAGGAGCACTACGACACCGCTCGCGGCGTTCAGTACGTGCTGCAGCGCTACAAAGAGCTGAAGGACATCATCGCGATTCTGGGTATGGACGAACTGTCCGAAACAGATAAGCAGCTGGTATCCCGTGCTCGTAAGATCCAGCGCTTCCTGTCCCAGCCGTTCTTCGTGGCCGAAGTCTTCACCGGTTCGCCAGGTAAGTACGTCTCCCTGAAGGACACCATCGCTGGTTTCAGCGGTATTCTGAAAGGTGACTACGATCACTTGCCAGAGCAGGCGTTCTACATGGTTGGCAGCATCGAAGAAGCTGTCGAGAAAGCGAAGAAACTGTAATCACCCGTGCGCTCGGTAACGGGCGCTTACGGTCTGTTTGCCCACCTCATCGTGTGCAAACAGATCGATAGTGAGGTTAGACATGGCTATGACAGTCCATTGCGACATCGTCAGCGCAGAAGGCGAGATCTTCTCCGGTCTGGTCGAGATGGTGATTGCGCACGGCAACCTGGGTGATATTGGTATCGCTCCAGGCCACGCGCCGCTGATCACCGACCTCAAGCCGGGTCCGATTCGTCTGGTCAAGCTGGGTGGCGAATCCGAGGTGTTCTACATCTCTGGTGGCTTCCTGGAAGTCCAGCCGAGCATGATCAAAGTGCTCGCCGATACCGTGCAGCGTGCTGCCGATATCGATGAAGCTGCTGCTCAGCTGGCCCTGCAGGCTGCTGAGAAAGCCTTGAATGAGAAAGGCGCGGAGTTCGACTACGGTTCCGCCGCCGCTCACTTGGCTGAGGTCGCGGCTCAGCTGCGTACCGTTCAGCAGTTGCGCAAGAAGTTCGGCGGTTAATTTCGCTGCTTCATCGCAAACGAGTAAAAGGGTAGCCTTGGCTACCCTTTTTCTTGCCTGTCATTTCATCTTTTCAGTTGGTTGTGTTGTGGAGTTATCCACAGGGAACAACCGGCGCTAGCCCAGGACCCTCTTCTATGTCGCTCGATATCGTCATCCTCGCCGCTGGCCAAGGCACCCGTATGCGTTCGGCCTTGCCCAAAGTGCTGCACCCGGTTGCCGGTAAAGCCATGCTCGGTCATGTGATCGACACGGCCCGCCAGCTCAAGCCGAATGGCATCCATGTGGTGATCGGGCATGGCGCGGAATTGGTGCGCGAGCGATTGGCAGCGGATGATCTGAATTTCGTCCTGCAAACGCAGCAACTCGGCACCGGCCATGCCGTAGCCCAGGCGCTGCCGGCCTTGAGCGCCGAGCGCGTGCTGATTCTCTATGGCGACGTACCGCTGATCGAAGTTGAAACCCTGCAGCGTCTGTTGCAACAGGTAAGCGAGCAGCAGCTGGGGTTGCTGACGGTCAATCTGAACGACCCAACCGGTTACGGCCGCATCGTCCGGGATGCCGCTGGTGTGGTGAAGGCCATTGTCGAGCACAAGGACGCCAGCACCGAGCAACGGCAAATCAGCGAAGGCAACACCGGCATCCTCGCAGTACCGGGGAAGAAACTGGGCGATTGGCTCGGTCGTCTGTCCAACAGCAATGCCCAGGGCGAGTACTACCTGACAGACGTGATTGCCATGGCGGTGGCCGATGGTTTGGTAGTCGCCACCGAGCAGGCGGCTGACGAGATGGAAGTCTTGGGCGCCAACGACCGCATCCAGCTATCGCAGCTGGAGCGTCACTACCAGTTCCGCGCGGCGCGCCGCTTGATGCTGCAAGGCGTGACCCTGATCGACCCGGCGCGTTTTGATTTGCGCGGCGAAGTCACGGTGGGTCGCGATGTCACCATCGACATCAACGTAATCCTCGAAGGCCAGGTCGTGATCGAAGATGGCGTGCAGATCGGCTCGAACTGCGTGATCAAGAACAGCACCCTGCGTAAAGGCGCCATCGTCAAAGCCAACAGCCATCTGGACGGGGCCGAAGTAGGTGAGGGCGCCGACTGCGGGCCGTTCGTCCGTTTGCGTCCGGGTTCCGTGTTGGGCGCCAAGGCCCATGTGGGTAACTTCGTCGAACTAAAGAACGCCACGCTGGGTGAAGGGGCTAAGGCGGGTCACCTGAGTTATTTGGGCGACGCTGAAATCGGCGCACGCACCAATATCGGCGCCGGTACCATCACCTGTAATTACGATGGCGCCAACAAGTTCAAAACCGTGCTGGGCGAAGACGTGTTTATTGGCTCCAACAGCGCCCTGGTGGCCCCGGTGACACTCGGTGATCGTGCGACCACTGGTGCAGGTTCGGTGATTACCAGCGACGTACCGGATAACACCTTGGCCGTCGGCCGCGCCAAGCAGCGCAATATCGAAGGCTGGAAGCGCCCAACCAAGAAGTGAGGCGGATGTAGGATGGGTCGGGCCGCGTAGGTTGAGCGCAGCGATACCCATGCCGCCTGATGATGGGTTGCGCCTGTGCTAACCCATCCTACGGCCATTCATCACTTTCCTGCTTGACGCAAAAGCTTCGTTAGGTTTTGATTCGCACCGCTATCTTTCGAATCGAAACTTTTAATGTCGAAACGCAACACGCCACAACGCCGTCACACCATCCTTGCCCTGCTCGCCGAGCAAGGTGAAGTGAGTGTCGACGCCTTGTCGAAAGCCTTCGCCACCTCCGAAGTAACCATTCGCAAAGACCTCGCGGCGCTGGAAAAGAGCGGCCTACTGTTGCGTCGCTACGGTGGTGCGGTGCCCATGCCGCAGGAGCTGATCAGCGACGTTCAGCCGATCTCGCAGTACAAGCAGGCCATCGCCCGTGCTGGCGTGGCGCGCATTCGTGAGCATGCGCGAATCATCATCGACAGCGGCACCACCACGGCGGCAATGATCCCGCAGCTAGGCTATAAACCCGGCTTGGTGGTGATGACCAATTCGCTGAATGTCGCCCGTGCAATCAGCGAACTGGAGCATGAGCCCATACTGCTGATGACCGGCGGTACCTGGGATCCGCATTCGGAGTCATTCCAGGGCCAAGTGGCCGAACAAGTGCTGCGTTCCTATGATTTCGATCAGCTGTTTATTGGTGCCGATGGCATCGACCTGCATCGTGGCACCACCACCTTTAATGAGTTGCTCGGGCTCAGCCGGGTAATGGCGGATGTAGCCCGCGAAGTGGTGGTGATGGTCGAGAGCGACAAGATCGGCCGCAAGATTCCCAACCTGGAGCTGCCCTGGGGCGGCATCCACACCCTGATCACTGACGAGCGCCTGGATAACCAGGCCCGTGAACAATTGACTGCGCGTGGGATCAAGCTGATCTGCGCGGCTGTTGAAGCTTAAGGAGAAGAATATGTGTGGCATCGTAGGCGCAGTCGCCGAACGTAATATCACCGCCGTGCTGGTTGAAGGCCTCAAGCGCCTGGAATACCGCGGCTACGATAGCGCCGGTGTGGCGTTGCTCAACAATCAGGGCGAACTGCACCGCAGTCGCCGTGTCGGGAAGGTCAGTGAGTTGGAAGCTGCATTAAGCCAGGAGCCGCTGGCGGGTCGCCTGGGCATCGCCCACACCCGTTGGGCCACACACGGTGCGCCAAGCGAGCGTAATGCCCACCCGCATTTCTCCGGCAGTGAGCTGGCGGTGGTGCACAACGGCATTATCGAGAATCACGAAGAACTGCGCGCTCAGCTCAAGGGCCTCGGTTACACGTTCAGCTCCGACACCGACACTGAAGTGATCGTCCATCTGCTCGATCACACCCTCAAATCTCAGCCTGATTTGACCGCCGCGCTAAAACTGGCGGTCAAGCAACTGCACGGTGCTTATGGCCTGGCGGTTATCAGTGCCAAGCAGCCTGACCGTCTTATCGCGGCTCGCAGTGGCAGCCCATTGGTGATTGGTCTGGGCTTGGGTGAGAACTTCCTCGCCTCCGACCAGCTGGCACTGCGTCAGGTCACCGACCGTTTTATGTACATGGAAGAAGGCGATATCGCCGAGATCCAGCGCGACAGCGTACAGATTTGGGACGCCTCCGGTGAGCCGGTGACGCGCGAGAGCGTGCAATACCACGAAGGTGCGGAAGCCGCCGATAAGGGCGAGTACCGTCACTTTATGCTCAAGGAAATCCACGAGCAGCCCAAGGTCGTGCAGCGCACCCTGGAAGGCCGTCTGGGCACTGATCATGTATTGGTGCAGGCGTTCGGCCCCCAGGCCGCCGAGCTGTTCGCCAAGGTACGCAATGTACAGATCGTTGCCTGCGGCACCAGTTACCACGCCGGTATGGTCGCGCGTTATTGGTTGGAAGGCTTGGCCGGGATTCCCTGCCAAATCGAAGTGGCCAGCGAATTCCGTTACCGCAAGGTGGTGGTGCAGCCGGATACCCTGTTTGTCAGCATCTCCCAATCTGGCGAAACCGCCGACACCCTGGCCGCGCTGCGTAACGCTAAAGAGCATGCGCCTGGCCAGGGCGGCTATCTGGCCAGCCTGGCCATCTGCAACGTCGGTATCAGCTCGCTGGTGCGTGAGTCCGATCTGACCCTGCTGACCCAGGCTGGCCCGGAAATCGGCGTAGCCTCAACAAAGGCCTTCACCACCCAGTTAGTCGCACTGATGCTGCTGACCCTGTCCCTCGGTCATGTGCGCGGCACCCTGGATAAAACCCTGGAAGCCGAGTTAGTGGAAGAGTTGCGTCGTCTGCCGACCCGCCTCGGTGAAGCCTTGGCCATGGACAGCGTGGTGGAGAAGGTGTCCGAGTTGTTCGCTGAGAAGCACCATGCACTGTTCCTCGGCCGTGGTGCGCAGTACCCGGTGGCAATGGAAGGCGCGCTCAAGCTCAAGGAAATCTCCTATATTCACGCCGAAGCCTACCCGGCTGGCGAGCTCAAGCATGGCCCGTTGGCGTTGGTCGACAGCGACATGCCGGTGGTGACCGTGGCGCCGAACAACGAGCTGCTGGAAAAGCTCAAATCTAACCTGCAGGAAGTCCGCGCACGTGGCGGTGAGCTGCTGGTGTTTGCCGACGAGCAGGCGGGCATGAGCAATGGCGAGGGCACTCACGTGGTGAACATGCCGCACATCCACGACGCTCTAGCACCGATTCTCTACACTATTCCGCTGCAACTGTTGTCCTACTACGTGGCCGTGCTCAAGGGCACTGACGTCGACCAGCCGCGTAACCTGGCCAAGAGCGTAACGGTTGAGTAAGCAGGGGCGAGTTGATGCAGCGTGAAGAGATAAAAAATAAGCAGGCGCAGGGCGTGGTCTTTGATACGCATATCATCGTCAACCCGGCCAATACCCGGGAATGGATCGTGCTGTTGAAGAAAGGCGCGGGCACCAGCTTCTTTCTGGTTGATGACCAGGAGCAGGTGGAGTCCTTCGCCGACCTCAATGACCTGATCGAAGAGTTACGCCTACTCGGCATCAAAGGCGCAGAGATTCATCTCTAACAGGCTGTCCACCAGGGTCACCCAATGCCCATTCGCTATGCGAGAAGTCTGACCGGCCGCACGCGCAGTGCGGCTGCCAACCGGCATCTGGGGTTTACCCTGGCCTTTGTTGCCGGTGCGATCAACGCCGGTGGATTTCTTGCCGTGCAGCAATACACCTCGCACATGACCGGCATTGTCTCGGCCATGGCCGATAACATCGCTCTGGGCGCGTATGAGCTGGTCTGGGGTGGCCTCGGCGCGGTGCTGTCGTTTCTGCTCGGCGCGGCGTGCTCGACGGTGATGATCAATTACTCACGGCGGCGGCATCTGCACAGCGAATACGCCTTGCCGCTGTTGCTTGAAGCCTTGTTGCTGCTGTGTTTCGGCTTTTTGGGTACGGCATTGGCGCAGATTACCGGCCTGTTTGTACCGCTGACGGTGATGCTGCTGTGTTTCATCATGGGCCTGCAGAACGCGCTGATCACCAAGCTTTCCAACGCCGAAATCCGCACCACGCATATCACCGGAATCATCACTGATATCGGCATCGAGCTGGGCAAGCTGTTCTATTGGAATCGCACGCGCGGGCCTGATATGGCCCGGGTGATGGCCGACCGTCAGCGGTTGCGGGTGCTCAGCTTGTTGGCGCTGTACTTCTTCCTCGGTGGGGTGATCGGCGCACTGGGTTTCAGCTACCTGGGGTACATCGCCACCGTGCCGCTGGCCTTGCTGCTGGTGTTGCTGGCCAGTGTACCGGCGCTGGATGACCTGCTGTTACTCGCGCGGCGGGCGCTACGCCGCTGAAGTCGCCCGGTTGGTAACGCTCAAGCGTCTGACGACCTGAACAAATGACGATGCTCGGCGTTGTACAGCGCCGAGTCGGCGAATTGTTCGGCGTGCAGCACGCGGCCGACGAGGATCAGCGCGGTGCGGCGAAAGCCCTTGGCACGCACCTGTTCTTCGATGGTGGCGAGCGTGCCGCTGACCCAATCCTGATCCGGCCAGCTGGCGCGATGCACGACGGCAATCGGGCAATCCGCGCCGTAATGCGGCAACAACTCGGCGACGATTTTGCTCAGGTGCACCACGCCCAGGTGGATAGCCATGGTCGCGCCGTGGCGCGCCAGATCACTCAGCTGCTCACCCGCCGGCATCTCCGACTTGCTCGCATAGCGAGTGAGAATCAGCGTCTGTGACACCTCGGGCAGGGTCAGTTCGCTTTCCAGCAGGGCGGCGCAAGCAGCGGTGGCAGTGACGCCGGGAATGATCTGGAAGGGGATTTTCAGCCGCCGCAGGTGACGGATCTGTTCGCCAATCGCGCCATACAGCGAAGGGTCGCCGGAATGCACGCGGGCCACGTCCTGGCCTGTGCTGTGCGCCTGGGTAATCAGCGCGATAATTTCATCCAGATGCAGTTCAGCGGTGTTGATCACCTGCTCGGCGCTGTGGCCTTCGAGCACCGCTGCCGGCACCAGCGAGCCGGCATAGAGAATCACCGGGCAGCTGCGCAGCAAGCGCTGGCCTTTGACGGTGATCAGCTCGGGGTCGCCGGGGCCGGCACCGATAAAGTAGACGGTCATGACAAATCCTTGGCTGCAATCGACGCCAGCGCGCAGGTGGCGCTGGCATTACGGGTTTTGCCGCCGAGCAGGCGGGCAGGTTGGCCGCCCAGGCGTTCGGCCAGCGCCAGGGCGCAGGGTTCGGCGACTGCCGGGCTACCGGTGGCAGTCAGGGTAAGCGGCGAGACTTGAACTCCTAGCTGATAGGGCTGCAGTTCTTCCGAGCTGAAACAGCTCAGCTGCAGGCCGAGCTGTTTGGCCAGTGCCTGCAGGCCCGGTTCGTCACGCTTGTGCGTGATGCTCGCCAGCCCCGCCAAGTTATCCACAGCCAGGCCATGCGCCTGCAGGCTGTCGAGCAGCAATGTGGATAAGTCCTCCAGGCTGCAGTCGCTGCGACATCCGAGCCCGGCGACCACTTGAATAGCAGCGGGGCAGTTATCGACAGGGCTGGGCATGATCTACGGCGCTCGGTTTGTGCGGCGGCGTAGCTGATCATGGCGGCTCTTACCGGTCAACCGTGATTGACCGGCCGTCATGGTCTGCGTAGCCTTGCCGCGTTCGAGGTTCTTCGCGGCTCTGCCGCGAAGCTAAGAGGGAACAAGGTGAATGCCTTGGCTGCCCCCGCAACTGTGAACGGTCGAAAGCCCTTCAATACACCACTGCCATGGGCGGGAAGGTAGAAGGGTCGCGCAGCGCGCAGACCGTGAGCCAGGAGACCTGCCTCGTCACGTTTTCGACAACCGGGCGGGGTGATCCGGTGGTGTTGGCTGACGCCCCGTGGCTGTCATGTCTGTGCCGCCTCCTGCTCGTCTTTCTTTCGACGTCACTCAGGACTCGCCATGCAAACCCTCGGCAAACTTCCCGTCACCATCGTTACCGGCTTTCTCGGTGCCGGTAAAACCACCTTGCTGCGCCACATGCTGGAAAACGCGGGCGGTCGGCGTATCGCTGTGATCGTCAACGAGTTCGGCGAGCTGGGCATCGACGGCGAAATCCTCAAACAGTGCTCCATCGGTTGCAGCGAAGAAGAAGCCAACGGCCGCGTCTTTGAGCTGGCCAACGGCTGTTTGTGCTGCACCGTGCAGGAAGAGTTTTTTCCGGTGATGCGCGAGTTGGTGGCACGCCGTGGCGACCTCGACCATATCCTGATTGAAACCTCCGGTCTGGCCCTGCCCAAGCCGCTGGTTCAGGCCTTCAACTGGCCAGAAATCCGTAACGCCTGCACCGTTGATGCGGTGATCACTGTGGTCGACAGCCCGGCTGTGGCCGCCGGCACCTTCGCTGCCTTCCCTGATCAGGTTGATCAGCAGCGCAAGCTTGATCCGAATCTCGACCACGAATCGCCGCTGCATGAGCTGTTCGCGGATCAGTTGGCCAGCGCTGACCTAGTCATCCTCAATAAAGCCGACCTGCTCGACGCCGACGCCCTGGCAGCAGTGCGAGCTGAAGTGGCGGAAGAGTTGCCGCCCGCAGTCAAAGTGATCGAAGCGCACAGCGGTTCGCTACCACTCAATGTGCTGCTGGGCCTGAACTGTGAAACCGAGCTGCACATCGAAGGCCGCAAGACCCACCATGACCTGGAAGGGCATGAAGAGCACGATCACGACGAATTCGACTCGTTCCACGTGGAACTACCGGAAGCCGAGGAAGCCCGTTTGCTGCAAGCGCTGAAGGATGTGGTCAGCAAGCACGGCATCCTGCGTATCAAGGGTTTCGCGGCGATTCCGGGCAAGCCGATGCGTTTGTTGCTGCAAGGCGTTGGTCAGCGTTTCGACAAGCACTTCGACCGCGCCTGGCAGGCCGATGAAGCGCGGGTCAGCCGTTTGATCGTGATTGGTCAGCAGCTTGACCAGGCCGTTATCACTGCTGAATTGCAGGCGGCATTGGCGAACTAAGCCCCCATGCACCTAATCCGCACCCAGCCCGGCAGCCAAGTACCGGTCGACAGCATCGCCGACCTCGGCCAAACCCCGGCTGAGCTGGTGATTCTCTGCACCGGCGATTCGCAGTTGTCGCTGTTGGCTGAGGTGGCGCGGCAGTTAACCGAGGATTACCCCAGCTTGCGTCTGGCCAGCCCGGCGCAGCTGAGCAATCACGCCTCGGTGGACCTTTACGTCGAGCAGGTGCTGCAACACGCCAAGGTGATCCTGATTGCCGTGCACGGCGGCGTCAGTTACTGGCGTTACGGTATCGAGCGTTTGGTTGAGCTGGCTGAGCGCGGTGCGCGGGTGATCATGGTGCCGGGTTGTGACAACCCTGACCCTGAGCTGATGGGCCTGAGCAATGTGCCGCAGGCTGAGGCCGAGCGGCTCTGGCAGTTCCTGCGCCAAGGCGGCGCGCAGAATGCGCGGCAGCTGTTCAACTGCATCGCCAGCCACTGGCTGCAGCGTGACTATGCCTGGTGTGAACCGCAGGCGTTGCCGCGTGTGGGCCTCTATCATCCGCAGCAGGCCAGCGCGGTTTTGGCCGACTGGCAGGCCAGTTGGCAAGCCGCTGCGCCGGTGGTGGCGCTGCTGTTTTATCGCACCCAGGTGCAGGCGGCGAACACCGGCTTTATCGATGTGTTCTGCCAACGCTTGCAGGCTCAAGGCCTCAATCCGCTGCCGATTGCCGTGGCCAGCCTCAAGGAGGCCGCCTGCCTGGCCCAGGTCGAAACCTGGCTGGACGACACCGGCACGGCGCTGATCATCAACACCACCGCGTTCGCCTTGTCCAACCCGGAAGCGCCGAGTGCGCGGCCATTTCGCCGCGATATCCCGGTGCTGCAGGCCATTTGCTCGCTGGATAACCATGAGCAGTGGCAAGCCAGCGCCCAAGGTCTGGGCTCGCGCGACCTGGCAATGCATGTCGTGTTGCCCGAGCTGGACGGCCGCCTGATTACCCAGCCGATCAGCTTCAAGGGCCTGGCCTGGCGCAGCGAGCGCAGCCAGAGCGATGTAGTGTGTTACCAGCCGCATTTAGCGGGGATGGATTTTGTCGCTGAGCTGGCGCGCAACTGGATCGCCCTGGCCGACAAGGCCAATGCCGACAAGCGCATCGCCCTAGTGCTGGCCAACTACCCGACCCGCGACGGGCGCATCGGCAACGGCGTCGGCCTGGACACCCCGGCGGCGGCGCTGAATATCCTCCAAGCCATGCAGCAGCAGGGTTATCCGGTCGACGCGCTGCCGGCCACAGGCACCGCGCTGATCCACCAACTGCTTGGCGGCGTGACCAACGATCTGGATAACCTCGACCTGCGACCTTGCGCGCAAAGCCTGGCGCTGGATGACTACCTGGCGTTTTTCCACAGCCTGCCGCAAGCCAATCAGCAAGCGGTGCTGGAGCGCTGGGGCGCACCGCAAAGTGATCCGATGTTCCGCAGTGGGCGGCTGATGATCGCCGGTCTGCGCTTCGGCCTGACCTTTGTCGGCATCCAGCCGGCGCGTGGTTATCAGCTGGATGCAGCGGCGGTATATCACGACCCCGATCTGGTGCCGCCGCACGGCTACCTGGCGTTCTACTGCTGGATGCGTAAAGTGTTTGCTGCCGATGCCGTGATCCACGTCGGTAAGCACGGCAACCTGGAATGGCTGCCGGGCAAGAGTGTCGGCCTGTCTGAGCAGTGTTGGCCGAGCGCGATTCTTGGCCCGCTGCCGAATATCTACCCGTTTATCGTCAACGATCCGGGCGAGGGCGCGCAGGCCAAACGGCGCACCCAGGCGGTGATCATCGACCACCTGATGCCGCCACTGACGCGCGCCGAAAGCTACGGCCCGCTGCGTGATCTGGAACGTCTGGCCGACGAGTATTACGAGGCCAGCCAGCTCGACCTGCGCCGCGCCGCCGAGCTGCGTGGCGAAATTCTGCTCAAGGTGCGCGAGGCCAGTCTGGATCGCGAACTGGGCCTGCAACTTAACGAAGACCCCAACAGCTGGTTGCCGCAGCTCGACGCCTATTTATGCGACTTGAAGGAATCGCAGATTCGCGATGGCCTGCATGTATTCGGCGAATCACCGGCCGGCACCCTGCGCCGCGATACCCTGCTGGCGCTGCTGCGCATTCCCCGTGGCGACGGCCAGGGCGGCAATGCCAGCCTGCTGCGCGCCTTGGCCAGCGATCTGCAGCTGGGCTTCGACCCGCTCGACTGCGACATGGCCGCGCCTTGGCAAGGCCCGCGCCCGGCGACTTTGGCAGAGTTAAGCGATGAGGCCTGGCGCAGTGCTGGCGATACCCGCGAGCGCCTGGAACTGTTGGCCCTACGCCTGATCGATACAGCGGATAGCGAAGCCGTGGGTGCGCAAAGTCGCCAGGTACTGCAGCGCTTGCGTGAGCAGATCGCGCCATTGCTGGATGCCTGCGGCTCGGCTGAGATGCACGGCCTGTTGTCGGCTCTGGATGGGCGCTTTGTCCCGGCCGGGCCGAGTGGCGCGCCGAGTCGCGGTCGTCTGGATGTACTGCCCACTGGACGTAATTTCTACAGCGTTGATGTACGCAACCTGCCCACGCCGACGGCCTGGCGCATCGGCGTGCAAGCGGCGGATCGGCTGCTAGAACGGCATTTGCAGGATCACGGCGACCACCTGCGTCAGCTCGGCCTGTCGATGTGGGGCACGGCGACCATGCGCACCGGCGGTGATGACATGGCGCAAGCCCTGGCGCTGATGGGCGTGCGCCCGGTGTGGCAGGCCGGCAGCCAGCGCGTTGAACGCTTCGAAGTGCTGCCGTTGACGCAACTCGGCCGCCCGCGCGTAGACGTGACCTTGCGCGTTTCCGGGTTCTTCCGCGATGCCTTCAGTAACCTGATTCGCCTGTTCGATGATGCCGTGCAGGCGGTGGTTGATCTCGATGAGCCGGAGGACATGAACCCGCTATCGGCGCGGGTTTGGCGTGAGTCGCTGACCCTGCAGGACAGCGGCCTGGATGAACACGAGGCACGCAAACAGGCCGGCTGGCGGGTGTTCGGCTCCAAGCCCGGCGCCTATGGCGCGGGCGTGCAGAACGCCATCGAAGAACGCCTGTGGCAAACCCGTGAAGACCTGGCCGAGGTCTACCTGAACTGGGGCGGCTACGCCTACGGCAAACACAGCGAAGGTACCCCGGCGCGCGCGCAGTTCGCCGAGCGTTTGGAGCAGATGCAGGCGGTGCTGCACAACCAGGACAACCGCGAGCACGACATCCTCGATTCCAACGACTACTACCAATTCCAGGGCGGCATGCTCGCGGCGGTGGAAACCCTGCGCGGCGCTAAAGTGGCCAGCTACCACGGCGACAACAGCCAGCCGGATACCCCGCGCATCCGCACCTTGAAGGAAGAACTCAACCGCGTGGTACGCGCCCGCGCGGCCAACCCCAAGTGGATCGAAGGCATGAAGCGCCACGGCTACAAAGGCGCGTTCGAGCTGGCCGCAACCATCGACTACCTGTTCGCCTTCGACGCCACCAGCGAGCTGGTCGATGACCACCAATACGCACTGCTCACCGATGCCTACTTACTCGACAAAAGCACCCGCGACTTTATCCAGCAACACAACCCCGGTGCCCTGCAAGACATCCTCGAACGCCTGCTCGAAGCCCAACAACGCGGCCTCTGGCAAGAGCCGGGCGAGTACCGCGAGACGCTGGAAAATCTGCTGATTGATAGCGAAGAGTCGTAGAGCACTGTGCACACATAGATCACCGTTGATGAACCGCTAACGCGGGGATTGTCTCGGTATATCCGTAGCCTGGGTTGAGCAAAGCGATACCCGGGAGGGTGCCCTGGGTATCACTGCGCTACAGGTTGCGTCATAGCAGATGCCGCATGCGCACGGCGGCATCGACCAGCATGCGCTCGGTACCGTCCCAGCCCAGGCAAGCATCGGTAATCGACACGCCGTAGCGCAGCTCGCCGCCGAGGCTTTGCGCGCCATCGAACAGGTGGCTTTCGATCATCACCGCGCGTAAGGCGCCGTCGCCGGCCAGGCGCTGATCGAGCACGCTGCGCAGTACCTCGGGCTGGCGCAGTGGGTCTTTGCCGCTGTTGGCGTGGCTGCAGTCGACCATGATCCGTGGCGTGATGCCTTGGCGCTCCAGCTCGGCGCGCGCCGTGGCGATGCTGGCGGCGTCGTAGTTCGGCGCACCGTGGCCGCCGCGCAGTACCAGGTGGGTGTCCGGGTTGCCCTGAGTCTGCACCAGCGCCGGATGGCCGTGACCATCGACGCCGAAGTGCTGGTGGGCATGTGCCGCCGAGCGCATGGCGTCGCAGGCGATACCGAGGCTGCCGTCGGTGCCGTTCTTGAAGCCCACCGGCATTTCCAGGCCACTGACCAGCTCGCGGTGCACCTGAGATTCGCTGGTGCGTGCGCCAATTGCCGCCCAGCCGAGCAGGTCGTCGAAGTAGCCAGCCACCAGCGGTTGCAGAATCTCACTGGCTAGCGGCAGGCCCAGTTCCAGCAGGCGCAGCATCAGCTGTCGTGAGCGGCGCAAGCCTGCGGCCATGTCGCCGCTGCCATCCAGTGCCGGATCGTATACCAGGCCCTTCCAGCCCACCGTGGTACGCGGTTTTTCGACGTAGGCGCGCATCACCAGCAGCAGGCGGTCGCCCACCCGTTGGTTAAGGGCGGCCAGGCGCTCGGCGTATTCGAGTACGGCGGCATCGTCGTGCAGGGAGCAGGGGCCGACCACCACCAGCAGGCGCGGGTCGTGACCATCGAGAATCGCGCGGATCGAGTGGCGCTGCTGTTGCACCTGGCGCGCGAGGGCGGCAGAGAGGGGCAGTTCTTCGCGCAACTGGATGGCGCTGGGCAAAGGCGAGGTGTGGCGGCGGGCCGCTGTGGTGACCAGATGCAGGTCAGCGGATTTTGCGCTGGAGCGGGAGTTTACGGCTACGGACATGGTGGTTTCCTCGGCCGGCGCGGACGTTACCGCGCGCGGCGTTCTAACTGGGGCGATGGGGTGTTCGATTGAGTGGTTGTGCGGCGCTGCCGCCGGTAAATCGCCAGTCGTAGCGGTAATAGGTTCGGTAGGTGATGCAGTTGATATAGGCGGTCATGGTGAAATCCTCTGTGAACAATCGATGTGCCGGAAAAACAAAACCCCCGGTCGGGAGGCCGACCGGGGGTTTCGAGAAACTGTCTGGTGGCGACCCTGAGTTGCTAGGGCGCCTGTGGGGTATCAGGCGCGCCTGTGGCTAAACCAATACCCATAAAAATACGCAGCCTGCGCAATCACGGACGCCTGGGCACGCGCGATGACGATGCAGGCTGCATCGAGGCGAGTGCTGTTCAGGATCAGGGTTGGCGACATGGAAAGCTCCGTTGAATGGGCCTGAAGGTAATTCAGCGAGCGGGGCGATTGCAAGCCCTAGGCGCGCGCTAAAGCGCTTGCCGAGGTTTTTTACTTAGGTGTGGATAAGGTTTTTTCATCCGTTCTTGCACTGACGTGTGCCGTATTTCGTTCGCTAATGCCTGGGTTTAGCGCCTGAGTTTCGCCACGCGCCAGCCTTGCCCAACTACCGGCCATAGCAGAACAGCGCAATGGGATTCGACGGCCCGCTGTTACAATGCCGACCTTTGCCCAGCCGGATTGCACCATGACCGATACCGCCCATTTCCCTCTCGCTGCCGTGGTCGGCGCTGACGATCTCAAGCTGGCGTTGTGCCTGGCGGCGATTGATCCGGCGATTGGCGGCGTGCTGATCGAAGGGCCGCGCGGCATGGCTAAATCGACCCTGGCCCGTGGCCTGGCCGATCTGCTAGCCAGCGGCACCTTTGTCACCCTGCCGCTGGGCGCGAGTGAGGAGCGCATCGTCGGCACCCTCGATCTCGACGCCGCGCTGGGCGAGGGCCGCGCGCAGTTCAGCCCCGGCCTTTTGGCCAAGGCCAATGGCGGCGTGCTGTACGTGGATGAGGTCAACCTGCTGCCCGATCATCTGGTCGACTTGCTGCTGGATGCCGCCGCCAGCGGGGTCAACCATATCGAGCGCGACGGCATCTCCCATCGGCATGCCGCGCGCTTTGTGCTGATCGGCACCATGAACGCGGAAGAGGGCGAACTGCGCCCGCAGTTGCTCGACCGCTTCGGCCTTAATCTGGCCCTGGACGCCCAGCCGCAACCGGCGCAGCGCGCCGAGATTGTTCGCCGTCGACTGGCCTTTGATGCCGACCCGCAGGCGTTTCTGCAGCGCTGGCAGGTGCAGCAAAACGAGCTGCGCGAGCGTTGCCAAAGCGCCCGTGAGCGTCTGGCGGCGATTCCCTTGGCTGACGTTGCGCTAGAGCAAATCAGCCAGCGCTGCTTTGCCGCCGCCGTCGATGGTTTGCGTGCTGATCTGGTCTGGCTGCGTGCCGCTCGGGCGCATGCCGCCTGGCGCGGCGTCGAGCAGATTGCGGCTGAGGATATCGACGCAGTGGCAGACTTTGTTTTGCGTCACCGTCGCCGGCAGAATCCGCCGCCTGCCGCGCAGCCGCCACACTCTCAGCCCGAATCTCAGCCAAACAACAGCGCACCCAGCGAACAGCCACAAGCGCCGCAGGGCGAAGGTCAGTGGGGCGAATTACCCGCCCAAGTGCAAAGCCTCGGCGTCCGGCGTGAACCGCCACGCTGGACAAAAAAGCCCTAGGCATCCGCCCGCGCACAGCCCCAGGCGCGGATGCCCGGGCCGCTCCCGGCACACTCGGCAATGGTCGCAACGGTGCCAGTCGCAGTGGCGCTACGGGGCGTATCGACTGGCCGGCGAGCCTGCTCAAAGGTCGCCCGCGCAGCCGCCAGGATTTACTCTTGCGTCCTCGCAGCGCCAAGCCCGCTGAACTCTGGCTGGTGATCGTCGATGCCTCGGCTTCGACTCGCCGCCATGGCGCGCTGAGCAAGGCCAAGGGCTTGCTCAGCGAAGTGTTCGAGCAGGCACGCCGCCAGCGTGCACGCCTGGCCTTGTTGCATGCGACTGGCTGCCAGGCGCAATGGTTGTGGCAGGGCCAGAAAACCTCTCAAGCCTTGCAGCAGTGGCTCGCCGAGTTGGGCGCGGGCGGCGGCACGCCGTTGCTCGCGGCCATACAACAGGCCGCCGACTGGCAGGCGCGGCGTCAGCGGTTACACCCAGGTGAAACCCAGCGTTTGTTGATCATCACCGATGGCCGTTTGCGCGACTGGCCGGCGTTAGCGCCAAGTGCCTGCCCGGCGCTGCTGGTGGATATCGAAAGCGCGCCGATCCGCCTCGGCCGCGCCCGCCAACTGGCCGCTGAGTTGGGCGCAGACTACCGACATATTGATTCGCTGCCGACACTGGCCGGCAGCCTGGAGACAACCCCATGAAAACCCTGTTGATAATCGGCATCGGTGCCGGCGACCCGGACTACCTGACCGTGCAGGCGATCAACGCGCTGAACCGCACGGACGTGTTCTTCCTGATGGACAAAGGCAGCGCCAAGGACAGCCTGATCGGCCTGCGTAAAACCATCTGCGAGCGCTTTATCCAGGGCCGCGACTACCGCTTTGCCAGCGCCGAGTGCCCGGAGCGGGTGCGCGATGTGCCGGACTATCACGGCAGCGTGGTCGACTTGAATCAGGACAAGCAGCAAGTGTTCGAGGGCATGATCCGCGAACAGATGCGCGACGGCGAAACCGGGGCTTTTCTGGTCTGGGGCGACCCGGCGCTGTACGACAGCACCCTGCGCATCGTCGAGCAGATCGTGGCCAACAGCAGCGAGCAGATTGCCTACGAAGTCGTTCCCGGCATCACTAGCCTGCAAGCTCTGGCGGCCAAGCATAAGGTCTGCTTTAACAGCATCGGCCAAGCCTTCCAAATCACCCCGGCGCGCCGCTTGGCCGAAGGCGGCTTTCCCGAGGGCGTGGACAGCGTGCTGGTCATGCTCGACGCCCAGGACACCTACCAGCGCTTTGTCGACCAGGCCATGCATATCTACTGGGGAGCCTATATCGGCACCCCGGACGAAGTGCTGATCGCCGGCCCGCTAAGCGAAGTCGCCGAGACCATCCGCCGCCGCCGCTTTGAGCTGCGCGAGCAGCATGGCTGGATTATGGATAGCTATTTGCTGCGCAAGCTCGGTCCTTAACCCGGGCGATAAACGCGCCGTCTGTCCTGCATACCAGCAACAACTGGCCGGATGATCCCCAAGGCCTTAATATCCGCGGCCCTCTTTACTCGCCACGCCTTGCAGGGCATGGCTTTTGGGCCATTTATGAAAGCAAAACGTCTACGCGCCGATGTCCTGGCTGGGCTGACCACCTCGTTCGCCCTGGTGCCCGAGTGCATCGCCTTCGCTCTGGTCGCCCAACTCAACCCGCTGATGGGGCTCTACGGCGCCTTTATCATCTGCACCCTGACTGCTCTGTTCGGCGGGCGGCCGGGCATGGTGTCTGGTGCTGCCGGATCGATGGCCGTGGTGATAATCGCGCTGGTGGTGCAACACGGTGCGCAGTACCTGCTCGCCACCGTGTTGCTGGGCGGATTGCTGATGATCGCCTTCGGCCTGCTGCGCCTGGGCAAGTTGATCCGCATGGTGCCGCACTCGGTGATGCTCGGCTTCGTCAACGGCCTGGCAATCATCATTGCCCTGGCCCAACTGGAGCATTTCAAGGAGGGCGAGGCCTGGCTTAGCGGTAATGCGCTGTATCTGATGCTCGGGCTGGTGGCGCTGACCATGGCCATCGTCTACCTGCTGCCGCGCCTGACCCGCAGCGTGCCGCCAGCGCTGGTGGCGATCCTCGGCGTGGGCCTGGCGGTGTACCTGCTCGGCCTGCCGACCCACACCTTGGGCGATATGGCGCAGATTGCCGGCGGCCTGCCGGAGTTTGCCTTGCCGCAGGTGCCCTGGACCCTGGACACCCTGCGCATCATCGCCCCCTACGCGATATTGATGGCCCTGGTCGGCCTGCTGGAAACCCTGCTGACCCTGAACCTGACCGACGAAATTACCGAGAGCCGTGGCTACCCGGACCGCGAGTGCGTGACCCTGGGCGCGGCCAATATGGTCTCCGGGGCGTTTGGCGGCATGGGCGGTTGCGCGATGATCGGGCAGACGGTGATCAACCTCAGCTCCGGCGGGCGTGGTCGCCTTTCTGGCGTGGTGGCCGGGGTGATGATCCTGCTGTTCGTGCTGTTTCTCTCGCCGCTGATCGAACGTATCCCGCTGGCCGCGTTGGTCGGGGTGATGTTCGTGGTGTCGCAGCAGACCTTCGCCTGGGCCTCGCTGCGGGTGCTGAACAAGGTGCCGCGCAACGATGTGTTGGTGATCATCGCCGTGACAACCGTCACCGTATTCACCGACCTGGCCACCGCCGTGCTTTGCGGCATCATCATCGCCGCGCTCAACTTCGCTTGGCAGCACGCCCGCGAACTGTACGCCGAGAGCCATCTGCAGGCCGACGGCAGCAAGCTCTACAGCCTGCACGGCACGCTGTTCTTCGCCTCCACCACGGCCTTTCTCAACCAGTTCGACCCCACCAATGACCCTGCCGAGGTCACCCTGGACTGTCGCCACCTGAGCTTTGTCGACTACTCGGCTATCGCCGCGCTAAAAACCCTGCGCGAACGCTACAGCAAAGCCGGCAAACACCTGCGCGTGCTGCACCTGTCTGAACGCTGCAAGCAACTGCTTAAACGCTCGGGTACGCATCACGATTGAGCTCCTAGGATGGGCTGAGCGTAGCGATACCCATCGCTGTGCCCTACCCAATATCTATGTCACGTCAAAATCCCTGATGGGTATCGCACGCTCAACCCATCCTACATTTGCTACAGCTGTGGATAACTGCGCGGCGTATACACCCACTCGCCACCCTCGGCGCGCGGGAAGCGGCAGGTTTGGCTGGAGCCGATGATCACCAGGGTGCGCATATCGACCATCTCTGGCGTGAGTTCGCCTAGCGTCAGGCTGCGCAGGGTTTCGCCGGGGCGGCCGATGTCGCGGCCGAGCACCACCAGGGTTTCTGGCGTGCGTTGTTGGCGGATGATCTCCAGCGCACTGCCGAGCTGCCAGGGGCGGGCTTTGGAGATGGGGTTGTAGAAGGCCATCACCAGGTCGGCGGCGGCGGCATGCGCCAGGCGCTTTTCGATAATGGCCCAGGGCTTGAGGTTGTCCGACAGGGAGATCAGGCAGAAGTCATGCCCCAGCGGCGCGCCGGCTTTGGCGGCGGTGGCCAGCGCTGCGGAGACGCCGGGGAATATCTGTAGATCGACGCGCTGCCATTCGGCTTTGGTGGATTCGTGCAGGGCTTCCAGCACGGCGGCGGCCATGGCGAATACACCCGGGTCGCCGGACGACACCACCACCACGCGTCGGCCTCTGGCGGCCAGCTCGAAGGCATGCCTGGCGCGCTGCATTTCTTCGCGGTTATCGGTGCAGTGGCGCACCTGCTCCGGGCGCAGCGGGCCGGCCATATTGATATAGGTTTCGTAGCCGAGCAGGTCCTGGGCTTCATCCAGCGCCTGACGCGCGGCGGGCACCATAAATTCAGCGGCACCAGGGCCGAGACCGATCACCGTCAGACGACCACGCGGGCGGCCAAGCTGGTTGGCGTCGATGGGTGCAGCGGCCAGCAGCAGGCGCAGGTTGGCGTGCTGGCTGTGTAGCGGCGGCAATTGCGTAGCGTCGTCGATAAAGCGCAGCGGCAGCTTGAGCTGCGTGGCGGCGGCGTGCAGTTCGGTTTTGGCCATCAGTTCCGGCGCGGCCAGCAGGCAGGCCAGGCTGTGCGGCGCCAGGTTGCTGGCATGCAGCGCCTGCTGCAGCTCGTTAAGCAAATCGGCGCTGGCGCGTTCGATCCACACTGCGACTTGTTGCGGGTGAATCAATAGCTCATCAACGTTGGCGGCGCGACTGTGCGGGCTGATATGGATCACCCGGTCAGCGCTGTTATCCACAGGCAGTTTGGCCTGGGTCAGCCAGGGCGCGTCGCCTTCAATACGCACGGCCTGACCGCTGAGCAGGTCGCTGACAAAGCCTTTGCCCTGTTCCAGATCGGCCAATACATAACCGGCTGGCGGCTCCAGCAGGCAGGTACCAAAGCGCAGTTCGCCGCTGGTGGTGATCGCCGCGCTGACCTCTAGGTGTGCCGCAACTTCGCGCGCCATCCGGTTGACCCCGCCCAGCCCGCCGAGCAGCGGCACTACGGCGCTGCCATCTTCGGCCACGGCCAGCACCGGTGGTTCGCGGTCCTTCTCGCCGAGCACGGCAGCCAGACTGCGGATGACGATGCCGGCGGCGCACAGGGCGATGATCGGCGTGCCGTCGCGATATAGCGTGCGCAGGTTGTCGCCGAAGTCTTCATACAGCCGCTCGACATCCGCCACTCGACCGCTCAGGCCGTGAATCTGCGCCTGTGGATAAAGCACCTGGATACGCCGCGCGCAGGGCAGGGCGGAGGGGCCGAGGATGATGATGGCGGGAGCGGCGGTCATAAGGTGTTCCATAGTGGGCGGGGCGCGGTGGGCGGATCAACCGCGCCATTTCTCGCCGGGAATGACGATCATCGAGAAGTACGGCGAGGACATCGCTTCCACCTCGTCCAGCGGCACGATGCGTTGGTTGCCCATGGTCGCGCGCTCAACGTAATGCGCGCGCTGGTCGATGCCCAGCTCCTGCAACACGCGGCGGACTTTCTCGAAGTTGCGCCCGAGCTTCATCACCACGGAGGCTTCGGCATCGCGCAGGCGCTGCTTGAGTTCGTCTTCTGGCAGTACGCCGGAGAGCACGCTCAGGCTCTGGTTGCGGTACACCAGCGGGGTGCCGAGTACCGAGGCGCAACCGAGCATGGAGCACACGCCGGGCACCACTTCCACGTCGTACTGGCCGGCTAAACGGTCGTGCAGGTACATATAGGAGCCGTAGAAAAACGGGTCGCCTTCGCAGATCACCGCCACGTCCTGCCCGGCGTCGAGCTGGGCGGCGATCTGCACCGCGCAGGTGTCGTAGAAATCGCTGATCACATCTTCATAGCTGAGCGGCGCGGCGAGTTTTTCCGTGGTCACCGGGTAGACCAGCGGCAGGCGCTGCTGGGCGTCCGTCAGGTGCTGTTCGATGATGCCGAAGGCGTTGCCGCCATGGCCTTTGTTGGCTTTAGCCTTGGCCACAAAGTAGCCGACCACCGCTGCCGACTGCAGCAAACGCAGGGCCTTGAGGGTGATCAGCTCCGGGTCGCCGGGGCCGACGCCGATTCCAAGCAAGCGGCCTTTTTGTACGCTCATCACTCCACCTCCGTAGCCAGGGCGTTGACCGCCGCTACCGCCATGGCGCTACCGCCGCGCCGGCCGCGCACGATCACATAGGGCACGCCGCGGCTGTCGGCTGCCAGCGCATCCTTGGATTCTGCCGCGCCGATAAAGCCCACCGGCATGCCGATGATCAGCGCCGGTTTTGGCGCGCCGGCGTCGAGCATTTCCAGCAGGTAGAACAGCGCGGTGGGGGCGTTGCCGATCACCACCACGCTGCCTTGCAGGTGCTCGCGCCAATGTTCCAATGCGACTGCCGAACGGGTATTGCCCAGTGCGCGGGCCTGCTCAATCACGCCGTCGTTATGCAGGGTGCAGATCACCGGGTTGTTGGCGGCCAGGCGCGGGCGGGTGATGCCCTCGGCGACCATCCGCGCATCGCAGAGAATCGCCGCGCCTTTGGCCAGCGCGGCGCGGCCAGCGGTGCCGGCTCCGGGGGAGAAGCGCAGGTCCTGTACCACATCGACCATGCCGCAGGCGTGGATAACCCGCACCGCGAGCTTTTCCAGATCAGCCGGGATCGCCGACAGGTCAGCTTCGGCGCGGATGGTGGCGAAGGACTGCCGGTAGATTTCCTGGCCGTCGCGGATGTACTCAAGCATCACTGTTTCCTGTTGCGCAGTGGGCGGCGAACCAGTCGCCGGCCTCGTCGATAGTCATGGCGCTGGCCAGCAGCTGGCCGAAACCGGGCGCCTCTGGCGTGCGTTGATAGAGCTGGTAGTGGCCGGCGCTGCTGGCCAGCAGGGTAAAGGGCGCGGTATGCGCGGCGGCGCATGAGCGCGGGCAGGCGCTCAGGTGTACCTGCGGCCGCGCCGTGCTGGCGCGCAGGCGCTCGGCTAAGCGCCGGGCGTCGGCCTTGCTGTCGGCCAGGCCTTTAGCGCAGGCGGCTGAGCCGGTGCAGGCGATCAGATTGCTAAGCGGTTCCTGCACATCGGTGAGCAGACCGAGTTCGGCCAGTGCGTGCAGCATTTGGTCTGCCGATTGCTCGGGGATATTCGGCAGCAGCAGACCTTGCCAGGGCGTCAGGCGCAGGCTGACATCGCCGTGCTGCTCGGCAAGAGCGGCCAGGGCGCGCAGCTGCGCGGCGTTGATCCGGCCCAGGCGCGCGCTGGCGGCGACCATGCACAGGTCCGCTTGCTGCTGTGGATAAATGCCCATCGGCGCGCGTGGGTTGACTGGCGTGCGCTGCCAATCAGCCGGTACGGTTTGCACGGAAAAGGGCAGGCGCGCTTGCAGTTGCTGCAGCAGTTGGTGGGCGGGAATCACGCTTAGCAGCTGGCGCATCCGACTATGTTCGTTGCCGGCCAGTTCGATAAACAACCCGAGCAGATGCTCCACCAGCTGCTCGGCTTGCTCTGCGTCGACCACGCCTAGCGGCGGATCACCGGGGCAGCCGGCCAGGCCAAACGCCAGTCGCGCCGGCGTGCCGGGCAGGGCGCTTAGCCAGATATCGTGAGGGTGTTCGAGCATCGCCAGGGCTTCGCCGCCGTCCATCTGAAGGGCGAACTTGGCCGACAGCCCATGCAGCGCCGGGGTGGTTTTCAGCAGCTCAAGCAGCGCGGCGGCCAGTGGGCGGGTATCGAGCAGGGCGTGTGGGTCGAGGCCGGCGGCGGGGCTGAGCAGCAGGTTGCGCACATCGTCGGCGGCCGGGTTGCTCGGGCCGAGGCCGGCAGCCAGCAGGCGCTCGATCAGCTCGGACTGCTGGCCGGGCAAAACACCACGAATCTGCAGATTGCTGCGGTTGGTCAGCTCCAGCACGCCACTGGCGCAGCGCTCGGCAGCCTCGGCGATGGCGCGTGCCTGTTGGCTGCTGAGTACGCCACCGGCCAGCTTGACCCGGCAGATGCCACCGTCCAGCGCCGGAACGATACGCAGCAGGCCGGGGCACGCCGATCCCGGTTTTTCGGGGCGTGGGGCAGGTATCTCGACAGTGGTGGCAAGGTCGCGCAACGGTTTCACCAACAACAAAGACGCGGCGACCGAACCAGCGAAACCCACCCACAGGGGATTTCATGGCATCGGTACACCCCGCCCGATGTTGGCACTCGCGACTAGCGTCGTCGGCAGGTCTCCTGGCTGACAGGTCTTTATCTGCCGCAGCCTTCCCGGTTACCCAGTGGCGCAGTTGCGGCAGACTCGCTGTTTACAGTTGCGGGGGCAGCTCGGTCACGATCAGCAGATCGCTCCGGATTCCCTCTTAGGCCCTTTGCGTTATGGCAGTGGGCACCGACGAAGGCGCTATTATGCCCGCTTTGTTTGACGCGCAGGCACCCTTGCTTGTCTGGCGGGCGCAGAGGAGTAGGTATGACGGCCTGGTTAACCCTGGTGGGTATAGGTGAAGACGGCTACGCCGGCCTGGGTGAGGCGGCGCGGCTGGCGCTGGGTGAGGCGCAGTGGATTGTTGGCAGCCCACGGCAGCTGGCGCTGTTGCCCAGCGATCTGCCGGGGCAGCACGAACTGTGGCCCAGCCCCTTCAGCCTGGAGCCGGTGTTGGCGCGGCGTGGTACGTCGGTGTGTGTGCTGGCCAGCGGTGATCCGCTGTTCTATGGCGTTGGCGCGAGCCTGGCGCGGCAGCTGCCGGCTGAGGAATTGCGGGTGTTTTCTGCGCCCTCATCCGTCTCACTGGCTGCTGCTCGCCTGGGTTGGCCACTGCAAGAAGTGACCGTGCTGTCGCTGGTGGCGCGGCCGTTGGCGGCGCTGCAGGCGCAGATATTCCCAGGTGCACGCTTGTTGCTACTGAGCAATGACGGCGACAGCCCGGCAGCTGTAGCCGAGTTGCTGCGTGCGCGTGGTTTTGGTCCCAGCCGGTTGACCGTACTGGAGCATTTGGGCGGCGATCAGGAGCGGCGTATCGACGGCCTGGCCAGTGACTGGGTGCAGGCGCGGGTGGCCGATCTTAATCTGCTGGCTGTCGAGTGCGAGGTCGGGCGCGACGCGCGTCTATTGCCGCTTACTCCGGGGTTACCGGACGACGCCTATCAGCACGACGGCCAGCTGACCAAGCGCGACGTGCGCGCCATCACCCTGGCTCGCCTGGCGCCGCAACCCGGTGAGCTGCTCTGGGATGTCGGCGCCGGCTGCGGCTCCATCGGCATCGAGTGGATGCGCGCGCACCCTAGTTGTCGGGCGCTGGCCATTGAGGCCGACGCCGGCCGTCAGGCGCATATCCAGCACAACCGCGATGCCCTCGGCGTGCCCGGCCTGCAATTGGTCGCCGGCCGCGCGCCCGAGGCGCTGGCCGGGTTGGCGGCGCCGGATGCGATCTTTATTGGCGGCGGGGTGACCATCCCCGGTGTGCTGGAGCAGTGCTGGGCCAGCCTCAAGCCGGGCGGGCGTCTGGTGGCCAATGCCGTGACCCTGCAAAGCGAAGCGGCGCTGGTGGCCTGGCGCGAGGAGGTGGGTGGCGAGCTGACCCGCATCAGCGTGGCCCAGGCGCAGCCGCTGGGCGGTTTCGACACCTGGCGCAGCGCCCTGCCGATCACCCTGCTGGACGTACGCAAACCGTGAGCTCGCGCATCCTGCTATTGGGCGGCACCACCGAGGCATTGCGCCTGGCACGACGTATGAATCCCGATGCGATCTACAGCCTGGCCGGTCTCGGCCGGGTGCCAGATGACTTGCCCTGCCAGGTGCGCGTGGGCGGCTTTGGCGGGGCTGAAGGGCTGGCGGGGTATATCCGCGAGCAGGGCATCGAACTGCTGCTCGACCTGACCCATCCCTATGCCGCGCAGATCAGCGCCAATGCCGCTCGCGCCGCCGAATTGAGCGGGATTGCCTGCTGGGCGCTGCGCCGCCCTGGTTGGCAGGCCGGCGAGGGTGATGACTGGCGTGAAGTGGACGACTGGGCCGGGCTGGTTAAAGCGCTAAACGACTTCCAGCGCCCGCTGTTTACCCTTGGCCGCGAGCCGCTGGAGCACTTGCACGAGATTCCCCTGCACCAGCACTGGACCGTGCGCTGCCTGACGGCGCAGCAAGCCGTGCCTCGTGCCGAGATCATCGGCGCTCGCGGCCCGTTCGCGCTGGACGAGGAGCGTGCGCTGTTCGCTCGCCTGGGGACTGATGTGCTGATCAGCAAGAACGGCGGCAGTGCGTCCACCGAGCCAAAACTGCAGGTGGCACGGGAGCTGGGTGTGCCGGTCGTGCTGCTGCGCCGGCCCGAGTTGCCAGCGGTAGAGCGCGAGTTTGCCCAGTTGGAGGACCTGTGGGGTGCGCTTCAGCGGCGCCTGGTTTGAGCCGTCATCGCGGCTAAAGCCCCACCCACGTTGGGTACACAGCTCCGTTGCTACAACCCGAGATCGCCCGGATGGCCTCTGCGCTATGGCGGACTGCTAGACTGCCGGCCCTTTTGAGGAGGTCGCGATGAACCCCACTCCATACGCCCATGTGTTGTTTATCGGTCCCGGTCTTAGCCGTGGCGCGTCGGCTGAGCGTTTGCAGCAGCGGGTTGCTGCGCTGTTGGGTGATGCGCACCTGCATGACAGCGAACAGGATCTGCAGCCGTTCTGGCAGGCGCTGGATGAGTCGCCGCGACCCTTGCTGGTGGTGGATTTAGAGCCGCGTGCCGATGCTGCCCACCGTGACTGGCTGCGTGAGCAGATCGCCGAACGCACTGATGGCGCGTCGGTGTTTGTGGTCTGCACGGCGATGGAAGACGCCTGGCTCGACGGCCTGGCCGCGCTGCTTGAGCGCACGCAGCTGCACATGGCCTGCAGTGATGTAGCCTCCGTGCCTGCGCAGCACGCCTGGTCGCAGATTCCGCCGCACGCCCAGCGCCTGCTGCTGTGTAACGGCCCGCGCTGCACGCGCAAGGGCGCGCTGGGCCTTTGGAAAACCCTGCGTCAGCGCCTCAAGTCAGCCGGCAAGCTGGAGTGCGAGGGCGGGGTGCATATCACCCGCAGTCAATGCCAGTTCCCTTGCGACGGGGGGCCGACCGCGAGCCTTTATCCACAGGGCGAGTGGTTCGGTATCCGTGACGAGGCGGCGGTGATCCGTCTGGTCGACGAGCGCCTGGTGGCTGGCCGCGCGGTGCCTGAGTTGCGCATCGATCAGGATTGAGTGCGCGGACTTTATCGACGGCTATTTAGTGCCGGCCCAGGCTGCGCCGCTGGGTGAGCTGGCGCGGCTGGAGTGGGCGTTTACTTTGGCGTTTGATGCCGTCTACGTTGCGCCCTTGAGCCTGGCGGCCGATGAAGCCACGGCGTTGCAGGGCATGATCGAGCAGGGTTGGCGCTTTGCTGAGCTGTGCGGCGAGTTGGCCCATCTGGGCGAGCAGGCGCCGATACAGGTCGTGAGCTGGTTACGCCAGTGGTTGAGCGACGGTTTGCTGCAAGCTGGGGCGAATAGTTTTCTCGCTGGAAGCGCTATCCTGACAACGGAGTCACCTGAACTAACCTTTTCATTGGTGTGAAAAGAGGAGGTTCCTATGCCTACGTACCTACCGTCTGCGCTGCGTGATCTGCAGCTGCCCCTGCGGGTGCGCTTATGGGATGGCCAGCAACTGGATCTAGGTCCGCAGCCGCTAGTCACGCTGGTTGTAAAAGACCCTAAGCTGATGACGCAACTCGCTCATCCAAGCCTTGATCTGCTGGGCGGCGCCTACGTTGAAGGCCGGCTGGCGCTGGAAGGTTCGATCAGCGAGGCCATTGAAGTGTGCGATGCGTTGAGCCAGGCGCTGCTGGGCGATGAGCCTGCTCGGCATAGCGCCAGAGCGGCCCATGACAAGCGCACTGACGCTGAGTCGATTCACTACCACTATGACCTCTCCAACGACTTCTATGCGCTGTGGCTGGACCCTGAAATGGTCTATTCCTGTGCTTACTTCGAAACCGGCGAAGAAACCCTCGAACAGGCGCAAACCGCCAAACTCCGCCACCTGTGCCGTAAGTTACGCTTGCAGCCGGGGGATAAGTTGCTGGATGTCGGCTGCGGCTGGGGTGGCCTGGCGCGCTTCGCTGCCCGTGAATACGGGGCGCAAGTATTCGGCATTACCCTTAGCCGTGAACAACTGCACTGGGCGCGACAGCGGGTAACCGAGCAGGGGCTGGGCGCGAAGGTGACGCTTGAGTTGATGGACTACCGCGACCTGCCGCAGGACGGCCGTTTCGACAAAGTAGTGAGTGTCGGTATGTTCGAGCATGTTGGTCACGCCAATTTGTCGCTGTATTGCCAGCGCCTGTTCGGGGCGGTGAAGCCCGGTGGCTTGGTGATGAACCATGGCATTACGGCCAAATACACCGATGGTCGTCCGGTGGCGCGCGGTGCCGGCGACTTCATCGGGCGCTACGTCTTCCCCAATGGCGAGCTCCCCCACTTGGCCAGCGTGACCTGCTGCCTGAGCGAGGCCGGCCTGGAAGTGGTCGATGTGGAAAACCTGCGTCTGCATTACGCGCGCACCTTGGCGTTTTGGAGTGCTCGCCTGGAGGCGCAACTGGCGCAGGCTGCGCAGATGGTGCCAGAGCAGGCCTTGCGCATCTGGCGCTTGTATCTGGCGGGCTGTGCCTATGGCTTCAGCCGTGGCTGGATGGCCCTACACCAGGTTCTGGCGGTTAAACCCCGCGCCGATGGTAGCCACGACCTGCCGTTGAGCCGTGCTGATCTATACCGTGAGTGAGCGCCGCCCGCGCCGGCAGACGTAACCGCTGGCGGTGGCTTTGTTACCATGCCGGCTCTGCCTCATTGCGAGCCGTGCATGCCTGCCTTTTTGCTGCGTTACCGCGTTGCCCTGATTGTCTTGCTGATCCTGCTGGGTTTGCTGGCGAGCATCTGGCTGGCCGGGCGTTACGCCGAGCAGCGCGCCTGGCAGGAGCGCAGCCTGGAGGCGCGCGGGCAGTTGCAGCTGTATGCGCAGTCGATCCACACCCTGGTTGAGCGCTTTCGCTCGGTGCCCGAGGTGCTGGCGCTGGACAGCGATATCAAGTCGCTGTTGCGTGCCCCGGATGACCGTTTGCTGCGCCGCAAACTCAACGAGCGCCTGGAGCAGCTCAATAGCGCCGCCGGCTCCAATGTGCTGTATCTGCTTAATACCCAAGGCGAAACGCTGGTGGCCAGTAACTGGCGCGACTGGAGCAGTTTTGTCGGCAATAACTACGCGTTTCGCCCGTATTTTCAGGATGCTGTGCGCCAGTCCTCCGGGCGTTATTTCGCGGTGGGCGTGACCACCGGCATCCCCGGTTATTTCCTTTCCCATGCGGTGCGTAATGAGCAGGGCGTGGTGCTCGGTGTGCTGGTGGTCAAGCTGGAGCTGGAAGAACTGCAGCGCGAATGGGTCAGCCAGCCGGGCGTGTTGCTGGTGGCCGACAGCTACTCGGTGGTGATCCTCAGCAACCGCCCGGCCTGGCGCTTTCTTGCCCTTGATGGGGTGAGCGAGCAAGCCCGCGCCGAGTTGGTGGAAGTGCGCAAATACGCCGAACAGGCGCTGAAGCCGTTAAGCAGTAAGTTGCGCCGGCAGATTGATAGCGATAGCCAATGGCGTTGGGTCGAAGGCCCGGATGGCCCGCGCGATTACCTCTGGCAGCGTCAGGCCCTCGGTGACGAAGGCTGGACCCTGCACCTGCTGCACGAGCCGAAAAGCCTGGTCAACAGTGTGCGCAGCTACCGCCTGGCCGCCGCCGGGGTGTGGATGACCCTGGCCTTTCTGCTGCTCTACCTGGCCCAGCGGCGCAAGAACCAGCGGTTGCAAGCGGGCATCCGTGAGCGCCTGGAGCGTGAGGTGGCGCTGCGCACCGCCGAATTGCGCCAAGCCCAGGAAGGCCTGGTGCATGCGGCGAAGATGGCCGCACTGGGGCAGATGTCCGCGGCCATGGCCCATGAAATCAACCAGCCGCTGACCGCCATGCAGATGCAGCTGGGCAGCTTGCGCCTGCTGCTCGACAGCGGCCGCCAGGACGATGTGCGTGAAGGCTTGCAGCGTATCGATGGCTTGCTGCAACGCATCGCCGGCCTTACCGGCCACCTGAAAACCTTCGCGCGCAAAAGCCCGGCCGGCCTCAGCGAACGGCTGCGCCTGAGTGATGTGCTGGAGCAGGCGCTGCAACTGCTGGCGCCGCGCCTGCGCAGCGAGCAAGTGCAGCTGCACAGTGAGATCGACACCGATGCGCGGGTGTTAGGTGATGCGATTCGCCTGGAGCAGGTGCTGCTCAACCTGCTCAACAACGCCCTGGATGCCATGGCATCTGTCGAGTCGCGGCAGCTGCATATCCGTATCGAGCAGCGGGACGGGCAGTGCCTACTGAGCATCGCCGACAGCGGCGGCGGGATTGCCGCGGATGTGCTCGCGCATGTATTCGAGCCATTCTTCACCACCAAGCCGGTGGGCAGCGGCTTGGGCCTGGGCTTGGCGGTGTCTTACGGCATTGTGCGCGAGCTGGGCGGCAGCCTGGAGGCGGCCAATGGCGAGCAGGGCGCGGTGTTTACCCTGCGCCTGCCGGCTGCGCCAAATACGCGAGAGCTGGTAAATCGGTAGGGTGGGTTTGCCGCCCCAGGCCCGGTGCAGAGCCGGGCAATCGCGACAGGCGGCCAACCCACTCTGCGGGTTGTATTTAAGTGTGTGGTTTTACGGCGCTCATCCACCCTACACTGCCGCCGATTGATCAGGAGGGGATATGACTGGGCAGGTAATAGTCGTCGATGATGAAGCGGCAATCCGCGAGGCGGTGCAGCAGTGGTTGGAGTTGTCCGGTTTTAGCGTGCACAGCTGCGCCACGGCGCAGGCCGCGCTGGCGCTGGTCGACCGTGATTACCCCGGCATCATCATCAGCGACGTGCGCATGCCCGGCACCGATGGGTTGCAGCTGCTCGACAGCGTCCTGGAGCGCGACCGCGAGCTGCCGGTGATTCTGATCACCGGGCATGGCGACGTGCCGATGGCGGTGCAGGCGCTGCGCCAGGGCGCCTACGACTTTATCGAAAAGCCGTTTACCCCGGAGCGTCTGCTCGACAGCGTGCGCCGCGCGTTGGATAAGCGCCGCCTGGTCTGCGAGAACCGCCAGCTGCGTCAGCAGTTCGCCCTCAAGGACCATATCGAGGCGCAGCTGCTTGGCGTCTCGCGGCCGATGGAGACCCTGCGTCGGCAGATCCTCGAACTGGCCGGCACCTCGGTGAATATCCTCCTGCGTGGCGACACTGGCAGCGGCAAGGAGCGGGTCGCGCGCTGCCTGCATGACTTCAGCAACCGTGCGGGCAAGCCGTTTGTCGCGCTGAACTGCGCGGCGATTCCCGAGCACCTGTTTGAGAGTGAACTGTTTGGCCATGAAAGCGGCGCGTTTACCGGTGCTCAGGGCAAACGTATTGGCCGCATCGAGCATGCCGACGGCGGCACGCTGTTTCTCGATGAAGTGGAAAGCCTGCCGCTGGCGCAGCAGGTCAAACTGCTGCGCGTGTTGCAGGAGAAAACCCTGGAGCGCCTGGGTTCCAATCGCAGCATTCAGGTCGATCTGCGGGTCATCAGCGCGGTCAAGCCGGACCTGCTCGATGAGGTCAAGGCCGGGCGCTTTCGTGAGGATTTGTACTACCGGCTGAACGTCGCCACCTTGCGTATTCCGCCGCTGCGCGAACGCCGCGAGGACATTCCGCTGCTGTTTGAGCACTTCGCCCATCAGGCTGCGCAACGCCATGGCCGTGAAACCCCGGCCCTGGCCCCTGCCGAACTGACCCGCCTGCTCGCACATGACTGGCCGGGCAACGTACGTGAACTGATCAACGCCGCCGAGCGTCACGCCCTGGGCATCAGTGGCGGGGTAGAACCTGCGGAAGCGCTGCCGGTGCAGTCGTTGGCCGAGCAGATGGAAACCTTCGAGGCGCAGTGCCTGCACCGTGCCCTGCAGCATTGTCAGGGCAATATCGCCGAGGTGATGGCGCTGCTGCAGCTGCCACGCCGCACCCTCAACGAGAAAATGCAGCGCCATGGCCTGCTGCGCAGCAGCTATCGACCTGTCGGGAGCAGCGACGAGGATTGATAGGCCGTTGCCTGTAGTCAGGATGTAGAGCGGTTGACGCATCCCCCTGAGACATTGTCGGCGGAATTTCGCTTATCCAGGTTTTTGCAGTGGCGGATTTCCGCTTGTTATCACGGCTAGGTTGGCCGTGCTGCGCCATGTAACCGCTCTAGCGCGGGCTTTCCTTTCGCTGGCACGGCATCTGCTATAGCTCTTGTCAGCCGCGCACTCGAATGCGCTGGCACTCATAAGAAAGGCAAGAGATGAACCCTATGAACTGCCACGTTAAATCTGCACGCCCAGCTTCCTCGGCAGCACCATCCTCTCTCTTGTGCTCGCGACCTCGGTCGTGTGCAGGCATTGCCTCTTTCCGTCACTCTGCGAACCCAGACTCTGCACGGCCCTAGTGCCGTATAGCGTCTACAGTGAAAACCTCTGCATAAAGCCATAACAACGACGGAGTTTCTTCCATGCGAATGACCAAACGTTTTAGCCTATTTGCTGCTGCCGCAGCCTTTACCGCGAGCACCGCCGTACTCGCCGCACCGACCTTTATCAATATCCTTACCGGTGGCACCAGTGGTGTGTACTACCCGATTGGTGTGGGCCTGTCGCAGCTGTACAGCAACGGCATCGAAGGCTCCAAGACCTCGGTACAGGCGACCAAAGCCTCGGTGGAAAACCTCAACCTGCTGCAAGCCGGTCGTGGTGAGCTGGCCCTGGCCCTGGGTGATTCCGTGGCTGATGCCTGGAATGGTGTGGAAGAGGCTGGCTTCAAGGCGCCGCTGAAAAAACTGCGAGCGATTGCCGGCACTTACCCGAACTACATCCAGATCGTCGCCAGCAAGGAGTCCGGGATCAAGACCCTGGCTGACCTCAAGGGCAAGACCATTTCCGTCGGTGCACCGAAGTCCGGCACCGAGCTCAATGCTCGCGCCATCTTCAAGGCCGCCGGCCTGAGCTATGACGACATGGCCAAGGTTGAATTCCTTCCATATGCCGAGTCGGTTGAGCTGATCAAGAACCGTCAGCTGGATGCCACCCTGCAGTCTTCTGGCCTGGGCATGGCGGCTATTCGTGACCTGGCGGCCACTCTGCCAATCACCTTTGTCTCGGTACCGGCTGACGTGACCGCCAAGATCGGCAACGCGGCTTACCAGCCCGCGTCGATCCCAGCCGGCACCTATGACGGTCAGGATGCCGATGTGCCGACTGTAGCCATCACCAATATCCTGGTGAGCCATGAGGATGTGTCCGAAGAAGTGGCCTATCAGATGACCAAGCTGATGTTCGACAACCTGGAGCGTCTGGGTAACGCCCATTCCGCGGCCAAGGACATCAAGCTGGAAACGGCTGCGAAGAACCTGCCGATCCCGCTGCACCCAGGTGCTGAGCGCTTCTACAAAGAAGCCGGCGCGCTGTAAGGCTGTTGAAGGGTTGGCTGGGTAGGATGGGTCGGGCCGCGCAGGTTGAGCAACGCGATACCCATGCTGCACGGCTCAAGTCTGGAGAGACGCTTCAGCAACGTTTGATGGGTTACGCCGCTGCGCGGCTAACCCATCCTACCCAGGCTTCACTTTCAGTAGAGTTGTGAATAAAACCGCTGTGCGCGTCACGGCAAGTTTTGTTGGCGACTCTGTGCGATTGATGTTGTAACGAGGGCATCCGCCTCATGAGTGAGCAAAACCAAGGCCTTGCTGCCAACCCCGGCGATTGGCCAAAAGCGCTGTTTTATGTCGCGCTGCTGTTCTCCATTTTCCAGATCATCACCGCCGCCTTTCACCCTGTGTCGAGCCAGATTCTGCGTGCAATCCACGTGGGCTTTCTGTTGATGGTGGTGTTTCTCTGCTTTCCGCTGCGCGGCAAGGGTCAGCCCTGGCAGCCGATGGCTTGGCTATTGGGCCTGGCCGGCATGGCCACGGCGGCCTACCAGTGGTATTTCGAAGCCGATCTGATCCAGCGTTCCGGTGATTTGACCCAGAGCGATATGGCCATCGGCCTGCTGTTGATCGTCTTGGTCTTCGAGGCCGCGCGCCGTGTTATGGGCATCGCGCTGCCGCTGATCTGCGCACTGTTTCTGGTCTACGGCCTGTTCGGCCAGTACCTGCCGGGCGACCTGATGCACCGCGGTTATGACCTTGATCAGATCGTTAACCAACTGTCCTTCGGCACCGAAGGGCTGTACGGCACGCCGACCTATGTTTCGGCGACCTACATCTTCCTGTTTATCCTGTTTGGTGCGTTTCTCGAACAGGCCGGGATGATCAAGCTGTTCACCGATTTCGCCATGGGTCTGTTCGGCCACAAGCTCGGTGGCCCGGCCAAGGTCTCGGTGGTGTCGTCGGCACTGATGGGCACCATCACTGGATCGGGCGTGGCCAACGTGGTCACCACCGGCCAGTTCACCATCCCGCTGATGAAGCGCTTCGGCTACAAGCCGGCGTTTGCTGGTGGCGTTGAGGCGACGTCCTCGATGGGCAGCCAGATCATGCCGCCGATCATGGGCGCGGTAGCGTTCATCATGGCCGAGACCATCAACGTGCCGTTTTTTGAAGTAGCTAAGGCGGCGTTAGTACCGGCCTTGCTGTACTTCGGCTCGGTGTTCTGGATGGTCCATCTGGAAGCCAAACGCGCCAACCTGCGCGGGCTACCGAAGGACCAGTGCCCGAACCCTTGGGCGGCGATCAAGCAGCGCTGGTACCTGCTGATTCCGCTGCTGATTCTGATCTACCTGCTGTTCTCCGGGCGCACGCCGCTGTTCTCCGGGATGGTTGGTCTGGCGCTGACGGCCATCGTGATTCTCGGCTCGGCAATCATCCTGCGGGTGTCGTCCAAGGTCATGCGTTTTGCCTTCTGGATCGCCCTCGGCGTGCTCTGCGCCGGATTCTTCCAGCTGGGCATCGGCGTGGTGTTTGGCGTAGTGGCGCTGTTGGTGGCGATCTGCTGGTTTATCAAGGGCGGCCGCGACACCCTGACCATCTGCCTGCATGCGCTGGTGGAAGGTGCACGGCATGCGGTGCCAGTGGGCATTGCCTGCGCCCTGGTCGGGGTAATCATTGGCGTGGTCTCCCTGACGGGCGTGGCGTCGACCTTTGCCGGTTACATTCTGGCGATTGGTCAGGATAACCTGTTCCTCTCGCTGATCCTCACCATGCTCACCTGCCTGGTATTGGGCATGGGCATTCCGACCATTCCCAACTACATCATCACCAGCTCGATTGCCGCGCCAGCACTGCTGGAGCTGGGTGTGCCGCTGATTGTCTCGCATATGTTCGTGTTCTATTTCGGCATCATGGCCGACCTCACGCCGCCGGTGGCGCTGGCCTGTTTCGCAGCCGCACCGATCGCCAAGGAAAGCGGCCTGAAGATCAGCCTATGGGCGATTCGCATTGCCGTGGCCGGGTTTATCGTGCCGTTCATGGCGGTGTACGAGCCGGCGCTGATGCTGCAGGGCGATAGCCTGTTGGCGACGCTCTATGTGGTGTTCAAGGCCGCGCTGGCTATTGGCATCTGGGGCGCGATCTTCACTGGCTTCCTGCAGATCAAAATGCCGTGGTGGGAGCGTGCGCTGGGCTTTGCCGCCGGTGCCAGCCTGATTTTGGCGACACCGATGAGTGATGAGATCGGCTTTGCTCTGGCCGCCGTGTTTATCGCCCAGCACCTGTGGCGTGCACGTCATGCGCAGGTGGCGGCTGCATGATTGGCTTGTGCCTAGGCTTGGCGGGTGTGGTGTGGGCCGAAGTGCCCACGCCCGACTTCACCCTGGCCTGGAAGCACACCATCGAGAAAATTCGCTGGGAAGAGGACTACCGCGTCACGCCCGAGGGGTTGTTGCTCGGCGAGGCGCGGGTCAAGGGTTCCGGGGCCGGTATGGAGATTCCAGACGGCGCCGAACTGCGTGAGGGCAGCTGGCACTACCAGCGTCAGCTACCGCCTTTGCAACCACTGCGCTTGGGGCGAACCCCCGAAGCAGGGGACTACCAACTGTGTTTCAACCAGCGTTGCCACTCAATGAGTGAATGGCTCGGCCCGCCACAAGCGACCCAGCCGGCGTTGGAACTTTGGAGCTGTGAGCAAAGCTCCCCGGCCGTTTCGGCGGCAGGCCAGGACGACGGTTAACCCCGCGTCCGCTCCCGGGTCACAAGCCCTGGTGTGTTGTAGAGGAGAGCCCCCATTTGGCGTAGCCGGTGGGGGTTTTGTTTATGTGCGCGGCGCAAATGAACCGGCGTTACCCCGCTGTAAAGCGGCAGCGGCTTCTTAGTCGCTGCTGAGCGGGTCAGTGATGCCGTGACGCTCTTTGAGCTTTTGCACCCATTCGGCCTGGTTGCTGAGAAAAGCATCGAACTGCTTAATCACCTCTGGGTGTTTGATGCTCGACAGGAAGTAGTGATCATCCTGATAGGGCAGGTCGGGGTCGAACACCAGGGACTCATTCTTTCTACTGTTGTACAGCTGATGGCGGATCACTTGCGGATTGAGGTAAACGCCGTCAACCCGGTCACTCATCGCCATGGCCAGTAGCGAGTCGATCTGATTGGCCTGGATCAGAATGATCCGCCCGTTCTTGATGTCCTCCAGGTAGGGCCATGGCGTGAAGCCGCGCTGGGTACCCATGCGGTACAGCCGCGCCTTGCCCTTGCCGAGGTACTGCGGTTTGACCAGTACGCCGTCGATGGCCGGGGCTGCCGCCTGGCTGTAATACAGGGTGTGGCCCTGCTTCTGGTCGGCGTTCCAGCGCGGGTTATCCGGGTATTTGAAATTCACCCTGTCGTCGAGAAAGTCACTGAGCAGGCGTCGCACCGGCAGTGGCTGGTAAATAAATACATGGCCCTGATACGCGGCAAAGGCGTCGAGCAGGTCACGGCCATAACCCAGGTACTGGCCATCCTGTACGTCGGAGTAAGGCATATACGGCTGCAGCTCGACGCCGACCTCGAAGGTCTCCGCCTGTGCCGGCGACAGCAGCTGGAACAATAGGCATGCCAGCAAGGGCAGCAGGAGTCTCATGGACGGCATCTCGCGCAGTGACCGGAAGGCCTTAGCCCAACGATAGCTAATTGCCTGGACGAGGGGGAGCGCTTTACCGCTGAGAGAGCCAATCTGAACTATAAGTTAGCGTCTGGTAAATGCCGCGATTGTCCGCCAATACTGGCTATGCGCCGGCACGCAAAGGCCATGGCTGTTACCCTGTACCCCGCAGTCGCCGGCATGGCGGCTGTACGAGTAGGGCAATCCCGTCCTCGTGCGCGTAAAGCGTGCCACACGTCAAAGGAGTCCCCCATGGGTCAAAAACCTTCGTCTGACACGACCCCGCAACCAGAAGCGGCAACTCTGGAAGGTATCCCGGCTCCCACCGGCGAAGCCAATTTGATCGACACGGACTACGTGATCGGTCAGGACAACATCAAAGGGCAGTTCTCATTTGCCCTGGATATCCACGGCAAAGTCTTCACCATCTCGGCGCTCACCGTAGTGCTGTTTGTGGTGCTGACCCTGGCCCTGCAAAACCAGGTCGAGCCGTTATTCAGTGCCATGCGTGGCTGGCTTACCAGCAACCTGGCCTGGTTCTTCATCGGCTCTGCCAACATCTTTGTGCTGCTTTGCCTGGGCTTGATCGTCTCGCCGCTGGGCAAGGTACGTATTGGCGGCATGCAGGCCACGCCTGATTACACCTACACCGGCTGGTTTTCCATGCTATTCGCTGCGGGTATGGGCATCGGTCTGATGTTCTATGGCGTGGCGGAACCGATGTCACACTTCTCCGCGGCGCTGGGTGGCGTCAGCGTGGGTGAGGATGGCGTGCGCACCGACTGGGCACCGTTGGGGGCTGCCGCCGGTGATACCGCAAACGCTGCGCGTCTGGGCATGGCCGCGACCATCTTCCATTGGGGCCTGCACCCGTGGGCGATTTACGCGATTGTCGCGCTGGCGCTGGCGTTGTTCTCGTTCAACAAAGGCCTGCCGCTGTCGATTCGCTCGATCTTCTACCCAATTCTTGGTGAGCGAGTGTGGGGCTGGCCGGGGCATATCATCGATATCCTCGCGGTATTCGCCACCCTGTTTGGCCTCGCTACGTCCCTCGGCCTGGGTGCCGAACAAGCGGCGGCGGGGCTGGACCAACTGTTCGGCATTGCTGCGACAGATGCCAGCAAGGTGTTGCTGATCATCGGCATTACCGCGATTGCCCTGCTGTCGGTACTGGCGGGTCTGGACAAGGGCGTTAAGCGTCTGTCCGAGATCAACATGGGCCTGGCCATCCTGTTGCTGCTGTTTGTGATCATTGCCGGCCCGACGCTGGCTATCCTGACGGGCTTCTTTGATAACCTCGGCGCTTACCTGCAATACCTGCCGGCGCTGTCCAACCCGATTGGCCGCGAAGACGCCAACTTCAGCCAGGGCTGGACGGCCTTCTACTGGGCCTGGTGGATCAGCTGGTCGCCGTTTGTGGGCATGTTTATCGCGCGGGTCAGCCGTGGTCGTACCGTGCGTGAATTCCTGATTGCCGTGCTGTTGGTGCCGTCCCTGGTGTCGGTGCTGTGGATGACGGCCTTCGGTGGCACCGGTATCAGTCAGCTGGTCGGCGACGGCTTTACTGGCGTGCAGGATGCCGCGCTGGAGCTGAAACTGTTCGCCATGCTGGCCGAGCTGCCGTGGTCGGCAATTAGCTCGTTTATCGGCATCGTGCTGGTGATCGTGTTCTTCGTCACCTCGTCGGACTCCGGCTCCCTGGTCATCGACACCATCACTGCTGGCGGCAAGGTCAATGCACCCGTGCCGCAGCGGGTGTTCTGGGTGATTATCGAAGGCGTGATCGCCATCGCCCTGCTGCTCGGTGGCGGGCTGGTGGCCTTGCAGGCCATGGCGGTATCGACCGGTTTACCGTTCACCATCGTGCTGTTGGTGGGCTGTATTTCGATCGTCAAAGGCTTGATGAGCGAACCGCGCTAAGCACGGTTGTTAAGCCGTACAAAAGCGCGCCTTCGGGCGCGTTTTTTGTGGTGCGCCAGGCATGGCGCGTAGCGCCGTGACTGGCGCTGTCGGGTTCACTGTGGTGGTGAGCCTGGCGACTTGGAGGTGAAAGTCCTCTACACACCCGGCAAGGGGAAGTGTTAGCTGAAGGCAAGGGTGTC
>JAHIWP010000027.1 GCA_018816095.1 Gammaproteobacteria bacterium
AGCATGCAGGTGGAAACTATGCTTGCCCAGATCGATACCGATCAATGCTACTGACTTCATGGCGATGGCCTCCGGAATAAAAACACCCTACGAAAGACTAGTCTGCGCAGGGTGTCGGGGGTGACCATCTCATTAGCCCGAACCAGTCGGGCTTTTTTGTGGGCATCAAGTACCTCAGGTAACGCGTATCAACCTTGCGAGCGCGCGCCCTGGGACAGGCTAAACATAAACAGCAGCAAGTCCTGATCAGGCCTCATCACCTCGCTTGCGCGCGCCTGCAGCGGTATCGGGCAATAGCCACGTTCGCTCAACGTGATGACCTGGGGGCTGGCTTCGTGCCAAGCCGCCGCCGCGAGCGAGGCCACGCTGAGTGCGCCTACTAAAAACAAACCTCGTGCGATTTCTAACTTCATCACTGCAACCTCTTGATAGCGCTGCCAAACGCTGTTTGTAGACCCTAGTTCACTGATCACCGCTGCGTCGCGTTAGGCGGCAGACGGCCGTTAGTGCCAGACGCTTCCGGCAACTGCATTCAGATCGTCCTGATCCACACGCAAGCCATTTGGCAGGCCACGCCTTCGAACCGCACACGCACCAATGGTTCAATACTTCAGCAAACCAGGGCATGGCCCCAGGCGGTAACAACCTCAGGGGCACTTAATTGCCCATTTGCATTAAGGCAGTGCGCCATAGAGCACAGGGTTTTAAAGCCGGCACTGGCAAACCGTAACCGACACAACCTCTACCCACCCCGTAAAAACAGCGTGGTAGAGCACATCCAGGTGAGGTCAAAACAAGAAGCGGCATGGCTGCTTAGCAGCACTGCGCAAATTGACAGGCTCCAGTCCGGGAGCACGGATTACCCAAAGCAATTGGCGTACCGCTTTGTTGTGCCGGACTGTTATAGCGCAGAAAAATGAAAACCCCGTGACAGGCACGGGGTTTTCTTTACAACGTACAGGCCGCCTGGCGACGGCCTGTGAGGGGCCGGGCTGGCTTACATCATGCCGCCCATGCCACCCATGCCGCCCATGTCTGGCATACCGCCAGCGGCTGGCTTGTCTTCAACCACTTCGGCGATCATCGCTTCGGTGGTGATCATCAGGCTACCGATCGAAGCGGCAGCTTGCAGTGCCGAACGAGTGACCTTGGCCGGATCGAGAATACCCATCTCGATCATGTCGCCGTAGGTGTCGGTCGCGGCGTTGAAGCCGTAGTTGCCCGAACCCTGCTTGACCTTGTCGACCACTACGCTTGGCTCGCCACCAGCGTTGGCAACGATCTGACGCAGTGGCGCTTCAACAGCGCGACGCAGCAAAGCGATACCCACGTCCTGATCAGCGTTGTCACCTTTCAGTTCGCTGATGGCCTGCAGAGCGCGAACCAGTGCCACGCCACCGCCAGGTACCACGCCTTCTTCAACGGCTGCGCGGGTAGCGTGCAGGGCATCGTCAACGCGGGCTTTCTTCTCTTTCATTTCAACTTCGGTACCGGCACCGACTTTGATCACGGCAACACCGCCAGCCAACTTGGCCAGACGCTCTTGCAGCTTCTCTTTGTCGTAGTCGGACGAAGTGTCTTCGATCTGCTTACGGATCTGCAGAACGCGCGACTCGATATCAGCCTGAACGCCAGCACCGTCGATGATGGTGGTGTTTTCTTTGCTCAGGATCACGCGCTTGGCGTTACCCAGGTGCTCCAGGGTGGCGCTTTCCAGGCTCAGACCGATCTCTTCGGAGATAACGGTACCGCCAGTCAGCACAGCGATGTCCTGCAGCATGGCCTTGCGACGATCGCCAAAGCCTGGCGCCTTAACGGCAGCGACTTTAACGATACCGCGCATGTTGTTCACAACCAGAGTCGCCAGGGCTTCGCCTTCAACGTCTTCAGCCACGATCAGCAGTGGGCGACCGGACTTGGCCACAGCTTCCAGAACTGGCAGCAGCTCACGGATGTTGGAGATCTTCTTATCAACCAGCAGGATCGCCGGGGCGTCGAGCTCGGCCACCATGGTGTCCGGCTTGTTGATGAAGTAAGGGGACAGGTAACCGCGGTCGAACTGCATGCCTTCAACAACCGACAGTTCGTTTTCCAGGCCCGAGCCTTCTTCAACGGTGATCACGCCTTCTTTACCGACTTTTTCCATGGCTTCGGCAATGATTTCACCGATGGAGCTGTCGGAGTTAGCGGAAATCGAACCGACCTGAGCGATGGCCTTAGTGTCAGCGCATGGCTTGGACAGGTTCTTCAGCTCAGCAACGATGGCGATGGTCGCCTTGTCGATGCCGCGCTTCAGGTCCATTGGGTTCATGCCAGCAGCGACGGCTTTCAGGCCTTCGTTGACGATGGCTTGAGCCAGAACGGTGGCGGTAGTGGTGCCGTCGCCTGCGTCATCGTTAGCACGGGAAGCAACGTCTTTAACCAGCTGCGCGCCCATGTTCTCGAAGCGATCTTTCAGCTCGATTTCTTTGGCAACGGAAACACCGTCTTTAGTGATGGTCGGCGCGCCGTAGCTCTTCTCGATGATCACGTTACGGCCTTTCGGGCCGAGGGTCGCTTTTACTGCGTCAGCCAGGACGTTGACACCGGTGAGCATTTTTTTACGGGCGGAATCGCCGAATTTAACTTCTTTAGCAGCCATGATGGTTATTCCTTAATTCGTTCAAATAGAGCGGAATTCGTAGCGACGGGCGCTGAAATCAACCTTCAATTACGGCGAGAATCTCGTTCTCAGCCATTACCAGCAGGTCTTCGCCATCAACTTTGACGGTGTTGCTGCCGGAGTACGGGCCGAACACCACTTTGTCACCGACCTTGACGGCCAGCGCACGCACTTCACCGTTGTCCAGCACGCGGCCGGTACCGACAGCGAGGATTTCACCGCTGTTGGCTTTCTCGGCAGCGGAACCTGGCAGCACGATGCCGCCTGCGGTTTTCTTTTCTTCTTCGCTGCGACGGATTACGACGCGGTCATGCAGAGGACGAAGCTTCATTGTCGATCTCTCCCAATAGATGGTTTTTCGACCGGTGTATGCACCGGTGGGTTAGCAAAATCCGGCTAGGCCGGTAGCACTACGCCAGGCGCAGCGCTGAAGTCTGATTTGTCTGAATGACAAAAAACCTTGCGGTGACCGCTACATAAGGGCGCGCAGAGGGATTTCAAGGGCTGAGGGTGAAATCTTTATCGAAAATTACCCGCCGGCGCACTCACTCGCGGCGCTCGTACTCGCCTTCCAGCACATTCGGCCGCACTTGCCCCGAGCGCGCGGCCTGGTCATCGAAAAAAGCGCGCTGACGCATGGCCTGTTCAGCCGCACGCAGACGCACCTTGTTAACCAACAGCCGACGGGTGAAGGGAATCAGACAGAAGATCCCGAAGAAATCGCTGATAAAACCGGGTAACAGCAGCAGGCCACCGCCGACAGCAATCAGCAGGCCCTCAAGCATTTCCTGCTCAGGCAATTCACCACGCGCCAGTTTTTCCCGGGCACGCCACGCCGTAGCAACACCCGCCACCCGCAGCAGCACACTGCCGAGAATCGCCGAGCCGACGACCAGCAACAGAGTCGGCAACACACCGATGGTGCTGCCCACTTGAATCAGCACGGCCAGTTCAATCAGCGGGAAGAGCAAAAATAAGAACAGAAAAGCACGCATCAAAGGTTCCTTAATGGAAGAACAGCTTCCAGTAGAAGTGAAGTATGGGGTATCGCGCTGAATTCAAGCTGAAGGCTGACCATCGGTCGGCCAGACTGCAGCGCGGGCCAGGGTTACCAGGGCCTGGCGCACCTCAAGCGGACTGTTACAGGATGTTGGAAAGGCCAGCCAATGCACCCCTTGGGCAATACGCAGATGGAAGCCTTCGCTGTCGACACCAACCATCTCGGCGGGGGCCTGACTGGGCAAACTGGCCAGCTCGACATAATGGGCAATAGCCACGGAATGATCGCTATTCATATGCTCGAGCATGCTGAGTTCACTGTCGCCGGCAAACGGATTGCTCAACGCCACCTGATCCAGCCAATGAATCGCGCCAAAACCACCGATATAACGCCAGCGCACCGGCTCCAGTCGCCAGAAGTCGAAGTCATGCGCCTGGTGATAACCGCGCGACTCGGGGAAATAGCGGTAATAGCGCTGCGCGGCGGCCTCAATCAGCGCGCCATCCTGCACCGGCCGGGCTTCAGCGAGCAACGTGAGGCGACCAACCGCCTGCACATCTTCCGCGCCGCGCTCGCCCACCAGCAGTGAGCATTTGCCATCTTGTTTGAGGTTATGGGTGTGCTGGGCAATGCGGCTGATCAATATCAGCGGATAACCGTCGGCATCCAGGCAATAGGGCACCACTGATCCGAAAGGGAAACCCGGCATGGCCTTGGAATGGGTGCTGAGCACGCCCCGGTATTCCTTGAGCAGCAATTCTCGGGCATGCTTGCCGGCTTTCACGCTCACCTTATGACTCCTTGCATAGAATCCGTCACTAACGGACAGGCGCTTTAGGATAACGGTTACAGCGCCGGCAAGGTTACACCGCAGAGCCGATTGAACCTCTCGTACGCCGAGCCAAACACTCTTAACGCGTTATGGCCGGCGCGGCAGCAGAGGTTGCAGCGGTTCCATTTACTTGGGGATACGCAATGCAACTCAAAGACAAAGTTATCGTCATCACCGGCGGCTGCCAGGGCCTGGGTCGCGCTATGGCCGAGTACCTGGCCGAGAAAGGCGTCAAACTGGCGCTGGTCGACCTCAACCAGGAAAAGCTCGACGAAGCCGTGGCCGCCTGCAAAGCCATGGGCGTAGAAGCGCGTGCTTACCTGTGCAACGTCGCCAATGAAGAACAAGTGACCCAAACCGTGGCGCAGATTGCCGACGATTTCGGCGCTATCAACGGTTTGGTGAACAACGCCGGCATCCTGCGCGACGGCCTGACCATCAAGGTCAAGGACGGCGAAATGACCAAGCTGAGCCTGGCCCAGTGGCAATCGGTGATCGACGTCAACCTCACCGGCGTGTTCCTCTGCACCCGTGAAGTGGCGGCGAAGATGATTGAGCTGAAGAATGAAGGCGCGATCATTAACATCTCCTCGATTTCCCGCGCAGGCAATATCGGCCAGGCTAACTACTCCGCCGCCAAGGCCGGTGTAGCGGCCGACACCGTGGTCTGGGCAAAGGAACTGGCACGTTACGGCATCCGCGTTGCCGGCGTGGCGCCGGGCTTTATCGAAACCGAAATGGTTGCCAGCATGAAGCCGGAAGCGTTGGAGCGCATGACTTCGGTTATCCCGCTGCGCCGCATGGGCAAGCCGGCAGAGATCGCACACTCGGTGGCCTACATCCTGGAAAACGACTACTACACCGGTCGGATCCTTGAGCTGGACGGCGGCCTGCGGTTGTAATCCGCACCGATCTGCTGCGCGTCGGCCACCCGTCGTTAAAAGCACTCGCGGGCTTGCTCATTTACAGCTGTAAACTCCGCGCCCGCGAGTGCTTTTGCCTAGGCTGACTCTAGCTCGCGAGATCTTGAATGTTTAAAACAAAAAGCCCCGCATCTGCGGGGCTTTTTGTTTACAACCTCAGCTTACCAGCCGACGCCAAAACCCAAGCTGTAACGGGTTTCGTCCAGCTCGCCCTCCGAGCCGCTAACCAGGTCTTTCTCGGCCTTCATGTTCAGCGAGGCCCAGTCGGTCAGTTTGTAGCGCAGCCCTACGGCGGCATCCAGGGTGTAGTCCGCGACATTCGCCAGTGGCTTACCCACCTCACCATCACTGAACAACTCGACACTCTTACCGATCAAGTAACGGTTGTAATCCCACTTCATGCTCACGGCGTAAAAACGGTCTTGCTCGCCATTTTCATACTCATAGTCGCTGCGATTAAGCAGAGCACCCACGGAAAAGGCGCCCAGCTCATTATCCCAGAACTGATAACCCGGCCCGGTGCCTAGCGTACGCTGACGACGCACGTCTTCAATGCGGTCACGCTTATATTCCATACGCCCCTGCCAGAACCATTTCTCAGTCAAAAAACGGTCAAGCGCATATTCGGCACTCCAGTCATCGGTGGTCACCACGTCATTCTGGAACTCACGGTTGTATTCCGCCTCGGCGTGGTGCCGCCACAGACCATGGCGCGCCTGGGTTTTCAGGCTGACGTCATAGTCGTCGGTGTCGCGCTCGGCACGTTTGTAGTCCAGCGCGGCATCAATATTGCCCTTCCAGACAAGGTCCTCAACCAATGGCTTGGGCTTGAGAATCTGTTGAATACCGGCCAATTCAATGGTCTTGGGCGCCTCGCCGTTGACCAACGTGACCTTGCCAGGCTCCGCCGCCTGCAGGGCTTTTGCCCGCTCACCGCTGATGGCGCTTTCCTTGACCAGCAATTCCTGATCACTTTCCAGGGTGGCGATCTTGCTCCAGCTCAAAGCAATGGCGCCGCCGTAGTCGGTTACCAGCAGCAGCTTGCCTCCGTCGTAGAACTTGATCTTGCCGGTCAGGCGGTCGCCGTTTTTCAACCAGACGGTGTCCGCCAATGCGGGTGTGGCAGCAAGCGTAAGGGCCAAGCAAAGCAGGGTTCTGGAAAACATAGGGAGAGGCTTTCTATCAAGGTGTGTGCGGAGGGCCGCGCATTATCCGTACGCACGCTGCCAGAGCAAGCACTGACCGACAGATGCAACGTGAGTTCAGCCTATTCGTCTTACCAACCGACACCCACCCCCAACAAATAGCGCCGCTCACTTGCGGACTGACCGAGCCCACGCACTTGGTCCAACTCGTAGAGCAGCGACAGCCGCGCCCATTGGTTAAGGCGGTAACGCAGGCCTACTTCACTGTCGAGTACATAGTCGATCTGCTCGATATCCGGCAGCTGTAGCTCGGCCGTACTGTAGAACTCCAAACGCGTGCCCCAGAGCAGACGTTTGTAATCCCAGGAAAACGAGTAGGTGTTGAGTGCCAGATCGGCATCGCGGGTTTGCAGTTGCAAACGATTGAATTGACCGACCACATCCAGCCGACCTAATTCGTTGTCCCAGAAACGATAACCCGGCCCTGTTCCCAGCGAACGCTGACGGGTGAAGAAGGCGAACTCATCTTCATTCTGTTCGGCACCGACCCGCCAGAACCAGTTATCCGTGATAAAGCGGTCAAGGTCGTATTCCAACTGCCAATTGTCTGCGGTTTTCGCCTCATTCTTGACCTTGCGCTCCAAGTCACCGCTGAGTACGTGCCGCCAGCGCCCATGCTCCATGCGCGTATTACCCTTGAATTTCCACTCGTCGGTGTCGTTGTCATCGCGTTCCATATCAAGCTTGGCGTCCAGGTTGCCCTCCCAAAGACGGTCCTGCAGCACCGGTCTCGGTGGAATCAAGCGCGTGATGCTGGCCAGCGGCACTGCCTGCGTCCGCTCACTGACCACCCGCACCATGCCTTTGCCGGCGGCTTCCAGCTGATTACTGCGCTCGCTGTCGAGGCCCTGACGCCGAACCAGCAGGGGTTTGTCCGAGCGCAGGGTGTCGATATCCTTCCAGGCAATCAGCACCTGTCCGGCATATTGGGTCTTCAGGGCCAGTTTTCCGCCATCGAGTAGAACTATCTCGCCGCTCAGACGGTCACCATTGTTCAGCCACACCGTGTCCGCCCATGCAGGCGCGGTCAGACTAAGACTCAATAAACACAGCAGGTTACGTAGCAGCATGTTGGAAAAGCCAGATAGCGAGCCAGGACAAGTGCCGCAGCATGCCGCGCCAGGTCAGCACACAGCAAGCCAGACGGAGCGCTGCACGGCACTTTATGCAGCGCTGAGCCTAATACCCGCAGGCCGCGTGGTGAGTTACGGACAACTGGCCGCCTATGCTGGCTTGGGCCGCGCCGCACGTTGGGTCGGACGCACTCTCAGCCAGCTACCGGACGGCACAACCCTGCCGTGGCACCGGGTCATTTGCGCAGGCGGGCGCCTCGGCTTACCTGCCGCTAGCCACGCTGGTGTAGAGCAGCGCAGCCGCCTACGCGAGGAAGGTGTGCAAATCCATAACGATCGGGTGGATATGCCGCGCTATGGCTGGCGCCCAACAGAGCACAGCGGTTAGAGTGCGCCCTTTGTTAGGTCAATCTCAGGCTGATACCCCTTTAATGCCTCGTAAAAGCTGGCGTGATGCCATTGCTGCCTACTCCAGCCCGTCGACATTGGTGCTGCTCCTGCTAGGGTTCGCCGCCGGCCTACCCTATATGCTGGTGTTTTCGACCCTTTCCGTCTGGTTACGCGAAGCCGGTGTAGCGCGCGACACCATTGGCTTTGCCAGCCTGATCGGCTTGGCGTATGCCTTTAAATGGGTGTGGTCGCCCCTGCTCGATCAATGGCGCTTACCGCTGCTGGGCAAGCTGGGCCGGCGCCGCTCCTGGCTGGTGTTGTCACAAATCCTGATTGCCATTGGCCTGGCCGGCATGGCCCTGTGTGACCCACAAACGCACCTGACCTGGCTGATTTCCCTGGCTGTCCTAGTGGCCTTCGCCTCGGCCACTCAGGACATCGCCGTCGACGCCTATCGCCTGGAAATTGTCGACGACACCCGCCAGGCTGCACTCGCCGCCAGCTATATGGCCGGTTACCGCGTTGCCGCCCTGTTGGCCACCGCCGGTGCGTTATATTTCGCCGAAGGCTTTGGCTCCACCGCCCTGCTCTACCAGCACGGCGCCTGGGCTGGCACCTACATGCTGTTTGCCATGTTGATGCTTCCCGGGCTGCTGACCAGCCTGTGGATGCGCGAGCCGGATGTGCCGCTGCGCACCCAGCTCGCCGCGGCGCGTTATGGTTTCAGCCATCAGATTGCCTCGGTACTGGTGTTGATTGTGCTGCTGGTGTCGGTACCGGCGATGTTCACCCAGTTTTATTACACCGACTTTGCCAGCCTGGTTAATGGCCAGAACAGCTTGCTCGACTTACTGCTGGAAGACCGCGCCTTTCTGCGCGCCCTGCTCTACACCATTCTCAGCGCCCTGTGCTTGTCGTCCATGGGCCGTCGCGGCCTGGCCCCCGTTCTGACGCCGGTCAACGACTTTATCGTGCGCTACCGCTGGCAGGCCTTCCTGCTGCTAGGTCTGATTGCCACCTACCGCATGTCGGACACCGTGATGGGCGTAATGGCCAACGTGTTCTATATCGACCAAGGCTTTACCAAAGATCAGATCGCCAGCGTCAGCAAGCTCTTCGGCCTGGTGATGACGCTCGTGGGGGCCGGGGTCGGCGGCTTGCTGATCGTACGGTTCGGCATTATGCCGATCCTGTTTATTGGCGGCGCCGCCTCGGCAGCAACTAACCTGCTGTTCCTGATGCTGACCGGCATGGGCGCGGACCTGCAGATGTTGATCGTGACCATTTCTGCCGACAACTTTAGTGCCGGCCTGGCGACCGCGGCTTTCGTCGCCTATTTGTCGAGCCTGACCAACCTGAAATTCTCCGCCACCCAATACGCCCTACTCAGCTCGATCATGCTGTTGTTACCACGACTGATCGGTGGTTATTCAGGCGTGATGGTGGAAACATTCGGCTACGCCCAGTTCTTCCTGGTGACGGCTGCACTGGGTATCCCAACCTTGATCCTGATTCTTCTGCAATGGCGACGCGAGCGATCGCAGACAGTAGACCGTACAGTACAAACACCATCCGAACACGCATAAAAAAGCCCCGCAAATGCGGGGCTTTTTTATGCTGCGATGTTTAGTTTGCCTGCACCAAATGCACCACGCGCTGCGGGAATGGAATACCAATACCGGCCTCGTCCATGCGCTCCTTGGTCTGCTCGGTAAAAGCAAAGGTGACCGGCCAGAAGTCAGGCGTTGCCACCCACACTCGTAAAGACAGGTTGACTGCACTGTCACCCAGCCCGGTCACAAACACCACGGGAGCGGGTTCGCTGTGCACGCGCGGGTCTTTGGCGATTTCCAGCAGCACGTCACGCGCCGTTTTGATATCGCTGGAGTAATCGATACCCACGTTAATGTCGACGCGACGCTTAGGCTCGCGCGAATAGTTGGTGATATGACCATTCGACAAGCTGCCGTTGGGCACGATCACCACTTTGTTATCGGCGGTTTTCAGCGTGGTATGGAAAATCTGAATGCTGTCGACGCTGCCCGATACGCCCTGCGCCTCGATCCAATCGCCGGCACGGAACGGACGAAACAGCATGATCAAGACGCCGCCCGCGAAGTTTGCCAGGCTGCCTTGCAAGGCCAGGCCAATGGCCAGACCGGCGGCACCGATAACGGCTATAAAGGAGGTGGTTTCCACCCCAACCATCGAGGCCACGCTGACTAGCAGCAGCACTTTCAGCACGATGCCGACCAGGCTGCAGATAAAACTGCCGAGCGCCCGGTCAACCTGACGCATGTCGAGTACACGGCCAATACTGCTGACGAGCTTACTGACCAACCACCAACCGATCAGCAAAGTGATCAAAGCCAGGGTCAGCTTGCCACTGTATTCCAGCACGACGGGCAACCAGGCTTCCGACATTTTCACGACTTGTTCGACGTTAAATTCCATTTGTTAATCCTTTTTAAAGCCTAAAAACAAACCGCCACGGCAAGCCGTGGCGGTTTTACTGCACTTACACCGTTGCGACGTCTGCTCGGCGCCAAGGTTCAATACTCACGCGTTAATCGCGGAAGTTATTGAACTGCAGGGGCATACCGAAATCCTTGGCGCGCAGGGCGGCAATCGCTTCCTGCAGGTCATCACGCTTCTTACCGGTAATACGCACCTGCTCGCCCTGAATAGCAGCCTGAACCTTGAGCTTGCTGTCCTTGATGTGCGCGACGATCTTCTTCGCCAAGTCCTTCTCGATGCCTTCACGCAGGATCACTTCCTGCTTCACGCTCTTGCCCGATGGGTAGGCATCCTTAAATTCCAGGCACTGCACGTCAATCTTGCGTTTGACCAGGCAGAGCTTGAGAATCTCAACCATCTGCTCCAACTGGAAATCCGCATCGGCTGTCAGGTTGACAGTCAGCTCTTTCAGCTCAAAGCTACCTTTACCGCGCAGGTCATAACGACGGTCCAGCTCTTTAATGGCGCTGTCGATGGCGTTGGTCACTTCATGTTTGTCCAACTCGGACACCACGTCGAACGAGGGCATGGGCTTACTCCTGATAGACGGCGCGCCCTGCATCACGAATGGGGCACACCTGGCTTGACGGTAAAAAAACCCGGCCATTATATAATGCTAGCGACACACACTGCCCGGCGAAGTACCGGGCCCACGTGATTTCCCTTTAGCGAGCCTGCCCATGTCGAACCCCCACCTGAGTATTTTGGTCGTCGATGACGCCAAGTTCTCCAGCGCCATGATCGGGCGCGCCCTGAGCCAGGCGGGTTATCAGGATCTACGCTTCGCCAGCAGCGCCGCCGAAGCCATCAAACTGCTCGAACAGCGCCCCGCCAGCGTTTTATTGGCCGATTGGCTGATGCCGGAGATGAATGGCCTGGAGTTGACCGTGCAGGTGCGTCAGTTCGACGAAATGGCTCACCACTACACCTACGTCATCCTGCTCACCGGCAAGGAAGGCGAAAACGTACTGAGCGAAGCCTTCGACAGCGGTGTTGATGATTTCATCAGCAAAGCGGCCATGAACGAGCAACTGCTGCCACGGGTCTTCGCCGCCGACCGTTTGTGCAACAGCCTGCAGCGCCTGCTGCAAGAGAATCGCCTGCTCACCGACAACATCGCCAGCCTTGAGCAACGCAACCTGATCGACCCCCTCACTGGCCTGGGTAACAACCGCTACCTGCACCAGAAGATGCTCGACAGCCTGCGCCAGATTGAATCCCGTGGCGGCGCGCTGTGTTACCTGCTGATTGGCTTACAGGACGTCCACAGACTGCACCAGCAGCACGGTGAGGCCTTCTACAACGAGCTGCTGAGCGGTGTTGCGCGACGCCTGCAGCAGCTGGTGCGGCCACTGGATGTATTGGTGCGTCTGGATGAAAATCACTTCGGCCTGATCACCCTGCTAAGCGACCTGCACGAGTGTTCGCCCAGCAGTTTTAAACGTCTGCACGATGGCATCAACCTCAAAGCGTTCAAAACCAGCGAAGGGTTTATCAGCCTCAAAGCCGGGATCAGCCTGGTTGGCCTCGACGCCAAAGGCCTGCCTTGTACCGCAGAGCAAATTACTCAACACGCCGAGAAATTGCTGAGCGAGTCTTACAGCAGCGGCCGCGTAACGGCACTGCGTCTGCCGTTGCAGCAGTAACCCGCGCTCAGCATGTGGCATATCCTCGGGGCCGGCAGCCTGGGCACCCTCTGGGCAACCCGCCTGGCGCGGGCCGGCCTGCCGGTGCAGCTGATCCTGCGTGACACACAGCGCCTACGCAGCTATCAACACGCCGGCGGCCTGACCCTAATTGAACAAGGCCAGGCGCAGCGCTTCGCCATCGCGGCCCAAACAAGCGCCGATCCGCAACCGATCCAGCGCCTGCTATTGGCCTGCAAAGCCTACGATGCCGCCACAGCGGTGAGCCAACTGGCGCCACGCTTAGTCACCGGCGCAGAAATTCTATTGCTGCAAAATGGCCTGGGCAGCCAGGACGAGGTTGCGCGCGCGGCCCCGCAGGCGCGCTGCATTATGGCGTCCAGCACCGAAGGCGCGTTTCGCCAGGCGGATTTCCAGGTGGTGTTTGCCGGCCACGGTCATACCTGGCTCGGCGACCCGCTTGATGGGCAGCCACCGGCCTGGTTGGCCGATTTACAACTCGCCGGAATTGCTCATGACTGGAGCCTGGATATCCTCAGCCGCTTGTGGCGCAAACTGGCGCTAAACTGCGCCATCAACCCCCTCACAGTGCTGCATGACTGCCGCAATGGTGGGTTGCGCGAACACCCGGCGCAGGTGGCCTGTTTGTGCAGCGAGCTGAGTGAGTTGCTGCAGCGCTGCGGCCACAGTGCGGCCGCCGAGAACCTGCATGACGACGTGCAACGGGTCATCCTGGCCACCGCCGCCAACTTTTCCTCCATGCACCAAGATGCCAGCCAGGGCCGACGCACAGAAATTGCCTACCTGCTGGGTTATGCCTGCGATGCCGCGCAGCGCCACCAACTGCTGCTGCCCCATTTAAACGCCCTGCACGGCCAACTACTCACGCACCTCAACGCGCGCGGATTGCCCAGTTACTGAGCCGCGCGTTAACCTGCCGACACGTTCACCACCGACACACCTCGCCATGCCCCTGCGTCAGCGCCTTGAAAATCTCCCGGTCGGCCGCAAACTGCTGGTCGCCCTGCTGGCATTGCTGGCCACCGTACTGCTGGTCGCCAACCTGGCCTTTATCAGCGCGGCTTACTGGATCTCCCAGGAAAGCATGGCGCCCCAAGCGCTGCACACCCTCGGCCGGCTGATTGCCAGCCCACAGCTAAGCAAGCATGCGCTGAGTTCTCCCGCCGCGGCCAAAGCCTTGCTCAAGCGCCTGGATGACTACGCACCGCTGCGGGCCGCGATGATTTATGACGCCGACGGCCTGAGCCTGGCGCAGCTACAGCGCGGCAGCAAACTGCAGTTGCCGCAGCACATTGAAGCGGTCGAGTCCTGGCGGCACAGTGAGTTTCGCATCAGCCAGTTAATCGAGTTACCCCAAGACACCGGCCATTCCGGCCATTTGCTGCTGGTCGCCTCCAGCGAACTGCCGGGGGTGTTTTACACCGGCACACTGACCGCCAGCCTGGTGATTCTCGCCCTGAGCGTCGTGCTCTGGCTGATTGTCTCGCGCCAGGTACGCCGCCTGATCACCCGCCCGATCCGCCGCCTGGAAGAGCTCTCACGCCAAGTCACCCGCGAGGAGAACTACGCCCTGCGCGCACGCCGCGGCAACGCCGACGAAATCGGCGGCCTGGCCGATGCCTTCAACACCATGTTGGTGCGCATCGAAGCCCGCGAGCAACAACTCAAACGCGCCCGCGATGACGTCCAACAAGCCTTCGACCAGGCCCAGCACCTCGCGGAAGAAACCCGCCACTCCAACCGTAAATTGGAGCTAGAAGTACAGGTGCGTAGCAAGATCGAGAAAAAACTCACCGGTTTCCAGAACTACCTCAACAGCATCATCGACTCCATGCCCTCGGCGCTGATCGCCCTCGACGAGCAGCTCTATGTCACCCAGTGGAACCAGGAAGCCAGCAGTCTGTCCGGCACCCGCCTGGACGAGGCACTAAATCAGCCGATTTTCCTCGCCTTCCCGCCGCTCAAGCCCTTCCTGCCGCAGCTAAAACGCACTGTCGAACAGCATCAAGTGGAAAAGATCGAGCGCGTCACCTGGGGCAGCAATGAACAACCCCTGCACTTCGCCCTGACCTTCTACCCGCTGACCGGCAGCAGCGGCCGTGGCGTGGTGATCCGCATCGACGACATCACCCAGCGCCTCAACCTCGAAGAGATGATGGTGCAGTCAGAAAAGATGCTCTCAGTCGGCGGTCTCGCAGCAGGCATGGCGCACGAGATCAACAACCCCCTGGGGGCCATCCTGCATAACGTGCAAAACATCCGCCGGCGCCTGTCACCCGAGCTGGAAAAAAACCGCGAACAGGCCGAACAAGCCGGCATCTGCCTGGAAGCCATCGACCGTTACCTGCAGGCCCGTGAGATCCCGCGCCTGCTCGATGGCATTCAGCAAGCCGGCAGCCGCGCTGCAAAAATTGTCAGCCACATGCTCAATTTCAGCCGCCGCAGTGACCGACAACTGGCGCCCTGCCACTTGCCGGCGCTGATCGACCAAGCTGTAGAAATCGCCAGCAACGACTTTGACCTGACTGAAAGTTTTGACTTCAAGAGCCTGAACATTCAACGCGAGTTCGCGGCCGATCTACCCGCTGTACCCGCTACCGCCAACGAACTGGAGCAGGTGCTGCTCAACCTGCTGAAAAATGCCGCACAGGCCATCCATCAGCGCAGTGACAGCCAAGTACCAGGGCAGATCATTCTGCGTGTACGCCTGGCTGGGCCGTGGGCCGAGATCCAGGTCGAAGATAACGGCGTCGGCATGCCCGAGTCGGTGCGCAAGCGCATCTTCGAGCCGTTCTTCACCACCAAGGAAGTCGGCCAGGGTACCGGGCTCGGTTTATCGGTTTCTTACTTCATCATCACCAATAACCACAAAGGGCAGATGGAGGTGCAGTCCAAACCCGACCAGGGCACCTGTTTCACCCTGCGCCTGCCGCTGCCAACCGCCACTCCTGATACAGGCATCTGAATATGGGCTACCGACTCTCGAAGATTTACACCCGCACCGGCGATACCGGTGAAACCGGACTGGCCGACGGCCGCCGCGTGACCAAGGACCACCCGCGCGTGGACGCCATGGGCGAGGTGGATACGCTAAACAGCCAGGTTGGTTTGCTGCTCGCCGACCTGGCCGAGCAACAGGCTAAATGCCCGGGTCTGGGCGAAATTATCGAGGTGCTCGCGCCCTGCCAGCACCGCCTGTTTGATCTCGGCGGCGAACTGGCAATGCCCGACTACCAGGCGCTCCAGGCGCCGGAAATCGAGCGATTGGAAGCGGCCATCGACCGCTGGAACGAAGAAGTCGGGCCGCTGGAGAACTTCATTCTGCCCGGTGGCTCACGGCTGATTGCCCAAGCGCATGTTTGCCGCAGCCTGGCTCGCAGTGCCGAGCGCCGCTGCCAACACCTGAATGCCGTGGAGCCGATTCGCGGCGTCGGCTTAGCCTACGTCAACCGCCTCTCTGACCTGCTGTTTGTCGCCGCCCGCGTGATCGCCAAGCGTCAGCAGATTGATGAAGTACTGTGGCAGGCCGCCAAGAAGGAATAACCCGAGCCCGGAGGCCGCGCGGGGAAACACCCTCAAATTACAACCTCAGAGCAGGCTGAGCTGGCTTTCGAAACTGCGCCGCTGACCCGTCAGCGGATCATCGAACGCCAACCCGCGCGCCAGCAGTTTCAATGGCTTGCTGTAGTCATCAGGGCTATCAGGGGCGTCCGTGACCTCTGGGTAGAACGGATCATTAACAATCGGCGCGCCCAGCGCCGCCAGGTGCACGCGCAGCTGATGCTTCTTGCCCGTCACCGGGTAGAGGCGGTACAGCCAGTACTCGCCCAGACGCTGGGCAACTTCGATACGGGTTTCGGTATTAGCCTCACCCGCCACTTCCTGCATGCGAAAAAACGGCTCCGCCGCGTCCAGCCGTGTGGCGCGCAGCAGCGGGAATGTCAGCCGCGGCAAGGGGGCGGCCAGGGCCTCGTAGCACTTGTCCATCTGCCGCAGGCGAAACAACGCCTGGTACTGGCCGCGGCTCTGGCGGTTGGTGGAAAACAGCACCAGACCCGCGGTATGCCGATCGATGCGATGCAAGGGCACCAGATCGGCATTGCCCAAACGCTTGGCCAGACGCGCCTGCAACGTCTGCTCGACATACTCGCCGGCCGGCATCACCGGCAGAAAATGCGGCTTATCGGCGACCAGCACATGTTCATCGACATACAGCACGCTTTCCTCGAACGGAATCGGCGTCTCGGCGGGCACTTCGCGGAAGTAATGCACCTTGAACCCTTCGCGATAGACCGTCAGCAGGCTGATTGGCTGCCCCTGGGCGTCCAACACCCGTCCACGGGCGATACGTTCCTGCCACACCGCCGGCTTAATCGCCGGGAAGTGTGCGCATAGGCACTCGAACACCGTCGCCCAGTTGCCACGCGGCAGGTGCAACGTACTGGGGCGCATATTCGAGGGGGAACGAGCATCTATCGACATGGACACACTCAACAGCCAGACAGCGGAAAGCCCACAGGATAACCCAGATGCAGCCGTCAGCTGCCTGCGGCGGCCGCTCCAGAGCCTTGCAAGGCCATACGGAAGATGGCCGCCAGCAGGTCGGACTGACTGACAATCCCCACAACCCGCCGCGCGTCGTCGATCACCGGCACCTGATGCATATCAGCGTCGCTGAGCATCTGCAGCAGGTCGGTGACCGGCCAATCCGCACGACAGCTTGGCACCTCACGGCGCATGCAGGTGCTGACATCCTCGGCATCAGCAGGCGCCTGCAACACCTCATGCAGCCCAAGCATGCCGAGCAGCTGGCCCTCGGCGTTAACCACCGGCAGCGCAGTCAGGCGGTGCTCATACAAGCGGGCGCGGGCGGCGTCCAGGCCTGTCAGAGGACTCAGTGTTTGCACATCACGGGACATGATGTCGGCGCAGCGCACCTGACCAAAACGCCGCTGATAGGCCCGCGCTTCGGTTTGCAGAAAAATCTCTTCGAGGTCTTCGCGGGAAATATCGAGCAACTCGCCACGGGCTTCGAGTACGGCATTCAGGTCGTCCGGGGTAAAGCCCAGGCGCTCACGCGGGAGCGGATCGCGGGTCTTGTGCAGGTTGCCATGTTCAAGGGGGCGGTGCGGGTATTGCCGGCGTAAGGCGTTGTTGAACAGCAACGCAATCAGCAGCAGGCCCAAGGAGTTCAGCCCGACCGGATAGAGGGCGAAGTGGTAACCCAACTCGGCCACTTGCGGGCCTGCCAGCACTGCCGTCAGCGCCACCGCGCCACCCGGCGGGTGCAGGCAACGCAAGGCAAACATCGCCGCAATCGCCAGGCCACCCGCTAATGCTGCCACCCAGGCATCGTGTCCAAGCACAGTGGCGCAGGTGACCCCGATCAGGGCAGAGATCAGGTTGCCGCCGATAATCGACCACGGCTGTGCCAACGGGCTGGCCGGCACCGCAAACAGCAGCACCGCCGACGCGCCCATTGGCGCTATCAGCCATGGGCTGGCATTACCCAGCACCTCATAAGACAGCCAACCACTGAACAGCAGCCCGAGCACTGCACCCATACAACTCAGCACACGCTCGCTGAAACTGACCATCATCGGCGCAGGCCAGAAGCCCTTCATCCACGCCTTGAAACTTTGCACCGTCAACTGCCCACCTGTAGCGCACCATTTGAGGGCGCGACTATAACGCCCTTTACCCAACGGTTGCAGTTACTCCGGCCAGAACGCACGAATACCCGCCACGCCCTGCGCTCCAACCTGCCAAGCCCGCGCAACGTCGCCCGGAGTCACCCCGCCCAGCAGGTAAGCCGGCTGATTAAACCCTTGCAATAACCCGGCAACCTGCTCCCAACCCAACGGCTGAGCATCGGGATGGGTGTGCGTCGCCTGTACGGGCGACAGGGTGATGAAGTCCACGCCCATCTGCGCCGCCAAGGCGAGTTCGTCTGCCGAGTGACAGGATGCCGCCAGCCAGCGCTCGCGCGGAAACGGCCGCCCCGCCGCGCTCAACTCACGCAGTTGGCGCGCCGTCAGATGCCAGCCGGCTGCCGGGAAGTCGCCCAGCCACTCCAGCGGCCCCTTGAGCATCAGTTGTGCCTTGCCTGCGCACAGCCCTAAAGCGTCGACAGCGATATCACGGTATTGCGCATCGAACATCGCCGGCGCGCGCAACTGCAGCAGGCGAATACCGTTTTTCAACGCCGTTTGAATACCCCGTAGCAGCTCAGGCCCGCTCAAGCCCTCTGGGGTAATCAAGTAGCGCTCGGGCAAGCGTGCAGCCGCAACAATCGGCCGGTTGGCAGCCGGGAACTCATAGTCACCGAGCTGCCGGGGGCTGACCCAGGCCAGTGGCTGGCCTTCGGCGCCATGCGGTTCACCGGTAAACACCGAGACTTCCCAGACATCCAGCAACACCTGTTTGTCCGAGTAATCATGACGCACCTGGATTAACGACCGGGCTGCACTGGGGCGAATACCCAGCTCCTCCTCCAGTTCACGGGCCAGGGCCGTTTGCACCGTTTCACCCGCCTCCACCTTGCCGCCTGGAAACTCCCAGAGACCGCCTTGATGTTGAGCCTCAGCACGTTTGGCGAGCAGGATTTGCCCGTCTTCGCCGCGAATGACTGCAGCAGCTACATGAATACGCTTCACGCCAGATATTCCTCCTGGGCAGCTTGATACCAGCGTTGAAACGCCGGCCATTGATAGATTGTCTCGACATAGGCTGCAGCCTCAGCCGGCAGCGCCACCTGATAACTGCGCAAACGTGCCGCCACCGGGGCAAAGAAGGCATCCGCCAAACTCGGCTGGCCAAACAGGAAGCCGCCAGCCTGAGCAAAGCGCTGCCGGCACTCGGCCCACAAAGCGCAAATGCGCTGAATATCGGCCATGGCATCGGCCGGTATTTCGGCTAAGGCCTGATTACGCTTGAGATCCATCGGCAGGTGGCTGCGCAGCGCGACAAAACCGCTGTGCATCTCGGCGCAGGCACTGCGGGCCAGCGCTCGCGCCGCTCGCTCCTGCGGCCAGAGTTGGGCCGCCGGGAAACACTCGGCCAGGTATTCGCTAATCGCCAGGGAGTCCCAGATGATGCCTTCGTCAGTGATCAGCAACGGCACCTTGCCAGTCGGCGAGTGCTGCAGAATCTGTGCGCGAGTCTCGGGGCGGTTCAGGGCGATCAGCTGTTCGCTATAGGGCGCACCGCTGAGCTCCAAGGCTAGCGCCGCACGCAGCGACCAGGACGAATAGGTTTTGTCACCGATAACCAGAGTAAGAGACATGGGCTGCGCTCAGGGCGGGAAGGTCAAACGACCTTAAAAGGCGCCCCCTGCAATAGCAAATTCCCGTTGTTCATAGCGCTATGAACAACGGGAATGCGGGCAGCCAAACAGCAGGTGCGTGGCCGATCAGGTGCGGTATTCCGCGTTGATCTTCACGTACTCGTGGGACAGGTCAGTGGTCCAAATGGTCTCGCTGCAGCTGCCACGGCCCAATTCAATGCGGATGGTGATTTCTTCTTTCGCCATCACCGCCGAGCCCTGCTCTTCGGTGTAGCTGGCCGCGCGACAGCCGCGGCTGGCGATGCACACGTCACCTAGGAACACGTCGATCAAGCTAACATCCAACTGCGCCACACCGGCACGGCCGACGGCAGCAAGGATCCGCCCCCAGTTTGGATCGGAAGCAAACAGCGCAGTCTTGATCAGCGGCGAATGCGCCACGGCGTACCCAACGTCCAGGCACTCCTGATGGGTTGCACCGCCGTTCACCTGCACAGTGACGAACTTGGTTGCACCTTCACCGTCACGCACGATGGCCTGTGCCACGTCCATGCACACACTAAACACCGCCTCTTTGAGCTTGGCGAACAGGTCGCCGCTGGCCTGGGTGATCTCTGGCAGGGCCGCCTGACCGGTAGCGATGAGCATGCAGCAATCGTTGGTCGAGGTGTCGCCGTCGATGGTGATGCGGTTGAACGATTTGTTCGCCGCGTCGCGCAGCAAATCCTGCAGTACGCCCTGGGCAACCTTGGCGTCGGTGGCGATGTAGCCCAGCATGGTCGCCATATTCGGCTTGATCATCCCGGCGCCCTTGGAAATACCGGTCACGGTGACGGTGACGCCATCGTGCACGAACTGGCGGCTGGCACCCTTAGGCAAGGTGTCGGTGGTCATGATGCCCGTGGCGGCCTCAGCCCAATGATCCGGCGCCAGATCGTCCAGCGCCGCACGCAGCGCACCTTCAATCTTCGCCACGGGTAACGGCTCACCGATCACCCCGGTGGAAAAAGGCAACACGGCCCCCTCTTGCACCCCGGTCAAGGCCGCCAGTGCAGAGCAGGTGTGCGCCGCATCGCGCAGCCCCTGCCCACCGGTGCCGGCGTTAGCATTGCCAGTGTTGGTCAGCAGGTAACGCACGCTGCCCAACACCCGCTGCTTGGCCAGGACCACCGGCGCGGCGCAGAACGCATTGAGGGTGAATACCCCGGCTACGCTGGAGCCCTCGGCACAGCGCATGACTACCACATCCTTGCGCCCAGGACGCTTGATGCCCGCAGAAGCGATGCCCAATTCGAAACCTGGAACCGGGTGCAGGGTAGACAATGGGCCAAGACCAACAGCCATAGGGAAGACTCCTTGAGGGGGTAGGACATGAGAGATGGTAAAACGCCGCGAGCGGTCGAACCGTTCGCGGCGTTATTCAAGCGGGGCCAAGCATAGCCAACGTCACTGTCGGCGCAACCCGCTCTAGACAGTCGGTTTAGTTAACCTGACCGTGGCAGTGCTTGTACTTCTTACCGGAACCACATGGGCACGGCTCGTTACGGCCAATCTTCGGCTCAGTGCGCACAGGCGCCACAGCCACCGCTACATCACCCTCCTCTTCAGAGGTTTGCGGCGGCATAGCCGAGGCGTCCGCGTGCTGAAACTGCATGCGCTCAGCCAATGCCTCAGCCTCGCGACGCAGACGCGCCTCTTCTTCGGCCGGATCTTCGCGGCGCACCTGCACATGCGACAGCACGCGGATGGTGTCGCGCTTGATCGAATCCAGCAACTCCTGGAACAAGGTGAAAGACTCACGCTTGTATTCCTGCTTGGGGTTCTTTTGTGCATAACCGCGCAGGTGAATACCGTGGCGCAGGTGATCCATGGTCGACAAGTGATCTTTCCACAGGTCGTCGAGCACACGCAGCAGAATCTGCTTCTCGAAGGTGCGCAGCGCTTCGGCACTGGCCTCGATTTCCTTCTCGTTGTAGGCCTTGATCAGCTCGTCAAGAATGCGCTCACGCAGGGTCTCTTCATATAGCTTGTGATCATCGTCGAGCCACTGCTGGATCGGCAGACGCAGGTTAAAGCTGGTGTACAGCGCCTCTTCTAGGCCGGCGATGTCCCACTGCTCAGGCAGCGACTGTGGCGCAATATGTTCGTTGACCAGATTCTCGACGACTTCGCGGCGGAAATCGGCAATGGTTTCGCCAATATTGTCTGCGGCAAGCAGGGTGTTGCGCATGTGATAGATCACCTTGCGCTGCTCGTTCGCCACGTCGTCGTATTCCAGCAGCTGCTTACGCATGTCGAAGTTACGGCCTTCAACCTTACGCTGCGCCTTCTCGATGGCATTACTGACCATGCGGTGCTCAATGGCCTCTCCAGGCTGCATGCCCAGAGCCTTCATAAAGTTCTTCACCCGATCCGAGGCGAAGATGCGCATCAGGTTATCTTCCAGCGACAGATAGAAACGGCTGGAACCTGGGTCACCCTGGCGGCCGGCACGACCACGCAGCTGATTGTCGATACGCCGCGATTCATGACGCTCAGACGCGATTACATGCAAACCACCGGCTTCAATCACTTGCTGGTGACGCTTCTGCCAATCGGCCTTGATTTGGGCGATCTGCTCAGGTGTGGGGTTTTCCAGGTTGGCAACTTCAACTTCCCAGTTGCCGCCCAACAGAATGTCGGTACCACGACCAGCCATGTTGGTGGCAATAGTCAGCGCGCCCGGACGACCGGCCTGAGCAATGATTTCCGCTTCCTTCTCGTGGAACTTGGCATTCAGCACCTTGTGCTCGATACCCTCCTGATTGAGTAGCGCCGACATGTGCTCGGACGTTTCGATGGTCGCCGTACCGACCAGAACAGGGCGACCCAACGCCATGCTTTCCTTGATGTCGGTAACGATGGCGGCGTACTTCTCTTCCGCAGTCAGGTAGACCAGGTCGTTGAAGTCTTTACGCGCCAGGGCACGGTTGGTCGGAATGACGATCACCGCCAAACCGTAAATCTGATGGAACTCGAACGCTTCGGTATCAGCCGTACCGGTCATGCCGGACAGCTTGTTGTACAGGCGGAAGTAGTTCTGGAAGGTGGTCGAGGCCAGCGTCTGGCTCTCGGCCTGGATCGGCAGGCCTTCTTTGGCTTCGATCGCCTGGTGCAGGCCCTCAGATAAACGACGCCCCGGCATGGTACGGCCGGTGTGTTCGTCGATCAGCAGCACCTGGTTGTTCTGCACAATGTATTCAACGTTGCGGTTAAACAGCTTGTGCGCACGCAGGCCCGAGTACACATGGGTCAGCAAACCCAGGTTATGCGCCGAATACAGGCTCTCACCCTCGGCCAGCAAACCGACTTCGGTGAGCATTTCTTCAACAAACTGGTGGCCGGCTTCATTCAGCTCAACCTGACGAGCCTTCTCATCAAGCTTGTAATGGCCTTCCTGAGTAACGACACCCTCTTCTTCCTCAACATGCAGCTTGAGGCGCGGGATCAGCTTGTTGACCTCGGTATAAAGGCGCGAACTGTCTTCGGCCTGACCAGAGATGATCAACGGGGTGCGCGCTTCATCGATGAGAATGGAGTCAACTTCGTCGATTACAGCGAAATTCAGCTCACGCTGGAATTTATCTTCCAGGCTGAAAGCCATGTTGTCGCGCAGGTAATCGAAGCCAAATTCGTTGTTGGTGCCGTAGGTGATATCGGCCGCGTAGGCTTCACGCTTCTCTTCCGGCGGCATAAACGGGGTGACAATCCCCACCGTCATACCGAGGAATTCATACAGCGGACGCATCCAGTTGGCGTCGCGGCGCGCCAGGTAGTCGTTGACCGTGACCACATGCACGCCCTTGCCGGACAGCGCATTCAGGTACACCGCCAGGGTCGCCACCAGGGTTTTACCCTCACCGGTGCGCATCTCAGCGATCTTGCCTTCATGCAAGGTCATGCCACCAATCAACTGCACGTCGAAGTGGCGCATGCCCATCACCCGCTTACCGGCTTCGCGGGCTACCGCAAAGGCTTCGGCGAGCAGTTGATCGAGGGTTTCGCCTTTAGCCAGACGGGCTTTGAACTCATCCGTCTTGGCTCGCAGTTGCTCATCGGAAAGGGCAAGCATCTGCTCCTCGAAGGCATTGACGGCGCTTACCGCCTTGAGCATGCGTTTAACTTCACGCTCGTTCTTGCTTCCAAAGAGTTTCTTCAACAAAGGCGCAAACATATCGACAGGATCTTCCAGGCGTATGGATTGAGGGCTACTGAACAGCGACCCATGCAGCACTTTTAGCTGCGTGCGAGGTGGGCATTCTACTCGGAAACGCTAATGAGGAAAGCGGCGTTATTCGACGCCGCCCACTCGAGCGATGTAGCTGGCCGGATTAACCACCCGACCATTCTTGGTGACTTCGAAGTGTACATGGTAACCACTGGCACGCCCGCTACGACCCACCCTGGCAATCGTTTGATCGCGCTGCACCAGGTCACCGATCTGTACCAGGTTACTTTGATTGTGCGCATACAGCGTGGTGTAGCCGTCTGCATGGCTGATCTCCACGACATTACCATAGCCCGACTTTACCCCAGAGAAGCTCACCACACCCGCAGCGACAGCCACCACATCACTGCCCGGCTTGGCGGCAAAATCGACACCTTTATGCTGGGCGTTACGCCCAGTGAGCGGGTGTACGCGCCTGCCGAAGGGCGAAGACATGTAGCCATTGCGCACCGGCATACCCGATAGGTATTCGGCTTCGCTCAGCTGGCGCTCGCCGATCAACTGCTCGAGCACTTCTAATAACTGCTCACGACTGTCCAGGCGCAAGCTCAAGCGGTCGAGTTCATCCATAAACAGCGGCGGCGCATACGCTGCATCGCCCAAGCTATCTTCAGCACCGCCCTGGCCGACGTTGAGCGAAAAGTCGAACTCACTGGCATCTAGATCGGCCAATTCGGTCAGCCGCGCACCCAGCGCATCCAGACGCGTCAGGCGCGCCTGCAGCTCGGCCACATGTGCAGCGAACGCATCCAGCTGGCGCTGGGCGTCCAGGCGCACAGCGCCGACTTCGGCACGCTGCTGATCGAGCACCTGATTGATTTGCGTATCGTCCTGCACCCTAACAGTGGCAGGCGCCCACCAGGCCCCTACCGCTACACCGCTGGCCAGTGCAGCACCGAGCGCCAGCAACATCACCAACAGTAGCCCACGCAAATTTAGGCTGAGTGAACGTGCGGCACCGTGGTGCCGACTGAGTAAAATGATCTGCACTGCATTCCCCTAACGGTGAAGACACAGCCGGCAGCAGCGATTCTGCTACCATGCTGACTTCACTTTCTCAGGCGTCCTGCCATGACATTTCGTCCTTTGCCGGCCCGGGCTCCCGCCGCACTCTTGCGCGAAGCGAAGCCTCTGAAAGCGCTGTTCAATCAAGCGCAACGCATTGATCGCCTGCAACACTTACTCGAGAGCCAACTGCAGCCGGCAGCCCGCGAACACTGCCATGTAGCGTCATGGCGCGAGGGCTGCCTGCTGCTGATAATCACCGATGGCCATTGGGCCACGCGCCTGCGCTATCAACAAAAACGCTTGTTGAAACAGCTGCAGGCACTCGAAGAGCTCGCGACCTTAACGAAGATTCTGTTCAAGGTGCAACCTCCGACCGCTGAAAGGCGTGCGCCAAGTCGCACAATGAATTTGTCCAACAGCGCGGCAGAAAACATCCAATCTACCGCCGAAGGCATCAGCGACCCCAAACTCCGCGCAGCCCTGGAACGCCTGGCAAAACACACCCAAAGCGATAAGCAAATAGACTAAAATAGCCGACCAAAACACCCTGTGGCATGTTTATCCAGGCGCTGTAACTGCTCGAAATAGCCCTCCAGCACCGGCAACAGATAAAAAAAGGCCACCCGAAGGTGGCCTTAAAAAGTAAAGAAGGAAGGTAGTACGTTACACCGCCGCAACCGGGCGCATGTAGGAGATTGGCGCGGTATTGGGGTCATCAAAGGTGACAACTTCCCACGCATCGGTTTGCTCAATCAGGGTGCGCAGCAGAAGGTTATTCAGCGCATGACCCGATTTGAAACCTTTGAACTCACCAATCAGGCTGTTACCCAGCAGGTAGAGATCGCCAATCGCATCGAGAATCTTGTGCTTAACAAATTCGTCCTCATACCGCAGGCCGTCTTCGTTCAACACGCGGAACTCATCCACGACGATGGCGTTATCCACGCTGCCGCCGAGTGCCAGGTTCTGTGAACGCAGGAACTCGATATCACGCATAAAACCGAACGTGCGAGCGCGACTCACTTCCTTCACGAACGACGTGCTGGAGAAGTCGACGCTGGCCGACTGGGTGCGATTGCGGAACACCGGGTGATCGAAATCGATCTCAAAGGTCACCTTGAATCCTTCGAAAGGCACAAAAGTGGCGCGCTTGTCGCCATCTTCCACCGTGACTTCACGAAGGATACGGATGAACTTCTTGTGGGCGTCCTGCTCTTGCAGACCAGCCGATTGAATCAGGAATACAAAAGGACCCGCACTGCCATCCATGATCGGCACTTCGGATGCGGAGAGCTCGACGTAGGCGTTATCGATGCCCAGGCCAGCCATGGCCGAAAGCAGGTGCTCTACCGTATCCACCTTGACATCACCATTGACCAGCGTGGTCGACATGGTGGTTTCACCGACATTGCCTGCACGCGCGGGAATTTCCACGACAGGGTCCAGGTCGGTACGACGGAACACGATACCGGTGTCCACTGGTGCCGGCTTTAGGGTCAGGTATACCTTTTCCCCGGAATGCAGGCCTACGCCAGTGGCGCGGATGATGTTCTTCAGGGTGCGTTGTCTGATCATGGATTGGACCGCTATAGCACTAGTTGCGAATAGTTTTCAACAATGGCCGGCGATGATAGCAGAACCGGCCTTTGCTGAACACCAATCGTCCCAATACTCCTGATACATTTCATCAATCGGCCTGACGACGCAGGAAGGCTGGAATGTCGAGGTAATCCAGATCATCCTGAGGATTCATCTTGGCCGCAGTGGCTGCGCCGCCGTGGCTTTGACGCTGAACGGTAGGACGCTCGTAATCTTTGTAATTAACGCTTTGCTCGCCACGCGCCGGTGCAGCTGCGTTGCTGTGAGCGTTGGCAGACACCTGCACAGTATTGTCGATAACCTTGACCGGCTTCTCAATCCGCGCACCCAGGCCGGTGGCCACTACAGTGACGTGCAGCTCGTCGCGCATGTCCGGATCGATCACAGTACCGACCTTGACGGTGGCGTGTTCAGAGGCGAACTGCTCGATGATGTTACCCACGTCGGAGTACTCACCCAGGGACAGGTCAGGGCCGGCAGTGATATTTACCAAGATGCCACGCGCACCTTGCAGGTTGACGTCTTCCAGCAGCGGATTGCGAATCGCCGCCTCGGTGGCTTCGCGAGCGCGGTTCGGACCACTGGCGCAACCAGTGCCCATCATTGCCATGCCCATTTCGCTCATCACGGTTTTCACGTCGGCAAAGTCGACGTTGATCATGCCCGGACGCTTGATGATGTCGGAAATACCGCGCACAGCACCGGCCAATACGTCATCCGCCTTGGCAAAAGCCGACAGCAGGCTGGCGTCTTTACCGAGGATGGTCAGCAGTTTTTCGTTGGGAATGGTGATCAACGAGTCAACGCTTTCTGACAGCGCGCGAATGCCTTCTTCGGCAATCAGCATGCGTTTCTTACCTTCGAACGGGAACGGACGGGTCACCACTGCAACGGTGAGAATACCCATTTCCTTGGCCACTTGAGCGATTACTGGGGCTGCACCGGTACCGGTACCGCCGCCCATGCCAGTGGTGATAAAGACCATATCGGTGCCTTGCAGCACTTCAGCGATCCGCTCGCGGTCTTCCATGGCGGCCTGACGGCCAACTTCTGGGTTAGCACCCGCACCGAGACCTTTAGTCACTGCAGTGCCTAGCTGCAGAACGGTGCGTGCGCCGATGTTTTTTAGGGCCTGTGCATCCGTGTTGGCGCAGATGAACTCAACGCCTTCAATGTTGTTTTTCGCCATGTGATTGACAGCATTACCGCCGCCGCCGCCCACGCCGATGACCTTGATAACCGCACTTGCTGGAGCGCTGTCTACGAGTTCAAACATTTTCCCTCTCCTTTACTTTCTAGTTATAACGCCTACTGCAAAATCAAAAATTGCCCTGAACCCAGCGTTTCAGCCGTTCCAGAACAGGTTGTTTGGGTTCATCGCTGTAGCTGCCAAGCGCAGACATCGAAACGCCGTCGGCCTGCTTTTGCAGCCCGTACAGCAGCAGGCCTACGCCTGTTGAATAGATGGGGTTACGCACGACGTCGGCCAATCCTTTGACACCCTGAGGAATACCCAGGCGTACCGGCATATGGAAAATTTCTTCGGCCAGCTCGACGGCTCCTTCCATCTTCGCTGTACCGCCTGTGAGAACGATCCCGGCCGGGATCAAGTCCTCATAACCACTGCGACGCAGCTCAGCCTGAATCAGGGTGAACAGTTCGTCGTAACGTGGTTCAACCACTTCAGCCAGGGACTGACGCGACAAATCGCGCGGCGGACGATCACCGACGCTCGGCACCTTGATGGTCTCGCCTGCACCGGCCAGTTTGGCCAACGCACAAGCATACCGAATCTTGATCTCTTCGGCATACTGAGTTGGCGTGCGCAGGGCCATGGCGATGTCATTGGTGACCTGATCACCGGCAATCGGAATCACTGCGGTATGGCGGATCGCGCCCTCGGTGAAGATGCAGATGTCGGTGGTACCACCGCCGATATCGACCAGACACACACCCAGCTCTTTCTCGTCATCGGTTAACACGGCATAGGCCGAAGCCAGCTGCTCGAGAATGATGTCGTCAACCTCAAGGCCGCAGCGGCGCACACACTTCTCGATGTTCTGCGCGGCATTCACCGCACAGGTGACCACGTGCACCTTGGCTTCCAGGCGAACACCAGACATCCCCAGTGGCTCACGCACACCTTCCTGGTTATCGATCACATAATCCTGCGGCAGGGTATGCAGCACCCGCTGGTCGGCTGGAATGGCCACAGCCTGAGCGGCATCGAGTACCCGCTCAAGGTCAGCCGAGCTGACTTCGCGATCACGAATCGCGACGATGCCGTGGCTGTTGAGGCTACGAATATGGTTACCGGCCAAGCCGACAAAGGCTGAGTGGATACGGCAACCGGCCATCAGCTGCGCTTCTTCGACGGCGCGCTGGATAGACTGTACGGTCGATTCGATATTCACCACCACGCCCTTTTTCAGGCCGCGTGATGGATGGGTGCCGATGCCGACGATTTCCAACTGACCGTCCGCATTCACTTCACCGACCAGCGCCACCACTTTGGAGGTACCGATATCGAGACCGACGATCATCTTGCCGCTCTGCACGTTTGCCATGGCTCTTACTTTCTCCTGATTCACTGCACGACAGCGGTTGGTGCCGCCGTGGGCGCGACCGGCTCACGCCATGCCACGGCCAGGCCGTTGGCATAACGCAAGTCGATGCGCGCGATATTCGCTTGTTGCTCTTTCAGGGCCTTGTCATAGATGGCCGTGAAACGCCGCATTTTTTCCACCAGATGGTCACGCCCCAAAAGCAGTTCGATGCCCTGCCCGGTGGAGAGGAACCAGCTGCCACGTTCACGCAACTCCAGGCGCGCCACGGAAAAACCCACGGGGCGCAGCATCTGGCTGATCACTTGGTATTGCTGCATCACCTGCTGTTGCGCACGCTTGGGGCCATACAGCTGCGGCAGGTGGGGATAATTGGCCAGTTCCAACGGTGCAAACGCTTCACCCTGGTTGTTCAACAGCGCCTCATCACCCCAACGGGCAATCGGCAATTGCTCTTCCAGACGCACCACTAGCTGATCCGGCCATACACGGCGTACCTGAGCGCTGGCGATCCAGGGCATCGACTCCAGTTCATGACGCAGGCTGAGCAGATCGACACTAAAGAAACTGGCGTTGGCGTAAGGTGCAATGCGCTGCTGGACAGCCTGCTGATTGACGTAGCTGAGGTCGCCTTCGACGCTGATTCTGGCGATCGGCTGGTCGGCATACGGCATGGCGCGCAACGACAGTTCATAGGTGCCGTAACCGAGCCCCAGCAATAACAACGGCCAGGTCAGGCGCTTCAACAAAGTGCCAAAGCCGACAAGTCGGGTTTTCTGCACGTTAACGCGCAGGCTGATCGGCTCCTTGGCCACCAAACGGCTGGCACCGCGCGGCACAGGCTTGCCGCGCAGAGGCGCGCGGGAAGTCCCTGGCTGGTGGCGCACGTTAGCCGTCATGATTTAACCCCGCGCCTCTAGGCTGTCAGCAAGAATCGCCAACACCAACTGTTGAAAATCCAGACCGGCTGCCTGCGCTGCCATCGGCACCAGGCTGTGGTCGGTCATACCGGGAACCGTGTTGACTTCAAGCAACCAGAATCGGCCATTGCCATCCTGCATGACGTCAGCCCGGGCCCAGCCCTGAATACCCACCGCTTCGCAGGCGCGTGCAGTGAGCTCGACAAGCTCAGCTTCTTTGCCAGCGTCCAGGCCACAGGGGATACGGTACTGGGTGTCATTGGCCAGGTACTTGGCGTCGTAGTCGTAAAAACTGTGGGGCGTACCCAAGGCGATCGGCGGCAGCACCTGACCACGTAGCACCGCGACAGTGAACTCCGGGCCGGCAATCCACTGTTCAACCAGTACTTGGGAGTCATAACCACTGGCATCCTGCCAGGCCGCAATCAATGCCTGCAGGTCGCCCACCTTGGCCATACCAATGCTCGAACCTTCATGCGCCGGCTTGACGATCAGCGGGAAGCCCAAGTCAGCCGCAGCCGCCTCGCAATCCGCGACCGAGGCCAGCACCGCATGACGTGGCGTGGAGAGGCCCAGACTCTGCCAAACCTGCTTGGTACGCAGTTTGTCCATGGCCAGGGCCGAGGCCAGGATGCCGCTGCCGGTGTAAGGAATGCCGGCGTACTCAAGCAACCCTTGCATCGCCCCATCTTCACCGCCACGACCGTGCAGAACGATAAAGGCGCGGTCGATTTTTTCACTGACCAAACGCTGCAGAAAGTCGGTCCCAACATCGATACCAAAGGCATCCACGCCGGCGGCCTGCAGCGCTTGCAACACGGCATTGCCGGACTTCAGCGACACTTCACGCTCGGCACTCTTGCCGCCAAACAGCACAGCCACGCGGCCGAAGGCGCTGACCGGATACTGAGACTTCAAGCTTTCGGCATTCATTTCGACTTACCTTGCGCCGCGGCGAACAGCGGGCTTTGCAGCAGTTGCGGGGCCAAGCCGCCAATATCACCGGCACCCTGGCAAAGAAGAATGTCGCCGGCACGCAGCAGCGGCTTGACGATCGGGGCGAGGTCCACACCGCGCTCGATGTAAATCGGGTCGAGTTGACCGCGCTGACGAATGCTGTGGCACAACTGACGGCTGTCCGCACCCGGGATGGGCTCTTCGCCCGCCGGGTAGACTTCCATCAGCAACAATACGTTGGCATCGCCCAAAACCTGCACGAAGTCGTCATACAGGTCGCGGGTGCGGCTAAAGCGGTGCGGCTGATACACCATGACCAGACGGCGCTCTGGCCAACCGCCACGCACAGCCTTGATCACGGCGGCGACTTCACGTGGGTGATGGCCGTAGTCATCGACCAGCATCACGTTGCCGCCCTCAACCGACAACTCGCCGTACACCTGAAAACGCCGACCGACCCCTTGGAAACCCGACAAGCCTTGGACGATGGCCTCATCACTGATGCCCTCGTCAGTGGCAATCGCAATAGTCGCCAGGGCATTTAATACATTGTGGTTACCCGGCATATTGACCGACACATCCAGCGGCGCACGGCCTGTGCGCAGCACGGTGAAGAAGGTCTGCATGCCCTGCTGGCGCACATTGATCGCCCGTACGTCAGCACCGTCATCGAAGCCATAGGTCACGGTGGGACGCGCCACCTGCGGCAGAATTTCGCGCACGATCGGGTCATCCACGCACATCACTGCCAGGCCATAAAACGGCAGGTTGTGCAGGAACTCGAGGAAGGTTTTCTTCAACTTATTGAAGTCACCTCCGTACGTGCTCATGTGGTCCATATCGATATTGGTAACGACCGATACCATCGGCTGCAGGTGCAGGAAGCTGGCATCGCTTTCATCGGCTTCCGCGATCAAGTAGCGGCTGCTACCGAGCTGAGCATTGGTGCCAGCTGCATTCAGCCGACCACCAATCACAAAGGTCGGATCCAGGCCACCCGCGGCAAACACCGAGGCCAGCAAACTGGTGGTGGTGGTTTTGCCGTGGGTACCGGCAACGGCTATGCCGTGGCGGTAACGCATCAGCTCGGCGAGCATCTCGGCGCGCGGCACCACCGGAATACGCCGCTCAAGGGCGATAGCGACTTCCGGGTTGCTGGTATTGATCGCACTGGAGACCACCAGCACATCGGCCTGCTCGGCGTTTTCCGCGCGATGGCCAATAAAAATCTGCGCGCCGAAGCTTTCCAGGCGCTCGGTGACCGCCGAAATTTTCAGGTCGGAACCAGATACTTCATAGCCGAGGTTAAGCAGCACTTCGGCGATGCCACACATGCCCGCACCACCGATGCCGACAAAATGGATACGGCGAATACGGCGCATACGACGGATTTCCGAACGAGCAGCAGCGGGAGACTTAGCCACGGGCCACCTCCAGGCAGATATCGACAACGGTGCAGGTGGCGTCGGGCTTGGCCAGACGGCGGGCCGTTTGGCCCATTTCAACGAGTTGTTCGGGGTGCATCAAAACCTCGGTCAGCTGCGCGGTCAGCGTGGCGGCGTCAGTGGAACGTTGCGGCAGCAGTACGGCAGCGCCGGCACTGGCCAGATAGTCGGCATTGCGTGTCTGGTGATCGTCGATCGCATGGGGCAGCGGCACGAGGAATGCTGGCAAACCCGCGGCGGCCAGCTCGCTGACAGTCAACGCGCCGGCGCGGCACACCACCAGATCAGCCCAGGCATAGGCCCGCGCCATGTCTTTGATAAACGGCACGACCTGGGCTTCGACGCCGGCCGCGCTATAGCGTTCACTGGTAATTGCATCGTGTTGCTTACCAGCCTGATGGAACACCTCAGGGCGCAGCTCGGCCGCCACTTGCGATAACGCTTCGGGGAGCAATTTATTCAGCGGTTCGGCACCCAGGCTGCCGCCCAGCACCAACAAACGCGGCTGACGGTTGCGCAGCGAATCACGCGGGGTTGCCAGGAACAGCTCTTCACGTACCGGGTTGCCGGTGGTGCGGCGCTTGTCGCTGTTAGCGAAGGTATTCGGGAAGGCTTCGCACACGCGGCTGGCGAATGGCACCAAGCTGCGGTTGGCCGTGCCCGCCACAGCGTTCTGCTCATGGATGATCAGCGGCGCACCGCTCATCTTCGCAGCCAAGCCGCCCGGACCGGTGACATAGCCGCCCATGCCCAGAACGCAGACCGGCTGCAGCTCACGCATCACCTTGCGGGCTTGGAATAACGCCTTGATCAACTGGAATGGAGCCTTCAGCAGTGACAGCTTGCCTTTACCGCGCAGGCCGCTGACATCAATCAGGTGCAGCGGCAAACCAGCTGCCGGCACCAGTTCATTCTCGATGCCACGCGGCGTACCCAGCCAATGCACGCTGTAGCCACGTGCCTTGAACTCACGGGCACAGGCCAGCGCGGGGAATACATGACCACCGGTGCCTCCAGCCATGATCAGAACATTACCGCGCATGTTGAACCTCCTCGACGGCTTGGCCTTCGAAGAAATCGGATTCTTTGAAGTCGACATCCTCGCTACCCAGTTGGGTGCGACGCTCCCATTCGATGCGCAGCAACAACGCCAGGCTGATGCAGCAGATCACCAATGAGCTGCCGCCGTAGCTGAGAAATGGCAGGGTCAGGCCTTTGGTCGGCAGCAAGCCCACGTTTACCCCGATGTTGATCAGCACCTGGCCGATCCACAAGAAAGCCAGGCCATAGGCCACATACGCCGAGAAGAACTGCTTGGCCTTCTCCGCCCACAGGCCGATATACAGCGCACGCACGCTGACAAACACGAAGAGGCCAACGGTGAGCAAAGCGCCGACCATACCCAGCTCTTCGGCCAACACGGCAAACACAAAATCGGTATGCGCTTCCGGCAGGTAGAACTGCTTTTGCACACTGTTGCCCAGGCCAACGCCGAACCACTCGCCACGGCCGAAGGCGATCAACGCCTGGCTAAGCTGATAACCGGCGCCGTACTGATCCGCCCAAGGGTCAACAAAGTTGGTCAGGCGCTCCAGGCGATAGGCCTGACTGGTCATCACCCACACGCCTAGGCCGAGCACGCCGGTAGCCAGCGGAATAAAACGCAGCAGGTTAACGCCACCGAGAAACAGCATGGCGATCGAGGCACCGACCAACACCACGGTGGCGCCGAAGTCGGGCTCGGCCAACAACAGCATGGCAATCGGTCCCAGCACCAGCATCGGCTTGATAAACCCGGTGAGCTTCTCGCGCACCTCGGTCTGGCGACGCACCAGATAGGCGGCGATAAACATCACGCTAAACAGCTTGGCCAACTCGGACGGCTGTAGGTTGAAGATACCCAGGCCGATCCAGCGCTTGGCCCCGTTGACCTCACGACCAATACCCGGCAGCAACACCAAGATCAACAGCACCACCGCCACCAGCAACAGCGTGCCGCTGTAACGCTGCCACAGCGCCATAGGCACCAGCAAAGTTGCCAGCGCCGCCGCAGTACCGATAGCCAGATAAATCAGGTGGCGAATCATGTGGTACAGCGGATTGCCTGACTGCAACGCCGCCACTTCCGAGGACGCCGAAGTGATCATCACCAAACCCAGGCCGAGCAGCGCCAGGCAACCGGCAAGCAGCGGGAAATCCAGGTCGATACCCCGACGGGTATGCAGCGGCGATGGCGCGGCGAGCAGACGGGCAAGCATCACTGCAACACCTCCACAGCCTGGGCGAACAGACGTCCGCGCTCTTCGAAATTCTTGAACATGTCGAGGCTGGCGCAAGCCGGCGACAGCAGCACGGCATCGCCCGCCTCAGCCAATTCGGCAGCACGCTGCACCGCTTCGTCCAGGGTCTTAACCCGGATCAGCGGCGCGGCATCACCCAGCGCATCGGCCAGCAATTCAGCGTCGCGACCCAGCAACACCACGGCGCGGCAGAACTTGCCGACCGGAGCCTTCAAGGCCGAAAAGTCCGCGCCCTTGCCATCACCACCGGCGATCAGCACCAGCTTGCCGTCGATATCCGCGCCCAAGCCGTCGATGGCCGCCAGTGCGGCGCCGACATTGGTCGCCTTGGAATCGTCGTAGTAGCTCACGGCATTACGCTCGCCCACCCACTGGCAGCGATGCGGCAGGCCAGCGAACTGCTTGAGGGTTGCCAACATCGGCTCGAACGGCAGACCAACGGCATGCCCCAGCGCCAAAGCAGCCAGGGCGTTGGATTGGTTGTGCGCGCCGCGAATTTTCAACTCACGCACTGGCAACAAGGCGGCGAACTGGTAGCCCAGGCACTTCTCGCCGTTTTCATCAATCAAGCCAAAGCGCTTGAAGTCGGGCTTGCCGAGGCCGAAATACCAGCACGGCAATTGATCGGCCACCAGGGGACGCGACAGCGCATCATCACGGTTGACCACCACCTGCCGCGCGCCGCGGAAGATGCGGTGCTTGGCCAGGTGATAGGCCGGCAGATCGGCGTAGCGATCCATATGGTCTTCGCTGATGTTCAGGCAGGTCGCCACTTCCGCATTCAGCTGGTCGGTGGTTTCCAGCTGGAAGCTAGACAACTCCATGACATACAGCTCGATCTCATCATTCAGAAGATCCAGCGCCGGGGTGCCAAGGTTGCCACCCACAGCGACCTTCTTGCCGGCCGCAGCGGCCATCTCACCAACCAGCGTGGTGACGGTGCTTTTGGCGTTGGACCCAGTGATCGCAATGATCGGCGCCTTGGCATAACGAGCAAACAGGTCGATATCACCCGACAGCTTCACGCCGCGCGCCGCAGCCGCCTGCAACGCCGGCGTGGCGACGGCTAGACCCGGGCTGACCAGCAGTTCACTGGCGCGGCAGAGGAACTCCACGTCCAGTTCGCCACAACGCACTTCGACCTGCGGGAACTGCTCGCGCATGGTGGCGAGTTCCGGCGGATTGGCACGGGTATCGACCACGGCAAACGGCAAGCCCTGGCACGCGAGGAAACGCACCAGGGACATGCCGCTCTTGCCGAGGCCGACAACGATGCGGAAGTGGTCAGACGCGATCAGGCTCATGGGTTCCTCAACGCAGTTTCAGGGTGGCAAGGCCGATCAGCACCAGAATCACGGTGATGATCCAGAAGCGCACGATCACGCGCGGCTCGGGCCAGCCTTTCAGTTCGAAATGGTGGTGAATCGGCGCCATGCGGAACACGCGCTTGCCGGTCAGCTTGAAGCTAGCGACCTGGATGATCACCGACAGGGTTTCCACCACGAAGATGCCGCCCATGATGAACAGCACCACTTCCTGACGGACGATCACCGCAATCGTACCCAGGGCTGCACCGAGTGCCAGCGCGCCAACGTCGCCCATAAACACTTGCGCCGGGTAGGTGTTAAACCAGAGGAAGCCCAGGCCAGCCCCGACCAGGGCGGCGCAGAACACAATCAGCTCACCCGCACCCGGCACATAGGGAATAAACAGGTATTCGGCGAACTTCACGTTGCCCGACAGGTAGCAAAAGATCCCCAGCGCGCCGCCAACCAGTACGGTGGGCAGAATCGCCAGACCATCAAGGCCGTCTGTCAGGTTGACTGCGTTGCTCGAACCGACGATCACGAAGTAGCTCAGCACCACGAAGCCCAAACCCAGCTCGAGGCTGAAGTCTTTGAGCATCGGCAGAATCAGGGTGGTTTCCACCGGGCTTTGCGCCGTCATATACAGAAACAGTGCGGCGCCCAGGCCAAACACCGACTGCCAGAAATACTTCCAGCGGCTCGGCAGGCCCTTGGAGTTCTTCTCAATCACTTTGCGGTAGTCATCAACCCAACCAACGGCGCCAAACAGCAGGGTCACGGCCAGGACGGTCCAGACATAACGGTTGGACAGATCAGCCCAAAGCAAGGTGCTAACGGCAATAGCAGAGAGAATCAGCGCACCACCCATGGTTGGCGTGCCCTTTTTCGACAGGTGCGACTGCGGGCCATCGTTGCGTACCGACTGGCCGATCTGGCGAATCTGCAGAGTGCGGATCATCCACGGGCCAAGCCACAGGGACAATGCCAGCGCAGTGAGCACGCCAAGAATGCCGCGCAGTGTCAGGTACTGAAACACTGCAAAAGCCTTGTGGAACTGTTGCAGGTATTCCGCCAGCAGCAGCAGCATTAGTGAATCTCCCCGGATGTGCCACACAGGGCCGCGACGACTTTCTCCATCGCCGCGCTGCGTGAACCTTTAATTAAAAGAGTGGTATCGCCCTGCTCGCTTTGCAGCGCAGCGATCAGGCTGGCTTGGTCGGCAAAATGCCGGCCCTTGCTGCCGAATTCATCAATGGCATGAGCCATCAGGGGGCCCACGGCAAACAGTGCATCAACCTTGCCTTGGGCATAGTTGCCGACCTGGCGATGGCCTTGCTCAGCCCACTCACCCAATTCGCCGATGTCACCCAGCACCAGCACCCGCCGCCCCGAAAAACCGGCGAGGATATCGATGGCGGCGCACACGGAGGTCGGGTTGGCGTTGTAGCTGTCATCGATCACCCGCAGGCCATTCGGCGCAATCTGCGCGACGGTACGGCCTTGGACCGGCTGCAATTTTTCCAACCCGGCTTTGATCGCAGCAGGCGCAATCTCCAATGCCAACGCGGCGGCAGCTGCGGCCAGGGCGTTAGCCACATTGTGCTCGCCTAGCAGGTTGAGCTGAATACGCACCTGACCGCTGGCGCAATGCAGGGTAAAGGCCGAGCAACCACGGACATCGCGCGCCAGCTCAGCGGCATAAACGTCCGCTGCCGGATTACCCAAGGCAAACGAGCGAACGCTGCGATCCTTGGCGCGCTGCTGCCAAATGGCGAAAGCCCTGTCGTCGAGGTTGAGCACGGCCACACCGCTGTCGCTCAGGCCTTCGAGAATTTCGCCTTTGGCTTCGACAATTTTCTCCGGGCCGCCGAACTCACCGACGTGAGCGGTGCCGGCATTATTGATGATGGCCACCTGCGGCTGGGTAAGACCCACGGTGTAGGCGATCTCGCCGACATGGTTGGCGCCCAGTTCGATCACGGCCGCAACATGCTCAGGCGCCAGCTCTAGCAGGGTCAGTGGCGCGCCGAGGTCGTTATTCAGGTTGCCACGGGTCGCCAGCACCGGACCTTGCAGGCCTTCGCGCAGAATACTGGCGAGCATTTCTTTGACCGTGGTCTTGCCGCTGGAACCGGTAATCGCCACTACTGGGGCATTAAACGCCTGGCGATTGAGCGCGCCCAATTGGCCGAGGGCCAAACGGCTATCGGCCACCAGCAGCTGTGGCAGCGGTGCATTTGCCACCTCACGCTCAACCAGAGCGGCCACTGCGCCTTTGTCGGCGACTTCTGTCAGGTAGTCATGGCCATCAAAACGCGGGCCTGCCAGGGCGACAAACAGCTGACCTGGCTGAATCGCCCGACTGTCGCTGCTGACGGCGCTGAATGCCACGTCCGCACCGATTACCTGCGCGTTCAGCGGTGCAGCCACTTCGCTCAATAGCAGCGGCTTAAGCATGCGCCGCCTCCCATGCTGCCAACGCGTTAGCAGCTTCGACCAAGTCGGAGAACGGCTGACGTACGCCGTTGATTTCCTGATAGTCCTCATGGCCCTTGCCGGCCAACACCAGCACATCATCGGCACTGGCTGCAGCAATCAGCTGGGCAATCGCCTGGCCACGGCCATGAACAAACTGCACCGACTCGGGGCTGACGAAGCCGGCGCGGATGTCGCTGAAAATCTGTGCTGGTGCTTCGGTGCGCGGGTTGTCATCGGTGACCAACACCGCATCGGCCAGGCGTTCAACCACAGCTGCCATCAGCGGGCGCTTGCCGCTGTCGCGATCGCCACCGCAGCCAAATAGGCACAGCAGGCGACCCTTAACGTGCGGGCGCAGGGCTTCGAGAACCTTTTCCAGAGCATCCGGGGTGTGCGCGTAATCAACGACCACCAACGGCTGCTTGGCGCGCCCTGAAGTGGCGCCACCTAAACGCTGCATGCGACCAATAGGACCCTGCAGCTGCGGCAACACCTTGAGAATTTCATCCAGCGCATAATCCAGGCCGAGCAGCGCACCGACCACCGCCAGCAGGTTGCTCAGGTTGAAGCGACCGAGCAGCGAACTACGCAGACTGCCTTCGCCGCGCGGGGTTACCAGCGTGGCACGTACGCCCTGCTCGTCAAACTGTACATCACGGCAATACAGGTACGCGCTTGCGTCTTCCAGGCTGTAGCTGATCAGGCGCGACTCATGCACAGCAACCGCCAACTCACGGCCAAAGGCATCATCCAGGTTAAGCACCCGGCAGCGCAGACCCGGCCAGGCGAACAACGCAGCTTTTGCCTCGGCGTAAGCCTGCATCGAACCGTGATAATCCAGATGGTCGCGGGATAGGTTGGTCAGTACCGCCACATCAAACGCCAGTGCAGTCACGCGCCCTTGGTGCAGGCCGTGGGACGAGACTTCCATTGCCACCGCACGGGCACCGGCATTTTTCATATCAGCCAGGGTGGCCTGTACGCCGATGGGGTCTGGCGTGGTGTGGAGCCCTTGTTCGAGCGCACCGTAGAAGCCATTGCCGAGCGTGCCGACAATACCGCAGCGCTGGCCCAGCAGGTCCAACGCCTGAGCCAGCAACTGGCTGACACTGGTTTTGCCGTTAGTGCCGGTAATACCTACCAGGTTCAGACCACGGCTTGGCTCACCGTAGAAACGCCCGGCAATCGCCGAAAGCTGGCCCGCCAAGCCTTTGATCGCGACCAATTCACTGCTGCTGGCCGTCATGTCAGCCGCGCCTTCGGCTTCAAAGGCCACGGCCGCAGCGCCACGCGCAATGGCATCGGCGATATGCACACGGCCATCCTGCTGGGTGCCGGGCACGGCCAAGAACAAATCACCGGGACGAACCTTGCGGCTATCCAGGGTCAATTCGCGGATCAGGGTGGAACTGGTGGCTTCGGGCAGCAATTTGCTGAGGGGCATAGGCATCAGATACGCCCTCCTTTAGTAATTTCGGCGGCAGCGGTTTGCGGCTCTACCAGGTTGTCTGGGGCGACGTTCATCAGGCGCAGGGCACCGGCCATGACCTTGCCAAATACCGGTGCGGAGACCAGGCCACCGTAGTAACCGCCCTGGCTCGGCTCATCGATCACGATGGCCACGGCAATACGCGGGTCGCTGACCGGGCCAAACCCGGCAAAGAGTGAGCGGTACGCATTGTCCCGGTAACCACGGCTACCCACGGATACCTTGCGCGCCGTACCGCTCTTGCCAGCCACGTGGTAGCCCGGCACTTTGGCGCGGTAAACCCCACCAGGGGCTTCAATGACCTGCTGCAACATGCCCTGCATGGTCACTGCAATAGCCTCAGGGATCACCTGAACGGCATCGGGTTTACGGTCAACACGTGCCAGTGACAGGTGCGTGCTGCGGCCATTGTTGGCCAGCACCGAATAGGCATGGGCCAGCTGTACAGCCGTTACCGACAAGCCATAGCCATAAGACAGCGTGGCCGTTTCAGCTTTGCGCCACTCACGGTAGTTCGGCAGGTTACCAACACGCTCACCTGGGAAGCCGAGCCCCGTGTCCTGGCCCAAGCCGACTTGCTGCATCACTTCAAAGATCGACTGACCACCGATATCAAACGCGATCTTGCTCATGCCGACGTTACTCGACTTGATCAAAATCTCGGTGAGGGTAAGCGGGCCGCTGCTGCGCGAGACGTCACGAATGGTGTACTTGCCGATCTGCAGAGTGCCCGGATACACATCGACGGTATCCGAGGCCTTCCAGCGACCACTGGCCAAGGCAGCACTCATGGAAAACGGCTTCATGGTTGAGCCGGGCTCGAACACATCAATCATCGCCCGGTTACGCATCGCTGCGGGCTGCAGATTACGGCGATTGTTCGGGTTATAGGTGGGCTGGTTGACCATTGCCAACACTTCACCGGTGCGCACATCCACCATGACCAGGCTGCCAGCCTTGGCACCGAATTCGAGCAGCGCATTGCGTAACTCACGATGGGCGAGGTATTGCAGGCGCAGGTCAATCGACAATGCCAAGGTCTTACCGGCCTTGGCATTCTGCGCAACCTGTACATCTTTAATCAGCCGACCGCGCCGGTCCTTGAGCACCTGACGCTTGCCGGGCACGCCGGCCAGCCAATCCTCGAAGGCCAGTTCCATGCCTTCACGGCCGCGGTCGTCAATGTCGGTAAAGCCCACCACGTGGGCAGCCACTTCACCCGCTGGATAGAAGCGGCGGAATTCTTCAATGCCATATACGCCCGGCACTTTCATATCGAGAATGCGCTGACCCTGCTCAGGCGTCAGCCCGCGCACCAGGTACATAAACTCACGCCCGGCATTGGCCTGCAGGCGCACACCGAATGCCTTGGGGTCCTGACCCAGCGCAGCGGCCAACTCATCCCACTTGGCCTTGCCGCTTTGCAGTTCTTTACCATTAGCCCACAAAGTGGTCACGGGTGTGCTAACGGCCAGCGGCTCGCCGTTACGGTCGGTGATCAGCCCGCGGTGTGCGGGAATCGGGATATGCCGCACGCTGCGCGCATCGCCATGGGCCTGCAGGAAGCTTTGATCGAACACCTGAAGGTCAACAATACGCCAGGCAATAGCGCCCACCATCAGCGCCAGCAGCAGCAGCACTAAGCGAAAGCGCCATGGATAGAGCGCGCCTTCGAGGCCAATCATGGCGCCACCATGCGGACTTCAGCGGCATCGGGGATACGCATGCTCAGCCGTTCGGTGGCCAACGCCTCAATGCGGTTATGTGCAGTCCAGGTACTCTGTTCAAGGATCAAACGACCCCACTCGGCCTGAGCCTTGTCGCGCACGCTGAGTTCGGCATACAGATCATTGAGCAGTTGGCGATTCCAGTGGGCGCTATAAGACACCCCAATCGCAGACACCAACACAGCCAGAAACAGCAGCAGCATGAATAGGCTGCCACCAGGCAAAGGCTTGGCGAAAAGCGCGCTCATCGCACCTTCTCGGCAATGCGCATCACCGCACTGCGCGAACGTGGATTGGCCGCAAGCTCGGCTTCGGAGGCAAATACCGGCTTACCGATGAGTTTCAAACGCGGTTCAAAGGCTTTCGGGATGATGGGCAAGTCACGCGGCAGCTTGTCCATCTCGCCCTTGGCGTGCTTGCGCATGAACAGCTTGACGATGCGGTCTTCCAGCGAGTGGAAGCTGATCACAACGAGGCGGCCGCCCACTTCCAGGTTTTCCAGGGCTGCATCGAGGCCGCTCTCCAGATCGCCCAGCTCGTTGTTGATATAGATGCGCAGCCCCTGAAAGGCGCGCGTTGCCGGGTTCTTGCCCTTTTCCCAGGCCGGATTGGCCACGGTCAGCACCTGAGCCAAGTCGGCGGTACGCTCAAACGGCTGCTCTGCGCGGCGCAAGACCACGGCGCGAGCCATACGCTTGGCAAAGCGCTCTTCGCCGTACTCCTTGAACACCCGGGCAATTTCTTCTTCGCCAGCGCTGGCAATAAACTCAGCAGCACTGACACCTGAATCCGGATTCATGCGCATGTCCAGCGGGCCGTCATGCATAAAGCTGAAGCCGCGCTCGGCATCATCAAGCTGCGGCGAAGACACGCCTAGGTCGAGTAGAATGCCGCTGACCTTGCCGGCCAGATCGCGCTGCGCGAGTTCATCAGCCATCTCCGCAAAGCTGCGCTGCACAACGACAAAGCGGCCGTCTTCGGCCGCTAGCGCATTCCCCGTGGCAATCGCCAGGGGATCTTTATCAAACCCTAGCAGGCGACCGTCTGAGCCAAGCTTTTCTAGGATCAACCGACTATGCCCGCCGCGACCAAAGGTACCGTCTAGGTAGCAGCCACTCGCGCGCACAGCCAGCCCTTCGACAGCCTCGTCGAGTAGCACAGTGATATGGCGGTAGTTACTGGTCATGGTCACAGGATCAAATCACGTAAGTCGTCGGACAAGGCACCCGGTTGCTTGATCGCGGCCAAATCGGCATCGGCCACGGCATCCCAGGCATCTTCATCCCACAGTTGGAATTTATTGAGTTGGCCAACCAGCATCGCGCGCTTATCCAGCTTGGCGTACTCGCGTAAACGCGGCGGCACCAGAAAGCGCCCACTGGCATCCAGCTCAAGGTCAACAGCATTGCCGATCAGCAGACGCTGCAAACGGCGGTTTTCTTCACGGAATGAGGCGAGCTCACGGAGCTTGGCTTCAATCAGCTCCCACTCAGACAACGGATAGACACATAGGCAGGGATCGATGGCGTCAATCGTGACAATAAGCTGGCCAGCACAACGCGACACAAGCTCATCCCGATACCGACTTGGCATCGCGAGCCGCCCTTTGGCGTCGAGACTGATGGCGTTTGCTCCGCGAAACACGATCGCGCTTCCCCTTTTTATTGGCTATCCATGCCTAAGAAACCCACTTTATTCCACTTCTTGCCACTCGCGCACACTATAGGAACGCACGCCCCCACCGTCAAGGCACCCATAGCGGGAAAACTCCTTATAGAACGGCGATTTAGCGAGCACAGAGAGGGGGTAAACGGAGAAATAACCTGAAGGTGTGAATACAAAAACAAGCCAATACAGGGCACTGAACTTCGAAGTTAAAGTAGTTTGTTAAGAGTAAGATTTTTTCGGTATTAGAAAGGAGGCAAAACATTGAAGCGCAGAAGAGGGGAAGGTGGAGAGTCGATCTGTAAGCCGGGTTCTGTCGAGGACAGTCATTCCTCTACGACGTACATCACTGCACGCCTTTAGCAACCTACCCGGTTCCAGCGCGGGCCACGCCAATGGAACCCTATTTGGTCTTGCTCCGAGTGGGGTTTGCCTAGCCACGAACTGTTACCAGTCGCGCGGTGCGCTCTTACCGCACCTTTTCACCCTTACCGGCACCGAAGTGCTTAGGCGGTTATTTTCTGTGGCACTTTCCGTAGGCTCACGCCTCCCAGGCGTTACCTGGCACTCCGCCCTATGGAGCCCGGACTTTCCTCCCCCGCATTACGCAGAACGCAACACGGCAGCGACTGTCCGATCGACTCTCCGCCGGCAAGATTAACGGCACACGCCTTACAGAACAAGGATTAAAAGTCTTTTTGCTGCTCAAGCGCGGCCTGATAAAGCACGTTTTTACGCACTCCAGTGATCTCCGCCGCCAGTGCCGCCGCGCGCTTGAGTGGCATTTCCGCCAACAGCAGGTTCAGCACACGCAGCGCTTCGCTGCTCACCGCCTCCTCGCCTTCCGGCGCCTGCCAGCCCGCCACCAACACCACACACTCACCGCGCTGCTGATTGCTGTCAGCTGCTACCCAGGCCGCCAGCTCAGCGAGCGGCATACCTTTAAGCGTTTCGAAGGTCTTGGTCAGTTCGCGAGCCAGCAACGCTGGACGCTCATCACCAAACACCGCCTGCATATCCTGCAGGCATTCGAGGATGCGATGCGGCGCCTCATAGAAGATCAGCGTGCGCGGCTCTTCTTTTACCTGCTCAAGCCGCGCTCGCCGCCCAGCCGCTTTGGCCGGCAGAAAACCCTCAAAAATAAACCGATCGGACGGCAAGCCCGCGGCAGACAACGCGGCAATCAGCGCACAAGCACCTGGCACAGGCACCACTGCAACTCCAGCTGCACGCGCCTGGCGCACCAGGTGATAGCCCGGATCAGAAATCAGCGGCGTACCCGCATCAGAGATCAGCGCGACATCCTCACCAGCTAACAAACGCGCAAGAAAACGCCCACCCTGGTCACGCTCATTGTGCTCATGACAGGCCGCCAGCGGCGTACCAATACCGAAATGCTGCATCAGCCGCGCCGAATGACGGGTGTCTTCTGCGGCGACCAGAGCAACGCTGCGCAGGATATTCAGTGCTCGCGCACTGATGTCATCCAGGTTGCCTATCGGCGTGGCAACCACATAAAGACTGCCCAGGGGCGAATTCGCAGCAGCGGAAGGGGTCACAGCACTGGCCTCTCAAATCAGCAAAGCGCGCATTGTAGCCCGTTTCCAACCTTCGACATCGCGTCACCCGGCGGGCTTGGGTACAATTCGACGCTCAATTTGATCAAGTATCAGGAACGCTTACATGATCGCCTGCCTGCGCCCCCTTTCTGTTCTCTGCCTTGCCGGCCTACTCGCCGCCTGCGCCAGCCAACCCTCATCAACCTTGGGAGAGCTGCCGCGCACACCGCAAGCCAGCATCGAACAACTGCTGCAGCAAGCAGAGCAGAGCCCAATTGAGCAGGCCGCACCGCTGCGCCTGTCAGCAGCCGACCTGGCGTACACACAAAAGGACTTTGCCCGCGCCAGTAGCATTCTCCAGCAGGTATCACTGGAAAGCCTAAGCCCAGCGCAGCAGATTTTTGCCAGCACCCTGCGCGCCGAACTGGACATGCACGACAACAAACCCAAAGCGGCCTTACGCGCCGTGAGCCACCCGAGCATGGAACGCCTCGGTGAGCTGCCGGTTGAGCAACAAGTGCGCAGCCAGCTCGTCCGCGCCAGCGCCTTGCAGGCCACCGGACAGACTCTCTCTGCCGCCCGCGAGCGCGCTTTTATTGCCCCCCTGCTCAGCGGCACCAGCGCGCTACAAAATAATGAAGCGATCTGGGGCCTGGTTTCCAGCCTGCCACTGACGGAGCTGCAGGCGAGCGGCGATACCGACCTAGACGGCTGGCTGGCGCTCGCACGCACCATCAAAAACGCCGCAACGCTGGAGCAACAACAGGCCGCCATCGACACCTGGATTGAACAAAACCCTCAGCATCCGGCCGCCCAGCAGCTCCCTCAACCGCTGGTCGAGCTAAAAAAACTCTCCAGCCAGCCGCTCAGCGAGATCGCACTCCTGCTGCCACAGGATGGTCAGCTGGCCAGCGTTGCCCGCGCCCTGCGTGACGGCTTCCTGGCCGCTCACTATCAAGCACAGCAAGCCGGGCAGAACCCGCCCAACATCCAGCTGTTCGACAGTTCACGCATTGGCTCCATGGACGCCTTCTACGCCCAAGCCAAGGCCGCCGGCGTGCAACTGGTGATCGGCCCACTGGAAAAAAACCTGGTCAGCCAACTGAACAGCCGTGAACAACTACCCATCACCACCCTCGCCCTGAATTACAGCGAAGGCATCCAGGAAGGCCCGGCTCAGCTTTTCCAGTTCGGCCTGGCTGCCGAGGACGAAGCACGCGAAGTGGCCCGCCGCGCCTGGGCTGATGGCATGCGTCGCGCTGTCGCCCTGGTGCCTGCGGGCGAATGGGGCGACCGCGTCCTTGCCGCCTTCCGCCAAGACTGGCAAGCCCAAGGCGGCACCCTGATCGCCGCCGAGCATGTCGACCAGCCGGTTGAGCTGGCGCGGCAGATCGCCGAGCTATTCCAACTGCGCGAAAGCGAAGCCCGCGGCAAGCGCCTGCAAAACACCCTAGGTACAGCTGTAGCAGCAGCGCCTTCGCGCCGCCGCGACGTCGACTTTATCTTCCTCGCCGCCACCCCACAGCAAGCCCAGCAGATCAAACCAACCCTGGCCTTCCAATACGCCGGTGATGTACCGGTGTACGCCACCTCGCACCTGTTTACCGGCACACACAACCAGGCGCAGTACCTTGATCTCAACGGCATCATGTTTTGCGAGACGCCTTGGCTACTCAACGTCAACGATCCGCTGCGCCAACAAGCCAGCGCACAATGGCCGCAAGCCGGTACCAGCCTTGGACGCCTTTACGCAATGGGCGCGGACGCCTACCTGCTCACCCCGCGCCTAAACCAACTCAAAGCCCTGCCAGACACCCGCCTGCAAGGCCTGACCGGCACGCTTAGCCTAAGCCCAACACAACGTATTGAGCGGCAATTACCCTGGGCCGAATTCCGTGATGGCCAGGTGCAACCGCTGCCTGAGCGCCTCAATTGACCGAACGCACTAGCGCGCAACAATGCGGAGATGCTGCCGAAGCCCTGGCGCGACAGCATCTTGAACAGCACGGCCTGCGCATGCTGGCGCAGAACTGGCGCTGCCGGCTCGGCGAGCTCGATCTGGTCATGCTCGACGCCGATACAGTAGTATTCGTAGAAGTTCGCTATCGGCGCCATAGCGCCTGGGGCGGTGCGGCAGAGAGCGTGGATGCACGCAAACGTGAGAAACTCAGCCGCGCGGCTCAGCACTTCCTGCAACAAGAATCACGGTGGGCCAAGTACCCATGCCGTTTTGATGTGATTGCCATAACCGCCGACAGCCAAGCCCCCGCGAAACTGGACTGGATTCAAAACGCCTTTGATACCTGAACAGACGCCCCACTGAAGGTTATATCTCCAATGGATATGCAAGCCCGTATTCGCCACCTGTTCCAAGCCAGCATTGAAACCAAGCAGCAGGCTATGGAAGTGCTCATCCCCGTTATCGAGCAAGGCAGCCAGGCCATGGTCCAGGCCCTGCTCAGCGAGGGCAAGATTCTCACCTGCGGCAATGGCGGCTCGGCCGGCGATGCTCAGCACTTTTCCTCCGAGCTGCTTAATCGCTTCGAGCGCGAACGCCCGAGCCTGCCGGCCATTGCCCTGACCACTGACAGCTCGACCATTACCTCGATTGCCAACGATTACAGCTACAACGAAATTTTCTCCAAGCAGATTCGCGCCCTGGGCCAACCCGGCGACGTGCTGCTGGCGATCTCTACCAGCGGTAACTCGGCCAATGTGATTCAGGCGATCCAGGCAGCCCACGACCGCGAAATGACCGTAGTGGCCCTCACAGGACGCGATGGCGGCGGCATGACCTCACTGTTACTGCCAGAAGACGTGGAAATCCGCGTCCCATCAAAAGTCACCGCACGCGTGCAGGAAGTCCACCTGCTGGCCATTCACTGCCTGTGCGACCTGATCGACTGCCAACTGTTTGGGAGTGACGAATGAGCCGCTCACCTCTGCTCCTAGCCACACTTGCACTGACCCTCACCCTAGCCGGCTGTGGCAACCGCAGTGTCGGCAACAAGATTGACGACCAGTTTATTGCTCCGGAAGTGAGCTCCCGCGTGGCCAGCGCGCACATCGATCTGACCAGCCCGACCTCACACATCGTCGTCACCAGCTATAACGGGGTGGTGCTGCTGGCAGGGCAAACACCGCGCAACGAGCTTAAAGGCCTAGCCGAACAAGCCGCCCGCAGGGTCAACAATGTCAGCAAGGTGCACAACGAACTGCAGGTTATGCAGCCAACGTCACTGCTGGCACGCAGCAATGACTCGCTACTGACCAGCCGCATCAAGACGCAGATGCTTGCTGACAGCAATGTGCCGGGCTCACGCATCAAGGTCATCACCGAGAACGGCGTCGTGTTTATGCTCGGCCTGGTCTCGCAAGCCGAAGCCACCCACGCCACCAATTTGGTACAAAGCGTGTCTGGCGTGCAGAAAGTGGTAAAGCTGTTCCAGTACACCAATTGATAGCCGCAACACCAAGGGCACCCGCTTCACCGCAATAAAAAAGGCGATCCTAGGATCGCCTTTTTTATTTACTTGACCACTTTAAGACTTGGCCGACCACTTGGACGCGGCGGCTCACCATCAGGCGGCCCCTGATCATCCGGATCATCGATTTCGCCACCGTCGAGCATCGACGACTCCGAATCAAAGACCATGCCCTGACCATTTTCCCGCGCATAGATCGCCAGCACGGCGGCTGCGGGGACATACAGGCGCTGCGGAACCCCGGCAAAGCGTCCCTCAAAGCTGACCGCCTCGTTATCCATATGCAGGTGACGCACAGCAGTGGGCGAAACGTTCAGAACGATCTGCCCATCACTGGCAAAACCGCTAGGCACTTGCACGCCCGGATACTCGGCATTAACCAGCAAGTGCGGAGTGCAGTCGTTGTCGACGATCCACTCATAGAGAGCACGCACCAGATAAGGACGACTCGACTTCATCTCTACCTCCTCGGGTTAACGCATATCACGTTCAGCAGGCGACAGGCTGGCCTGGAACGCTTCACGGGCAAACTGGCGATCCATGTAGTCCAACAGCGGCTTAGCCGGCTTTGGCAGCTCTATACCCAGCACCGGTAAACGCCACAGGATCGGCAGCAGGCAGCAATCCACCAGGCTCAGCTCTTCGCTGAGGAAATACGCCTTATCGGCAAACAGCGGCGATACGCCGGTCAGGCTTTCACGCAGCTCTTTGCGCGCCAGGGCACGAGCCGGCTCTTTGCTGCGCGAATCAAGAATCAGGTCCACCTGCGCGCACCAGTCACGCTGAATCCGATGAATCAGCAGACGGCTATTGGCACGAGCCACCGGATACACCGGCAATAACGGCGGATGCGGGTAGCGCTCATCCAGGTATTCCATCACCACTGTTGACTCATACAAAGCCAAATCGCGATCCACCAGTGTAGGCAGGCTGGCGTAGGGATTAACCTCCAGCAGACCGGCCGGATAGCGGCCCTTTTCGACACTGATGATTTCGGCGCTGACACCCTTCTCGGCGAGCACAATGCGTACGCGGTGGGAATAGTGGTCGGCGGGGTCGGAGTAACAGGCCAACCGATTGGTCACGCCCATGGCGGTCCTCCTCGCTTATAAAGTTATGTAAAGCAGAAAGACCTGCGCGCCCAAAGGGGCGCGCAGGTCAACAGCGGAGATGCAACGGTTTAATGCACGTCCTTCCAGTACTCGCGCTTAAGCAGATAGGCGAACACGAAGAAGAAGGCAAGATACAGCAGAACGTAAGTACCGATACGCTGACTTTGCAATTTAACCGGGTTGGCCGAGTAAGCGAGGAAGGTCACCAGGTTCTGGATCTTCTCGTCAAACTCTTCAGTGCTAAGCGCACCGGTTTTTGGCTCAATGGTCAGCTGATCGCAAGCCTCATGAGTAATCGGTGTACCCGTCAGCGGATCGAATAGCTTCTTGCCATCCTCAACCACCTGAACCTGCTTACAACCGATGTACTGACGACCCTGCAACCCTACCAACACGTTCGGCATACCCACGTTCGGGAACACCTTGTTGTTGGCACCCAATGGACGCGCGGTGTCTTCATAGAAGGTCCGCAGGTAGGTGTACAACCAATCGTTACCACGCACACGAGCAACCAGAGTCAGGTCGGGCGGCGCAGCGCCGAACCAAGCCTTGGCATCGGAAGGCTGCATGCCGATCTTCATGTGATCGCCAATTTTCGAGTCATTGAAGACCAGGTTCTCCAGCATGACGTCATGCGGGATCCCCAGATCATTGGCGACACGCTCATAACGCTGGTATTTGGCCGAGTGGCAACCCATGCAGTAGTTAGCGAAGGTACGCGCACCATCCTGCAAAGCTGCTTTATCGGTCAGATCAATATCAACCTTATCCAGCGGATACTCAGCAACAGAGGCGGCAAAGCCAAAGGTTGGCAGAAGCGCAATAATTAGTGCTGCAAAATGCTTTTTCATCAGCCAGTCACCCTTTCCGGAACCGGTTTGGTCTTCTCGAGTTTGGTGTAGAACGGCATCAGGATGAAGTACGCGAAGTACAGGAAGGTACACACCTGCGACAGCAACGTACGACCTGGTGTCGGCGACAACACACCCAACACACCCAGAATCACGAAGGACACACAGAAGATCAGCAACCAGATCTTGCTCATCCACCCCTTGTAGCGCATCGACTTGACCGGACTACGGTCCAACCACGGCAGCACAAACAGCACTGCGATAGCCGCGCCCATGGCGATTACACCCAGCAGCTTGTCAGGGACCGCACGCAGGATTGCGTAGAACGGTGTGAAGTACCAAACCGGAGCAATGTGCGCAGGCGTCTTGAACGGGTTAGCCGCTTCAAAGTTCGGCTTCTCGAGGAAATAACCACCCATTTCCGGGAAGAAGAAGATCACGAAGCAGAAGATAAACAAGAAGACTACGACACCGACGATATCTTTAACGGTGTAGTACGGGTGGAACGCGATGCCGTCGAGCGGAACGCCGTTCTCATCTTTCTTCTTCTTGATATCAACGCCATCCGGGTTGTTCGAGCCAACCTCGTGCAACGCCAGAATGTGCAGCACCACCAAACCAAGAATCACGATGGGCAGCGCCACCACGTGCAAGGCAAAGAAGCGGTTCAGGGTAATACCGGAGATCAGGTAGTCACCACGAATCCACTGAGTCAGGTCAGCACCGATCACCGGAATGGCACCGAACAGCGAGATGATCACCTGGGCACCCCAGTAGGACATCTGGCCCCACGGCAGCAAGTAACCCATGAAGGCTTCAGCCATCAGCATCAGGTAGATCAACATGCCGAAGATCCACACCAGCTCGCGCGGTTTCTGATACGAGCCGTAGAGCAGGCCGCGGAACATGTGCAGATAGACCACGACGAAGAATGCCGAAGCGCCCGTAGAGTGCAGATAGCGAAGAATCCAGCCGTATTCCACATCACGCATGATGTATTCGACTGAAGCAAACGCCTCTTCAGCCGACGGGTTGTAGCTCATGGTCAGCCAGACACCGGTAACGATCTGATTGACCAATACCAGCAGAGCTAGGGAGCCGAAGAAGTAGAAGAAGTTGAAGTTCTTTGGCGCATAGTATTTGGCGAGATGGTCTTCCCACATTTTGGTCGCGGGAAAGCGCGCATCGACCCATTCCATGAATTTACTCATGACGCTTTCTCCTGATCCACACCGATGATGACCACATCATCCGTCTCGTACGTATACGGCGGAACCGGCAGGTTCAGGGGCGCAGGCTGGCCCTTGTAGACGCGACCAGCGAGGTCATAACGCGAACCGTGGCATGGGCAAAAATAACCACCGACCCAGTCCGCACCCAAATCTGCAGGCGCAACTTCCGGACGGAAGGACGGCGCACAACCCAGGTGAGTACACAGACCTACCAAGAGCAACAACTCCGGTTTGATCGAACGGGTTTTCGGGTCGACATAACCCGGCTGCTCGGACGCCTTGGAGTCGAAGTCAGCGAGCTGGCCTTCGATTTTCACCAAGTTACTGAGGATTTCCTCAGTACGGCGCACGATAAACACCGGCTGCCCCCGCCACTCCGCAACCATCTGCTGGCCAGGCTCAATTTTGCTGACGTTCACCTTAACGGGTGCTCCGGCAGCTTTAGCCTTGGCACTAGGGAACCAGGACCCCACGAACGGGACCGCGGCACCCACCGCTCCTGCAGCACCCACCACAGAGGTGGCCGCTACCAGGAAGCGACGCCGGCCTGCATTCACGCCGTCATTGCTCATTCAGTCGTCTCCCATCAGCTTTATGGCCTGTTGGTCAGGCCTATACTAGGTAAAAATCGAGTCGCGCAAAAAATTTGCCAAATGGTAAAGAAAAGCCCCTCTACTGACAAGGTAATTACCCATACAGAGCAGGCGCAACCCCTTACAAATCAGGCTATTCGCGGATGCGGCATGATGCCGCAGAGTAAATAATCACCCATAAAAAACGCCCAGCTCCGATAGGAAGCTGGGCGTCTTTTTGAACGCAGGTCGCGAATTAACGCTTGGAGTACTGCGGACGCTTACGCGCTTTACGCAGACCAACCTTCTTACGTTCAACTTCACGGGCATCGCGAGTCACGAAGCCAGCTTTACGCAGCGCAGGACGCAGAGCTTCGTCGTAGTCCATCAGAGCGCGAGTGATACCGTGGCGGATTGCGCCAGCTTGACCACTAACACCACCGCCAACAACGGTGATGAACACATCAAACTTCTCGGTCATCTCAACCAGCTCCAGGGGCTGACGAACTACCATGCGGGCAGTTTCGCGACCGAAGAAACCGTCAAGAGTGCGGTTGTTGATGGAGATTTTACCAGTGCCCGCACGCAGGAAAACGCGAGCGGTTGCAGTCTTGCGACGGCCAGTGCCGTAATTTTGAGTCGCCGACATAATGAACTATTCCGTTAAAACTTCAGTTCTTGGGGCTGCTGAGCAGTGTGGGGGTGAGCAGCGCCCGCATACACTTTCAGCTTACGATACATGTCGCGACCCAGCGGGTTCTTAGGCAGCATGCCTTTAACCGCGGTCTCGATCACGCGCTCAGGGGCTTTAGCGATCAACTTCTCGAAGTTGATCGACTTAATGCCGCCCGGGAAACCGGAGTGGGAGTAGTACATTTTGTCAGTGGTCTTGGCACCGGTAACGCGAATCTGCTCAGCGTTGATGATGACGATGTAGTCGCCGGTATCAACGTGCGGAGTGTATTCAGGCTTGTGCTTGCCACGCAGACGGCTTGCAACTTCGGTAGCCAGACGACCCAGGGTCTGACCTGCAGCGTCGACGACAAACCAGTCGCGCTTAACTGTTTCCGGTTTAGCAGTAAAAGTTTTCATTCTTTATAGCCTCAGGGGCCGCCCTGATAAATAAGACGGCGGATCTTACTGAATAGTGCGTACTTTGACAAGGTCAAAGGCAGCCGAAAACAGGCGCTATCGGGGGCTCGGGTCAGCGCGTCCGTAATACGGCAAGATTCTTCGGCAGGCGGCGCATCACTTCCACTGCAGAAAGAGGTGCGCAATTATGCAGATTTCGCGGAGAATTTCAACACACTTACGCCAACCCTTCGTTTTAAGGAGCTTGCAATGGATTATCGCCAACTCGGCCGCACCGATATCACGGTCAGCAGCCTGTGCCTCGGCACCATGACTTGGGGCGAACAGAACAGCGCCGACGAGGGCATCGCCCAGATCGAACGCGCCAAGGCTTACGGCATAAACTTTATCGACACCGCTGAGATGTACCCGGTGCCGCCGCGCGCCGAGACCTACAGCAAGACCGAACAAATCATCGGTGATTACTTCAAACAACGCGGCGACCGCGCTGACTGGGTGCTGGCCAGCAAGATTGCCGGCCCTGGCAACGGCATCAACCATATCCGTGACGGCCAACTCAAACACAACCGCGCGCACATCGTCGCCGCGCTGAATGCCAGCCTCAAGCGCCTACAGACCGACTGGATTGACCTCTACCAACTGCACTGGCCAGAACGCCCAACTAATTACTTCGGCCAACTCGGCTACCACCATCAGGACAGTGAATTCACCCCACTGGAAGACACCCTCGAAGCCCTCGATGAGCAGGTCAAGGCTGGCAAAATCCGCCATATCGGCCTGTCCAATGAAACACCCTGGGGCACCATGAAATTTCTCCAGCTGGCTGAAGAACGCGGCTGGCCGCGCAGCGTATCGATCCAGAACCCCTACAACCTGCTCAATCGCAGCTTCGAAGTGGGCCTGGCAGAAATCGCCATCCGCGAGCAGTGTGGCCTGCTGGCCTACTCGCCCCTGGCCTTCGGCATGCTCAGCGGCAAGTACGAGGGCGGCGCCCGCCCAGCTGACGCACGGATCAGTCTGTTCAGCCGCTTCACCCGCTACACCAACCCAGAATCGGAAGCGGCCTGCGCTGGCTACGTTGCATTGGCACGTGAGCATGGCCTGGCCCCCGCGCAAATGGCGCTGGCCTTTGTCACTGCACAGCCATTCATCACCAGCAATATCATCGGCGCGACCAGCCTGGCGCAACTGGATAGCAATCTGGCCAGCAGCGAGCTGACACTTTCGGCCGAGGTCCTGGCGGGGATCGAGGCGATTCACAAAGCCCAACCCAATCCAGCGCCCTGACCATTACAGCGTCACAAATGAGATGGTCACCCCCGACACCCTGCGCAGACTAGTCTTTCGTAGGGTGTTTTTATTCCGGAGGCCATCGCCATGAAGTCAGTAGCATTGATCGGTATCGATCTGGGCAAGCATAGTTTCCACCTGCATGCTCAGGACA
>JAHIWP010000028.1 GCA_018816095.1 Gammaproteobacteria bacterium
GATAAAACTCCAACTGCGCCATAACAATTTACAGGTGCTGTCTCTGCCCGCTCCACGCCTTAGCGCGCATCCTAGGTTGCCATCTCTGTTGGTTGACAAGGAATTGCGCCATGGAACGCACGCTCAAACGCCGGCCCTCACTCTCTGCCCAGGACAGTCGTCCGCTATGGCTGAAGCTCTATGCCACGCTGTGTGGCTGGCAACGCAATCGGCACACGCGTAGGCATTTGGCGCACCTGGATAGTCGTCAGCTGGCTGATGCCGGGATCAGCGAGGCGCAGCGTCAGGTTGAGTTGGAAAAGCCGTTTTGGCGCTGACCGGCCTGGCAACCAACTGGCCCGCGCCCGGTCTACAATGAACTCAGCCCGACTGTTGGGCCTTTTCAGGAGCGTGGATATGAATGCGATAAAGACCTTTAGCCTGGCGGCACTCTTGGCGCTGGCGGGTACGGCTAGCGCCACCAGTTTTGTGGTGACCACGGATGCAGTGGTGGGTGCGATTGGCGCAACCTCGGACGCCAGCTCCGATGTTTCCTCTTCCTTTAGCGATGACAAGATTGTGCTCGCCGCGCGTGATGACGCTGCCGCTTTCGTCGCAAGTCAGGGCAATATCCGTGGCGTGCGTCTGGAGGCCGCGTTGCAGCATATCCGTCAGCAGGTGCCGGCCTTGGTAAGCGACGATATGCAACTGGCGAGCGCAATCCTCAGTCTCTGAGTGGGGGTGATGCCAGCGCTTAGCTACAAGCGCTGGCGGAACTGTGTGGCAGAATACTCGTCCAAACCAACCCCGTCGGGTTGATGGTTGTTTATTGGAGATGCGTATGCGCCCTACCTTACTCGGTGCTGTAGTTGCGATTGTTCTGTTGAGTGCCACTGCCCAGGCGCAAACCTTGGTGGCGACTAGCAACATCATCGTGCGTGCACTGGATCGCACCCTGGATTTCACGTCGGATACCACCACCTCAGTTCGCGATTCGAAAATCGTTTTGGCAGCGCGTGACGATGCGGCCAGCTTTGTGGCCAGCCAGGGGCAGATCCGTGGCGCGCAACTGGAAGCGGCCATCGTCACCATTCGCAGCCAAGTGCCTGAAGCACAGGGTGCTTCTGATCTGGTCTTGGCCGAAGCCATTCTGGCACTGTGAATTGGCCGCGTACCTGGCTACTGTTACTGGCAGTATTCGCCAGCACCACTAGCCAGGCCGGGCTGAGTCTGCAGCTGAACGACGCGGCACTCAGTGCCCGCGAACGTCAGGCCAGCCAGCAGCTGTTGCAAGAGGCGCTGGAGGCGTTGCCGCCGCGCTTCAAGCAACAACTCGACCGCCGCGTCAGTGTCCGCTGGGGCGACATGCCTGCAAAGGTCTATGGCCGTGCCGGACGTTTCAGCGGCATCGAACTCAATGCCGCGCTGCTGCCAGCCTTGAGCGACGGCAGCAGCGCTTCTCACCAAACCGCTCGCCCACATGGCAGCGTGCGCCGCGAACTGCTGGCGACGGTGCTGCACGAACTCACCCATCTGTATGACCGCGCCCAGCGTTGGCCACAGGCGGACAGGCAGCTGCAACGCCAGTGTCGCCAGCGTGAGCAGAGCCTGGGGGCTGTCGGGTTGCCTGATTATTGCCGGGGTCAAACGGCGCGGCGTTTTACCCTGAGTGATGATCCGCTGTTGCTCGACCTGGCGGGCTGGCCGCAACAGGTTGGCAGGCGTGGTGAGCGCGAGCACGAGAACCACCAAGTGGCGCGTAGCCCAGACCGCTATGAGTTGACGAACCCGCGCGAGTACCTCGCGGTGAACATGGAGTACTTCCTCCTCGACCCCAGCTACGCCTGCCGCCGACCTTCGCTGGCGCGCTACTTGAGTGCACATTTCGGCTGGTCGCCTGCTGGCCAAGAAACGTGCGCAGGTGGCTTGGCCTATCTGAACGCCGGGCGCGACTTTGCCCGCCAGCCGCTCGGCAGCATCGACCCGCAGCGGGTCTATCAGGTGGATTATTTACTCGCCGAAGCCAACGACGCGCTGGCCAGCCGCTGGGGGCACAGCATGCTGCGCCTGGTGATCTGCGCGCCCGGCCGGCCGCTGGGGCCGGATTGTCGGTTGGACCTGCAGGAGCATCTGGTGCTGTCTTACCGTGCCTTTGTCGGCGATGTGCAGCTGTCCAGTTGGGATGGCCTGACCGGGGCTTATCCTTCACGGTTATTCGTCCTGCCGCTGGCCCAGGTGATTGAGGAATACACCAAGGTTGAGCTGCGTAGCCTGGCCTCGGTGCCGCTTAAGCTTGAACGTCCGCAACTGGAGCAGCTGGTGATTCGCGCGGCTGAGCAGCACTGGAGTTATGACGGCGATTACTGGTTCCTTTCCAACAACTGCGCCGTGGAAACCCTCAAGCTGCTGCGTAGCGGCAGCCAGCACCCCCAGCTGCATGCACTCGACAGCATCATGCCCAACGGCCTGTTGGATACCCTGGCCGCCCGTGATTTGGCTGACCGCAGCGTGCTCGCTGACGATGCTGAGGCGTTGCGCCTGGGGTATCGCTTTGACTCCTTCCGTGACCGCTATCAAGCCATGTTTAGCGTGTTGCAGGCGCAATTGCCAATTACCCAGGCGCACGTTGAGGATTGGTTGAACTTGCCTGCGGCGGAGCGCCAGCCCTGGTTTGCTCAGGCCAATCTGCGCACCAGCGCGGCGCTGCTGCTGCTTGAGCAGGCGGCGCTGCGCCGACAGTTGCTGCTGGCCCAGGATGAGCTCAAGCGCCGCTACCTGAGCGGGCGCGAGAGCGCTGATCCTGAACTCAATACGGCGGGTGGTGCGCTGCAGCAGATTCTCGCCAACAGCGGTTTTCTCAGTCGTCCGGCGGAGTTACTCGAAGGCGGCTATGGCCTGCCGCAACGCGCCGAATGGCAACGCTTGGAAGCCGAGAGCCAGGCGCGCCAGCAGCAACTGCGTCAGCTTAGCGATAACCTCGACCAGGAAGTGCGCACCTTATTGGAACCTGCTCGCCTGGCGGAATTACAAGCAGCTGAAGCCAATCTGGCACAGCTCGGTCAACACCTGCGCACGTTGCACAAAGCCAGCGGCGGTTTGCAATTGCCCTAGCGAGAACGCCCAAGATCAACGCCGGCCTTGCGTCACTCCATGCGCCTGCTCAAGATGGCGGCTTGCTTGTGGCTGGAGGTTGCCGTGCAGGAATTGTTGCTGGCCTTGTGGCCGCTGTTTGCGTTGATCGTGGCCGGTTTCTACCTGCGGCGCTGGGCGTTTCCCAGTGAGGCATTCTGGCCCGGCGCTGAGCGTCTGAATTACTTCATGCTGTTCCCGGCGCTGCTGTTCAGCAGCCTGGCCAAGGCGCCGCTGGATAACCCTGCGTTGCCGCGCTTAGCGTTGGCGGTAATGCTGGCGCTGGGCATCGCCTGGCTGGCGCTGCTGGTGGTACGCCGCCTGCGCGGCTGGCCGGCGGGGCGCTTCGGCGCATTTAGCCAGGGCATTCTGCGGTTCAACACCTACCTCGGCCTGGCAGCGGTGGGCAGCCTATTTGGCCAGGAAGGCCTGACTCTGGCAGCCATCATGCTTGCCTTGATGGTGCCGACGGTGAATGTGCTGTCGGTCTGGTCGCTGACCGCCGAGCGTGGCGTCAGTGCGCGCAGCCTGTTATTACCGATCCTGAAGAACCCGCTGATTCTTGCCTGCCTCGGTGGTGCCTTGGTCAACCTCAGTGGCCTTGGTTTACCCGGTGGCAGTGATCGCCTGCTCAGCTTGTTGGCGGCTGCCAGTTTGCCGTTGGGTCTGCTGTGTGTGGGCGCGGCGTTGAAACCCGAGCAATTGACTGGCGAGATTCCGGCGTTGCTCGGCAACAGCCTGCTGCGCTTGTTAGCCATGCCAATGCTGGCGTGGGCTGTGGCCTATGGTCTGCAATTACCGACGATGGAAAGCACGGTATTGGTGCTGTTCTTTGCCTTGCCAACCGCGCCAACGGCGTATGTGTTGACCCGGCACTTGGGCGGGGACAGCCACTTAATGGCGGGGATTATTACCCTGCAAACTCTTTTGGCGGCGGCCAGTCTGCCGCTGTTGTTGCTATTGTTCGTGGGCTGATGCAGGTGCTTGGCGCGGTGTCGGACTGACGACTGGGTTTGGTGGTGCAGCTAATTTACTGTATTTATATACAGTAAATTATGGAGCCCACTCATGCCTGTTTCCTTGCCGCCGCGCGGTCGCGGTACTGCCAGTAACCCGCATAATCGCTTTGCCCCGCAGCGCATTATCGCCAGCGATGACGGCTGGTTTCAGGAAGTGCCGCCCAGCCGGGCGACTGAGGTGCACAGCGAAACCGCAAAAAGCATCATCACCCGTAACCAGTCGCCGGACCTGCCCTTCGACCGTTCACTCAACCCCTACCGTGGCTGTGAACATGGCTGTATTTACTGCTACGCCAGGCCCAGTCACGCCTATTGGGATCTGTCGCCGGGGCTGGATTTCGAAACCAAGCTGATCGCCAAGACCAATGCCGTTGCGCTGCTCGAACAGCAGCTGAGTAAGCCTGGCTATGTATGCGCGCCGATCAACCTGGGCTCCAACACCGATCCTTATCAACCGATCGAGCGCCAGCACCTGCTGACCCGCAACAGCCTCAAGGTGCTGCTCGACTATCGCCATCCGGCGACCATCATTACCAAGGGGGCGCTGATTCTGCGCGACCTCGACCTGCTCACTGAGCTGGCGCAGCAGCGCCTGGTGGCGGTGATGATCAGCCTGACGACTCTGGATGATGAACTGAAACGCATCATGGAGCCGCGTGCAGCGGCACCGGCAGCACGTTTGCGAGCGATTCGGGTATTGCGCGAAAACCGCATTCCAGTCGGTGTCCTGTGTTCACCGATGATCCCCATGATCAATGACATGGAGCTTGAGCATCTTTTAGCGGCGGCCAAAGAGGCCGGCGCGCAAAGCGCCAATTATATGCTGCTGCGTCTGCCGCGTGAGGTGGCGCCGTTGTTTACGGAATGGCTGCACGCCCATTACCCGCAACGTGCCGAGCATGTGCTCAGCCTGATCCGTCAGAGTCGCGGTGGTGCGCTGTATGACAGTCGCTTCGGTCAGCGTTTTCGTGGTGAGGGCGCTTTTGCTGAATTGCTCGCACAGCGCTTTGCCTTGGCCAGCAAACGCCTTGGGCTGAATCGACGCGAGACGTTCAACCTCGACTGCACGCGTTTTTGTCCGCCGGGCGGCCAGCTGGCGCTGCTCTAAGCGGCGCGCAAGCTGGGTGGTTGCCGTTAGGGCCTGCGGCAGTGACACTTGGCATGTGACTTGCCAGCCTGCTTGGCTGTCGCTTTAGCAGGTTTTTTCAGGTTCAGAGGTCGCAAACATGCCATACAAGCATCAGTTGATCCCGCTGCAAGGGCGCACGGGCAGTGAAACTGCCGAGGAAGCCCTGCAGAGTATCGTCGATGGCTTCAAACGTTTTCGTTGCGAGATCTTCCCGCAGCAGGAAGATCTGTTCAAAAAACTGGCCACCGCGCAGAGTCCGCGGGCAATGTTTATCACCTGCGCCGACTCGCGGGTGGTGCCTGAATTGATCACCCAAAGCTCGCCGGGCGATCTGTTCGTCAACCGCAATGTCGGCAACGTGGTGCCGCCCTACGGGCAGATGATGGGCGGGGTTTCCACGGCGATCGAGTATGCGGTGATGGCCTTGGGCGTACAGCACATCATCATTTGCGGGCATTCCGATTGCGGGGCAATGAAAGCAGTACTCAACCCGGCTGAGCTGGAGCGCATGCCCACGGTAAAAGCCTGGTTGCGCCATGCTGAAGTGGCCAAGACGGTGGTGGCAGACAACTGTGGCTGCGCCGATCACAACACCCTGGGCATCCTCACCGAGGAAAACGTGGTGGCCCAGCTCGATCACTTGCGCACTCACCCTTCGGTGGCCTCGCGCATGGCTTGCGGCCAGCTGTTTATCCACGGCTGGGTGTATGACATCGAAACCAGCGAGATCAAGGCTTACGACGCAGAGAAGGGCGAATTCCGCCTGATCGGCGACGGCCCACTGCCGATGGCCACGCCACGCGCGCGCTATCTGCCGAGCAGCTTGTCGGCAAACGCGCGCGAGGTTTAAGGCCTGCTAACCCGCCGCGCGGGTTTCATCCAGCTGCAGCTCAACCCCGAGCTGGCGTGATAGGCAAGGCCAGCGCTGCCAGGCAGCGTCGGTCTGCGGGTTATGCAAGCGTTCGCGGTAGGCCTGAACTGAGTCCTGAGCAAAGCTGGCATCGTCGAGCATACCGTCGACGGCATGGTGTACGGCCTCATCCAGCTGATTGGCGAACGGTTCGCCAATCAGCTGGTGGGCGATAAGATTGGCCACTGTGGTATCTAGCGGGATCAGTGGCGCACCTAGGGGGCGTTCTCATTTGAATCGAGCAGGTTAAATCCGTAACCTTCAGTCGATTTGGAGCAGCGGATGAGTCGCCATAGGCTTCTTCATGATGATCAATGGGAACGGATCAAAAATCTGTTGCCAGGCAAGGCCCATGA
>JAHIWP010000029.1 GCA_018816095.1 Gammaproteobacteria bacterium
CAAACAGCCGCTCAGGCGTGTTAATACGCCCTGGGGCAGTGCCAACCAACTCTGATGTCTGAACGGCACGGCGTCGCGTCAAAAAGCACCTTGATCCCGCTCTATCGTCTTTTGTGAGGGCAAGTCCGACAGGCTCCTAGGCCTTCACGCGTATACGCCCACCTTATCCACAACTCGACCCACAGTCTTTGTGCACAACTACCCGCACGTGGCAGCAGTGCTGTGTATAAAAGCGCATCGGCTTTTACCTATGGACCTTATCGAGACAATCAACAGCCCCACGCCGGGGCTCAGGCGTAAGGTAAATGCTCCCCATCAAGGAGCTTTCCCATGCGATTTAATGACCTGTTACGCAGCCTGCTCGCCACCTACGCCAGCGGGGCCAGTGGCAGCAGCGGCGAGTAAACCACTCAGCCATCTCACTGCGCAGCGGCAAACCTCGGCTGGCCAGCGCTGGCTGATGCGGGCTGACTCACGTATAAATCTGCGGATTGTCGTCGACCGCGCTGTCAGGCGATTGGCCTCTCAGAAACCGTAGAAAGGAATCCGCCCTATGGCCGGCGCCAGCCTGTTAACCCTGCTCGATGACATCGCCAGCGTGCTCGACGACGTCGCCCTGATGACCAAAGTCGCGGCGAAGAAAACCGCAGGCGTACTGGGTGACGATTTGGCACTAAATGCCCAACAAGTCACCGGCGTGCGCGCCGAGCGTGAACTGCCGGTGGTGTGGGCAGTGGCCAAAGGCTCCTTTCGCAACAAACTGATCCTGGTACCGGCCGCCTTATTGATCAGCGCCTTTGCACCGTGGGCGGTCACACCGCTGTTGATGCTCGGTGGCGCATTCCTCTGCTACGAGGGCTTTGAGAAGCTCGCGCACAAGGTTCTGCACAGCCAGGCTGAGAGCCAGAGCAAGCATGACGAACGGCGCACGGCCGTGGCTGACCCAGCAGTGGATTTGGTGGCGTTCGAGCAAGACAAGATCAAAGGTGCAATCCGCACCGATTTTATTCTCTCGGCGGAAATTATCGCCATCACCCTTGGAACCGTGGCCATGGCCAGCTTCGGCAAGCAAGTTGTGGTGCTGTCCGGTATCGCCATTTTGATGACGGCTGGGGTGTATGGCCTGGTGGCAGGCATCGTCAAACTCGATGATGCCGGGCTGTTTCTCAGCCAGCGCAGCGGCGAAGGCTTGGGCGCGCGCCTGCAACGCAGCCTGGGCAGAGGCCTGCTACTGACAGCGCCGTACTTGATGAAAGGGCTGTCAGTCGTGGGTACAGCGGCAATGTTTATGGTCGGCGGCGGCATCCTTACCCACGGCGTACATGCCGCGCAGGTGTGGATCGAGCAGTTGGCGCAGAGCGTGGCCGCTAGCAGCGGCCTACTGGCAGCGCTGCTGCCCACCCTGCTGAATGCTGGGATAGGGGTCATTGCCGGGGCCGTCGCGCTGCTGCTGGTAAGCCTGGCAACGCGCCTGTGGCACAAGCGGAAACCGGCTAAACCCTCGGCATAAACCGCAACCGCTGTTCAGGCTTAAGCACAACGCTAGCCAACAACAGAGGCCGTGCTGCGGATGTACGGCGCTGAATGCCGGCGGCAGGGCTTTAGCGGCGACAGCCTCCCCCCACCCAATAGCCAGCCTACGCAGAGCGCCACGCATCCGTTACCATCGCCAGCAATTAAGTGAAGAGATGCAGCATGTATATCTATCGACTGGTGCTGATCCTGGTAGTGGGGATCTATCTGTTTTCCCCCGCCATCATGGACTGGTGGATCGACCCCAACGGGGCCTGGTACCGCCCCTACCTGCTGTGGCTGATTCTGATCGTGGTGACCTTTATTCTGCAGAGCCAGCAAGATGCCGATGAACTCTGACCCTCTACGCCGCGCCGCCCTCCCTCTATTCGCCGAGCCAACCTGATGCTGACAAGCTTTAGCCTGAGCCAGCTGATCCTGATCAGTGCGGCCTACCTTCTTATTTTGTTCGGCGTGGCCTGGATCAGTGAACACGGCCTGATTCCGCGCTGGGTGATCCGTCACCCGCTGACCTACATCCTGTCGCTTGGCGTGTATGCCAGCGCCTGGGCGTTTTATGGCACGGTGGGCCTGGCCTACCAATACGGTTATGGCTTTTTGGCCAGTTACCTCGGCGTATCCGGGGCATTTCTACTGGCACCGGTGCTGCTTTACCCGATCCTGAAGATAACCCGCACCTACCAGCTGTCATCCCTGGCCGACCTCTTCGCCTTTCGTTTCCGCAGCACCTGGGCCGGCGCCCTCACCACGGTATTTATGCTGGTCGGCGTACTGCCATTGCTCGCATTGCAAATTCAGGCGGTGGCGGACTCCATCGGCATTCTCACCCGCGAGCCGGTGCAGGAGCGCGTCGCCCTGGCCTATTGCGGGCTGATCATTCTGTTCACCATCCTGTTCGGCGCACGGCATATCGCCACCCGCGAGAAACATGAAGGCCTGGTGTTCGCCATCGCTTTTGAGTCAGTGGTCAAGCTGGTAGCGATCAGCATCATCGGCCTGTATGCCTTGTACGGCGTGTTCGACGGCCCGCAGGACCTGCAATCCTGGCTGGTGCAGAATCAAGCGTCGCTGTCGAACCTGCACACCCCCTTGCAAGAAGGCCCCTGGCGCACGCTGTTGCTGGTGTTCTTCGCCTCGGCCATCGTCATGCCGCACATGTACCACATGACCTTTACCGAGAACCTCAACCCGCGCGCCATGGTCAGCGCCAGCTGGGGCCTGCCGCTGTTCCTGCTGCTAATGAGTCTGGCCGTACCGCTGATTCTCTGGGCCGGGCTGAAGCTGGGTGCGACCACCAACCCGGAATACTTCACCCTCGGCGTCGGTATCGCGGTCAACAGCCAGACCCTGGCATTGATTGCCTATGTCGGCGGCCTGTCGGCCTCCAGCGGGCTGATCATCGTCACCACCCTGGCGCTGTCGGGCATGGTGCTTAACCATGTGGTGCTGCCGCTGTACCAGCCACCGTCGGAAGGCAATATCTACCGCTGGCTGAAGTGGACGCGCCGCGCGCTGATCCTGCTGGTGATCATGGCCGGCTACGGCTTCTATCTATTACTGGGGGCTGAGCAAGACCTGGCCAACCTCGGCATCGTCGCCTTCGTCGCCACCCTGCAGTTCCTGCCCGGCGTACTCTCGGTGCTGTACTGGCCGGCGGCTAACCGCAAAGGCTTTATCGCCGGGCTGCTAGCAGGTATCGGCGTGTGGGTGGTGAGCATGCTGTTGCCAATGCTCGGCAACCTGCAGGGTTTATACCTGCCCTGGTTCAACGTTATCTATGTGCTGGATGACAGCAGTTGGCACATGGCAGCGATCGCTTCGCTGGCCGCTAACGTGCTGGTGTTCACCCTAGTGTCGCTGTTCACCGAAGCCAGCGCGGAGGAGAAAAGTGCCGCAGAAGCCTGCGCCGTGGACAACGTACGACGCCCACAACGGCGTGAACTGCTGGCCAATTCACCGCAGGAGTTCGCCGCGCAACTGGCCAAACCCCTGGGCGCAAAAACGGCTCAGCACGAGGTCGAACAAGCGCTGCGCGACCTCCATCTACCGTTCGATGAAGGCCGCCCCTATGCCCTGCGGCGCCTGCGTGACCGCATCGAGGCCAACCTCTCCGGGCTGATGGGCCCCAGCGTGGCCCAGGATATCGTCGAGACGTTCCTGCCGTATAAAGCAGGCAGCGAAACCTACGTCAGCGAAGACATTCACTTTATCGAGAACCGCCTCGAGGACTACCACTCACGCCTCACCGGCCTGGCGGCGGAACTCGACACCCTGCGCCGCTACCACCGCCAGACCCTGCAGGAACTGCCCATGGGCGTCTGCTCGCTGGCCAAGGATCAAGAAATCCTGATGTGGAACAAGGCCATGGAAGAACTCACTGAAATACCGGCGCAGCGCGTTGTCGGTTCGCGCCTGAGCACCCTGGGTGAGCCGTGGCGCAGCCTGCTGCAGAACTTTATTGAGCTGCCCGACGAACACCTGCACAAACAAAGCCTGGCCCTCGACGGCCAGACCCGCTGGCTTAACCTGCACAAGGCGGCCATCGACGAACCCCTGGCCCCCGGTAACAGCGGCCTGGTGCTGCTGGTTGAAGACCTTACCGAAACCCAGATGCTCGAAGACAAGCTGGTGCACTCCGAACGCCTGGCTAGCATCGGCCGTCTGGCCGCCGGGGTGGCCCACGAAATCGGCAACCCGATCACCGGCATCGCCTGCCTGGCGCAGAACCTGCGCGAAGAACGCGAAGGTGATAGCGAGCTGACAGAGATCAGTGAGCAGATCATCGAGCAGACCAAACGCGTGTCGCGCATCGTCCAGTCGCTGATGAGCTTTGCCCATTCCGGCAGCCACCAGAACAGTGAAGAGCCGGTGTGCCTGGCCCAGGTCGCGCAAGACGCAATTGCCCTGCTGGCGCTCAATCGACAGAGCGTCGACGTGCAGTTCTTCAACCTCTGCGAAGCTGACCAGCGGGTGGTGGGCGACCCACAGCGCTTGGCCCAAGTGCTGATCAACCTGCTGTCCAACGCCCGTGATGCCTCACCGCCAGGCAGCGCGATTCGGGTCAAGAGTGAAACCTTCGAACACACCATCGACCTGATCGTCGAAGACGAAGGCACAGGCATCCCCAAGGCCATTATCGACCGTCTGTTCGAGCCCTTTTTCACCACCAAGGAGGTGGGCAAAGGCACCGGACTGGGCCTCGCTCTGGTCTATTCGATCGTGGAAGAGCATTATGGACAAATAACAATCGACAGCCCGGCCGATCTAGAACTGCAGCGTGGCACCCGCATTCGGGTCAGCTTGCCGAGGCATGTCGAGGCGACGTCCCTAGCGACTCAAACCAGCTAATTGAGAGCATGCCTGCAAGGCTTTTCGCCCCGCGGCATGCCCCGAGACCGTCGAGAGACCAAATTAATGCCTCATATTTTGATCGTCGAAGACGAAACCATTATCCGCTCTGCACTGCGCCGCCTGCTGGAGCGCAACCAATACGAAGTCAGCGAAGCCGGCTCGGTACAGGAAGCTCAAGAGCGTTTCAGCATCCCCAGCTTCGACCTGATCGTCAGCGACCTGCGCCTGCCGGGCGCACCCGGCACCGAGATGATCAAGCTCGGCCAGGGCACCCCAGTGCTGATCATGACCAGCTACGCCAGCCTGCGCTCGGCCGTCGACTCGATGAAAATGGGGGCGGTGGACTACATCGCCAAACCCTTCGATCACGACGAAATGCTCCAAGCGGTAGCGCGCATCCTTCGTGACTTCCAACAGACTAAAAGCGCGCCTGCACCCGCTGCTGCAAACGCAAAAGCCGGCACCGACAAGGTGGTGGATAACAGCAACGGCGAAATCGGCATCATTGGCTCCTGCGCCGCGATGCAGGAGATGTACAGCAAGATCCGCAAGGTGGCGCCCACCGACTCCAATGTCCTGATCCAGGGCGAGTCCGGCACTGGTAAAGAACTAGTGGCTCGCGCCTTGCACAATCTTTCACGCCGCGCCAAAGCGCCGCTGATTTCAGTCAACTGCGCAGCCATCCCGGAATCACTGATCGAGTCCGAACTGTTCGGCCACGAGAAAGGCGCTTTTACCGGTGCAAGCGCTGGCCGTGCCGGCCTGGTCGAAGCAGCCGATGGCGGCACCCTGTTTCTCGATGAAATAGGCGAGCTGCCTTTAGAGGCCCAGGCACGCCTGCTGCGTGTGCTGCAGGAAGGCGAAATCCGTCGAGTGGGCTCGGTGCAGTCGCAGAAGGTCGATGTGCGCTTGATCGCCGCGACCCACCGCGACCTGAAAACCCTGTCGAAAATCGGCCAGTTCCGCGAAGACCTGTATTACCGCCTGCACGTAATCGCCCTCAAGCTCCCCCCCCTACGCGAACGCGGGGCTGACGTGAGCGAGATCGCACGCGCCTTCCTGCTACGTCAGTGCACTCGCCAGGGTCGCCTCGACCTGAGTTTTGCGGCCGACGCCGAACAGGCCATCCGTCACTACCCCTGGCCGGGTAACGTGCGTGAGCTGGAGAACGCCATCGAGCGTGCGGTGATTCTCTGCGAGGGCAACAGCATCTCCGCCGAGCTGCTGGGTATCGATATCGAACTGGATGACCTTGAGGACGACTTCACCCTGCCCAGCCAAAATGGCGGCCCGGGACATGAACCCAGCGAACCAACCGAAGATCTGTCACTGGAAGACTACTTCCAGCACTTCGTCTTAGAGCATCAAGACCACATGACCGAGACCGAACTGGCACGCAAACTCGGCATCAGCCGCAAATGCCTGTGGGAACGCCGCCAGCGTCTGGGCATCCCACGCCGCAAATCATCGGGTGCTACCGCAGACTAAGGCACCCGCGGTGACAGATGCGTGGGCCAGAGGTTCCACCATCTGTTACCCACTCAACACTTAGTAACAAAAGCCGGGTCTTATGGTAACGAAGGCCCGGCTTTTTTATGCCACCCGGCCACCCTCAACAGCACTCAAAGCCTTGAATATAAAGGGATTGTAAAAACTGGCACGGGTTCTGCTTTATTACTGGCACAAGAACAATAACAAGCATGCCCCAAACCTAATAAAAATAAGACGTACCGACTCCAGCACAATAAAAACAACGACGCGGAGGCGCAGCTAACTGATTCTTTTGGAAAGGATTTGCCTTTGGGGTTCGCCCCAAAACCAGGCCGAGAACAATAAAACTGCTCCAAGGCAGTGCCTGAACTGGCTGGGTCACTGTGTGATCATGGCAGCGTCAGTATCCAAAGCAATACGTTTGCTCTTGATTCCCAACTTGGGAAATTTTCCAAATGTCCCTGACTGGATGGAACGGGTAAATAAACAAAAACAACAAGCCCGCCATAATAATAAAAATAGAGCACGCACCAATTTGGGGGGGAGCCTCGGCTCCCCCAGTAGCTTCAAACTCCCCGCCTACTGCAGCCTCCCTTCGTTTCCTGCACCAAACCCCAACTCAATGCTAAAATCCGCGCCATTCCTGCGGCCGGCATATACTCTGGCCAGTCATTTCGTCAAACAGTGCCTCCCATGCTGAAAAAGCTGTTCAAGTCCTTTCGCACCCCCGCCCTCCGTGGCAAACATTCGCACAGCACGCCTGAAGTGCTGGGCAGCAGCCAACACCCGATCGAGCGCGGCGAAATCAGCCGCTATGCCATCAGCGTGGTTGAGCGCCTGCAGCAAGCTGGCTACCAGGCGTACCTGGTCGGTGGCTGTGTACGCGACCTGCTGCTGGACATCGAGCCCAAAGATTTCGACGTGGCCACCAGCGCCACCCCGGAGCAGGTGCGGGCCGAATTCCGGAATGCCCGGGTAATCGGTCGGCGCTTCAAGTTGGTTCACGTGCATTTCGGCCGTGAAATCATCGAGGTCGCGACCTTCCGCGCCAACCACCCCGAAGGCGATGAGGAAGAGAACAGCAACCTGTCGTCACGTAATGAGAGTGGCCGGATCCTGCGCGATAACGTGTATGGCAGCCTGGAAGACGATGCCCAGCGCCGCGACTTCACCATCAATGCGCTGTATTACGACCCGAGCACCGAGCGCATCCTCGATTACGCCAACGGCGTGCACGACATCCGTAATCATCTGATCCGCCTGATCGGCGATCCGACGCAGCGTTACCAGGAAGATCCGGTTCGCATGCTGCGTGCGGTGCGTTTCGCTGCCAAGTTGGATTTCGACATCGAGAAACACAGCGCTGCGCCGATCTACAAACTGGCGCCACTGCTTGGCGGAATCCCCGCCGCGCGCCTGTTCGATGAAGTGCTCAAGCTGTTTCTGGCCGGTTATGCGGTCTACACCTACGAGCTCCTGGTCGATTACGGCTTGTTCGGCCAACTGTTCCCGGCCAGTGCTGAAGCACTGAAACTCAACCCGGACTACACCGACCAGTTAATCCGTAACGCACTGGACAGCACTGACCAGCGCATTCAACAAGGTAAATCGGTCACCCCTGCCTTCCTCCTCGCGGCGCTACTCTGGCCAGCTCTGCCGGCACGTGTCATTAAGCTGCAGAATCGCGGCATGCCGCCGATTCCGGCGATGCAGGAAGCAGCCCATGAGCTAATCAGCGAGCAGTGCCAGCGAATTGCTGTGCCCAAGCGATTCACCATGCCGATCCGCGAAATCTGGGACATGCAGGAACGCCTGCCACGCCGCAGCGGCAAACGCGCCGATACCTTGCTGGAAAACCCACGCTTCCGCGCCGGTTACGACTTCCTCCTGCTGCGCGAGAGCGCAGGCGAAGAAACTGGCGGGCTCGGCGACTGGTGGACGCGCTATCAGGAAGTCAGCGATAGCGAGCGGCGCAACATGATCCGCGACCTCAGCAACAAAGATGACGCTGCCGGCGCACCGCGCAAACGCAAACGCAACAACAACAAGCGCAAGCGCGGCCCCGCAACTGATAGCAGCAATGCCCCAACGGGTGAATGATGGAGCGCGTGTATATCGGCTTGGGTAGCAACCTGGCGACCCCACACGCGCAATTACGCAGCGCCCTAGCCGCCCTGGCCGCGCTGCCGCACACCCATCTAGCTGCACAATCATCGCTCTACGCCAGCGACCCTCTAGGCCCGCCGGACCAGCCGCGCTACGTCAATGCCGTAGCCGCATTGGACACCGACCTCAGCCCACTGGCGCTGCTCGATGCGCTGCAAACCATCGAACTTGAGCAGGGCCGCACGCGTAAGGCCGAGCGCTGGGGGCCGCGCACCCTCGACCTGGACATTCTACTGTTCGGCGAACGCCAACTGGATGAGCCCCGCCTAACCGTGCCGCACTACCACATGCATGCCCGCGCGTTTGTCCTCTACCCACTGGCCGAGATCGCCCCAGCGCTGCATCTGCCAGATGGTCGCGCACTGTCTGAACTGCTCGATGCCTGCCCTTTTGTAGGGCTGGAGCGACTGGGCGAAGCCGCGTCGACCTAAGAAGCAGATATCCCTCGACAGCAGCCCCCGCGCCTATGCCCGGAGCAAAGCTACGAAGATTGGTGGTAACGCCAGTAACAAACCGGTAACACCTGCAATTGACTTCGAGTCTTCCCATCAGGACTATAGGCGTCCCGATGCCCCGCACCGGTGCAATTTGCGGCCAATGCAGGCCAACTTGAAGCAGCACAACTGCTGACTGAACGCCTGAGCGAGGACAGTTTTCATGCCTGATGTAACCCTGACTACCCTGCAAAGCCTCAAGCAGAGCGGCGAGAAAATCGCCATGCTGACCTGCTATGACGCCACGTTCGCCCAAACGGCCTGCCAGGCCGGTGTCGATGTGCTGCTGGTAGGTGATTCCCTCGGCATGGTCTTACAAGGCCATGACAGCACACTGCCCGTCTCCGTGGCCGATATGGCGTACCACACCGCCTGCGTCAAACGCGGCAACCAGGGTGCGCTGATCCTCGCCGACCTGCCGTTTATGGCCTATGCCACGCTGGAGCAGGCGTTGAACAACAGCGCGGCACTGATGCAAGCCGGCGCGCACATGGTCAAGCTGGAAGGTGCAGCCTGGCTGGCTGAGCCAATTCGCCAACTGGCCGAGCGCGGTGTGCCGGTGTGCGCGCACCTAGGGTTGACCCCACAAGCGGTGAACATCCTCGGTGGCTACAAGGTCCAAGGCCGCCAAGAGGCCTCTGCGCGGCAGATGCGCGCTGACGCCATGGCCCTGGAACAGGCCGGTGCAGCGATGCTGCTGCTTGAGTGCGTGCCCAGCGAACTGGCTGCGGAAATTAGCCAGGCGGTGAAAATCCCGGTGATTGGTATCGGTGCAGGTTCGGCCACTGACGGCCAGGTATTGGTCATGCACGACATGCTTGGGCTGTCCCTGAGCGGCCGTGTGCCAAAGTTTGTTAAGAACTTTATGGCCGGCCAGAGCAGCATCCAGAATGCCATCAGCGCCTATGTCAAAGCGGTCAAAGACCAAAGTTTCCCAGCAGCCGAGCACGGATTTTCTGCATGAACACAGTTAAGAGCGTGCGCGAGTTGCGCGCCGCTGTCGCCCAAGCCCGCTCCGAAGGTAAACAAATCGCCCTGGTGCCGACCATGGGCAACCTGCATGCCGGCCATGCCGCGCTGGTGGAAAAAGCCGTGCAGCGTGCGGACTTCGTGGTTGCCAGCATTTTCGTCAACCCGTTGCAGTTCGGCCCCAACGAAGACCTCGCGAGCTACCCACGGACCCTGCTTGCCGATCAGGAAAAACTGGTCGCAGCCGGCTGCCACCTGCTGTTCGCCCCGGATGTCACCGAGATGTACCCGCAAGGGACTGACGGCCAGACCCGCGTCAGCGTGACGGGCGTCTCCGAAGGCCTGTGCGGCGCCAGCCGGCCGGGGCACTTCGACGGCGTTGCGACTGTAGTCAGCAAGCTGTTCAACATGGTGCAGCCTGACCTGGCCATTTTCGGCCAGAAGGACTTCCAGCAACTGGCGGTAATCCGCACCCTGGTGCGTGACCTGAATATGCCGATCCAGATCATCGGCGAGCCCACCGTGCGCGCCGAAGATGGCCTGGCGCTGTCTTCACGCAACGGTTACCTGAATGCCGAGCAACGCGAAGTGGCGCCAGTGCTGTACCGCAGCCTGCAGGAAATGGCCGCGGCGATAAAGGCCGGTGAGCGTGATTACGCCAAACTGATCAACGCAGCGCAGGCACAACATAGCGCCGCGGGTTTCCGCCCGGACTACCTCGAAGTGCGCGAATCCAGCAGCCTGCGCCCGGCATCACAGGATGATCGTCAGCTGGTAATTCTGTTGGCCGCCTCCATTGGCAACACCCGACTCATCGACAACCTGGCGCTCGACCTTGATGCGCCTGCTTGATTAGCCGGTTACCGGCTCGCGCACCTGCCAGTTACACTCAAGGCCCGGATCACTCCGGGCTTTTTTGCATATTTCGTCGCACCCAGCACAAGGAACACGCACCTATGGCCTATTACCAACAGCCGCATGACGTCACCTCTCTGCCCGCCTGGCAGGCGCTGCGCGAACACCGCGAGCAGATGAATGACTTCAGCATGCGCGAGGCCTTTGCCAGTGATCCGGAGCGCTTCAAGCGTTTCTCCCTGAGCAGTTGCGGCTTGATGCTGGACTATTCGAAGAACCTGATCGACGAAAAAACCCTAGCACTGCTGGTACAACTGGCCGAGCAAAGCCAGCTTGGTGAATCCATCCAGGCACTGTTCTGCGGTGATCAGGTCAATGCCTCAGAAGGCCGCGCTGCCCTGCACACCGCCCTGCGCAGCCCGATTGGGCGCAGCGTCAAGCTGGATGGCGTCGACCTGATCCCCCAGGTGCACCGCGTACTGCATCAAATGACCGAACTGGTCAGCCGCGTACACAGCGGCCTGTGGCGCGGCTACAGCGACAAGCCGATCACCGAGGTCGTCAATATCGGCATCGGCGGTTCGTTCCTCGGCCCGCAGCTGGTTTCCGAAGCACTGCGGCCGTTTACCCAGCGTGGCGTGCGCTGCCATTACCTGGCCAACATCGACGGCAGCGAGTTCCGTGAACTCACCGCGCGCCTGAACCCTGAAACCACCCTGTTTATCGTCTCTTCCAAATCCTTCAGCACCCTGGAAACCCTTAAAAACGCCCTGGCAGCACGCGACTGGTACCTGGCCCTGGGTGGCCCGGAAGCCGAACTGCACAAGCACTTCATTGCGGTCACCAGTAACACCAAGGCCGCGATCGAGTTCGGCATCAAGGCGGAAAACATCTTCCCGATGTGGGATTGGGTCGGCGGCCGTTATTCGCTGTGGTCGGCCATCGGCTTACCCATCGCGCTGGCCATCGGTATCTCCAACTTCAAGGAGCTGCTAGCCGGCGCTTACGCCATGGACCAGCACTTCACCCAGGCGCCGCTGGCGGAAAATATGCCGGTACTGATGGCCTTGCTGGGCATCTGGTATGGCAATTTTTGGGGGGCGAAAAGCCAGGCGATCCTGCCCTACGACCACTACCTACGTAACTTCACCAAGCACTTGCAGCAGCTGGACATGGAGTCCAACGGCAAATCCGTACGCCAAGACGGCAGCCCGGTGGACTTCAGCACCGGCCCGGTGATCTGGGGCGGTGTCGGCTGCAACGGCCAGCATGCCTACCACCAGTTACTGCACCAGGGCACTGAGCTGATCCCGGCGGACTTTATCGTCCCGGTCAACAGCTTCAGCCCACTGGCCGACCATCACCAGTGGCTGTTTGCCAACTGCCTGTCGCAAAGCCAGGCGCTGATGCACGGTAAGACTCAAGCCGAAGCCGAAGCCGAATTGCGCGGCAAAGGCCTCAACGAAGCTGACGTGCAACGCCTTGCGCCGCACAAGATGGTGCCCGGTAACCGCCCAAGCAATATTCTCGCGCTCAACCGGATCGACCCGTTCGGTCTCGGTGCGCTGGTCGCGTTGTATGAGCACAAAGTCTTTGTACAAAGCGCGATCTGGGGCATCAACGCCTTCGACCAATGGGGCGTTGAACTGGGCAAAGAGCTCGGCCTGGGAGTGTATCAGCGCCTGACCGGCCAGCTCGATACGCCAGCCAGTGATGCCTCGACCCAAGGCCTAATTCAGCACTTCCGCGAGCGCCATCGCGGCTGATCGGCCCACCACGCAAGGCCCGGCCCAGCTGCACCGGGCCAGCACTTGAACCCAGCCTTCACTGGGTGCACCCTTGTTGTGATCGCGGACACACAACAACAAGGACCCGCCATGTTCGAAATTACCCGTCACCCGGTTGCCGACTCGGTGCGCCAGCGCGCGCACATCGACAACGACGACTACCTGCGCCTCTACCAACAATCGGTCGAGCAGCCTGATACGTTCTGGGCCGAGCAGGCCAAACAGTTTCTCGACTGGTCCAAACCCTGGGACAGCGTGCAGCAGGGTGACCTGCTCAGCGGCCAGGGTTCGTGGTTCAAGGGCGGCCAGCTAAACGTCAGCTACAACTGCATCGACCGCCACCTGGCCACACGCGGCGAGCAAATTGCACTGATCTGGGAAGGTGACAACCCCAGCGAATCGGCGCATATCACCTACAAAAAGCTGCACCACAACGTCAGTCGCCTGGCCAATGTGCTGAAAAGCCGTGGCGTAAAGAAGGGTGACCGGGTGTGCATCTACATGCCGATGATCCCGGAGGCGACCTACGCCATGCTCGCCTGCACGCGCATCGGTGCGGTGCATTCGGTGGTGTTCGGCGGCTTCTCCCCAGACGCGCTGCGTGACCGCATTCTTGACTCCGATTGCCGCACGGTGATCACCGCCGATGAAGGCGTGCGCGGCGGCAAGTACGTGGCGCTCAAGGCCAACGTCGACAAAGCCCTGCAGAGCTGCCCAGCAGTGTCCACGGTGGTGGTGGTCGAGCGTACCCAGGGTGAGATCGACTGGGTCGAAGGCCGCGACATCTGGTACCACGAAGCTTTGCGCGACGCCGACGGCGATTGCCCACCCGAGCCGATGGACGCCGAAGACCCACTGTTTATCCTCTACACCTCAGGCTCCACGGGTAAACCCAAGGGAGTGCTGCACAGCACCGGCGGCTACCTGCTGATGGCCGCGATGACCCACAAGTACGTATTCGACTACCACGAAGGCGATATTTACTGGTGCACCGCCGACGTTGGCTGGGTCACCGGGCACAGCTACATCGTTTACGGGCCGCTGGCCAATGGCGCCACCAGCCTGATCTTCGAGGGCGTACCGAACTACCCGGATGCCTCGCGCTTCTGGCAGGTGATCGACAAACATCAGGTAAATATCTTCTACACCGCGCCTACCGCCCTGCGCGCGCTAATGCGTGAAGGCGAAGGCCCGGTGCGTAAAACTGACCGCTCCAGCCTGCGCCTACTCGGCTCGGTCGGCGAACCGATCAACCCGGAAGCCTGGGAGTGGTATTACAACGTGGTCGGCGAACGCCGCTGCCCGATCGTCGACACCTGGTGGCAAACCGAAACCGGCGCCATTCTAATCACCCCGCTGCCTGGCGCCACCGACCTCAAACCCGGCTCCGCCACCCGTCCCTTCTTCGGCGTGCAACCGGTGTTGCTGGATGAGCAGGGCAAGGAAATCGACGGCCCGGGCTCAGGTGTACTGGCGATCAAAGAAAGCTGGCCGAGCCAGATCCGCAGCGTTTACGGCGACCATCAGCGGATGATCGACACCTATCTGAAGCCCTACCCCGGTTACTACTTCAGCGGTGACGGCGCGCGCCGCGATGAAGACGGCTACTACTGGATCACCGGTCGCGTGGATGACGTGATCAACGTCTCCGGCCACCGCATCGGCACCGCCGAGGTGGAAAGCGCTCTGGTGCTGCACGACGCCGTTGCCGAAGCGGCCGTGGTCGGCTACCCACATGACCTCAAGGGTCAGGGCATTTATGCCTTCGTCACGCCCATGAACGGCATCGACCTCAGCGACGCACTGAAGACCGAACTGCTGGCCCTGGTCGGCAAAGAGATTGGTGGTTTCGCCAAACCCGAACTGATCCAATGGGCGCCGGGCCTGCCGAAGACCCGCTCAGGCAAGATCATGCGGCGCATCCTGCGCAAGATCGCCTGTAACGAGCTAGACAACATGGGCGACACCTCGACCCTGGCCGACCCCAGTGTGGTGGACGGGCTGATCGAGCAACGCCTGAACCGCTAACCCGATGTAGGATGGCCATGCCACACCGCGGCATGGCCGTCTTGTAGAGACCCTATGGAATTCCTGCGCCGCCGTATCGAAAGCCAAGTTCTCAGCCTCAGCGGTATCGCCCTCGGCCAGATCGACTTCGAGAACCCCAAGGGCGACCCCGGCCTGTTCGGCCCGGACTCGGTGAGTTGGCAGGTGCATGGCGACTTCACCAGCATGTTGATCGGCGGCATCAGCGCCCTGCTTCTGCAGGCCTTGCACCCACTGGCTCTGGCCGGCGTGTGGGATCACTCGAATTTTCGTGACGACCTACTCGGCCGCCTGCGCCGCACCGGGCAGTTTATTTCCGGTACCACCTACGGCTCGCGCGCCGACGCCGACTGGCTGATCGACAAGGTCAAAACCATTCACCTCAAGGTTACGGGCACCGCCCCGGATGGCCGCACCTACGCCGCCAGTGACCCCGCGCTGCTGACCTGGGTGCATGTCGGCGAAGTGCACAGCTTCCTTCAGGCGCACCTGCGCTACCGCAACCCACAGCTGAGTGAGGCCGATCAAGACCGCTACTACGCGGAAATCGCCCTGATCGCCGAACGCCTGGGCGCGACCCAGGTGCCGCGTTCGCGCGCCGAAGTGGCGGCCTATTTGGCCGCCGTTCGCCCCGAGTTGTGTTGCGATGCGCGCTCGCTGGAGATTCTGCGCATCCTGCTGGACGCACCCGCCCCCAGCGTCCTCGCCGCACCGGCGGCCAAATTGCTGATGCAGGCCGGTATCGACCTGCTGCCCAACTGGGCCCAAGAAATGCTCTGTCAGCAGATCAGTCCAGCGCGCAGCCGCGTGATCCAGACCGGCGTCCACAGCCTGGCGCCGGTACTGCGCTGGGCGGTGCGCGGCGGCGCCATTCACTGCGCGCGCAAGCGCCTACAGCTACCGCCGCGCGGCTGACTGGTCAGTTCGCAGGCTGGCCGCGAGCAAAGCCGCTGTGCCACCATAGCGACCTTTCGCGGCCTGCCGCGCCTGTCACTTGTGAGGATCGCGTTATGCAAGATGTCGTCATCGTTGCCGCCACCCGCACTGCCATCGGCAGCTTCCAGGGTTCACTGGCGAATATCCCGGCCCCCGAGTTGGGCGCTGCCGTGATCCGCCAGTTGCTTGCGCAAACCGGTTTGGACGGCGCGCAGGTCGACGAAGTGATCCTCGGCCAGGTACTCACGGCAGGCAGCGGGCAGAATCCGGCCCGCCAGGCGGCGATTCTCGCGGGCCTGCCCCACGCCGTACCGGCAATGACCTTAAACAAAGTCTGCGGCTCGGGCCTGAAAGCCTTGCATCTGGCTGCCCAGGCCATTCGCTGCGGCGATGCCGAAGTAATGATTGCAGGTGGCATGGAGAACATGAGCCTGTCTCCTTACGTCATGCCCGGCGCCCGCACCGGCCTGCGCATGGGCCACGCCAAGCTGGTCGACACGATGATCACCGACGGCCTGTGGGACGCCTTCAACGACTATCACATGGGCATCACCGCCGAGAACCTGGTGGACAAGTACGGCATCAGCCGTGAAGCGCAGGATGCCTTCGCCGCGGCCTCGCAGCAAAAAGCCTGCGCCGCCATCGAAGCCGGGCGTTTTGCCGATGAAATCACCCCAATCCTGATTCCTCAGCGCAAAGGCGACCCACTGGCCTTCGCCACGGATGAACAGCCGCGCGCCGGTACCACCGCCGAATCACTGGGCAAACTCAAGCCGGCGTTCAAGAAAGACGGCAGCGTGACCGCCGGTAACGCCTCCAGCCTCAACGACGGCGCCGCGGCGGTGCTACTGATGAGTGCTGAAAAAGCCAAAGCCCTGGGCCTGCCAGTACTGGCGAAAATCGCCAGCTACGCCAATGCCGGTGTCGACCCCGCAATCATGGGTATTGGCCCGGTCAGCGCCACCCAGCGCTGCCTGGCCAAAGCCGGCTGGACGCTGGGTGATCTGGACCTGATCGAAGCCAACGAAGCCTTTGCCGCGCAGGCGTTGGCGGTAGGCAAAGAACTTGACTGGGACGCCAGTAAGGTCAACGTCAACGGCGGCGCCATCGCCCTCGGCCACCCGATTGGCGGCTCCGGTTGCCGGATTCTGGTCACCTTGCTGCACGAGATGATCAAGCACGACGCCAAGAAAGGCCTGGCCACCCTGTGCATCGGTGGCGGTCAAGGTGTAGCGCTGGCGATTGAGCGCGCCTGATAACAGCGCGACCAGCCGCACAACTGAACGCCGGCACCCGGATTAGCGGGCGCCGGCGTTTTTCTTGGTAAACTGCGCGCCCTCCTTTTTAGAGTCGCCGCGCATGCCCGCTCTCGATCAGGCGCTGCGCGCCGCCCTGAATAATCGCCACGACCTGCTGGCTGAGCTGCATCAACAAGGCACCGACTGCTATCGCCTGTTTCATGGCAGCCAGGAAGGCGCCGGCGGTCTGACCATCGACCGTTACGGCCCACAGTTACTGGTACAGAGCTTTCATCAGCGCCTCAGCCGCGATGAACTGCTGCAACTGGCCGAGCAATGCCAGAGCAGCCTCGGCGAAGACCTGCTGCTGGTGTACAACGACCGCTCCCAAGGCAATTCGCGCATAGACCGCAGCGACCCGGCCTACCAGGCCGAGCCCGCCGCACTGGAAGACTTGGTCGGCCATGAGTGGGGCCTCAACTACCGCGTACGCGGCCGTCATGCCGGGCAAGACCCGCTGCTGTTTCTTGACCTGCGCAACGCCCGCGGCTGGGTCAAACAGCACAGCGCTGGCAAATCGGTGCTCAACCTGTTTGCCTACACCTGCGGGGTTGGCTTGAGCGCTGCCGCAGGCGACGCCCGCGAAGTGCTCAACCTCGACTTTGCCGAAGGCAACCTGGCAGTTGGCCGCGAGAATGGCGCGCTCAACCCAGCGCTGGCGCCCATGCAGTTTATCCAGTCGGATTACTTTCCGGCGATTCGCCAACTGGCGGGCCTGCCGATTAGCGCGCGCCGTGGCCACAAACTGCCGGACTATCCGCGTTTAGCGCAGCGTCAGTTCGACCTGGTACTGCTCGACCCGCCAGCCTGGGCCAAGAGCGCCTTCGGTACCGTCGACTTGCTGCGTGACTACCAGAGCCTGCTCAAACCGGCAGTTCTCGCCACGGCTGATGATGGCGTACTGATCTGCTGCAATAACCTGGCAAAAGTCAGCATGCCAGACTGGCGCGAGCAGGTACTGCGCTGTGCGGAAAAACTCGGCCGCCCGGTACGTGAGTGGCAGGTATTACCTCCGGCTAACGACTTCCCCTCACTGGATGGCCAGCCACCACTGAAAACCCTGATCCTGCAGTTCTGATTTACCCCCAAGCGTTCAGAGAATCACCCGCCGCGGCGCTGCGGAACCGTGTACGCGTGCCATACTCCAAGGCACTTCTTCGTCGGGATAGATGACGTTTTTATGCTTAAAGGAATAAAGCGCGCCGCCAGCGCCATTGCTATCGTTGTTGCACTCTATAGCCTGCTGGGCTTTTTGATTCTGCCCGGCATCGGCCTGCGTATCGCCAATCAACAACTGGCCCAATACGCCACCGTGCCCGCCTCCTTGCAACGTCTGCAGCTCAACCCCTTCAGCCTGGAGCTGAGCCTTTGGGGGCTGCAAATTGGTGAAGCTGAACAGCAGCAGATCGCCTTCGAACGCCTGTATGCCAACCTGCAACTCGACAGCCTATGGGGCGGTGTGTTGCACCTGGCCGACATCGAGTTGGACAAACCGCACAGTGAAGTGCTGTTCGGCAAAGATGGCAGGCTTAACCTGACGCAACTGTTTAACGTCCCGCCTAGCACCGAGCCAGCGGTCGAGGAGCCCGCTGGCGAGCCGTTTCCGCTGCGCATTTCGCGGATCAAGCTGAGCGGCGGCAACGTGCATTTTCAGGACCTACGTCCCAGCGAACCGATCGAGTTTATTTACGACGATCTCAATTTCGAATTGCACAACCTCAGTACCCTGCCTGACGACAATGCCGACATGAGCCTGGTCGCCACGGGCCCTACCGGCGGACGAATCGACTGGACCGGGCGTATCAGCCTGGTGCCGATCAGCTCCAGCGGCAGCCTTAAAGTGACTGACGGCAAGCTGAAAGCCATCTGGCCCTACGTGCGCGATGCGGTGCCACTAGTCTTAGAGGACGGCACCGTCAACCTGAGCAGCGACTACAGCCTCAACCTGGCTAAAGGCACCGAACTGCTGTTGAGCAACACCCAACTCAGCGTCAACAGCTTTGCTATCAAAAGCCCGGCAGACAAAGCGTTGCTGCGCCTGCAAAGCCTGAATATCAGCGAAACCAGCGTAGACCTGGCCAAGCAACAGGTCATCGTCGGCAAGATTCGCAGCCAACAGCTGGAAACCTGGGCCGCACGCGAGGCCGATGGCCAGCTCGACTGGCAGAAACTGCTGGCCAGCCAACCCGCCAAACAGGCTCCAGCTCCAGCTCTAAATAAGGATGGCGCAGGCTCTGCGGCAACAGAAGCCGAGCCGCTAAAAGAGCCAACCGAACCGACCACCGCAGAGCAATCCGCCGACCTGGAAACCGCCACTGCAAGCCAGCCGGAAGAGCCCAGCAAACCCTGGCAGGTGATTCTGCGTGACGTGCAATTGCGCGACTATCAGGTGCATCTGGCGGACCGCGCCGGCGGCGCTGAAGTCAAAATCGACCTCGCCCCGCTTAATCTCGACCTGAACGACTTCGACAGCCTGGGCACTTCCCCCTTCGCTCTCAAGCTCGACACCGGGGTGAACAAAACCGGGCTGATAAAGGCCAACGGTCAGGTTCAACTGAGCCCGACCACTGCCAATCTAAACGTGCTTACCCAGGACATTGACCTGCGCCTGGCGCAAACCTACCTGAGTCCTTTTGTGCACCTGGAGCTGCGTAGCGGCAAACTGGGCAGCGAACTGGCCGTTGACCTGCAGAGTGTCGAGCCACTGGCCTTCAGCATTACTGGGCACGCAGAGATCAAACAACTGCACACCCTCGACACCCTGAAAAATCGCGACTTCCTCAAATGGCAGCAGGTACAGGTCGAAGGGCTCGATTACCAGCACGGCCAAGGTTTGGCGATCAGCCAGATCAAACTGCAGCAGCCCTATGTGCGCTTCATCATTAACGAAGACCTGACCACCAATATTAATGACCTCATGGTGCCCCAACCCGCCAGCACCGAACCGCGCAAAGCCCCGGCGGAAAAGCCGCTGCCTATCCGCATTGGCGGCATCAGCATCAAGGAGGGTTCGGCCAACTTTGCCGACTTCAGCCTGCGCCCCAACTTCGCCACGGCGATTGGCCAACTTAACGGCCAGATCGGCACGCTGGATAACCAAAGCGCGAAATCCGCCAGCGTCGACATCAAGGGCAAGGTCGATAAGTACGCCCCTGTCAGCATCAAAGGCAAGCTGACCCCGTTCGACCCGCTGAACAGCCTGGATATTGCCACCAGCTTCAAAAACGTCGAGCTCACTACCCTGACGCCCTACTCCGGTAAATTCGCCGGCTACCGCATCCGCAAGGGCCGTCTTAACCTTGACCTGCACTACCAGATCGAAAAGGGTCAGCTCAACGCCGAGAACAAGCTGCTGCTGGAAGACCTGCAACTGGGCGAGAAAGTCGACAGCAAGGACGCCACGGACCTACCGATTCGCCTGGCTGTGGCTCTGCTCAAGGACACCCAGGGCAATATCGAGATCCAGCTGCCCGTTCAAGGCAACCTCAACAGTCCCGAATTCAGCGTGATGCCAATCGTCTGGCAAACACTGCGTAATCTGGTGCTGCGTGCAGCGCAGGCGCCGTTCAAGTTTATTGGCGGGCTGGTCAGCGGCGGCAGCGAGGTCGACCTCAGCACCGTGCGCTTCAATGCAGGGGAAAGCCAACTCGACAGCACGGCACAGAACGCACTAGACACCCTGGCCAGCGCCCTGAAAGAGCGCCCCACCCTGCGCCTGGAGGTCGAAGGCATGAGCGCCCAGAGCAGCGATGGCCCACCGCTTGCGGTTGCACGCCTGGAGCGCGAATACCAGAGCACTTGGTACAAGATACTGCAGCGCCGTGGCGATAATGTACCCGCCGATGCCAGCGAGCTGGTAGTCGATGAAGACGACAAGGCGGTGCTGCTCGAAGGCATCTACCGTGCGCGCCTCAAGCAGCAGCCACCGGCAGAATGGGCCAAGCTGAGTGACGAAGAACGCACCGCGCAGATGCGCGCCGGCGTACTGCAATCTTGGGCACAGAGCTCGCTGCTACTGCGCCAGTTGGCCCAAGCCCGCGCGGCAGAAATAAAAAACTATCTGGTTGAGCGTGGCGGCCTGAGCGCTGAACGCATTTACCTGCTGGATGTCAGTATTACCCAGGCCAATGCCGATGGCAGTGTGGCCAGCGCTCTGCACCTCGGCAGCGAATAGGCCTGTTGTCTATGCGCACACTGACGTCAACGCTGTTACTTGCCCTGCTGGGCGCTGCGTTTATGGCCCAGGCCGAAACCCTGCGCTGCGGTAGCCAGTTGGTGAGCCTGGGTGATCGCCGCTTTGAAGTGCTGCGGATTCCACGCCATTCGGACACTCAGCCCACGCTGATCCGGACACCTGTTCCACGATCATTCGGACAGGCAGTCGGAGCGCAGCGACGCAGGGGTGGCATTGTTAGTCTGAGGTGCCCGGCGTCGTCAATTTCTGC
>JAHIWP010000030.1 GCA_018816095.1 Gammaproteobacteria bacterium
CAAACAGCCGCTCAGGCGTGTTAATACGCCCTGGGGCAGTGCCAACCAACTCTGATGTCTGAACGGCACGGCGTCGCGTCAAAAAGCACCTTGATCCCGCTCTATCGTCTTTTGTGAGGGCAAGTCCGACAGGCTCCTAGCTCGCTAGATCGTGAGCAGGTTCTGAATTAGAGGCTGCTATCGAGTACCGCTTCCAGGGTGATGGTGGTGTTTAGCACTTTGGAGACGGGGCAGCCGTTCTTCGCGGTTTCCACGGCTTTCTCGAAGGCGGCGCGGTCGGCTCCGGGGATTTTCGCGTGCAAGGACAGGTGCACGGCGGTGATAGCGAAGCCGCCATCCTGTTTGTCGAGCGTCACCTCCGCGCGAGTGTCGATGCTTTCGGCGGTCATTCCGGCGTCGCCCAGCTCCTTGGACAGGGCCATGGAAAAGCAGCCCGCGTGGGCCGCACCGAGCAGCTCCTCGGGGTTGCTGCCGGGCTGGTCTTCGAAGCGCGTATTAAAGCCATAAGGCACTTTGTTCAGCGCGCCGCTCTGGGTTGAAATCGTGCCTTTGCCATCCTTGATGCCACCTTGCCAGTGGGCTGATGCGGTCTTCTTCATCGGGCGTCTCCTGTGCGTGGGGTTACAGGGTTGGGAGTGCTATTGGCCGCACAAGTTCGTCAATTGACCTGCCGCTGGTAAATCAGCGGAGCTGTGCCAGCAGTTCAAAGGCATGCAGGCGATCGGCGAAGTCATACAGGTCGCAGGTGAAGATCAGCTCATCGGCGCCGGTCTGCTCCAGCAGCATCTCTAGGCGTGCCTGAACTCTTTCCGGGCCGCCGATCACCGCCAGGCCGAGGAAGTTGTTCACGGCTTCTTTTTCATGCGGCAGCCACAGGCCTTGCATGCTGTTTACCGGTGGCTTCTGCACAAGGCTCTGGCCGCGAATCAGCGCCAGAATGCGCTGGTAGGCCGAAGTGGCCAGGTATTCGGCCTGTTCATCTGTGTCGGCGGCAATCAGCGGTACACCGAGCATCACATAGGGTTTGTCGAGCACCGCCGAGGGCTTGAAGTGGTTGCGGTAGACGCGAATCGCCTCATGCATATAGCGCGGCGCGAAGTGTGAGGCGAAGGCATAGGGCAAGCCTTTTTCACCCGCCAATTGGGCGCTGAACAGGCTGGAACCGAGCAGCCAGATCGGCACGTTGGTGTCCGCACCCGGCATGGCGATCACCCGTTGATCCGGCGTGCGCGGGCCCAGGTAGCGTTGCAGCTCCTCAACGTCGGCGGGGAAGTCATCGGCGCTGCCAATTCGGTCGCGGCGCAGGGCTTGCGCAGTAAAGTGATCGGCGCCCGGCGCGCGGCCCAGGCCCAACTCGATTCGCCCCGGATAGAGGGTCGCCAGGGTGCCGAACTGTTCGGCAATCACCAGCGGGGCATGGTTGGGCAGCATCACGCCACCAGAGCCCAGGCGAATGCGCGAGGTGCCGGCGGCCAGATAGCCCAGCAGTACAGAGGTGGCCGAGCTGGCGATGCCATCCATATTGTGGTGTTCGGCCACCCAGAAGCGCTCGAAGCCCAGGCGCTCGACATGCTGCGCCAGCGCCAGGGAATTGTGCAGGGCCTGGGCGGCGTTGCCATCGTCACGAATCGGGGCGAGATCAAGGGTGGAGAATTTGCTCTGTGTGAGTGCGCTCATCGGGTCTGCCTATGGATTATCCGTTTGCACGGCGCAGCAGTGCGCCAATACCTGAGTTAGATAGTGGGGTTTGTTCTGCAGATTCCAAGGGCAGGGCGTGTTTCTCGGGCAGACGGTGTTGATCAGCGCGCTGAACCTGGCCAGCGAGCATGCGCTGGCCAGGTCGTCGGGTACGGGCTAGCTGTTGCTCATACGGAAGCCGACTTTCAGGCTGACTTGATAGTGACCGACTTTGCCGTCGACGATATGCCCGCGGGTTTCCACCACTTCGAACCAGTCCATATTGCGGACTGATTTGGCGCACTCCGCGAGGGCATTCTCGATGGCATCTTCGATGCTGGTTTTCGAGGAACCGACGATTTCGATTTTCTTGTAGGTGTGATGATCGGACATGAGCGTTCTCCTTTGGCTGATAGTTCAACGCTAGTTGAACCCCAGCGGTTTGCCCGATCTGTAGGGGGCGGTTCAGCGCGCCAGCTCGCTGCGTATCCACTCGGCCAGGCGCTGCGCGCGTTTATCCAGGCTGCGTGCCGGCACCCACAAGGCCAAGCGTGCCGAGGTTTCGACAAAGCCCCAGGGCGCAACCAAGCGACCGCCGGCAAGGTCATCGGCGACCAGTTGCTGCGGGGCAATCGCCACACCCAAGCCTGCAGCGGCAGCTTCCAGCAGGTAATAGAGGTGCTCGAAGCCTTGGCCGAGTTTCAGTGTCGAGGCGTCCAGCGCATTACTGCCTGCCCAGCTGGGCCAGGCTTGCGGGCGTGAGCTGGTGTGCAGCAGCGGCTCATTCAGCAGGGCTGCTGCAGGCGCCTGATGCAGTGCGGCGAAGTGCGCATAGCGTGGGCTGAGCACCGGCCCGATGCGTTCGGCCGCCAGCTCGAACACCTGCATATCCGCCGGCCACGGCGGCTCGGCGAACCACAGGGTGGCGTCCACACCGCTGCGGCGCGGGTCCAGTTCGCCCTCGCTGGCGGACAGCTGCAAGCGCAGTTCCGGTAACTCGCGGTTGAGCCGGTCGAGGCGCGGAATAAACCAGCGCGCCAGTAGGCTGCCCGGGCAGGCCAAGACAAACGGCGCATCGGCCTGGCCCTGCTGCAACTCGGCGCAGGTGCTGCGCAGGCGGCCGAACAACTCCGCGCTGACATCGCGTAAACGAACTCCAGCATCTGTGAGTTTAAGGCCGCGCCCTTCCTTACTGAACAAGGCCACACCCAAGTGCTCTTCGAGGAGGCGCACCTGTCGGCTGACAGCGCCATGCGTAACATGCAGCTCATCTGCTGCTTGGCTGATGCTGTTCAGGCGCGCAGCGGCTTCGAAAGCGCGCAAGGCATTGAGGGGCGGAAGGTCTTGGCTCATGTGTGAGTTTTCCTAACAGGTTGCGGCGATCTTATCGCTTTTGTCGCGCGGGCTGCAGCTTTATCCTGTGTCCATTGCCGTAGATATGTGGGTTGTGCCCGCGAACTACAGCGCTACTTTCCCAAGGAGAACGCCATGACTTCTTTCCGCGCTGGCCCTGACGCCAACGGCCTGTTTGGCTCGTTCGGTGGCCAATATGTCGCCGAAACCCTGATGCCGCTGATCCACGACCTGGCCGCCGAATACGAGAAGGCCAAGCTTGATCCTGAGTTCCAGAAGGAACTGGCCTACTTTCAGCGTGATTTCGTTGGTCGCCCGAGCCCGCTGTACTTCGCCGAGCGTCTGACCGACATGTGCGGCGGCGCGAAGATCTACTTCAAGCGCGAAGAGCTCAACCACACCGGCGCGCACAAGATCAACAACTGCATCGGCCAGGTGTTGCTGGCCAAACGCATGGGCAAAAAACGCATCATCGCCGAGACTGGCGCGGGCATGCACGGCGTGGCCACCGCCACCGTGGCGGCGCGCTTTGGCATGGAATGCGTGATCTTTATGGGTAGCACCGACATCCATCGCCAGAACGCCAACGTACTGCGCATGAAGCTGATGGGCGCCACCGTGGTACCCGTGGTCGCCGGTACTGGCACCCTGAAAGATGCGATGAACGAAGCCTTGCGTGACTGGGTCACCAACGTCGACACCACTTTCTACATGATCGGCACCGTGGCCGGCCCGCACCCGTACCCGGCAATGGTCCGTGACTTCCAAGCGGTCATCGGCAAGGAAACCCGTGAGCAGATGCTTTCCCAGGAAGGTCGCCTGCCCGACAGCCTGATCGCCTGCATCGGCGGTGGCTCGAATGCCATCGGCCTGTACCACCCGTTCCTTGACGATAAAGACGTGAAAATCATCGGCGTTGAAGCGGCTGGTCATGGCATCGAAACCGGCAAGCACGCGGCCAGCTTGAACGGTGGCGTGCCGGGCGTACTGCACGGTAACCGTACCTTCCTGCTGCAGAACGACGACGGCCAGATCATCGACGCGCACTCGATTTCTGCCGGTCTTGATTACCCGGGCATCGGCCCAGAACACGCCTGGTTGCATGAGATCGGTCGCGTTGAGTACACCTCGGTGACTGACACCGAAGCCCTGGAAGCCTTCCATATTTGCTGCCGCCAGGAAGGCATCATTCCTGCCCTGGAAACCGCTCACGCGTTGGCCGAAGTGTTCAAACGTGCGCCGAACCTGCCCAAGGATCACCTGATGGTGGTCAACCTGTCCGGGCGTGGCGACAAAGATATGCAAACCATCGTGCACCACATGGAACAACAGGAGAAGCACGCATGAGCCGCCTGCAAAGCCGCTTTGCCGAGCTGAAACAACAGAACCGCGCCGCCCTGGTGACCTTCGTCACCGCCGGCGACCCGAACTATGACGCCTCCCTGGCCATCCTCAAGGGCCTGCCGGCGGCGGGTGCCGATGTGATCGAGCTGGGTATGCCGTTTACCGACCCGATGGCCGATGGCCCAGCGATTCAGCTGGCGAATATCCGCGCCCTCGAAGGCAAGCAGGACCTGGCGAAAACCCTGCAGATGGTCCGCGCCTTCCGTGAAGGCGAGCAAGCAACGCCGCTGGTGCTGATGGGCTACTTCAACCCAATCCACAAATATGGCGTCGAGCGTTTTATCGCTGAAGCCAAAGACGCCGGTGTTGATGGCCTGATCGTCGTCGATCTGCCGCCAGAGCATAACGTCGACCTGTGCGACCCTGCGCAAGCGGCGGGCATCGACTTTATCCGCCTGACCACCCCGACCACCGATGACAAGCGCTTGCCGACCGTGCTTAACGGCAGCTCCGGCTTCGTCTATTACGTCTCGGTGGCCGGTGTGACCGGCGCGGGTTCTGCCACGCTGGAGCACGTCGAGCAGGCTGTTGCCCGTTTGCGTCGGCATACCGACCTACCACTGTGCATCGGTTTCGGCATCCGTACCCCGGAGCACGCGGCGACCATCGCCCGTCTGGCCGATGGTGTGGTAGTGGGCTCGGCGCTGATCGATCAGGTCGCCAATGCCAGCAGCAACGAGCAGGCCGTAGAGGGCGTGCTGAGTCTGTGTGCGGCATTGGCTGAAGGTGTGCGCGGCGCGCGCGTCTGACCTCGGATCTGCTGCGCGTCGGCGATACTGCGTTAAAAATGGCCTCGGCAAGCCGCTTGCGGCTAACGCGCTTTAGCGCGGCCCGGAGGGCGAGTGAAGCGAGTAGTGCTCATTTACAACTCGTAAACTCCGCTTCCTCGGCCATTTTTGCCTTGTCTCGCTCTAGCTCGCGAGATCCGAAACCGCGTCTGAGAAACTTGCGAGCGGGACGCTGCTTGGCGTCCAATAGCGCACCCTTGCTCTAGAGTCTCGTCATGTCACGTCCGCCTGTTGCCCGCAAACCCCGCGCCAGTAGCCAGAGCCGCATTGCTGGCATCCTGGCGGCTGCGCGTGAGTTACTGTCCGAGCAGGGCGTGGCCAGCCTGTCGATCTACAGCGTGGCTGAGCGCGCGCAGATTCCGCCCTCGTCGGTGTATCACTTCTTCGCCAGCGTGCCGGCATTGCTTGAAGCGCTGACGGCTGATATTCACGCGGCGTTTCGCGCCTGCCTGCAGGAACCGGTGGAGCATGCCAGCCTGCGCGACTGGCGGGATCTGTCGCGGTTGGTCGAGCAGCGCATGTTGGCGATCTACGCGGCCGATGCCGCTGCGCGCCAGCTGATTTTGGCGCAGCACGGCCTGGCTGAAGTGACCCAGGCCGATCGCCAGCACGACATCGAGCTGGGCCAGGCGATGCAGGTGTTGTTCGACCGCCATTTCCCGTTGCCGCAGCTGCCGGACGATGTGGACGTGTTCGCCTTGGCTATGGAACTGGGCGACCGCGTGTATGCGCGCTCGGTGCAGCTGCACGGCGAAATCACCCCACGTATGGCCGAGGAAGGCATGCGGGTGTTCGATGCCTATATCGGTTTGTACCTGCCAACCCATCTGCCGAAACGCAATCACGCCCAGGCGGATTAGCGACAGACAAGCGTCGTAGGGTGGGTTAGGCGCTTATTGCATAGCTAAGCCTGGCGCGCATTTGGCTGCGCCGTAACCCGCCAAATGGGCTGATACCGCTTGGTGGGTTACGCGACACCCTTTTAGCGCAGCCTTCCTTGAGTCATGCGCGAGGTGTCGCTAACCCACTCTACAGGGTGAGCAGGTTGTGCTTGTTACAGTGCCTTTTCAAACACCTGTGAGTTGCGCTGGTAGTTGTACAGCGAGGCGCGGGCGGCGGGCAGGCGGTCGACGCTGCTGAGCTCGAAGCCACGCTCGCGGAACCAGTGAGCGGTGCGGGTGGTGAGCACGAACAGGGTTTTCAGGCCTTGCGCCCGTGCCCTGTCCTCGATGCGTTCAAGCAATTCATCGCCACGGCCGCCATGGCGATAGGCCGGGTTGACCGCCAGGCAGGCCAGCTCGCCAAAATCTGAGTCGGCAATCTGGTACAGCGCGGCGCAGGCGATGATCAGTCCTTCACGCTCGACGATGCTGAATTGCTCGATCTCGCGCTCCAGCACCTCGCGTGAACGGCGTACCAGAATGCCTTGGTCTTCCAGTGGGGTGATCAGCTCCATCAAGCCGCCAACATCTTCAATGGTCGCCTCGCGGAGCGACTCGAACTGTTCCTGCGCCACCAGGGTGCCGTTGCCGGTGCGGGTAAACAGCTCGCTGAGCAGCGCACCGTCTTCGGCGTAGCTGACGATATGGCTGCGCCGCACGCCGCCCTTACAGGCCTCGGCAGCGGCGTCGAGCAACTCGGCCTGGTAGCTGTTGCCCAGGCGTTGCAGGTGCGCGGGTACTTGTTGTGGGCGCAGTTCGCGCACCAGCTTACCGGCGGCGTCGAGCAGGCCGCACTCGGCGCCGAACAGCAGCAGCTTGTCGGCATCCAGGTCAATGGCGGCGCGGGTGGCGACGTCTTCGCAGGCCAGGTTGAAAATCTCGCCGGTGGGCGAATAGCCCAGTGGCGAGAGCAACACGATGCTGCGCTCATCCAGCTGACGGTTGATGCCCTTGCGGTCGATGCGCCGCACTTCGCCGGTGTGGTGATAGTCAACGCCATCGACCACGCCAATCGGCCGTGCGGTGACGAAGTTGCCGCTGGTCACGCGCATGCGTGAGCCCTGCATGGGCGAGCGCGCCATGTCCATCGACAGGCGCGCTTCGATGGCGATGCGCAACTGGCCGACGGCATCAATCACGCAGTCCAGGGTTGGGCTGTCGGTGATGCGCAGGTCGCGGTGATAGCGTGGGGTTAAACCGTTGCTCGCCAGGCGCGTTTCAATTTGCGGGCGCGAGCCGTGCACCAGCACCAGGCGCACGCCCAGGCTGTGCAGCAGCACCAAGTCGTGAACGATATTGCCGAAGTTGGCGTGGGCAACGCCCTCGCCCGGCAGCATGACGACAAAGGTGCAGTCGCGGTGAGCGTTGATATAGGGCGAAGCGTGGCGGAGCCAATTAACGTGGTCGTGCATTACCTGAAGAACCTGTGTCGAGTATGGAACGCATGGGGTGGCGCGCGTGCGCCAGACGAGGCAGCCGGGAGCGCTTTTATCGTCGCAGTTGGGGCAGCTTCACGCGTTCTCTCCTCCAGATGGCACAGCCGGTTGGCTGGGATTCAGACAGTAATGTTCGATCAGTTGTTGCAACAGACGCACGGTCGGCTGCAAACGTGACATGTCCAGGTATTCATTCGGCTGGTGGGCGCAGTCGATATCGCCGGGGCCGAGTACCAGGGTTTCGCAGCCAAGTTGCTGAAGATAAGGCGCTTCGGTGGCAAATGCCACTGAGGCGGCGGTGTGCCCGGTCAGGCGTTCGGCAACGCGCACCAGTTCGGCGTCGGCGTTTTGCTCAAACGGCGGCACGCTGGGGAAGAGGGGCGCGTAGTCGATTTTTACCTGGTGTTGCTCGGCCAGCGGTTGCAGCTTCTGGCGGATCGCCGCGCGCAGGGCCTCCGGCTGCATGCCGGGCAAGGGGCGCAGGTCGAACTCCAGTGCACATTGGCCGCAAATGCGGTTGGGGTTATCGCCGCCATGGATGCAGCCGAAATTCAGGGTTGGCTGCGGCATGCTGAATTGCGGGTTGTTGAATTCGCGCTGCCACTGCGCACGCAGGTCGCGTAGCGCGAGCATCGCGTCCTGCATGGCCTCCAGCGCGCTGTGGCCGAGGCTTGGGTCCGAGGAGTGGCCGCTCTGCCCGAGAATATCGATGCGCTCCATCATGATGCCTTTGTGCAGGCGAATCGGCCGTAACCCGGTTGGCTCACCAATCACCGCCGCGCGCCCCAGTGGCTGGCCGGCGGCGGCCAGGGCGCGCGCGCCAGACATCGAACTTTCTTCATCGCAGGTGGCGAGAATCAGTAGCGGTTGTTTGAACGCTTGGCCGAGGAGCGGCTGCACGGCTTCGATGATCAGGGCAAAGAACCCCTTCATGTCGCAACTGCCCAGGCCAACCCAGCGGCCATCGACTTCGGTGAGCTTGAGCGGGTCGGTTTGCCACAACTGCGCATCGAACGGCACAGTGTCGCTGTGCCCGGCCAGTACTAAGCCGCCAGGGCCGCTGCCATAGCTGGCGAGCAGGTTGAATTTGCCGGGTGCCACGTGCTGCACGTCGCAGGCAAAGCCGAGGTCGCTAAGCCAGCCGGATAGCAGGTCAATGACGGGACGGTTGGACTGATCCCAATGCGCCTGCGTACAGCTGACCGATGGGGCGGCGATCAGGGCGGCGAATTGGTCTTTGAGGGAAGGCAGGGGCATCGGCTATCTCCGCAAGCGAGTCCCATCATAGGGCTAACGCTTGCGCAGATAAAACCGTGAGGTGCTTAGAGGAAGATACCGCGCAGGATAAAGAAGAAGAAAATCGACAGCGCAGCGCCCACCGGCAGGGTGATCAGCCAGGAGATAAAGATTTTGCCGATCACGCCCAGGTTCAGCGCGCCGATACCGCGCGCCAGGCCCACACCCAGTACCGCACCCACCAGGGTGTGGGTGGTGGAGACCGGCAAGCCCATGGCCGAGGCGCCGACCACGGTGGTGGCGGTCGCCAGTTCGGCCGCAAAGCCACGGCTTGGGGTCAGTTCGGTGATTTCTTTACCGATGGTGGCGATCACCTTGTAACCGTAGGTGGCCAAACCGATGACGATGCCCACCGCGCCGAGCAGCAATACCCAGCCAGGTACGGCAGATTTGGCGCCAATCACGGCTTCGCCGCCGGACTGAATCACCCCAACAATCGCAGCCAGCGGGCCGACAGCGTTGGCCACGTCATTTGAGCCGTGGGCGAAGGCCATGGCGCAGGCGGTGAAGATCATCAGGACGGCAAAGACCTTTTCCACGCTGGCGTAGTGGAAGTCTTTGTCGGCTTCTACATCGACCTTGATCCGGCTGAGCAGGGCGATACCCAGCAGCATGACGACCGCGCCGATAGCCAGTGAGAGCATCAGCCCTTCCGTGTTGGAGAGGTGCAAGCCGATGTGCTTGAGGCCTTTGGTCAGGGTCATGATGCTGACCATGAAACCGGTGATGAACATGTACAGCGGCACGAAACGCTTGGCATTAAGGAAGGGATTGTCGGTGTCGATGATCAGCTTTTGCACGCTGGTAAACAGCCAGAAAGCGACAAAGCCCGAGAGCAGCGGCGACACCACCCAGCTGGCCACGATCGGACCCACACCGCTCCAGTGCACCGCATCCATGGACACGCCAACGGCCGCAAAGCCGATCACCGCGCCGACGATGGAGTGCGTCGTAGAGACCGGCCAGCCACGTGTCGACGCCACCAGCAGCCAGGTGCCGGCTGCCAAGAGGGCGGACATCATGCCCAAGACCATGAGGTCCGGGGTGATCATGGTGGCATCAACAATGCCGTTTTTGATGGTATCGGTCACCTCGCCGCCGGCCAGGTAGGCACCGGCAAACTCAAAGACCATGGCGATCAGGATCGCCTGTTTGATGGTCAGTGCGCGCGAGCCCACCGAGGTGCCCATGGCATTGGCCACATCATTAGCACCCACGCCCCAGGCCATGAAAAAGCCGAAGAGACAGGCAAGCAGCAGCAATACGAGGCCGTAGTCCGCAATCAGAGACATAAATAATTAATCCGTAGATTCCAGAAAGGACACTGGCGCTTAGCGCGCCAGCAGTTGTTCCAGTCGGTTGCCGACACGTTCGGCACGGTCGGCTACGTCGCCGATCCACTCGATGATCTTGTAGAGGAACATCACATCGACCGCAGGAAGATCCTTTTCCAGTTTGAACAGCGTACGCCGCACTTCGATTTGCATCTTGTCGGTGTCGCGTTCGATTTGTTCCAGTTCCATGACCATGGATTCGACCAGCACTGCTTCGCGGCCACCAAAGCCGGTTTCCAGTAGCTCGTCGAGTTCGTTCATGGCCTTCAGCGCCTGGGCGCTGGCATCCACGGTGCGTTGTACAAACGCGCGCATCAGCTGTTGCAGCGGCTGCGGAATGGTCATTTCGCGGCCGAGCATCAGGCCGGCGATGTCCTTGGCGCGGTTGGCAACTTTGTCCTGTACACTCAGCAGCTCAAGCAGATCCGAGCGCGGTACGGGCAGGAACAGACTCTTGGGCAGGTGCAAGCGCACGTTTTTCTTGAGCTTGTCGGCCTCACCTTCGAGGCTGGCCATTTCCTGCTGTACCTGTTCTACCTTGGCCCAATCCTCGACCATTACGGCTTCGAAGAACGGCACCAGATTCGCTGCGCACTCGTGAGCCTTGGCAAAGTGCTTTTGCATTGGCCCAATCGGTGAACGGCCAAACAGGCTGGCAAATGGATTGACTGGCATAGGGTGAACCCCGGCGTTAAGAAGGCGGCAAGTATACGGATCAGTCCGCAGGCCCGCTAGCGCAGGTAATCGGACTGTCACAATTTCATAGTAGGCGTTGACTCCCATCATCATGAACAAAGAAACCGAAATCAAACTGCGGGTTAGCCGTGCAACCTTGGCCGCCCTGCGTGATCACCCGTTGCTGAAGAAGCGCAACAAGAGTGGTTGGGAGCCGCGCGAACTGTTCAATCAGTACTTCGATACCCCCGAGCGCGATCTGGCAGCCGCCAAGGTGGCTCTGCGCGTGCGCCGCGACGGTGAGCAGTTTATTCAGACCCTGAAAACCCGTGGGCAAAGCGTGGCCGGCCTGTCGGAGCGCAATGAGTGGGACTGGAACCTGGCTAAAGCCAAGCTGGACCTGAAAAAACTCGATGACAGCTGCTGGCCAGCGGCCTTGGCCGAGTTGGACAAGAAGCAGTTGGTACCGATCTTCACCACTGATTTTATCCGTGAGAAGGCGGAAATCGCCTGGGGTCGCGGCAAGGCCAAGGTGGTGATCGAGGCCGCGCTGGACCTGGGCAAGGTGATTGCCGGCGAAGGCGAGGAAGAAATCTGCGAGCTGGAACTGGAGCTGCGCCAGGGTGAACCCGATGCGTTGCTGGAGCTGGCTGCCGAGCTGGCGGCTGATCTGGCGCTGATGCCCTGCGATATCAGCAAGGCCGAACGCGGTTATCGGCTGTTCGATGCCAGCAGCTACAGCCTGAATCTGCCGGCGCCTGCCGTGAGCGCGGAAACCAGCCTCGACGACAGCGTCGTCGCGCTGGGCTGGTACCTGCTGGGCAGCAGCCAGCGCCTGGCGGAACAATACCGCTTCAATGGCCACTGGCGCTTGCTGGTCGAGTGGCTGGAGCAGTTGATCGGTTTGCGAGCGCTGCTCGGTAGCCTCGGCCAGGCTGCGCCGCGTGCGAGCAGTCATGCCTTGCGTGAATTGCTTGATGCGTTGCTGTTGGAATGGCGGCCACTGCTGCTGGCCGGTCAGTTGGATGAGCAGGTGCGCAAAAATGCTCCGGCGCAGTTCGCGGCCGAGCTTGAAAACACCCGCTGGGGCCTGTTCTCCCTGACCACCTCGCGCTGGTTGCTGGCGCGCAGCTGGACCCAGGAGCGCAATAACCGTGGCAACCGCCAAGGTGCTGCGCCACTGGGTAACTGGTTGCCGACCTTGATTGCGGAAGAGGGCGCTGCCCTGCAGCTGCGTCGTTATCAGCAGCAGCCGGAAGATCTGGCCGAACAGCTGCCGCGTATCGAGCGCCTGCAGGTGTGGCTGCATTTGGCGCGTGAGGTGTTGGAGGTGCCAGAAGTCGACCGGCTCTATGGTGAACTGAACAAACTGGTCGAGCTGGCCAATCAGACCATTGACCCGGATGTACTGGCGGCGCGCAAGGCGCAGCTATTGACCATCGGTTCGCTAAAGGCCTGGCGTCAGCTGGTCAAGTAAGCGGCTGCCGACTGATGCCCCTTGCGGGGCATCAGTCTTGTTGGCGGCTCTTGGTGCGGCTACCACTGCAGGGATGCAGGACGTAGTGCGACGCAGAATGCCAGAGCCAACAGCTTCTCCCTGTTCTATCACTCAACTGCCATCACGAAAGCGTGTCCACACGGCTTCCAGGGTCGCGCTGTGCTTTTCCGGCAGGGTTTCCAATGCGTGCAGGCGGCGTTTGGTTTCGCGATCCGGGTACAAGCCCGGCTGGTTGCGCAGGGCTTCGTCGAGAAACGCCTGTGAGTCGGCATTACCGCTGGGGTACAGGGTTTCGGCGGTAATCAGTGCGGCGACCTTGGGCTGCATCAGGTAGTCGATAAAGCGATGAGCCAGGTCTGGACGTTTGGCGCTGCTGGGGATGACCAGGCTGTCGATAAACAGCACCGAGCCTTCATCCGGCACCAGAAAACGCACGGGTTGGCCGGCGTCGGCAGCGGCTAGCGCATCGCCAACCCAGGCCATGGCGACGCACAGTTTGCCCTGGTTGAGGTCGTCGATATAACGCTCGCTGTCGATATAGCGCAGGTTGGGGCGCAGGCCGTCGAGCACTTGGCTGCTGCGCTTGATCCGGCTCGGCGAGCTGCGTGCCAGGCTGCGGCCTTGATAACTGAGTAGTACGGTCAGGGTCTCGTCGGGTGCATCCAGCAGGCTGATGCCACAAGGGGCTAGCCGCGCGCTCTGTTCCGCGTCGAACAGCAGGCTCCAGCTGTCCGGTAGCGGGCCACCAAAGGCTGCTTCCGCGAGCGGTGTATTGATTGCCAGGCCCACGGCGCCCCATAGGTAGGGCACGGCATGCCGGTTGGCGGGGTCGAGGGCGACCAGGGTGCTGAGCAGTTGCTTGTCGAGGTGTTTGCGGTTGGGCAGTCGCTTGAAATCCAGCGGCTGCAGGGCGCCGTTCTTGATCATCGCTGGCAGCGCATCGTGCGAAGGCACGGCAATATCAATCGCTTCACCGCTGGCCAGTATGGTGTCCAACTCGGAGGCGGTGCTGAAGGTGTGGTATTCCACGCGAATACCGGTTTCGGCCTCGAAGTCCTTGAGCACCTGCGGGGCAATGTAGTCATTCCAGTTGTAGACGCGTATCACCTCTTCGGCGCTGGCCAGCAGCGGCGTCAGGGCAAGCAGCAGTAAGGCAAACAGGCGAGGCATGGTGATCTCCCGAAGAGGTCGTGTCGCGTCAGCAGGAATGTGCGGCGCAGCTTGCCCGTCATCGCGCCGAGACGTGAATAAAGGGCAGGCGTGGCGCAGCGCGCAGAATAAAAAACGCCGGCTCGAAGGCCGGCGTTGGGTGTTGCATCAAACGGTGTGCAAGTACCAGTTGTACTCGAGGTCGGAGATGGAGTTCTCGAACTCGGCCAACTCGCTTTCCTTGCAGGCGACGAAGATATCGATGTATTTCGGGTCGATATAGCGTGCCAGGATTTCACTGTCGTCCAACTCGCGCAGGGCATCGCGCAGGTTGTTCGGCAGGCTTTGCTCGTTTTGCTCGTAGGAGTTGCCTTCTACAGGCGGCCCCGGCTCGATTTTGTTGGTCAGGCCGTGGTGCACACCAGCCAATACCGCCGACAGCAGCAAGTACGGGTTGGCGTCTGCGCCGGCGACGCGGTGCTCGATGCGCACGGCATCGGCCGTGTCATTCGGTACGCGCAGAGCTACGGTGCGGTTGTCGATACCCCAGCTTGGTGAGTTAGGTACGTAGTACTGCGCACCGAAGCGACGGTAAGAGTTGACGTTGGGGCAGAGGAAGGCCATCGAAGCAGGCATGGTTTCCAGCACGCCGCCAATGGCGTGGCGCAGTGCATCGTTCTGCTCAGGATCTTCGCAGGCAAAAATGTTATTGCCGTCTTTGTCGAGAATCGAGATGTGCACATGCAGCCCGTTACCCGCTTGGTTGGGGTACGGCTTGGCCATGAAGGTGGTGTCCATTTCATGGTCATAGGCGATGTTCTTAACCAGGCGCTTGAGCAGCAGCGCGTAGTCGCACGCCTTGATCGGGTCGGCGACGTGGTGCAGGTTTACCTCGAATTGCGCGGGCGCACTTTCCTTGACGATGGCGTCGGCAGGGATGCCCTGCTCTTTAGCACCTTCAAGGATGTCCTGCAGGCACTCGGCGTATTCGTCGAGGTCGTCGATCAGGTACACCTGAGTCGAGTGTGGACGTTTGCCTGACAGAGGCGACAGCGGTGGCTGCGGACGGCCATTCACGTTGGCCTGGTCAATCAGGTAGAACTCCAGCTCGAAGGCTGCACAAATGGTAAGGCCCAGTTCGTCGAACTTCTCGACCACCTGACGCAACACTTCCCGTGGATCGGCAAAGAACGGCTGGCCTTCCAGTTCATGCATTGTCATTAACAGTTGCGCGGTAGGGCGCTTCTGCCAAGGCTCGTAGCACAGGGTGTTGGGGATGGGATAACAGATACGATCGGCATCGCCGATATCCAGACCCAGACCGGTGCTTTCCACCGTTGAGCCATTGATATCCAGAGCGAATAGAGACGCCGGGAGATTGATGCCGCGTTCGTAAACCTTATGCAGGCTCGCACGCTCGATACGCTTACCGCGCACCACACCATTCATATCTGCGATCAGAAGGTCGACGAACAGGACCTCAGGATGTTTCTTAAGGAACGCGTTCGCTTCGTTAAGCTGAACGGCACGCGGGGGTACCGACATGATGCAACACCTTTTATGTTAAAAATATCAATCATGCAATTGCACGGGTGTGAGTCAATCTTAAACACCTGATGCTGTCAAGAGAGGCGCGTTTTGCCCTTAATTGGTGCTTAGTGGCCAATTTCAGGGCATTACAGGGCAGTGCAGCCTAGCTGAAACCCTTGTCTTTCGCGGTGCTCAGTCGGGTGTGTTCAATTTTTTACATGGCTATTGTGAAAAAAAATGAACAAGGCTAAGCTCGGCCAAAACCCATAACAGCAATAAAACGGGTGTCTCATGTCGCGCCAGCCGATAATCGGCGTTAGTGCCTGCACCAAGCAGATCGGGCACAACATCTACCACACTGCCGGTGATAAATACCTGCAAGCAATTGTTCAGGTGGCAGGCGGTATGCCAGTCATCATCCCAGCACTGGGTGAGCAGCTTGATCAGGCTTACCTGCTGCAGCAACTCGACGGCCTGGTGTTTACCGGCTCGCCTTCCAACGTTGAACCCCATCACTATGCTGGCGACGCCAGTGAACCCGGCACTGCGCATGATCCGGCGCGTGACAATACGACACTTCCTTTGATTAAAGCAGCAATTGCTGCCGGTATCCCGGTGTTGGGCATTTGCCGTGGTTTTCAGGAGATGAACGTAGCCTTTGGTGGTGCACTGCATCAGCGTGTGCATGAGGTTGCCGGGTTAATGGACCACCGTGAACCCGCTGATCTTCCCGTAGAACAACAATATGGCCTGCGTCACGCGCTGCATGTGCAGCCGGGCGGGCTGCTCGCCGGCATCGGCTTGCCGGACGAGATTCAAGTTAATTCCATTCATGGCCAGGGCGTTCAGCGTCTGGCGCCGGGCCTTCGCGTAGAAGCACTGGCGCCTGACGGGTTGATCGAAGCCTTCTCCGTCGAAGGTGCCAAAAGCTTTGCCTTGGGGGTGCAATGGCACCCTGAATGGCAGGTACGATCTAACCCGAATTATCTCGCCATCTTCCAGGCCTTTGGTGAGGCTTGCAGGAAGACGGCGGGGCAACGCTGAACCGACTCTATATAAGTCGGTTCTCACCAACCCTGAGGTCTCTATGAGCACCAAATTAGACCAGCTTTCGAGCTGGCTGAAAGAACGCAAAATCACCGAAGTTGAATGCTTGATCAGCGATCTTACCGGCATTGCCCGCGGTAAGATTTCGCCGACCAATAAGTTCCTCGACGAAAAGGGCATGCGCCTCCCCGAGAGTGTGCTGCTACAGACAGTGACCGGCGACTACGTCGAGGATGACATCTATTACGACCTGCTCGACGAGGCGGACATTGATATGTTCTGCCGCCCGGATGAGAACGCCGCGTTCCTGGTGCCATGGGCGCTGGAGCCGACGGCGATGGTGATCCACGACACCTTCGACAAGCAGGGCAATCCGATCGAGCTGTCGCCGCGCAACATCCTCAAGAATATTCTCAAGTTGTATGCCGATAAGGGCTGGAAGCCGATCGTCGCGCCGGAAATGGAGTTCTACCTGACCAAGCGTTGCAGCGACCCGGATTTCCCGCTGGAAGCGCCGATGGGCCGCTCCGGGCGTCCTGAGGTGGGCCGCCAGTCGTTCTCTATCGATGCCGCCAACGAATTTGATCCGCTGTTTGAAGACGTCTACGACTGGTGCGAAATCCAGGGCCTGGACCTCGACACGCTGATCCACGAAGACGGCCCGGCACAGATGGAGATCAACTTCCGTCACGGCGAGGCGCTGCATCTGGCGGATCAGATCACCGTATTCAAGCGCACCATGCGTGAAGCCTCGCTCAAGCACGATGTGGCCGCGACCTTTATGGCCAAGCCGATCACCGATCAGCCAGGCAGCGCGATGCACATTCACCAGAGCGTGGTGGACATCAAGACCGGCAAGAACCTGTTCTCCAATGCCGACGGCAGCATGAGCCAGCTGTTTATGAACCACATCGGCGGCCTGCAGAAGTACATCCCTGAGCTGCTGCCGCTGTTCGCGCCAAACGTCAATTCGTTCCGCCGCTTCCTGCCGGACACCTCGGCGCCGGTGAACGTCGAATGGGGCGAAGAGAACCGCACGGTTGGCCTGCGCGTACCGGAAGCCACGCCGCAGAACCGCCGTGTCGAAAACCGCCTGGCCGGTGCTGACGCCAACCCCTATCTGGTCCTCGCGGCTTCGCTGCTGTGCGGCTACATGGGCATGGTTGAAGACATTAAGCCAAGTGCGCCAGTCAAAGGGCGTGCTTACGAGCGCCGCAACCTGCGTCTGCCGATCACCATCGAGCATGCGCTGGAGCGGATGGAGGCTTGCAAGGCCGCCGAGAAGTACCTGGGCGAGAAGTTCATGCGCGGCTACGTAGCCGTTAAGCGTGCCGAGCACGAGAACTACAAACGCGTAATCAGCTCCTGGGAACGCGAGTTCCTGCTGCTGTCGGTGTAACCGTCAGGTGGCTGGCGCGGGTGACCCCGGCGCCAGCCACTGCCAAGTATTTTCCTGGGCTGCAATGCGCAGCCTGTGTAATCAAGGTGTTGTTATGAACAGTCAAGTGACCAACCCGAAAACCCGCGAGTGGCAGGCCATGAGCCGCGAACACCACCTCGCGCCGTTTAGCGACTTCAAACAGTTGGCGGAAAACGGGCCGCGCATTATCACCAAGGCCGATGGCGTGTACCTGTGGGACAGCGAGGGTCACAAGATCCTCGATGCCATGGCCGGGCTCTGGTGTGTGGCGATTGGCTATGGTCGCAAAGAGCTGGCAGACGCCGCTGCTAAGCAGATGCAAGAGCTGCCCTACTACAACATGTTCTTCCAGACCGCCACGCCGCCGGCGCTGGAGCTGGCTAAGGCGATTTCTGATCTGGCCCCGCAAGGCATGAACCACGTGTTCTTCACCGGCTCGGGTTCGGAAGGTAACGACACCATGCTGCGGATGGTGCGCCATTACTGGGCAATCAAGGGGCAGCCCAACAAGAAGGTCATCATCAGTCGGGTTAACGGCTACCACGGCTCCACCGTAGCCGGCGCCAGCCTGGGCGGCATGAAGTACATGCACGAACAGGGCGATTTGCCGATCCCGGGCATCGTGCACATCCCGCAGCCGTACTGGTTTGCTGAGGGCGGCGACATGAGCCCTGACGAGTTCGGCATCTGGGCGGCCGATCAGCTGGAGCAGAAAATCCTCGAAGTCGGCGAAGAGAATGTTGCCGCCTTTATTGCCGAGCCGATCCAAGGCGCCGGTGGGGTGATTATTCCGCCGGACAGCTACTGGCCGCGCATCCGCGAGATTCTCGCCAAGTACGACATTCTATTTGTCGCCGATGAAGTGATCTGCGGGTTCGGCCGCACCGGTGAGTGGTTCGGCAGCGACTATTTCGGCAACACGCCGCACATGATGACCATCGCTAAAGGCCTGACCAGCGGCTACATCCCCATGGGCGGGCTGATCGTGCGCGATGACATCGTCGAGGTGCTTAACCAGGGCGGCGATTTCAACCACGGCTTCACCTATTCCGGGCACCCGGTGGCTGCTGCGGTGGCCCTGGAAAACCTGCGTATTCTGCGTGAAGAAAAGATTGTTGAGCGGGTCAAGGCAGAAACGGCACCGTATTTGCAGAAACGTTTACGTGAGCTGGCCGATCACCCGCTGGTGGGTGAAGTGCGCGGCGTCGGCATGTTGGGCGCCATTGAATTGGTGCAGGACAAGGCCAGCCGTAAGCGTTTCTCCGGCGATGTGGGTGTGGGCATGATCTGCCGCGGACACTGCTTTAATAATGGTCTGATCATGCGCGCCGTAGGCGACACCATGATTATTTCGCCGCCGCTGGTGATCAGCCATGCGGAAATCGACGAACTGCTGGAAAAGGCCCGTAAATGCCTCGACCTGACTGCCGCAGAGGTGCTGGTTTAAGGTTTAATATTCTTTGTTTTTCAGGCACTTATGTCTGAATGTTGAAACAGGGGTGTGACCTTGCCAGACTGCGCCAATGCGTGTGTCAGGCTCACCGGAAGGTGCTGCAGATGGCTGCGCATCTTTCGGATATGACTACAACAACAGGAGCTGTACGCATGAAAACTTTCGGCAAAACCCTTCTCGCGTTGTCCCTTGCTGGGGCTGTGGTGAGTGCCGCACACGCGGATGACAAAGTCCTTCACGTCTACAACTGGTCCGACTACATCGCAGAAGACACCATCGATAACTTCCAGAAGGAAACCGGCATCAAGGTCGTCTACGACGTCTTTGACAGCAACGAAACCCTGGAAGCCAAACTGCTGGCCGGTAGCTCCGGTTACGACATCGTGGTGCCGTCTAACCCATTCCTGGCCAAGCAGATCAAGGCCGGCGTTTACCAGAAGCTGGACAAGTCCAAGCTGCCCAACTGGGAAAACCTCGACAAGAACCTGCTCAAAGCCCTCGATCCGAGCGACCCGGGTAACCTGTACTCGATCCCCTACATGTGGGGCACCATCGGCATTGGTTACAACGTCGACAAGGTCAAGGCTGCGCTCGGCGCAGACGCACCGGTCAATTCCTGGGACCTGGTATTCAAGCCAGAAAACATGGCCAAGCTGAAAGAGTGCGGCGTGTCGTTCCTCGATTCGCCGACTGAAATTCTCCCGGCTGCACTCAACTACCTGGGCTTCAAGCCGGACAGCACCAATGCCGGTGAGCTGAAGAAAGCCGAAGAACTGTTCCTCTCGGTTCGTCCTTCGACCTCCTACTTCCATAGCTCCAAGTACATCGGCGACCTGGCCAACGGCAACATCTGCGTGGCGATTGGCTACTCGGGTGACCTGTATCAGTCCAAGTCCCGTGCTGAAGACGCCAAGAATGGCGTGAACATCTCGTACAGCATCCCGAAAGAAGGTGCTGGCAGCTTCTTCGACATGTTGGCCATCCCAGCCGATGCGAAAAACGTTGAAGCCGCTCACGTGTTCCTCAACTACCTGATGAAGCCAGACGTCATGGCCAACATCACCAACGTCGTGCAATTCCCTAATGGCAACGCCGCCGCCACGCCGCTGGTGGATGACGTGCTGCGTAACGACCCGGGCATCTACCCGGACGCCGAAACCATGGCCAAGATCTACACCTTCCCGGATCTGCCCGCCAAGGTGCAGCGCACCATGACGCGCAGCTGGACCAAGATCAAATCTGGTCAGTAATGCCATAGCCCTAAAGGTGTGCGGTGGCTTCCTCCACCGCATTCACCCACAACAATAAGGAAATCACTATGCGTCGTACTCCACTTCTGGCCGGTCTGCTGGCCGCCGCCGTCAGCGTCTCCGCCGTGCAAGCCGCCGAGCCTGTGGTCAAGGTCTACAACTGGTCCGACTACATCGGCGAAACCACCCTGGCCGACTTCCAGAAGGCCACGGGCATCAAAGCCTTGTACGACGTCTTTGACAGCAACGAAACCCTGGAAGGCAAACTGCTGGCGGGCCGTTCCGGCTACGACATTGTGGTGCCGTCCAACCATTTCCTCGGCAAGCAGATCAAGGCGGGCGCGTTTCAGAAGCTCGACCGCAGTCAGCTGCCGAACTGGGAAAATCTCGATCCAGCGCTGCTCAAGCAGTTGGACGTTAACGATCCCGGTAACCAGTATTCAGTGCCTTACCTGTGGGGCACCAACGGTATCGGCTACAACGTCGCCAAAATCAAAGAAGTGCTGGGCGTCGACAAGATCGATTCCTGGGCCATGGTCTACGAGCCTGAAAACATGAAGAAGCTCGCGGCTTGCGGCGTTAGCTTCCTCGACTCGGCCGACGAAATGATCCCCGGCGTGCTCAACTACATGGGCCTCGACCCCAACACCCGTGACGCCGCCGACTACGCCAAGGCTGAAGCCAAACTACTGGCCGTGCGCCCTTACGTGCGTTACTTCCACAGCTCGAAATACATCGGTGACCTGGCTAACGGCAATATCTGCGTAGCGGTGGGCTTCTCTGGTGACATTCTGCAAGCCGCCGACCGTGCTGAAGAAGCCGGCAAGGGCATCGAGATCGCTTACAGTATCCCGAAAGAAGGCGCCAACCTGTGGTTTGACATGATGGCCATTCCGGTTGATGCCGGTAACCCGAAAGAAGCCCACGCCTTTATCAACTATTTGCTCGACCCAGCGGCCATTGCCCAGGTCAGCGATTACGTCGGTTATGCCAACCCTAATACCAAGGCAGGCGAGTTCATGGATCCAGAAGTGCGTAACGATGAGTCGGTGTATCCGCCGCAGGACGTCCTCGACAAGCTATACATCTCGGCGGAACTGCCGGTGAAAGTACAACGCTTGATGACGCGCAGCTGGACCAAGATTAAGTCCGGCCAATAACTTTAAAACGCCCGGCCAATTGGCCGGGCGCTACTTTTGCGGGAGTGTTGGGAATGGCAGTTGCTTCCAGTGCCTATAAGAAAGTGCTTGAAGGCGATCAGCAACCGAAAGAGGTGTTGGTCAAGATTGAGCGCGTCACCAAGAAATTTGATGAAACCATCGCCGTAGATGATGTTTCGCTGACCATCAATAAGGGCGAGATTTTCGCCCTGCTCGGTGGTTCGGGTTCGGGTAAATCAACCCTGCTGCGCATGCTCGCTGGCTTCGAGCGGCCTACCGAAGGGCGCATTTTCCTCGACGGTGAAGACATCACCGATCTGCCGCCCTACGAGCGGCCGATCAACATGATGTTCCAGTCCTACGCCCTGTTCCCGCACATGAGCGTGGCCGAGAACATCGCCTTCGGCCTCAAGCAAGACAAAATGCCCAAGGCGGAAATCGCCGCCCGCGTTGAAGAAATGCTCAAGCTGGTGCACATGAGCCAGTACGCCAAGCGCAAGCCGCATCAGCTCTCCGGTGGTCAGCGTCAGCGTGTGGCGTTGGCGCGTTCGCTGGCCAAGCGGCCTAAGCTGCTGCTGCTCGACGAGCCCATGGGCGCACTGGACAAAAAGCTGCGTTCGCAGATGCAGCTTGAGTTGGTCGAGATCATCGAGCGCGTCGGCGTAACCTGCGTCATGGTGACTCACGACCAGGAAGAGGCCATGACCATGGCCCAGCGCATCGCCATCATGCACCTCGGCTGGATCGCCCAGATCGGCAGCCCGGTCGACATTTACGAAACCCCGACCAGCCGCCTGGTCTGCGAGTTCATCGGCAGCGTCAACCTGTTCGAAGGCACCGTAGTCGAGGACATGGAAGACCACGCACTGATCGACAGCCCCGATCTTGAGCGCAACATCTACGTCGGCCACGGGGTTAATACCTCGGTGCAGGACAAGAGCATCACCTACGCCATTCGCCCGGAAAAAATGCTCTTCAGCACCGAGCAGCCAGGCTTTGAGTACAACTGGTCACGCGGCACCGTGCACGACATTGCCTACCTGGGCGGCCACTCGGTGTTTTACGTGCAGCTGCCAAGCGGCAAGATCGTCCAGTCATTTGTCGCCAACGCCGAACGGCGTGGCGCACGGCCTACCTGGGACGATGAAGTCTACGTCTGGTGGGAGGACGACAGCGGGGTGACATTACGCTCATGAATATCAGCCGAAGCATCAGCCGCCGTATGCCCAAGGGCCGGCACCTGGTAATTGGGGTGCCCTTCCTCTGGCTGTTCCTATTCTTCCTGCTGCCTTTCATCATTGTGATGAAAATCAGCTTTGCCGAAGCCGACGTTGCCATCCCGCCCTACACCGAGGTGTTCAGCTGGGTGGACAACACCTTCACCCTGATAGTTAACCTGAGTAACTACATCTTCCTCAGTGAAGATGCGCTGTACCTGGCGGCTTACTTAGGCTCATTGAAAATCGCCGCCATCAGCACGCTGCTTTGCCTGGTGATTGGCTTTCCCATGGCCTATGCCATCGCGCGGGCCGACAAAGCCAAGCAAATGGTCTTTTTGCTGCTGATCATGATGCCGACCTGGACGGCGATTCTGATCCGCGTGTATGCCTGGATGGGCATCCTCAGCAACAACGGCCTGCTCAACAGCTTCCTGCTGTGGCTGGGGGTGATCAACGAACCGCTGCAGATCCTCAACACCAACCTGGCGGTGTACATCGGTATCGTTTACTCGTACCTGCCGTTTATGATCCTGCCGCTGTTCGCCAACCTGGTTAAACACGACCAGAGCCTACTGGAAGCCGCCGCCGACCTGGGGTCGAGCACCTTCAACAGCTTCTGGAAAATCACCGTACCGCTGGCCAAAGGCGGCATCATCACCGGCTGCATGCTGGTGTTTATCCCGGTGGTGGGTGAGTTCGTGATTCCTGAACTGCTCGGTGGCCCGGAAACCCTGATGATCGGCAAGGTGCTCTGGCAAGAGTTCTTCAACAACCGCGACTGGCCGGTAGCCTCCGCCCTGGCGGTGGTCATGCTGGCGATCCTGATCATCCCGATCATTCTGTTTAACCGTCACCAAGCGAAAGAAATGGAGGGCCGGCCATGAAGCGTTTTAGTTTCTCCAACTTTATGTTGTGGGCCGGTTTTGCCTTTATCTACCTGCCGATGCTGATCCTGGTGATCTACTCGTTCAACGAGTCGCGCCTGGTCACGGTGTGGGGCGGCTGGTCGGTGAAGTGGTACGTCGGCTTGCTCGACAACACCCAGCTGATGAACTCGGTGATGCGCTCGCTGGAAATCGCCTGCTACACCGCGATTGCCGCCGTTGCGCTGGGCACCATGGCCGCCTTCGTGCTGACCCGCGTCACCCGCTTCAAGGGCCGCACGCTGTTCGGTGGCCTGGTCACCGCCCCGCTGGTGATGCCCGAGGTGATTACCGGTCTGTCGTTGCTGCTGCTGTTTGTGGCGATGGCCCAGCTGATCGGCTGGCCGGCTGAGCGCGGCATCTTGACCATCTGGATCGCCCACACCACCTTCTGTTCGGCCTATGTGGCCGTGGTGGTGTCGTCGCGCTTGCGTGAGTTGGACCTGTCCATCGAAGAAGCGGCCATGGACCTCGGTGCCAAGCCGTGGAAGGTGTTCTTCCTGATCACCATCCCGATGATCGCGCCTTCGCTGGCGGCCGGCGCAATGATGTCCTTTGCCCTGTCGCTGGACGATCTGGTACTCGCCAGCTTCGTCTCCGGGCCGGGCTCGACCACCTTGCCGATGGAAGTCTTCTCCGCCGTACGTCTGGGCGTGAAGCCGGAAATCAACGCGGTGGCCAGCCTGATCCTGTTGTCGGTGTCCTTCGCCACCTTCCTGGTGTGGTTCTTCGCCCACCGTGCCGAAGAAAAGCGCAAGAAAGCCCTGCAGCAAGCGATGGATGAATCCACCGGTGCCCACCTGCAAGACGGCCCCGATAACCGCCGCGACCCCTCGCAAGTGCATGCTTGATCGCACAGCGGGTTAAAACAAAAAGGGCCACACATGTGGCCCTTTTTGCTGTGGCGCTCACCCCATAAAGGGGGCTCGCAAGTGCTGGCAGATAACCGACCAGACCGAATGGCGTTTAACGGTGTTTGTACTGCGTCGGGCAATACCCTCGGCCCACCTGCGGGTCGCGCAACTGCAGGTGCTTGGTCTGCCGACCACTGACCCGCTCACGCCATAGCTTGAAGCTGCCGGGCTTGAGGCTGCGTCGCATCAGCGCAATCACCCCAGCCTCATCCAAGCCGAACTGCAATTGAATGGCTTCGAACGGCGTTCGATCTTCCCAAGCCATCTCGATAACACGTGATAACTCACTCTCTGAAAACACCACCCTGACCTCATCGCATGCTGATTAATCTGGCGCTGATACGGCGCCCATCATAAGAGGCTGGCCGCAGGCTGTGAAAGTCTTTGTAGCCGAGGTGAACTGTGCGTGGCGTGGCGTTTAGGCGGGCGGCGGTAAAGCCGGACACTGCAGAGCGTGCGGCGCAGTGTCCGGTAGAGCGACAGCGTTCAGCGCATAAGCGCTGATGGCTTACGTCAGGTCTTTGACTGTCTCAGACGTCCCGTTATTTTTTACGGACTCAATGCCCTTATCACGCGCCGCCGTCGCATACATCTGGCTGGAGCCAATGATCTGATGATTAGCTGGGCGGCCGCGAAAACTGAGTGCAACACCTGACCTTTCCGGTACGGTGCTGCCCCTATGTCTTATTCCGAACTCAGTGTTGAAGAGCGCGCCACCATTCAGCTCGGTCAAGCCCAAGGCTTCAGCCTGCGAGGGATTG
>JAHIWP010000031.1 GCA_018816095.1 Gammaproteobacteria bacterium
GCCTGCGCTCGCGTCAGATAAACGCCCCAACGGCTCCTGAGGTGTAAGAAATGCCCCGTATCGTTACCGTCGCCGCCACCCAAATGGCCTGCTCCTGGGACAGCGCCGCGAATCTCGCCAAGGCCGAGCAGCTGGTGCGCCAAGCCGCGGCCAAGGGCGCGCAGATCATCCTGCTGCAGGAACTGTTCGAAACCCCGTACTTCTGCCAGAAGCCCAACCCGGACTACCTACAACTGGCCACCCCGACCGAGCACAACCCGGCGATTCTGCACTTCCAGAAAGTCGCCAAGGAATTGCAGGTGGTGCTGCCGATCAGCTTCTAAGAACTGGCCGGCCGCGCACGCTTCAACAGCATCGCAATCATCGATGCCGACGGCAGCAACCTCGGGATTTATCGGAAAAGCCATATCCCGGACGGCCCGGGCTACCACGAGAAGTATTACTTCAACCCCGGCGATACCGGCTTCAAGGTGTGGAATACCCGCTACGCCAAGATTGGCGTGGGCATCTGCTGGGACCAGTGGTTCCCCGAGTGCGCGCGCAGCATGGCGCTGCTCGGTGCGGAAATCCTCTTCTACCCGACCGTTATCGGCAGTGAGCCACATGACCCGAGCATCAGCTCGCGCGATCATTGGCAGCGTGTGCAGCAAGGCCATGCCGGGGCGAACCTGATGCCGGTGATTGCCAGCAACCGTATCGGTCGCGAAGCGCAAAGCGACTCGCACATCACCTTCTACGGTTCATCGTTTATTGCCGACTCATTCGGCGCCAAGGTGCAGGAAGCCAACCAAACCGATGAGGCAGTGCTTGTGCACAGTTTTGACCTGAATCAGCTGGAGCATATCCGCAGCGCCTGGGGCAGCTTCCGCGACCGCCGCCCCAACCTCTATAGCCCGCTGAAGACCCTCGACGGCCACCTGGCCTGCGACTAAGACCACACTGTAGGATGGGCCCAGCCGCGCAGCGCGCGATACCCATAATGACCCACGATGGCTAGCGCTAAGCTAACCCCATCCGATTACGCTCAATGTTTTGGTGAACCAATGACAACCCTCAACAGCACCCCACGCGCCGACGGTTTCCGCATGCCTGCCGAATGGGAACCCCATAGCCAGACATGGATGGTCTGGCCCGAACGCCCGGACAACTGGCGCCTGGGCGGTAAGCCGGCGCAAGCCGCGTTTACCACCGTGGCCAGAGCGATTGCCGAATTCGAGCCAGTGACCGTTGGGGTATCCGCCGGGCAGTACGAAAACGCCTGCGAGCGCCTGAGCCACAGCAACATTCGTGTGGTGGAAATCACCACCGACGACGCCTGGGTACGCGATACCGGACCAACCTTTGTGACCAACAACAGCGGCGAAGTGCGCGGCGTGGACTGGGCGTTCAACGCCTGGGGCGGCCTCAACGGTGGCCTATACGCCAACTGGGTGCGCGATGACCAGGTGGCACGCAAGATCCTGCAGCTCGAAGGCTGCGCGCGCTATCGCACCGATGAGCTGATCCTCGAAGGCGGCTCCATCCATGTGGATGGTGAAGGCACCCTGATCACCACCGAAGAATGCCTGCTCAACCCAAACCGCAACCCACACCTGAGCCGCGGACAGGTTGAACAGTACTTGGCCGATCATCTGGCCATCGACACGGTGATCTGGCTGCCAGACGGCCTGTTCAACGACGAAACGGACGGCCACGTCGACAACTTCTGCTGCTACGTGCGCCCCGGCGAAGTGCTGCTGGCCTGGACTGACGACGCCAACGACCCTAACTACCCGCGCTGCCAGGCCGCCATGCGCGTGCTGGAGAGTGCCCGTGATGCCAAAGGCCGCCAGCTGATCGTGCACAAGATGCCGATTCCGGGCCCGCTGCATGCGAGCGCCGAAGAATGTGAAGGCGTCGATCTGGCCGCAGGCAGCCAGGAGCGCGACCCGTCAATCCGCCTGGCGGGTTCCTACGTCAACTTCCTGATCGTCAACGGCGGCATCATCGCGCCCAGCTTTGACGACCCAATGGACGCCGAAGCAGAAGCCATCCTGCAGCGCCTGTTCCCGCAGCACCGCATCGTCATGGTGCCGGGCCGGGAGATCCTCTTGGGCGGCGGCAATATCCACTGCATTACCCAGCAGCAACCAGCGCCGCAACACGGCTAAGGGTAAACGCCCGGCCTAGGCCGGGCGCTTGCTAACGGCCGGTGGGCAGCCACTGCGCAAGCAAATGCCTGCGTCACAATGTGAGTGTTATTCTCACACGCATGAAATCATCCTCGCCCCCTTCCAGTGACAACGCGTCCCACGCCAGCCTCTCAGACTCCAACGCCATCATTCAGGCGCTGGCCAGCGGCAAGAATAAACGCGTGCGTAAACTGCTGGCGCGTATGCACCCCGGCAAAATCGCGGCGCTGCTGGAGCTGCTTGATACTGAGCAGCGCCAGCAGCTCTGGCAGCAGACCGGCCCCGAGCTGGAAGAACGCACCCTGCATCACCTGAGCCCCAGCCTGCGCGCACAGTTAGCCGGTGACGCAGCTGAGACCATAACCCCCCACGACGAAACCGACAGCGCCGCGAGTAGCCAACTGGAAGCGGTACGCCAGGCGCTGGCGCAGGGCAAACTCAAACGCCTGGGCAAAGTGCTGCACCGCATGCACCCCGCCAAAGTCGCCGGTTTGCTGGAAGCCTTGCCACCGGTAGAGCGTCATCACGCCTGGAGCATGGTAGAGACCGAGCGGGCGGGCAAAGTCCTCACCTACCTGCATGACGAGATCCGCACCGCACTGGCCCGGGAACTCGACCCGGAAGACCTGATCGCCGCCACCGCTGAGCTTGAACTGGATGACCGCGTCGACCTGATCCAGGCCTTGCCTGCCGATCTGGGTAACCAGCTGCTGCACGCCAGCAGCACGGCGCAGCGCCAGCAGCTTGAGTCGATGCTGTCCTACCCCGAGGATTCGGCCGGCGGCCTGATGAACGCCGACCCGATTCAGGTGCGCGCCGATGTCACTGCCAGCGCAGTGCTGCGCTACTTACGCCTGCTCGAGCGCTTGCCGCCGCAAACGGACCTGTTGATGGTGGTTGACCGCAAGGGCCATTACCAAGGCGCCTTGCGACTTAGCGAACTGGTCACGGCCGATCTTGAGCAACGCGTCAGCGAGCTGATGCACCACGACATCGCCGGCATTGCCGTAACCACCAGCGGCAATGAGGTGGCCCAGCTGTTCCAGGATCACGACCTGCTTTCTGCGCCCGTGGTGGATGAACACAACCGGTTGCTCGGGCGCATCACCGTGGACGATGTCATCGACTTGATCCGTGAAGACTCCGACCGCGCCTTGATGCACATGGCCGGTTTGAACGATGAAGCCGACATCTTCGCCCCGGTGCTGGTCAGTTCTCGCCGCCGCGCCGTTTGGCTGGGCATCAACCTGCTCACCGCGTTCAGTGCCGCCTGGGTGATTGGCTTATTTCAGGCCACCCTTGAGCAACTGGTGGCCCTGGCCGTACTGATGCCGATTGTCGCCAGCATGGGCGGCATTGCCGGCAGCCAGACCTTGACCCTGGTGATCCGCGGCCTGGCCCTGGGCCAAGTGCAGAAAGGCAATATCCGCCTCCTGCTCAACCGCGAACTGGGCATCTCAATACTCAACGGAATCTTGTGGTCGATCGTCATCGCCTTGCTGGCGGTGTGGTGGTTCGGCAATTGGGGGATTGGCGCCGTACTCGGCGCGGCTATTCTGCTCAATTTGCTGTGCGCTGCACTGGCGGGCTGGGCGATACCGCTGTTGCTCGATCGCATGGGCATCGACCCAGCCTTGGCTGGCAGCGTGATCCTGACCACGGTGACGGATGTCGTCGGCTTCTTCGCCTTTCTCGGCCTGGCCACGGTGCTGCTGCTCTAACCGGACGCCGCCATGGCCAGTAAGGCCCACAAAGAAAACGCCCAGCTTATGCTGGGCGTTTTCTTTAGTCCTGCATGGCCTGAGTAAACTGGCCGATGGCGTCAACCACACGCTGCGCCTCATCGCGGATTTCCAGCATCACCTCACCGGCTTTGCTGGCCAGCAGTACCCCCTCTTCCGCCCTCTGCTTGCTGCCATCCATGCCTTCAACTGCCTTTAGCGCCAGCTCATGGTTCAGGCGCACCACCTCATTGATCTCGACGGTAGCCTGGCTGGTTCGCGCGGCGAGGTTACGCACCTCATCGGCCACCACCGCAAAACCACGGCCTTGCTCACCTGCGCGCGCCGCTTCAATGGCCGCATTCAGCGCCAGCAAATTGGTTTGCTCGGCAATCCCGCGGATTACCTGGACGATACTGCTGATGCGTTCTGACTGCGTGCTCAAGGCTTCGATGTTGCTGGCAACCCGCGCCAGCTCATCGGCAATCCCGCGCACCACCTGCACGGTTTGCTCGACCGTTTCCGAGCCTTTGATCGCACTCGCATCGGTTTCCTGAGCAATATCGAAGGCCAATTGGGCCGCCGCCGATTCCGCCTCCCGGTGCTCAATCTGAGCGGTGACATCACTGGCAAACTTGACCACCCCATAGAACCGGCCAGCGGCGTCATACAGCGGGTTATAGGTCGCGCGTAACCACACCACCCGCCCGCTCTTGGACACCCGCTTAAAGAGGTCAGAGATAAACTCACCCCGATTCAGCCGCTGCCAGAAGCGTCTATAGCCCTCACTGCTGGCCTCTTCACGGTCGCAAAACTGGCGATGGTGCTTGCCACGGATCTCCTCTAGGCGATAGCCCATGGTGGCGAGGAAGTTCTCATTGGCATGCTGCACCTCGCCGGCCAGGTTGAACTCGACAACGGCGGTGGAGCGGTTGATCGCATTCAGATAGCTTTCGTGCTGATGCTCGGCATGCATACGCGCGGTGATATCGGCGGCCAACTTGATCACCTTGCTGACCTGGCCCTGAGCATTGCGCACCGGCAGGTAGCTGGCTTCCAGCCAGACTTCGCGCCCGTCCTTGGCAATGCGCAGATAGCGATCACTGAAACTTTCCCATTGGCCAAACGCGCCAGAACTGCGTGTAGGTCGGGCTGGCCAGCTGTTCTTTGGAACAGAACAAACGATGATGCTGGCCGCGCAGCTCCTCCAGGCGATAGCCCATGACGGCAAGAAAAGGCTCATTGGCATCGATAATCTCACCCTGAGCGGTGAACTCGATCATCGCAAAGGTGCGGCGGATCGCACCTAGTACCTCTTTGCTCACTACCAAGTCCTGTTGGCACTGCTGTAATTCACCGCGAAGACGCGATCCGAACATATCGACCTCTAGGAAAGCAAAGAATCTGCAGGGCAAGGTGGCGCTCGGTCACAGCCTGCAGTTGATCAAGCTATCGACTGGCCACAGATAATATGTAGCCCAGTTTCACTAAGACTCTAGGGCGCGCAGGACGCTTTCCGGATCAAGGGTACAGAGCGCTTGGTATTGACTGAGGAACACTTGCCCGCCAAAGCGTTCTAGAAAGTCCGAACGCTGCAAGCGGTCCATCACCGGACCTTTGACTTCAGACAGATGCAGTTGCACCTCGGCACTCTTCAGTTGCTCGGCAATCGCCTCCAGCGCGTCCAGCGCACTGGCATCAATCTGGTTGACCCCGGAGCAAATCAACACCAAATGGCGCACTTCAGGGCTCACGGCAATCAGCTCACCGATGCGCGCTTCCAGGTAACGGGCATTCGGGAAGTACAGGCTTTCATCAACCCGCAACGACAGCACGCTCGGGCTCTGCACCGTGTCATAACGCTGAATATTGCGAAAATGCTGGCTCCCCGGCACCTGCCCAACCACCGCCATGTGCGGCCGACTGGTGCGCCACAGAAACAACAACAGCGACAGGCAAACGCCGAGCATGATGCCGGCCTCGACCCCTTGCAGCAGAACGCCGAAAAAGGTGGCCAACTGCGCCCCGCCCTCGGCTTTTGAGTAACGCCAGGTGTGGCGCAGGGTCGACACATCCACCAGGCCGATCACCGCCACCAGAATGCTCGCTGCCAAGACCGCCTGCGGCAGGTGGCGCAATACCGGAGCCAGGCCCAGCACTGCTGCCAGCATCAAGCCCGCGGCAAAAATCCCCACCAGCGGCGTGGCCATATTGCTCTGCCGCGCCACCGCCGAACGGGAAAAGCTCGCTGCCACCGGCATGCCGCCACTGAAAGCCGAGGCCACGTTGGCCGCACCCTGGCCGAGCAACTCAAGATCAGGGCTGATCAGCTGACGCTTGCGCATGGCTAAACTCTGGGCAATCGAGATTGACTCAACAAATCCCACCAGAGCAATCAGCAGCGCGGCGGGCAGCAGTTCACGCAACAAGCCCAGCTGCAAGTTTGGCAGGCCCAAGGTCGGCAACCCGACCGGCACCTGCCCCACCACTTTGACCCCGTGCGCTTCCAGCTGCAGCAGCGCCCCCAAGGCCATCGCCAACAGCATCACCAGCAAGGCGCTCAGTTGTTTCACCCGCAACGCCCAAGCGGTCGGCACGCCTAACACACTGAGGTTGCGCAGCAGCACCAGCAGCACCAGGCTCGCTCCCCCCAACAGCAAGGTCGGACGATGGACGGCTGGCAGCTGGGCATACAACGCCGGCAGCACCTGCGGCAGGGTCAGGCCATCGGCTGACACGCCCAAGATATAGCGCAGCTGGCTGACGGCTATGAGTACCGCGACACCACTGACAAACCCGGAGATCACCGGATGGCTGAGAAAGTTGGCCACAAAGCCCAGGCGCAACAGCCCCATCAACAGCAGCATTACGCCGACCAACAGGGTTAGCCCCACGGCGGCGGCGCTATAGGCGGCACTGCCAGCGACCGCGATGGGTGCCAGCGCTGCCGCAGTCATCAATGCCAAGACGGCCACCGGCCCGAATGACAGGGCCACCCCAGGGCTTGCGCCAATCAGCGCATACACCACCAATGGCAAAATACTCGCGTACATCCCCGCCACAGCCGGCAAACCGGCCAGTTGCGCATAGGCCAGCGCTTGCGGCACCAACAACAGGCAAATAAGGCAGGCCGCCAATAGGTCACGGACCGCCTGGCTGCGGTCGTATTCACGCAGGGTTTTCAGCAGCGGCCACTTATAAAACATTCAACGGCACCTTGAGGTAACGCACGCCATTGTCTTCGGCAGGCGGCAAATGGCCGGCGCGCATATTCACCTGCACCGCCGGCAGCATCAGCGCCGGCATCCCCAGGGTGGCATCGCGCGCCTGGCGCATGGCGACAAATGCCTCTTCATCGATACCTTGATGCACATGCACGTTGTGCGCGCGCTGCTCAGCCACCGTGGTTTGATAACAGTGCTGCTCCCGTCCTTGGGCCAAGTAATCGTGGCACATAAACAGCCGAGTGCTGCCCGGCAGGGTAAACAGCTTGGCTATCGAGCGGTACAGCGTGCGCGCATCACCACCGGGGAAATCACACCGGGCGGTGCCGTAATCCGGCATAAACAGGGTGTCACCGACGAATGCCGCATCGCCGATCAAGTAGGTCATGCAGGCGGGCGTGTGCCCAGGCGTATGCAGTGCGCGGGCCTGCAGTGTACCGATTTGAAAGGCCTGGTCATCCTGGAACAGCTGGTCAAATTGGCGGCCATCAACGGCAAACTCACTGCCGGCGTTGAACAACTTACCGAAGGTGTTTTGCACGGTGCGGATCTGCTCGCCAATCGCCAAGCGGCCGCCCAGAGCCGCCTTGAGATAGGGCGCAGCCGACAGGTGATCGGCATGCACGTGGGTTTCCAGCAGCCACTGCACACTGAGGCCCTGCTCGCGCACGACGCTGATCAACTTATCGGCACTGGCGTAGTTGGTGCGGCCGGCCGCCGCGTCATAGTCGAGCACCGAGTCGATAATCGCGCACTGCGCGGTGGCCGGATCGCTGACGATATAGCTGTAAGTGGATGTACTGGGGTCGAAAAAAGCCTGGATGAGCGGTGACATGACAACTCCAGCCCGACCGGCCAAGCCGGTCAGTATTGCGGTGGGTTAACGCTTGATTTTGCAGGTGTTAATGCCTAACAGCGAATACGCCGGGCACGTTCGAAACAGCCCGGTGGCCAGTGGTACGAGGCCAATCAGGCCCCACCAGCCAATCGCGCCGCTGAGACTCAAGCCGATCAAAATAAGGCCTACGGCAATGCGTAGGGCGCGGTCGAAGGTGCCAATATTTGCTTTCATCGTGATCTCCCGATCCTCACTCAGCTGCGCTGGCGTTCCAGCGCAGCAAACACAATCATCCCCGCCAGCATCGCGGCCACGAAGACCAGCACCTGCCACTGCCCGGTCAACAGCAGTGCCACCGCAGGGCCTGGGCAGATCCCGGCAATCCCCCAGCCCACGCCAAACAGCAGGCTACCGCCGATCAACCGACGGTCCAATTCACGCTTGCCGGGTAACTGCATCGGCGCGCTAAGCAGGCTGGTGCGCTGCACGCGCGCCCAACTAAAGGGCAAAAACGCCACGCCAATCGCCGCCGCCATGACCAGCGCCAGCGAAGGATCCCAGGCGCCCGCCAGGTCGAGAAAGGCCAGTACTTTGGCCGGGTTAGCCATACCCGCTGTCAGCAGGCCGATGCCGAAAATCACACCGGCGAGAAACGCCATCAATTTGCGCATGCTCAGGCTCCTAGCAGGTGACGTAAGACAAACACGGTGGCAAAGCCCGCTGCCATAAAACTCAGAGTGGCCGCCAATGAGCGTGGCGATAACCGCGACAAACCGCAGACGCCATGGCCACTGGTGCAACCCGAGCCATAGCGGGTGCCGATGCCGACCAGCAAACCAGCGACTATCAGTGCCAACCAGCCCGTTTGAATCTCAATGGCAGGCAGCTCGCTAAACAGCTGCCAAAGCAACGGCGCAAGCAGGATGCCGAGTAGAAACAGGGCCTTTTCGCCGCGCCCCTCAGCGGTGCCCAGCAGGCTGCCGAGCAGACCGCTAATACCCGCCACCCGGCCATTCATCACGGCAAACAGACTCGCCGCCAGGCCGATCAGCGCACCGCCGGCCAAGGCGCTCCAGGGCGTGAAGTTGTACCAGTCAATCGTCATTATTCGGTACCTGCGCAGAACACTTGATAAAGGGTATTGATCACCGCTAACGCCGCCGGGCTGCTGATGCAGTAATAGATTAGTTTGCCCTCGCGACGGGTCTCCACGAGGCCCTCACGGCGCAGCACAGCTAACTGCTGCGACAAGGTGGGCTGCTGAATACCGAGCAGCGCCTCCAATTCGCTGACATTGCGCTCGCCCTGGGACAGCTGACACAGCAACAACAGCCGATCCGGATTGCCCAGCGCTTTGAGTAATTGCCCTGCAGCCTCTGCATTGGCACGCAACTGCTGAATATCGAATGGCGTTTCGTCTGTGTTCATGGACTGCGACTCAATTAAGATAAATACAATCTATTCTTTTATATATTGAATGGCAAGCCCCACCGTTCAGCCTATGTAGACCCACCTAACCTTGAGCCGCGCCGTTACAGCGCCCGCTAATGGCTAAATGGCGCGCACAAAAAACCCGGAACACGGTCCGGGTTTTTTGTTCTGCTTAGGCCGCGCGTGGATAACCGCTCAACCTGTTACCGCGCGATCAAAGCAGCGGCAGGGTATAGCTGACGATCAGGCGGTTTTCGTCGAGGTCGTTGGCGAAGTTCGAGCGCACAGACGCGTTACGCCAGCGCACGCCGAGGTTCTTCAACGCGCCTTCCTGGAACACATACATCAGCTCGGTGTTGCGCTCCCACTCTTTACCTTCGGACAGGTTACGACCGCGATCAACGTTGTCGCCGGTCAGGTAACGGGTCATAAAGGTCAGGCCCGGAATCCCGATAGAGGCGAAGTTGTAGTCGTAGCGAGCCTGGTAGGACTTCTCGTCCTTGTTACCAAAGTCACTGATCTGAACGTAGTTAACCAGGAACGGATCGGTGTTGTTGAGATAGGCAAAGCCGGTGTCGCCGCTCATCTTCTGGTAACCCAGACCGAAGGCGTGGCCACCCAGACCGTAGGTGACCATGGCACCGATGGCGGTGTTGTCGACGTTGCTGCGGCGGCCATCGTCAGTGGAGCGAGCGTAGCGCAGATCGGTCTTCAGGCTTTGCTTGTCGCCCAGCGGCAGTACATGCACAGCATTGAAGGAGTGCTGCTTGTACAGCTCGTCCAGGTTGGAATAGTAGTAGCCGGCGGTCAGGTCTTTGCTGACCTTGTAGGTGCCACCGATAAAGTCGAACGAGTCGCTGGTGGCGCCGCCGCTCAGGCGAATACCGCGAGCGCCTACAGAACCGCTTTTGCTGCTGAAGCTGTTGGCAATAGAGATTTCTTAGTAATCGTTGGAGTTACGGTTGTTCACCTCACGCACATGCGCCGCTTCAAGCATCAGGCCGTCGATTTCCTGGGAGACCAGATGCCCTGCTTCAAACACCTGCGGCAGCAAGCGACCGTCGCTGGACGCGATGGCGGCGTTCTTGAACTGCATTTGGCCAACACGCAGGGTGCTGTTGGAAACTTTCACCTTGGCTGCAACGGCCAAATCAGAATTATTATCCTGCGAGCCGTTTGAGGAGGCATCGGGAACCAACAGACCGCTGCCGGCAGTACCATCACCGGAGTCCAGCTTGAAACCGAACATGCCAATGGCATCGGCGCCAAAGCCTACCGTGCCTTCGGTGAAGCCCGAGTTAGCACGCAGGATAAAACCTTGGGCCCACTCTTCGCTCTTAGACTGGCTCGGGGTCGGGGTATTGCTATTGCCCTGACGGAAATCGCGATTGAAGTAGAAGTTACGCGCTTCAATAGTCGCTTTGCTGTCACCGATAAAGTCGGCAAACGCAGCTTGGCTCAGGGACAAGCCCAAGGTGCTGGTCGCAACAGCCAGTGCCAGGGAGGTCTTTCTCATTATATTTCTCCAGTGGTGTGTGGGTTGCATATCGGTGCGCGAACAAACTTCAACTCGTGAAGCGGCAGGCGCGCACCGAATTCGGGGGTTATTGCAGACTCGGCGACAGGCAGGCGCAGTTGCGCTGCGGCCAAGAGCCGATCGTGCAATAACCAAAATTAGGTGAGCGCGTGAAGGCACTCGGCGCGAGCCGGGGAATGAGGACAGAACAACAGGCAGGTGCAAATCATTGTGCAAGTCTCTTCATTTTTATTATCAGCCGGTGGTCCCAGCCGTTATGCGCTGAGTCCTAGGCAGATACTGTGCCAGCTACTTATAAGCCGCGCGCGAAGCCCATATAACTGAGCGCTGAGGGCGACCAAGGTGATGCAGAAAGGGCCGCTGAGGCCGTAATAAGCGGTTTTCTGCCTATCGCAACATGCAAAAAGGCGGATTGCCGCCAGCAGCCAGCGGTGGGTTACCAACTGAATGCCAGGCCTGCTCATACCCATCGAGTATTGGGTTTGAGCAGCCTGATACTGGATTAAACGGCGTTAGCGGGGCGCAGTGAATAGGTTTTCAGCTGCTCGGCGAATTCGCGCAGCGACTGAATACCGCTGGCCTCGGCATCGCTAACCCAATGTTTGATGGCCTCCAGCATATCGTGGCCGTTGCTGCTGGTTTTGACCCAGATCTGCTGCAGGGCCAGGCGCTTCTCGTAGATCACCTTCAGCGCGTGGCTCTGCTCCAGCACGCGCTGAATACGCGCATGGTGGCCGTCATCGAGCAGGCTCGGCTCACGCGACAACAGTCGCTTGGCGCGATGGAAGTGGTGGCGAACGGAGGCGTCGGCCTTGGCCAGCTCCTGCTGCACCAGCGGTGCGATCACCAACTTGCGGTACTGCGCCATGATCTGGAAACGGTTGTTAAGGATGGCCATGGCCGTATCCATGTCCAGGCTGCGCTTGCCTGCCACCCGGTGGGCGATGGGTGCAACACGCTGCACCTTGGCCAAACCGAGCAGGCTGAACAGCTTGATCCAGAACCAGCCCATATCGAACTCCCACTTCTTCACCGACAACTTGGCGCTGTTCGGGTAGGTGTGGTGGTTGTTATGCAGCTCTTCGCCGCCAATCAAGATGCCCCACGGCACCAGATTGGTCGCGGCATCGCGGCATTCGAAGTTGCGGTAACCGACCGCATGGCCGAGGCCGTTGATTACGCCCGCGGCCCAGACCGGGATCCACATCATCTGGATCGCCCAGATGGTAATACCCGCCGCACCAAACAAGGCCAGGTCGATAACACCCATCAGCATCACACCGGCAACCGGGAAGCGCGAATAGAGGTTGCGCTCGATCCAATCTTCCGGGCAGTTCTTGCCATAAATGCGCAGGGTTTCCGGGTTCTTCGCCTCTTCGGCGTACAGCTCGGCACCTTTACGCAGCACGGTGCCCAGGCCCTTAATCACCGGGCTGTGCGGGTCATCGACGGTTTCACACTTGGCGTGGTGTTTGCGGTGAATGGCCGTCCATTCGCGGGTGTTCTGCGCGGTGGTTAGCCACAGCCAGAAACGGAAGAAGTGTTTCAATGCCGGATGCAACTCCAGCGCGCGGTGCGCCGAGTAACGATGCAGATAGACCGTGACGCTAACGATGGTAACGTGCGTCATCAGCAGGGTGACTGCGACCAACTGCCAGACCGACAGATCAAGAAAACCGTTGTACCACATGGACCGTGTGCCTCGTGCAGAAGGAAAGACGCTGCTGATTATTAGCACACGTCGACTCGCATTATCCCTGACCAGGATCAGAAAACCAGTTGGTCTTTTGCATAAGAATGCGCGCCCCTTTTGGGCATCTATAATGCCGGCCCCAGGAAAAGGACTGACTGATATCCCATGAATGCCCCACAAGGCGCTTTGCGCCTGACCCTCAGCTATGCGTTTGGCGCAGCCCTTTGGGTGCTGTTCAGCGATGGACTCCTGATGACCCTGGAACTTTCAGTGGCGCAACAGGAGCGCGTGCAGCTGCTCAAAGGGTTGGGGTTTGTTCTGCTGACTTCGGCTCTGCTGTATTCGATCTTGCGTAGCCATCAGCAGCACCAGCAGCAAGGGCATCGCGCCCTGCTGCGCAGTGAAAAACGCCTGCACCAAGCCCTGGAGGCCGCTGGAGGTGGGATTTGGGACTGGGATCTGCAACAACAGCAGGTGTACTTTTCTCCCGGCTATGCCGCCCTGCTGGGTATTCGCCCTGAGACCCTCGGGGTTGATCCGCTGCAGTGGCAGCAACACTTGCATCCCGATGACCGTGTTGCCTTTGAGCGCAATATTCAGCGACGCATGAGCACGCTCAGCACAGCGCCCTACGAGGTCAGCTACCGGCTGCAACACCAGGACGGCAGCTACCGCTGGATTCAATCGCGCGGGCGTTTGCTGCTCGACAAACACGGTCAGCCTGAGCGCCTGATCGGCACGGCCAGCGACATCACTCAGCGGCGCAAGGATGAAGACAGCCTGCGCCAGGCCGCCGTGGTGTTTGATGCCACTCAGGAAGGCGTCCTGGTCACCGATGCCCAGCAGCATGTCGTGCACTGCAACCCGGCGTTCACGCGCATCACCGGCTATAGCGAAAAAGAAATTCTGGGCCAATCGCCGAGCATCCTTAAATCTGGACGCCACGATAAAGACTTCTACAACAGCCTCTGGCAGGCCCTGAAAAACCGTGGCGCCTGGAGCGGTGAGGTGTGGAACCGGCGCAAGAGCGGCGAAATCTACCCGCAGTGGCAATGCATCCGCGAGATTCGCGACGGGCAGGGCGAAGTCAGCCACTACGTGGCCGTGTTCTCCGACATCACCGCCCTGAAGCGTTCGCAACAAGAGCTGGACTACCTGGCGCACCACGACCCGCTGAGCAACCTGCCCAACCGCTTACTGTTTACCGAACGCGTCGAGCATGCCCTGGAACGTGGGCGCATTGACGGCTATTCGGGGGCGGTGATGCTGATCGACCTTGATCACTTCAAGCACATCAATGAAAGCCTCGGCCACAACATCGGTGACCTGCTGCTCAAGGATGTTGGTGAGCGCCTTAGCCAGCAGCTCGGTAAACGCATGACCCTGGCGCGCCTAGGCGGCGACGAATTCGGCCTGCTCGACGAAAGCTGCGGCAGCGCCGAGCAGGCGGCAGTGCTGGCGCAGCGCCTGCAGACGTGCATGGGTGCGGCCTTCAAGATTCATCAGCAAGAGCTGTTTATCACCGCCAGCATCGGCATCAGCCTGTACCCGGACGACGCCGACGATGTGGGACAGATACTGCGCAATGCCGACTCAGCCCTATTCAAGGCCAAGAACAGCGGCCGAGAAAGCTATGCATTTTACAGCCAGGACCTGACCGCTCACGCGCATCAGCGGGTCGAACTGGCCAGCGCCCTGCGCCATGCCCTGGACCACCAAGAGCTGCGCGTCTATTACCAACCCCTGATCTGCCTGCGCAACCAGCACGTCATCGGCGTCGAAGCCCTGGTGCGCTGGCAGCATCCGCAGCGCGGGCTGGTTGCGCCGGGTGAATTTATTCCAGTGGCCGAAGAAACAGGACTGATCAGCGCCATCGATGCCTGGGTGCTGGAGCACAGTTGCCGGCAGATGGTGGCTTGGCAAGCCGCCGGTTACGCGCTGAAGTTTGTGGCGGTGAATGTCTCCAGCCGGCTGTTCAGCCGCGGGGGATTGGACCAACGAGTGGCCGAGGTACTGCGCGCTACCGGCCTCGACCCCGCCTGCCTGGAGCTGGAGGTGACCGAAAGCGCGGTGATGGATAACCCCGATGCGGCGCTGGCCTTGCTCCAGCGTTTACGCGCACTCGGTATACGCCTGGCCATCGATGACTTCGGCACCGGCTACAGCTCCCTGGCACGGCTCAAGCGCCTGCCGGTGCACAAGCTGAAAATCGACCAGAGTTTTATCAGCGGCCTGCCGCACGACCCCAGCGATGTCGCAATCACCCGCACGGTAATCGCCCTCGGCCATAGCCTTGGGCTTAAGGTGTTAGCCGAGGGCATTGAGCACGCCGAGCAAGTCGAATTACTGCAGCAACTCGGCTGCGACCATGCCCAAGGCTATTATTTCGGTCGTCCTCAACCTGCAGACCAACTGGCCGCACGTTTAGCAGCCCGCTCTGACACGCCACACACGTAGGCCTGACACATGCTTGTAATGATTCTTGAAGACGACAGCTGGATTGCCGATCTACTCAAACAGATCGTTCTCAGTTTGCGCCCCGGCTGCCAAGTGGTCTGCCTGGACAGTGTTAGCGCCGCCTTACAAGAATGGCAGCAGCGCCCGGCTGACGTGGTCATCAGTGACTGGAACCTGCCCGACGGGCCCGGCACCCGGTTGCTTGAACAGGTGCGCCGCGACAACAGCAGCACCCCGCTGGTGGTCATCACCGGGCGCTCCGACCGCGCCAGCGTACTGGCCGTGCGTGCTTTGAAGATCAGCGCTTTTATCAGCAAGCCCTTCCAGGCCGCGCACGTTGCCGCCAGCCTGGAAACCCTGCTGCCGGCCGATATTGACGGGCAACCGCTGCGGGTAAGCGACGCGCAGGATGACTTGCTGACCCACCTGCACAGCCTGTCCGGTAGCGAACTGCAATTACCGCTCAAGGCGCATGTGCGCGACCGTCTCCTGCAAAGCTTCAAAGGCGAGCCGATTGATCTGCGCAAGCTGGCCAGTGAATGGCAGCACGACCCGGCACTCAGCGGCCGCCTGCTTGGCGTCGCCAACAGCAGCGCCTACAACCCCGGCGGCAAACCTTGCTCCAACTTGCTTGAAGCACTGCACAAACTGGGGGCGAATAACAGCCTCAACCTGGCCATGGGCCTGGCGCTGCGCCAATCCAGTGTTCTGGAAAACCCCATGCTGAGCCTGTTTGCCCAGGCGCACCTGGACAGCACCGAACAGCTGATCGAACGCAGCACCTGCCTCGCCCGGCAATGCGCCATGGACCCGGCCCCCTTCCACTGTGCCGCCCTGCTGCACCGCATGGGTGAGCTGTGTGTGCTGTACCAGGCACAGGTGTGGCAGGACAGCGGCCAGAGCTTCAGCGAAGACCAGCTTATGCAGGCACTCGACCAGTTCAGCGGTCCCTTTGCCATCAGCATCAAGGCCCAATGGCATCTGCCGATGCACCTGCGTGAGCTGATCGGCTCCTGCTACAGCCTGCCTAGCAGTAACGTCAAACGCGAAAATATCCTTATGCGCTTAGCCGCTTGCGAGCTCAGCAGCGCCGCCGACAACCCCGAGCTGGCTCGTTTGCGCCGATTGGCGGGCCTCGCCTAAATGCCAGTATTAAGGTGTAAGCGTGCGGTGGGGCTGAAGCATGGATAAGCAGAGCAAACCCAGCGCAATCTACTGGCTTGTTGGGCTCGGCAGCCTTGGTTTGGCGATCTTCTTCAGCGTGCTGGGCGGCCTTGCGTTAAACCAGCAGCAAACCCTCTGGACCCTGCAAATTGCCAAGCAGCATGAGCTGCAAAGCCTAACCCTGCGCAACAGCCAGCAGGAGCTGCAGCAGCAGGCGCAATTGCTCGCCGAGACCATCGCCGCTGACGCCTGGCTGGTCGAACTGGTGCGCCAGGCCTATGCACTGCAGAGCCGTGAACAGCCCGACATACAGAGCCTCAACGCTATTCGCAACCAGCTCTATACCCGCCTCGCCCCACGCTGGCGCAGCCTACAGGGCACCCTTAGGTTTAGCCTGTCTGTGCATTTGGCCCCGGCCGCCGAGGTGCTGCTGCGGGTGCACCAGCCGCAATGGTTTGGCGACCGGCCTGCAACGCAGCGGCCCATGCTGCTCGAAAGCCTGCGCCAGCCCGCCACGACCACCGGCCTGCTGGCCAATGAGCAGGGCCTGAGCATGCGCGCCATCGTGCCACTGCGCGTAGACAGCCTTGATGGGCCGGTCAACGTCGGCGCATTGGAAGTCAGCCTCGACATGCTGAAAAATCTGCAGCAGCTGGACCACGAACTGGATGCCGGGGTTGCTCTGCTGCTCAAGCGGCCGCTGCGCGCGTCAGGCAGCAATGAGCCGCTGCACACCCCCTCTACAACGGCTGACTACTGGTATCTGGCAGGTTTTTCCCAGGTTCAAGTACAGCACTGGCAAGCGCAGCAACGCTTGCCGGCGCCTGAGGCAGGCGATACCTTTAAGTTACTGGACGACCAAGGCCGCACCTACCTGCTCAACCAGGTGAGCCTGAGTGACTACCCCTCCGGCGCGGGCGGTATCGACAGCCAGATTCGGGCCCTGACCTGGCGTGATATCAGCCCCCTGTACAGCCAGCACCAGCGCGACCAACGTTGGCTGATGGGCAAATGGCTGGTGGCCTGGCTCGCCGCCGAAGCGCTGCTGCTATTGCTGCTGCAAGCCACCCGACACAGCAGCCTGAAGGTCGTACGCCGACACAACGCCGACCTGCAACAAAGGAATCAGCAAACAGAAGATTCGCGCCAACTGCTGGCGCTGATCGCTGAGGTGCAGGCGGCTTACATCAACGCAGACAACCAGCGCGAGGCGTTCGACAAACTGCTGGTGCGCACACTAAAGGTCAGCGCCAGCCAGTTCGGCTTTATTGGTGAGATTCTCCTCGACGATCGCGGCGCGCGCTATCTGCGTACCGTTGCCATCAGCAATATCGCCTGGGACGCAGACACACGCGCCTTCTATGACGCCCATGCGCCGCAGGGCCTGGCGTTTCGCAACCTCGACAGCCTATTTGGCCAGGTGATTCGCAGCGGCCAGCCGCTGATCACCAATGACCCCGCCAACCACCCCAAGAGTGCGGGCTTACCTCCCGGACACCCGCCGTTGCTGGCATTTGCCGGGCTGCCGATTCACGCTAACGGCGAGCTGCTCGGCATGCTCGGCCTGGCCAACTGCGAGGGCGGTTACAGCGCCGACTTCTTCACCCAACTGCAACCGCTGCTGACCACCCTGGGCCAAGTGTTCGACGCCTTGCGGCGTGACAGCCAGCGGGAACTCACCCAGCAGCGCATGCAGCGCCAACAGGCGGCCCTGCGCGCGCTCAACGAAATCGCCGCGCTGCCTAAGCTGAGCACCAAAGAACAGCTACGTCAGGCCTTGCAACTGGGCGCCCAGTTCTATGACATGCCGATCGGCATCATCAGCCAGATCGAGGCACAGAGTTACCAGGTGATGGTCCAGGTATCGCCACCCAACAGCCTGCAGGACGGTCAGTGCTTTGACCTGGGGGACACCTACTGCAGCATCGCCCTACGCAGTCAGGATGTACTCGCCATTGCGAACATGGGCCAGAGCGAGCATGCCGCGCACCCCTGCTACCCGCTGTTTGCCCTGGAAAGCTATATCGGCACCAGCATCTGGGTCGCCGGCCAGCGTTTCGGCACCCTCTGCTATGCCTCCAGCGAAGCACGCCCGAGCGCCTTCGATGAAGCCGACGAAGAATTCCTGCGGCTGTTCGCCCGCTGGGTCGGCGCCACCTTGGAGCGCCTGCAACACGAAGAACAAACCCTTGAGGCGCGGCGCTTTCTGCAGGCCGTACTCGACTCCGCGACCGGGGTGTCGATCATCACCAGTGACACCGGTGGTTTGATCACCCTGTTCAACTCCGGGGCAGAGCGTTTGCTGGGCTACCGCAGTGCTGAAGTGATCGGTCAATCCAACCCTGCCCTGTTCCACCGGGCCGATGAAATCCAGGCCCGCGGCGCGCAGCTCAGCCGCGAGGAAGGCCACGAGATTAGCGGTTGGGCCGTACTCACATCGATACCCGCCAAGGGCGAGCCGGAAACCCGCCAATGGACCTATGTGTGTAAGAACGGTGAACCGCGCACCGTCAATCTCACCGTCAGCGCCATGCGTGACAGCCAGGGTGCCATCAACGGCTACCTGGGTATCGCCAGCGACATTAACGACCTACAGAACGCCACCCGTGCCCTGCAAAAGAGCGAGAGCCGCTTTCGCGGCCTGGTGGCCAACCTGCCCGGCGCCGTCTACCGCTGCCGCAACGATGCCGACTGGTGCATGAGCTACCTCAGCGAAGAAATTCTGGCCCTCAGCGGCTATCCGGCCAGCGACTTTATCAACAACCGCGTACGCAGTTTCTCCAGCGTGATCCACCCCGATGACCTGGCCATCACCTACCAGGCGGTGCGCGCCGTTGAGCATCAAGAGTCCTTCGAGCTGACCTACCGCTTGCAACACGCCAACGGCCACAGTGTCTGGGTGCGCGAGAAGGGCCGTGGCGAATACGACAGCGACGGCAAACTGCAGTGGATTTCCGGGTTTATCTGGGACATCAGCGACCGTAAGGCGGTGGAAGACCAACTGCGGCTCAGCCAACAACGCTTCAGCAACGCCTTTAGCCTCGCCCCCCAGGGGATGGCGTTGGTGTCCCTGCAAGGCCAGTGGCTGGAAGTTAACGATCAGCTCTGCGAGATGCTCGGCTATAGCCGCGAACAGCTGCTGTGCTGCGACTTTCAGCAGATCACCCACCCTGATGACCTGGATGCCGACCTGCGCAATGTCGAGGAGCTCGTCGCCGGGGAGATCAACAGCTATCAAATGGAAAAACGCTACTTCGACAGCCAGGGCCGGATTATCTGGGTGTTGCTCAGCGTGGCCCTGGTTCGCGACAGCGACGACCAACCCGTGCACTTCGTGGTACAGATCCAGGACTTCAGTGAGCGTATCGCCAGCGAAATGGCCATCCGCGAACGCGAGGATTACCTGAGCACCCTGCTCGACAACGTGCTCGATGCGATTATCACCATCGACCAGCAGGGCTATATCGAAACCTTTAACCATGCCGCCGAACGCATCTTCGGCTACAGCCATCTGGAAGTCTCGGGACACCGCGCCACCGTACTGCTGCCGGAACCGCAACGCTCGATGCGCGCCCGCTACCTCAGCCATTTCCTGAAAACCGGCATCCAGCAGATGCTCGGCAAGGAGATCGAGCTCACCGCACAGCGTAACAACGGCGAAACCTTCACCATCGAACTGGCCGTCTCGCAGATCAGCCACCAAGGTGAACGGCGCTTTATTGCGGTAATCCGCGATATCGAAGAACGCAAACGCATTGAGCGGATGAAAGACGAGTTCGTCTCCACCGTCAGCCATGAGCTGCGCACTCCGCTGACGGCGATTGCCGGTTCCCTTGGCCTGGTCAATGGCGGCGCCCTCGGCGAAGTGCCAGCGAGCATGCAGCAGATGCTGCAGATCGCCCAAGACAACAGCCAGCGCCTCAACCTGCTGATCAATGACCTGCTCGATATGGAAAAACTGGTCGCCGGCAAAATGCTTTTCGAGCTGCACGATGAGGCCTTGCAGCCCCTGCTGGAGCAGGCCATTCAAGAGAATCAGCCGTACGCTGACCATTACCACGTCCAGCTGCAGCTACAGGGCCCAGCCACTCAAGCCTGGGTACGGGTCGACAAACTGCGCCTGGCTCAAGTGCTGGCCAACCTGCTGTCGAACGCGGCCAAGTTCTCGCCCCAAGGGCAGACAGTGGAGGTGCGCGTGCAGCCACACGACAACCGTGTGCGCATCAGCGTGACCGACCATGGCCCCGGTGTGCCGGAGAACTTCCAGGCGCGGATCTTCAGCAAGTTCTCCCAAGCCGACGCCACCGACACCCGGCAAAAAGGCGGTACGGGCCTGGGGCTGGCGATCAGCAAGGAAATCATCGAGCGCATGGGCGGGCAGATTGGCTTCGACTCAAGCCCCGGTCATGGCGCGACGTTCTGGTTTGAACTGACTACCCTGCCGCTGGCAACCACGCTCAACTTACCGCCCCGCCCCGAGGACGCTCCGCATGCCTGACCTACGACGCATCCTGCATGTGGAAGACGACCCCTCGATCCAGGCCGTGACCAAGCTGGCCCTGGAGGTCGTAGGCGGTTTTCAGGTGCTCAGCTGCGCCTGCGGCCAGGACGCCCTGGACCAACTGCAAGGCTTTGCCCCGGACTTTATCTTGCTGGACGTGATGATGCCGGGCATGGACGGCCCACAAACCCTGGCGCAAATCGCCCGGCTGATCGACATTAACCAGGTGCCAGTGGCCTTTATGACCGCCAAAGTACAGCCCGCAGAAATCGCCTATTACTGCAGCCTTGGCGCCCGTGACGTGATCATCAAACCCTTCGACCCCATGCAACTGGCTTCGCAGGTGCGCACTATCTGGAATCGGGCCCATGAGTAACACCAAAACCCCAGCGCAAGAGCTACAAAAGCACCTGCAGCAACTCAGTGATGCCTTCGCCTTGCGCCTGCAGGAAGACTTGCCCGCACTCAGGCAGGACGCCGAACAGCTGCTAAACGCCGCTGAACCGCAAGAACAGCTGCGCTGCCTGCAGACCATACGTGAGCAGCTGCACAAGCTCGCCGGAGCCGCTGGGACTTTCGGTTTCAGCCGCCTTGGCCAACGCGCCCGCGAGCTGGAGCAGGAAGCCGAGCACTGGCTGACCACCCTGCAACAGGAACAACAGAGCCTGCAGGACTTCAGCCAGAGCCTGCAGCAACTGGCCAATCAGGTGTATCAGCCCGAACCGGAGCCAAGCCCGGCGCCCGCCAGCGCATCACCGAGCAAAGCCCCCCAGCGTGAGCGGCGTATCTACATCCTCGAAGATCAATACGCTGTCGGCGAAACGATGCGCCTGACCCTGAATAACTTTGGTTACCAGGCCGAACACTTCACCCGCATTGCCGAACTCGATCATGCCTTGCAACAGCAACGACCAGACGCCCTGATCCTCGACGTTAACCTGCCCGACGAAAATGTCACTGGCCTGGCCTACGCCGCCAGCCTGCAAGAACGCCTGGACGAGCCGCTCCCTCTGCTGGTGACCACCACCCAAGACGACTTTGCCACTCACCTGGAGGCCGTACGGGTCGGCGCGATGGGTTTTTTCACCAAACCGGTGGACATCCCGCAGTTGGAAAATCGCCTGGAGCGCTGCTTCGCCCAGCAGCAAGGCGAACCCTATCGGGTGCTGATCATCGACGATGACCGCGAGCTGGCCAGCCGTTTCAGCCTGATTCTGCGTGGCGCCAACATGCTGGTGGAGATGCAGCATGATCCCGCGGAAATCTTCACCCATATGCGCAACTTCAACCCTGAAGTGATCCTGCTGGACGTCAACATGCCCAACTGCACCGGCCCCGAGCTGGCGCAGATCATCCGCATGTATGACGACTGGCTGCGCGTACCGATCATCTACCTGTCGGCAGAAACCGATATCAACCGGCAGATGAATGCCCTGATTAAAGCCGGCGATGACTTCGTCACCAAACCGATTTCCGATAACGCCCTGGTCGCTGCCGTATTCTCCCGCGCACAACGCGCACGGCTGCTGAGCAACGCCCTGTCGCGCGACAGCCTGACCGGCTTGCTCAAACACGCCGACATCAAAGAGCAGGCAGCGGTCGAGCTGGAGCGCGCACAGCGCAGCGGCAAACCGGCCAGCGTGGCCATGCTCGATATCGACTTCTTCAAGAAGGTTAACGACAGCCACGGCCATGCCGCCGGCGACAACGTCATCCGCGCCCTGGCCAACCTGCTGCGCCAGCGCCTACGCCGCATCGACAGCCTGGGCCGCTATGGCGGCGAGGAATTTCTCGTGGTGCTGCCAGACTGCACGGCCGAGCAAGCCCTGCGAGTGCTCGATGAAATTCGCCAGCGCTTCGCCGAGTTGAAATTTATCGCAGCCGGCAGTGAATTCTCGGTCACCCTGAGTGCCGGAATCGCCTCCACCGAAGCTGCACCCGTGAGTGCCAGCGAACTGCTGGAAAAGGCCGACCAAGCGCTTTACGCCGCCAAACATGGCGGGCGTAATCAGGTGCGTTAGGCCTATCGCCAACGGCCTACCGAGTACAAACCCGCAACCGTCTAAGACTGCCGGCAAGCTGTTTGCCGGCATCTGCGCGCGCCAATCAAGCTTTACAAATCATGTCAAAGCCGGAACTCAGCGCGAAATTGTTGTACAAACATTGTGCAAAACAAATAACCCTGTATCAGGAGATTTTTATGTTTGCTCAACTCAGCTCGACCACCCAACGCCTTAAGCGCACGCTGATGCTGGCCACGGCCACCCTGACCGTTGCGGCAATGCCGGCCTTTGCCGACATGCACGGCGATAAGAAAGATATCGTCGACACCGCTGTCGCCGCCGGCCAGTTCAACACGCTGGTCACCGCCGTGACCGCCGCCGGCCTGGTTGAAACCCTCAAAGGCGAGGGGCCGTTCACCGTCTTCGCACCCAATGATGCGGCATTCGCCAAAATCCCCAAGGCTGACCTCGACGCCTTGCTGGCCGACAAGGAAAAGCTCACGGCCGTACTCACTTACCACGTCGTCCCGGGCAAGCTGATGGCGGCTGACCTGACCGGTAAGTCCGCGCTAAAAACTGTACAAGGCGGTGAACTGATGCTGGATACCAGCAATGGCGTCAGCGTCGATGGCGCCTCGGTCGTCGCGGCAGACATCGAGACCAGCAACGGCGTGATTCACGTCATCGACTCGGTGGTGCTGCCCAAGTAACAGCGGGCTTCGCCATCCGCGAAACACACGAAGGCCGCCCCTTTTTAGGGGCGGCTTTTTTATTGAATGAACACTGAGCACCACTCAAGCTTGGCTTTGTGAAATTTATAGCGTAAGTTTTCATGAAATTATTTAAATAAAATTTCATGAGGCGCGCCATGTTCAAGCAATCCGCCCAGCATATCGGCACTTACTATGCTGCCACCTACCCCGGGTCGATCCCGCTGCGCCCGCGCCTGCAGGAAGCGCTGCAGTGCGATGTACTGATTATCGGTGGTGGTTTCAGCGGTTTGCACACGGCGTTGCGCCTGGCACTGGCCGGCAAGAAGGTAGTGGTGCTGGAAGCCAGTCGCCTGGCCTGGGCGGCTTCTGGACGCAACGGCGGTCAGGCCCTACCGGGCTGGTCCTGCGATATGCCGCCCTTCGAGAAGGCCCTGGGCCTGGAGCGCGCCCGCCGCCTGTGGGACAGCATGGTCTGGGCCGCCGAAGAAATGCGCGAGCTGCCCGAGCGCCACAACTTCGGTATCGATTACCGCACCGGCGCGATCTACACCACCGTGTTGCCGCGCCGCGTAAAGCAGTTGCAAGAGAGCCTGGAAGAAGCCGAACAGAAATATGGCTACTCACAGCTGAGCTTTATCCCCAAGCACGAACTGCCCGAGTGGATCGCCAGCCCACGCTACCTGGCCGCCCTGCACGACAGCGGCGCCGCCCACCTTAACCCGCTGAAACTGGCCCAGGGCCTGGCCGATGCCATCGAAAAAGCCGGCGGACAGATTTTCGAGCAGAGCAAAGCGCTGGACTACCGCGAAACCGCAGAAGGTTATGTGGCGCGCACTGAAGCAGGCGAGGTGCGCAGCGACCTGCTGGTACTGGCCTGCAACGCCTATATCGACCGCCTCGACCCGCCGCTGGCGAAACGCCTGCTGCCGGTGGGCTCCTACCAAGTGGCCACCGCGCCGCTCGACCCGGAACTGGCCCGCTCGCTGTTCCCGCGAGGCACCTGCGCCATCGATAACCAGTTCGTGCCGGACTACTTCCGCGTCACCCCAGACAACCGCCTGCTGTTCGGCGGCGGCTGCACCTACCTCGGCGGCATCCCCAAGGATGTGCCGGCGGCCACACGGCCGTATCTGGAGCGGGTATTCCCGCAACTGCGCGGCGTGCAGATCGACTACGGCTGGGGCGGGCATATCGACTGCACCATGCACCGTACCCCGGATGTCGGCCGCAGTGGGCAGAAGTACTGGCTACAAGGCTTCTCCGGCCACGGCATCCTGCCGACCTTGGCGGCCGCCCGCGCGGTAAGCGATGCGATCCTTGGTGACGCCGACCTGCTAGAGCTGTACCAAGGCCTGAGCAATCCGCGCTTTCCCGGCGGCAATCTACTCGCGGCGCCGATCGAAGCCGTCGGCAAGGCCTGGTATCGCCTGCGCGATGTCATTTAAGGAAGTTGACCATGGACATGCAGGAAGAAGTCGAAGGTCTGGCGATCCTGATCCGCGACCTGCGCAAGCATAAAAATCTCACCCTCGGTGAGTTGGCCGCGCGCATCGACCGTTCAGTAGGTTTTTTGTCGCAGGTTGAGCGCGGCCTGTCGCGCCCAACCGTGGCGGACCTCACCGCCATCAGCGAAACCCTGGGCGTGCCGACCACCTATTTCTATAGCCTGAGCAAGCCGCGCGCCGTGCCCTGGGTAACCCGTCCAGATGAGCGCCGCACGCTCTACTACGCCGGCGGCATCACCGACGTGCTGGCCTCCCCCAGCATCTCGGCCGGGTTCTCCATGCTCGAAAGCTTCCTGCAACCGGGGGCGAGCAGCGGCGAAGGCCACCTCAACGACAGCGACGAGCAAGGCGGCTTTGTCCTAGAGGGCGAACTGACGATCTGGTACGGCGACGACGCCGAGCCGGTCACCCTCGGCCCCAACGACAGCTTCCAACTACCGCCGCATGCGCAGTTCCGCTACGCCAACCTAACCGATTCCCTCACCAGAGTGCTCTGGGTCTTCAACTGACCCGCGCAGATACCGCCATGACAATAACAACCGCATTCCCCGACCTGCTTAGCGAAGTTCGCGCCTTCCGCGCCGCTCACCCAGACGTGCGTTATGTCGACCTGATCAGCCTGGATATTCCCGGGCATTTCTACGGCAAGCGTTACCCCATAGACATGCTGGAGAAGGTTGCCGCCGGCAGCCCGCTGAAAATCCCGCAAAACTGCGTGCTGCTCGGCGTACAGGGCGGCCTGCACCCGATTGGCGATTACTGCTTCAACGATGGCGACCCGGATGCGCCGCGCCGACTGATCCCCGGCACCCTCAAGCCGGTACGCTGGGAAAGCCAGCCGCTGGGGCAAATGCTGATCAGCTCCGATGGCACGCAAGCACCGATCGAATTCGAGCCGCGTGAAGTACTCGCCCGTGTGCTCAAGCGCCTCGAAGCACGCGGCATTCGTCCGGTGGTGGCGTTTGAGCTGGAGTTCTACCTGTTTGATCGCAAGCTGCAAGACGGCCTGCCGCAGTTCCCCCGCGACCCGCTGTGCGACGATGCCGACGACCAGCCGAACATGCACATCGAGCGCCTGTCGCGCTTTAGCGATGTGCTGCACGAGATCGTCGACGCCGCCAATGAACAGGGCGTGGACGCCAACGTAATCACCGCCGAACTCGGCCCCGGCCAGTTCGAGATCAACTTCGGCCACTGTGACGACGGCCTGCGCGCCGCTGACTGGGCCGCCTTGTTCTGCCGCAGTACCCGTGGCGTGGCGCTCAAGCACGGCCAGCGTGCCAGCTTTATGAGCAAGCCCTACCTGCACGCGCCAGGCAGCGGCATGCATGTGCACGTCAGCCTGTATGACGCTGCCGGCAACAACCTGCTAGCCGCCGACGAGCAGCGCCCGCTGCGCCACGCCGTGGCCGGATGCCTGGAACTGCTGCCGCACTGCATGCCGATCTTCGCCGCCAACCACAATGCCTTCCGCCGCTACGGCGCCATGGTCAACGCCGCCAGCCGCGCCAGCTGGGGTTATGAGGACCGCGACGCGTGCATCCGCATCCCCGAATCGGACGGCAAGAACCTGCGCATCGAACACCGCCTGGCCGGCGCCGACGCCAACCCTTATCTGGTACTGGCGGCGATTCTCACCGGCATGGAACACGGCCTGGATGCCGGCCAGGAGCCGATTGCCCCGCTCAACGAGAACCGCCAAAGCGGCATCGACTTTCCTCAGGATATGCTCGGAGCAGTCAGCGCCATGCGCGACCATCCGGTGGTCAATCAGGGACTGGGCGAGGAGTTTGTGATGGTTTATTGCGAGAACAAACGCCAGGATCATCTGGCCTTTATGCAGGAAGTCAGCGCACGCGAATACCGCTGGTTTATGTGAGCCATAAGGGTGCAGATGCGTAGGGTGGGTTCGCGACGCCCTGCTCCGCACCCTCAGGCGCTGCGACTCTAGATGCGTCGCGTAACCCACCAGGCGTTAGCTGGCGTGCAGCCATGGTGGGTTACGGCGCAGCGTAAAGCCCAAGACAACCCCAATCGCAACAAGCGCCTAACCCACCCTACGGGTCGTGCATGCCTGTGCGACCTCACCGCAGCAGATACACCGCCAGCCCAGCCAGGGCCGACACCAGCAGCACCTCCATCACCCCACGTTTGAAGCGCAGCAGCGCCAGCGCCGCCGCCAAGGCGATCAGCGCCGAAGGCCAGTCAAAAACGCCGGCAAAGCCCTGCGGCCACAGCACGTGGTAGGCAAAGAACAGCGCCAAATTAAGGATCACCCCCACCACGGCCGCGGTAATCGCGGTCAGTGGCGCGGTGAACTTCAGCTCACCGTGGGTCGACTCCACCAACGGCCCACCGGCGAGGATGAACAGAAAAGACGGCAGAAAGGTAAACCAGGTAACCAGCGCCGCCGCCACTGCGCCGCTGACAAAGCCCGAATCACCGCCGAATACCGGCTGCAAATACGCCCCGACAAAGGCCACGAACGCCACCACCATAATCAGCGGCCCCGGCGTGGTTTCCCCCAGCGCCAGACCGTCGATCATCTGCGTCGGTGTCAACCAGCCGTAATGGCCGATAGCGCCCTGGTAGACATACGGCAGCACTGCATAGGCACCACCGAAGGTCAGCAAGGCCGCCTTGGTAAAGAACCAGGCCATCTGCGTCAGCGTACCGTCCCAGCCATACAACGCCGTCAGCAGGACCATCGGCAGCAGCCAGAGCAGCGCACCACTGAGCAACAACAGCGCCAGGCGCGAGGCACGAAAGCGCGTATGCGCCGCCGGCGGGCTGTTGTCATCGATCAGCGCTGGGCCGTATGAGGTGTTTTGCGGCGCATGCCCACCGCCCAGGCTGAACTGCTGCGGCAGCAGACGACCACCGAGGTAGCCGAGTAGCGCCGCGCCCAGCACGATCAACGGGAACGGCAGGTTGAAGGCAAAAATCGCAACAAAGGACGCCCCGGCAATCCCCCACAGCCAGTTGTTCTGCAGTGCCCGCGAGCCGATGCGCCAGGCCGCCTGCATGACAATCGCGGTGACCGCCGGCTTGATCCCGTAGAAAATCCCCGCCACCAGCGGCACATCGCCATAAGCGATATACAGCCACGACAGGCCGATCAGGATAAACAGCGACGGCAGCACGAACAGCACCCCAGCCATCACACCGCCCCAGGTGCGGTGCAGCAGCCAGCCGATATAGGTGGCCAGCTGCTGCGCCTCCGGCCCCGGCAGCAACATGCAGTAATTCAGCGCATGCAGAAAACGCCGCTCGGACAACCAGCGGCGCTTCTCGACCAATTCCTGATGCATGATCGCGATCTGCCCAGCCGGCCCGCCGAAGCTGATCAGGCCGAGCTTCAACCAAAACCAGAAGGCTTCACGCAGGCTGACCGCAGGGGGCTGGATGGGGGCTGATAATTCCGACATGGGGCAACTCACACGCATAAAAGCGCGCGCACTATAACGCGCACGGATGACAATTTAACGCGGCGACCATTCAAGCGCCGGCACGGATGTCCGTATACTTGGCAGCGCTACGCTCCCTCAAACTGCCCGTGAAGCCCGCCGTGAAAATCCGCCATTCGCTCGTAAGCCTGCTGCTGATCTGCAGCAGCGTTGTAGTTGCATCGAATACCCAGGCCGCCACGCCAAAACAGCAAGACCTAGCCGCCGGCAGCGCCCTGCTGGTCGACCTGCAAACCAATCAGGTGCTCTACGAGCGTAACGCCGACAGCGTGGTGCCGATTGCCTCAGTCAGCAAACTGATGACGGCCATGGTCACCCTCGACGCCAAGCTGCCACTGGATCAGCAACTGCCGATCATGATTCGCGACACCCAGGAAATGCGCGGGGTGTTCTCCCGCGTGCGCATTGGCAGCGAGCTGAGCCGCCGCGACATGTTGCTGCTGGCCCTGATGGCCTCGGAGAACCGCGCCGCATCGAGCCTAGCGCACCACTACCCAGGTGGCCACACGGCCTTTGTCGCGGCGATGAATGCCAAGGCCAAAGCGCTGGGCATGACTCATTCGCACTTCGTCGAGCCGACCGGGCTGTCGGAGCACAACGTCTCCAACTCCCGCGATCTGGTGTTGATGCTCAAGGCCGCGAACCAGTACCCGCTGATCCGCCAGTTCACCACCACCTCGGAAAAAACCCAGGCGTTCCGCAAACCCAACTACACCCTCGGCTTTCGCAACACCAACAACCTGGTGCGCAAGCCGGGTTGGAGCGTGCAGCTGAGCAAGACCGGCTACACCGGTGAAGCCGGCCGCTGCCTGGTGATGAACACCGTGATGAATAAGCGCCCCGTGGCGTTTGTGGTGCTCGATGCCTTCGGCAAGTACACCCACATGGCCGACGCCAACCGGCTCAAGCGCTGGCTGGAAACCGGCAAAGTCACCGCCGTACCACCGGCCGCTATCAGCTACCGCCAGCAGAAACTGGCGCAACGCCAGGCCAAGGCGGCGCAGTAAAGCCTTAAAACAAAAAGGCCCGCAGCACGTGCGGGCCTTTTTACATCAGCGAGTCGCTCAGCTGTTGCTCATCCCCAGCAGCGTCTGACGCATGCCAAACACCAAAAACCGCGCCAGCTCGCTGAGCGGTAGGGCCTTACTTATCAGATACCCCTGCGCCTGATCACAGCCGTACTCACGCAACAGCGCCAGCTGCTCGGCGTTTTCCACGCCTTCACCGACCACCTGCAGATTAAGGTTGTGCGCCAGGTTGATCATCGCCCGCACCAGCTGACGGTTCTCTGCGCGTTCATCCATGCCGCCAACAAAACTCTTGTCGATTTTCAGCAAGGTGATTGGCAGGTTGTTGAGGTGCACGAAGGAGGAGAAGCCGGTGCCAAAATCGTCGAGCGAAAACCGCACACCGAGGCGCCCGAGGGCCAGCATGGTCTGCCGCACCTGATCACTGCGGCGCATCACGGCAGTTTCCGTCAGCTCGAACTCCAACCATTGTGCGTCGACGCCACGCTCTTCGATCAGCCGGCTAAGCGTGGGCAGCAGCTGGCTGTCCTGAAACTGATGGAACGATAGGTTGATCGCCATGTGCAGCGGCGGCACACCCCGCCCGAGCAGCCATTGCATGTCACGCAAGGCACGCGAAATAACCCAGTAACCGAGCGGCACAATCAGCCCGCTTTCCTCGGCCAGCGGGATAAATTCGTTAGGCGCCAACAGGCCGTGCTCGCTGTGCTGCCAGCGCACCAGCGCCTCTAGGCCGACGATGCGTCCACTCTGCAAACACAAACGCGGCTGGTAATGCAGCTCCAATTCGTCGCGACGCAGAGCACGGCGCAGCTCGCTTTCCAGGTCGGCCTGGTTGCGCGCACTGCGGTTGACCCGCTCGTCGTATAAATAAAAGCTGCAGCCTTGCTGACTTTTGGCCTGTTGCATGGCGATGTGCGCATGCCACATCAATGTGTCCGCACTGCTGCCGGGACGCGAATGGGCCAGCCCCAGGCTGCAACCAATCAGCAGGCTTTCACCATTGATCCAGTAAGGCTCGCCAAGGGCTTCACTCAACTGCATGGCCAGGCGCTCGGCGCGCTGCGGGTCGCGGCGACTGTCGAGCAACAAGGCAAATTCATCACTGCCCAGGCGCGCCACCCGGTCGCTGTCTTGCAGCTGCGCCTTGATCCGCGCCACCACCTGCAGAATCAAACTGTCGCCGCCCTGATAGCCAAGCGCATCGTTGGCGCGGCGGAAGTTATCCAGATCGAGATGGCCGAGGGTCAGCCCCTGCCCGCCTTGCTCACTCAAGCGAGCGGCGAGCAGGGCCTGAAAGCCCTGACGATTGGCAATCCCGGTCAGTGCATCCTGTTCGGCCAGACGCTGCACAGCGGCGTTAAGGCGAGCGCGTTCGCGCCCATAGCGCAGGCAGCGGCGCAGCACCTCGACACTGAGCTGGTCGTGCACCAGCCAGTCGCATACATCCTCAGGCACAGCTGTGGGTTCACTCTCCAGCAGCAGGATAATCGGCAGGGCACAGTGGCCCGTGGCCGGCAGGTTGGCGGCGGTGGTCAGCAGCAACGCGTTATGGGGGTTATCGAACAGCGCGCTGGCCGCGTCCCAGGACGGCGCGGTAATCAACGCATAGCCACTGCCCAGCGCACTCAGGCGCTCGCGCAGGGTCTGCGCCCAGGCGGGCGTTTCCGCCAATAGGAGTAGGCGTAATGGTTCGACGAACGCGGACAAACAACTTCCCCCACAGCACAAATAAAGAGCAGCAATAACGCTCGAATGCGTCGTAATCGACGTCTAATCACGCACATCCATGTGTCTGCGGCGCATCCTGCGGCCAGGCAAGGTGCCAGAAGTGGCACCAGAGTACTGGATTGCACAAATTAGCCAAGCCTGGCGGTTGGCCATTACGTGCACTGCAACACACTTCCAGATGGTCACGGCAGAAAGCCTCAGGCCTGTTAAAATGCCCGCCCATTTCCCCTGACGATTGATTTGATGTCCCGACTGAACCCCCGGCAGCAGGAAGCCGTGAATTATGTCGGCGGCCCTCTTTTGGTGCTCGCCGGTGCTGGCTCCGGCAAGACCAGCGTGATCACCCGCAAGATTGCTCACCTGGTGCAGAACTGCGGCATCCAGGCCCGCCACATCGTCGCCATGACCTTTACCAACAAGGCGGCGCGCGAGATGAAGGAGCGTGTCGGCACGCTGCTCAAAGGCCCTGAGGCGCGTGGCCTAACGGTGTCGACCTTCCACAACCTGGGCATGAACATCATCCGCAAGGAATACGCGGCGCTGGGCTACAAGCCGGGTTTCTCGATTTTCGACGAGGGCGATATCAAGGCGCTGCTGTCGGACATCATGCAAAAGGAATATGCCGGCGACGACGGCATCGATGAGATCAAGAACTACATCGGCAGCTGGAAAAACGACCTGGTCCTGCCCGAACAGGCCCTGGCCGAGTCGCGTAACCCTAAAGAGCAAACAGCGGCCATCGTCTACCTGCACTACCAACGCACGCTCAAGGCGTACAACGCGGTGGATTTCGACGACCTGATTTTGATGCCGGTAAAGCTGTTTCAGGAACGCTCAGACATTCTAGAAAAATGGCAAAACCGCATTCGCTACCTGCTGGTCGATGAATACCAGGACACCAACGCCAGCCAATACCTGCTGGTAAAGCTGCTGGTGGGCATGCGCAATCAGTTCACCGTGGTGGGCGACGACGACCAGTCGATCTACGCCTGGCGCGGCGCGCGCCCGGAAAACCTGATGCTGCTGAAAGAGGATTACCCCTCGCTGAAGGTGGTGATGCTCGAGCAGAACTACCGCTCAACCAGCCGTATCCTCAAGTGCGCCAACATCCTCATCGCCAACAACCCGCATGAGTTTGAAAAGCAGCTGTGGAGCGAGATGGGCATGGGCGATGAGATCCGTGTGATCCGCTGCCGCAACGAAGACGCCGAATGCGAGCGGGTCGCCCTGGAAATCCTCACCGAACACCTGCGCACCGAACGCCCTTACAGCGACTACGCCATCCTCTATCGCGGCAACTACCAGGCCAAGCTGATGGAGCTGAAACTGCAGCACCATCAAATCCCCTATCGCCTCTCGGGCGGCACCAGCTTCTTCGCCCGCCAGGAAGTGAAGGACCTGATGAGTTACTTCCGCCTGCTGGTCAACCCGGATGACGACAACGCCTTCCTGCGGGTGATCAACGTGCCACGCCGCGAAATCGGCTCCACCACCCTGGAAAAGCTCGGCAACTACGCCACCGAGCGCAAAATCAGCATGTACGCCGCCGCCGGTGAAATTGGCCTGGGCGAAAGCCTGGATGCGCGCTATACCGAACGCTTGGCACGTTTCACCAAGTGGATGGACCGGGTGCGCCAGGAGTGTGCTCAGAATGATCCCATTGCAGCGATTCGCAGCATGGTCATGGATATCGACTACGAGAACTGGCTACGGCAGAACGCCTCCAACGACAAGGTCGCAGACGCGCGGATGGGCAACGTCTGGTTCCTCGTCGAAGCGCTGAAGAACACCCTGGAGCGCGACGAAGACGGTGACATGACCATCGAGGACGCCATCGGCAAACTGGTGCTGCGCGACATGCTCGAACGCCAGCAGGAAGAAGAGGACGGCGCCGAGGGCGTGCAGATGATGACCCTGCATGCCTCCAAGGGGCTGGAGTACCCGTCGGTGTATATCCTCGGCGTAGAAGAGGAAATCCTCCCGCACCGCTCCAGCATTGAGGCCGATACGGTTGAAGAAGAACGTCGCCTGGCCTATGTCGGCATCACCCGCGCCAAGCGTAACCTGACCATGACCTTCGCTGCCAAGCGCAAGCAGTACGGCGAAATCATCGACTGCTCACCGAGCCGTTTTCTCGATGAGCTGCCGCCCGAGGACCTGGTCTGGGAAGGCCTGGAAGACGCACCCCCGGAGGTCAAAGCGGCTACCGGTAACTCGGCGTTGGCCAATATGCGCGCACTGCTGAACAAGTAATAAACCATCAGGTCAGTTGGCGCGCAGCACCGCGAAGCCCAACCGACCTGTCAATTTTTAGCCTGAGCGGCGCCACGGCGCGGCTCACGCCAACCGATACAGCTCGACACATCGGGCACCACATCACTGAAGAGGGTTACCGCGTGGAAGCGCTGAAACAGAAGATTCGCGATGAAGGCACCGTGCTCTCGGAGCACGTACTCAAGGTCGATGCCTTTCTCAATCACCAGATTGATCCGGCATTGATGCAACAGATCGGTCACGAATTTGCCAAGCGCTTCGCCGGCCTTGGTATCACCAAGATTGTCACCATCGAAGCCTCCGGCATTGCCCCGGCGGTTATGGCTGGTTTGGAACTGGGCGTGCCAGTGATTTTTGCCCGCAAGTACCAGTCACTGACGCTCACAGACAACCTGTACACCTCCAAGGTGTTTTCCTTCACCAAGCAGACCGAAAGCACCCTGGCGATCTCGGCCAAGCACCTGAGCGCCGATGATCACGTACTGCTGATCGACGACTTTCTCGCCAACGGCCATGCAGCCCACGCCTTGATCGACCTGATCGGTCAGGCGGGCGCCAGCATCGCCGGGATTGGCGTGGTGATTGAAAAGTCGTTCCAGCGCGGCCGCGCCGAACTGGACGAAAAAGGTTATCGCATTGAGTCACTGGCCCGCATCGGCTCGCTCAAAGATGGCCAGGTCAGTTTTATCGAGTAACAACTGCGCACCCAAAAGTGGCCGAGGGTCCTTTTCGTCGTCGCAGTCGACGGCTTGCAGGATGACCAGCCATGGATGGCACGCACAAAAAAGCCGCCTGATCAGGCGGCTTTTTTACAGCAGTGCCAGGCGTATTACAGGCCGGACATCTTCTGGATTGCACCACGCAGCTCGTCATCCGAGCAATCCGCGCAAGTGCCTTTAGGCGGCATGGCGTTGATGCCGGAAATCGCCTTGGCCAGGATGCCGTCGAGGCCGCCCTGTGCATCTGCACGCTCTTTCCATGCAGCGGTATCGCCAATTTTTGGCGCGCCTAGAATACCTGGGGTATGGCAGGCACCGCAGTGCTTAGCAATGATGTCATCGGCAGTACGCGCACCGCCGCCAGCGGCAACAGCGACAGCACCCACACCCTTGCACTCTTCACCCATCACGCAGACTTGGCCAACCGGCTTCAGTCGCTCGGCAATGGCATCGTCGGTCGTGGCCTGAGCAGTCACTGCCCACAGGGCCAATACGGTAGCAGGGGCTACCAGGATTTTTTTAATCAGGTTCACGGTACACCCTCTTCGTGGCTAGTCACGCTCGCGGCCACGGTTTCGCGAGCAGAACGCAGTATAACGGCAAGCCGCGAGCGCTGAAACCGCTCAGATTGCCGCAGGGTTATTTAGAAGGTGGCCGGCGTAGTCGCGCTGATCAACCGCGCAGGCTGCTCGAACGGATTACGGAAGCGATGCGGTTTACTGCTCTCGAAGTAGTAACTGTCACCGGCTTCGAGGATAAACACTTCACTGCCGACGGTCAGTTCCAACTGGCCGGAGACCAGCATGCCTGCCTCTTCACCTTCGTGGGCATACATCTCGTCGCCAGTGTCTGAGCCCACAGGGTAGGTTTCATCGAGGAAGGAAATGGCCCGGCTCGGGTGCGCCTTCCCCACCAGCTTCATGGTGATGGCACCGCTGCAGATATCAGTCAGCTCAGCAGCCCGATAGACCACCTGGATCTGAGCATCCTGCTCCGCGTCCAGGGAGAAAAACTCCACCAGCGACATCGGGATACCCGCCAGCACCTTTTTTAACGAACTGATCGAGGGGCTTACGCTGTTCTTCTCGATCATCGAAATGGTGCTGTTGGTGACGCCTGCCCGCTTGGCGAGTTCACGCTGGGAAAGGCCTTTGAGTTTACGAATGGATTGCAGTCGAACACCGACGTCCAATGCTGGAGTCCCCCTCGGGAAGATACGGAAATGTGGCCGTATCATGGCATAGCGTTCAGAATTTACAACACTCGCGTTCAAACTCGTCTACAGCGACATACTCAGCCCCCGAGATAGAGCAGCGGCGCCCGCCGCAGGTTACAAAACAGCTGGTAGGGAATGCTGCCGGCCTGCAGCGCCACGTCGCTGGCCAGCACCTGTTTACCCCAGAGTTCGACCCGACTGCCCAGGCCAGCCTGCGGCAAGTCGGTGAGGTCGACGGTGAGCATGTCCATCGACACCCGGCCGATCAGCCGGGTCAGCTGGCCGTCCACGGCCACTGGCGTACCGGTCGGCGCATGCCGCGGGTAACCATCGGCATAGCCCATAGCAACCACTCCGACCCGAGTCGGCCGCTCGCTGATAAAGCGCGCGCCATAGCCCACCGGCTCGCCGGCCGGCAGTTCGCGCACGATGATGATCTTCGATTCCAGGGTCATCACCGGTTGCAGGCGCGCCGCCACAGCTTGCGCCTGCTCGAACGGCGTAGCGCCATAGAGCATGATGCCAGGGCGCACCCAGTCACTGGGAACGCTTGGCCAACCCAACAGTGCCGGCGAGTTGCGCAGGCTGACTTCGGCCACAATCCCTTCGCGCGCCTGCTGAAACACCGCCAGTTGCTCCTCGCTGCGCGGACAATCCAGCTCATCGGCGCGAGCAAAGTGGCTCATCAACACGACCTTCGCCACCTTGCCACTGGCCAACAGACGTTGATACGCCGCCTGGTACTCCGCCGGGTGAAAGCCGACTCGGTGCATGCCGCTGTCCATTTTCAACCAGACCGTCAGCGGAGTGCTGAGCGTGCTGCGCTCAATCGCTTCAAGCTGCCACCACGAATGCACCACACACCAAAGCCCGTGTTGTTCAATCAGCGGCAGCTCGTCGGCCTCGAAAAAACCCTCTAACAACAGGATCGGCCCGCCGATACCGGCCTCGCTCAACTGCAGTGCCTCTTCGATACAGGCTACGGCAAAGCCATCCGCTTGCGCCTGCAGTGCTTGTGCACAGCGCACCGCGCCATGGCCATAGGCATCTGCCTTGATCACCGCCAGCGCGCGCGCGCCGCTCAGCTCGCGGGCCAGTTGGTAGTTATCACGCAGGGCTTGCAAGTCAATCAGGGCACGGGCGGGGCGCATGGGGTTCTCGGCTGTCGGCAGGTATCAGTCTTAAAAATGGCGGGAGCCATTTTAGCGTTGCGCCGCAATGGCCCGTAAGGCGGTCCCGGATAACAGGCGCTATAGCGCTGCCACCACGGTGATTTCGACTAACACCTCAGGCTTGTACATGTTCGCCTCCACGCATGCCCTGGCTGGCGCAGCGCCAGGGGCCACCCAAGCATCCCAGACCTGATTGAAGCCCGCGTAGTCGCGCGCCATATCCTTTAAGTAGATGGTCACGGAGAGGATTTTCGACTTGTCGCTGCCGGCCTCGGCCAAAAAACGGTCTGTACTGGCCAGGGTTTCGCGGGTTTGCTGCACGATGTCGCCGCTGTAATCGTCGGCCAATTGCCCGGCCAGATAGACCGTGCCGTTATGGATAACAATTTCGCTGTGACGGGTTTCAGTGAGCAGGCGCTGTACTGACATGCTTGTGAGTCTCCTGGGAACGGCTATAACGGGAAATATCCAGACCTTCGGCACTGATCTGCGGACGCTTTTTCGCCATCAGATCAGCAAGCAGGCGGCCGGAGCCGCAGGCCATGGTCCAGCCCAGTGTGCCGTGACCGGTGTTGAGGAACAAATTACGCATGCGGGTGGCCCCAATAATCGGCGTGCCATCCGGGGTGGCAGGCCGCAAACCGGTCCAGAATTCGGCCTGGGTCAGATCGCCACCTTGTGGGTAAAGATCGGCGGTGATCATTTCCAGGGTTTCACGACGACGTGGATTAAGGCTCAGGTCGAAACCGGCAATTTCCGCCATGCCGCCAACACGAATACGGTTGTCGAAACGGGTGATGGCGACTTTGTAGGTCTCATCGAGGATGGTCGAAGTCGGCGCCATGGCCGCGTTGGTGATCGGCACCGTCAAGGAGTAGCCCTTGAGCGGGTACACCGGCGCCTTGATCCCCAGCGGTTTGAGCAGTTGCGGGCTAAAGCTGCCGAGCGCCAACACGTAACGGTCAGCAGTTTCCAGTTTGCCGTCGATCCATACGCCATTAACCCGGTCGCCCACGGCCTCAATGCGCTGAATATCCTGACCGAAACGGAATTCCACCCCCAGCGCCTTGGCCATCTCGGCAAGTTTTGTGGTGAACATCTGGCAGTCGCCGGTCTGGTCATTCGGCAGGCGCAGGGCGCCCGCCAGCTTGTCGGTCACAGCGGCCAAGGCCGGCTCAACACGGGCAATACCGGCGCGGTCGAGCAGTTCGAAAGGCACGCCTGATTGCTTGAGTACGGCGATATCTTTCGCGGCGTTGTCCAGTTGCGCCTGGGTGCGGAACAGCTGAGTGGTGCCCAGGCTGCGGCCTTCATAAGCGATACCGGTTTCCAAACGCAGTTCGTCAAGGCAGTCGCGGCTGTACTCGGACAGGCGCACCATGCGTTCCTTGTTCACCGCATAACGGCTGGCGGTGCAGTTGCGCAGCATTTGCGCCATCCACAGGTATTGATCGATATCGGTGGTGGCTTTGATCGCCAGGGGCGCATGCTTCTGCAGCAACCACTTGATGGCTTTCAGCGGCACGCCAGGCGCAGCCCACGGCGAGGCGTAACCCGGGGACACCTGGCCGGCGTTGGCGAAGCTGGTTTCCATGGCCGGCGCGTTCTGCCGATCGACCACCACCACTTCAAAGCCCTGACGAGCCAGGTAATACGCACTGGCTGTACCAATCACACCGCTACCGAGAACTAGAACCCGCATGCCGCTCTCCTCGTCGCGACCCAGCGCGACGGATAATTCTTGAGATCACAATTGAGCGCAGTATAGGAAGAGATCAGCAGTGCTTTTCACTATATAAATAGCTATATTTGGCGACAATTATTGGCAATATCGCCTTATACAGAGGGGTATCCACCGTGCGCACTCAGCATCAGAGCCGTCGTGAACTGGACAAAATCGACCGCAACATCCTGCGCATCCTGCAGGAAGATGGGCGTATCAGCTTTACCGAGCTGGGCGAGCGGGTTGGCCTGTCGACCACGCCCTGTACCGAGCGCGTGCGCCGCCTGGAGCGTGAAGGCATCATCATGGGCTACCACGCCCGCCTTAACCCGCAGCAGCTCAAGGCCAGCCTGCTGGTGTTCGTCGAGATCAGCCTGGATTACAAATCTGGCGATACTTTTGAGGAGTTCCGCCGCGCCGTGCTGAAGCTGCCGCACGTGCTGGAATGCCACCTGGTGTCCGGGGATTTCGACTACTTGGTGAAGGCACGGATCAACGAGATGGCCAGCTACCGCAAATTGCTCGGCGACATCCTGCTCAAGCTGCCGCACGTGCGCGAGTCGAAGAGCTACATCGTCATGGAAGAAGTGAAAGAGAGCCTGAGCCTGCCGATTGCCGAGTAGCACGGGGAGCCGGCCGCAGCTAACGCTTTGAGTATCGCTGCGCCAACCTACACCAGCACCTGGCGCGTGCTAGCAATCAGGTTATGCACCTGCTGCTCTACTGCAGGCTCAATCATCTGCTCCGGGCCTTGGCCACGCGGGCACGGCAGGCTGGCCGTGGTGCCAAACAGCCGGCAAATCAGCGGCCGCTGGTCATACACCGTGCAGCCTTGCGGGCCTAGGTGCACGCAATTGAATTCGGCCAAGGCGGCGTCGTGCGCGGCGTCACTTTTTACCGGCAGGCGCGACATTTCTTCGGACGAGGCCGTCACCGGGCCGCAGCAGTCGTGACAACCCGGCACACAGGCGAAACTGGGAATCTGCAAACGCAGCTGGTCGATTTTGCGGCGGGTGCAACTCATGGGTAGGGTCCTGAAACAGTGGCCGGCATAGTAACCGCACGACAGCCCATTTCGAGGAAGCGGGCCGATTAATCGACAAAAAACCGGTTAATTGCCGATTACCTCTTGGCGTTTGCTAAACCCCGCGCTTATTCTTCGTAAAATTTTCCAAACATAATAATCAGGATTCCACACATGAACGCCCGCGTTCACCAGCCCGCTCATAGCAGCCAACACGCCAACTCCTATTACGCCGCCAGCAGCAATCGCCAACTGGCCTACCCCACCCTGGAGGGCGAGCTGCGGGCTGATGTTTGCATTGTCGGCGGAGGGTTCTCTGGCCTCAACACAGCCATCGAACTGGCGCAGAAAGGCCTCTCGGTGGTGCTCCTGGAAGCCCACAAAATTGGCTGGGGCGCCAGCGGGCGCAACGGCGGACAACTGATTCGCGGAGTCGGCCATGGCGTTGAACAGTTTGAATCGGTGATTGGCGCGCAGGGCGTACGCGAACTGAAACTGATGGGCCTGGAAGCGGTGGAAATCGTCCGCCAGCGCATCGAGCACTTCAATATCGACTGCGACCTGACCTGGGGCTATTGCGACCTGGCCAACAAACCCAGCCACCTCGACGACTTTGCCGAGGACATGGCCGAGTTGAAACAGCTGGGCTATCGCCACGAAATGCGCCTGCTGCAACCCCAGCAGATGCATGAAGTGGTCGGCTCCAACCGATATGTCGGCGGCATGATCGACATGGGCTCCGGCCACCTGCACCCGCTCAACCTGGCGCTCGGCGAAGCCGCAGCAGCGCAGAGCCTGGGGGTGCAGTTATTTGAAGACTCCGCAGTTATGCGCATCGACTACGGCAACGAGGTGAAGGTGCACACCGACCGGGGAGTGGTGCGCGCGGCCAACCTGGTACTGGGTTGTAACGCTTATTTGAATGGCCTGAACAATAACCTGGGCGGCAAAGTGCTACCTGCGGGCAGCTATGTGATTGCCACCGAACCGCTGTCCGAGGCCGAAGCGCGGGCGATCATCCCGCAGAACATGGCCTTGTGCGACCAGCGCGTGGCGCTCGACTATTACCGCCTATCCGCCGATCGCCGCCTGCTATTCGGTGGTGCCTGCCACTATTCTGGTCGCGATCCGGCAGACATCGCCGGCTATATGCGGCCAAAAATGCTGGCGGTGTTCCCGCACCTGAAAGACGTACGCATCGACTATCAGTGGGGCGGCATGATCGGCATCGGCGCCAACCGCCTGCCACAAATCGGCCGCCTCAAAGACCAGCCCAATGTGTTTTACGCCCAGGCTTACTCGGGCCACGGCGTCAACGCCACGCACCTGGCGGGCAAGCTGCTGGGCGAGGCCATTGCCGGCCAAGCAAGCAATGGCTTCGACCTGTTCGCCCAGGTGCCGCACATGACCTTCCCTGGCGGAAAACACCTGCGCTCGCCATTGTTGGCCCTGGGCATGCTCTGGCACCGCCTGAAAGAACTGGTCTAACGACCAAGGGGCGTGACGACACCCGTCGTCACGCCTCCTTCCAACAGCTCAGCGCGGCACCGCCACCTCGCTAAACGCCCCCCGCCGAAATGCCAGCCAAACAAACCCAGCCGCGCCTATTGCCATCAGCATCGGCAAGGCATGGCCGCTGACCCACTGACTGGCAGCCCCGGTCGACAGCGGCCCCAGCAGGCAGCCCGCACCCCAGAGCAGAGCGATATGCGAATTGGCCCGCACCAGGGCATCGTCACGGTAGCGCTGACCGACCAGAATCAGCGACAGGGTGTACAACCCGCCAGCGCTCGCACCGAACAACAGCAACACAGACCAGATCAGCGGCGTGTGCAGCAGCAGCGGAATGCTCAGGCTGGATATCAGCAACACCACCCCACAACAGCGGAACAGCATCTGCCGCGGCACCCGGTCGGCCATCCAGCCTAGCGGCAACTGCAGCGCGGCATCGCCGACCACCACCACGCTGACCATGATCAACGCCAGTTGCTGAGCAAAGCCTTCGCGCACCAGGTACACCGGCAGCAGAGTCAGCACCATGGCCTCGAAAGCGGCAAACAGCACCACCGCCCAGGCAATCGCCGGCGACGCTCGGCAAAACGCCAGCACACCGCGCCCGGAGGCACTCTGCGCATCGACCTTGGGCGCCCCGTCGCGACCGAGCAGGAGCAGGCTGCCGAAGATCAGCAAGCCTGCCGAAAACCAGAAGCCGCGGTCACTGTCAGTGCCCAGTAAGGTCAGCAGCAACGGCCCACATAGCTGACTGAGCGCAAAACCGGTGCCGTACAGAGCCACTAAACGGCCACGCAGACGGTCCTCGACCAGCTGATTAATCCAGCTTTCACCGAGCACAAACACCACGGTCAGGGAGATGCCGATCAACAACCGCAACAGCAACCACAGCGGATAGCTGGGCATGACACTGAGCAACGCCACCGATGCAGCACTGGCAAGCAGGCACAGCCGCAGCGTCTGCGGCGTACCAAACCAACCAGCAAGGTGCCCGGTCAAGCGCGCACCGAGCAACACACCGACAGCCGGCATGCCCGCCATCACGCCAATCGCAAAGGGACCATAGCCCCACGACTCCAGGCGAAACGACACCAGTGGCAGCGTCACCCCCAGCGCCAGCCCGACAACGACCACCGCCGCACTGACGGCGAAATAGGTTGCCCATTTCATTTACTCAACCCCCATCCCATGAGGTTAATGGCTCAACTGCACTACGGCAGAAAAGCAACGGCCGGGCTCCTGGCGAGGAGCCCGGCCGCAGGCTTACTTCTGCCAAGCCGACCACGGGCCGGCCGAGTGTTCTTGGCTTACAGCTTGATCCAGGTCGCCTTGATCTCGGTGTACTTGTCGAAGGCGTGCAGCGACTTGTCACGGCCGTTGCCCGACTGCTTATAACCGCCAAACGGCGCGGTCATGTCACCACCGTCGTACTGGTTGACCCACATGCTGCCAACGCGCAGGGCTTTAGCGGCCAGGTGGGCCTTGGACAGGTTGCTGGTCCAGATGGCGGCAGCCAGACCATAAATGCTGTCGTTGGCGATCTGGATGGCTTCTTCGGTGCTGTCGAATGGAATCACGGTCAGCACTGGACCGAAGATCTCTTCCTGGGCAATACGCATGGCGTTGTGCGCGTCATCGAAAATGGTCGGCTCCACATACTGGCCACCGGTCTCCTCAAGGGTCCGCTTACCGCCGCAGAGCAGCTTGGCCTGGTCCTTGTGGCCGGCATCGATGTAACCGAGCACGGCATTCAGGTGGCCGGCATCGACCAGCGCGCCAACCTTGCTCTCGGGGTCCAAGGCGTAACCGGCTTTCCAGCTCTGCATGGCTTCAACCACCATGGGCATGAATTGATCCTTGATTGAGCGTTCTACAAGCAGGCGTGAGCCAGCAGTGCACATTTCGCCCTGGTTGAAACAGATCGCCGCAGCGGCCGCTTCGGCGGCGGCCTTGAGGTCAGGTGCATCGGCGAAGACGATGTTAGCGCTCTTGCCGCCGGCCTCCAGCCACACGCGCTTCATGTTCGATTCGCCCGCATAGATCATCAATTGCTTGGCGATCTTGGTCGAGCCGGTGAACACCAAGGTGTCGACATCCATGTGCAGCGCCAACGCTTTACCCACGGTATGACCGTAACCAGGCAGCACGTTGAGAACGCCAGCCGGGATACCGGCTTCGAGTGCCAGCTGGGCCAGACGCAGCGCGGTTAGCGGCGATTTTTCGGACGGTTTGACGATCACTGAGTTACCGGTGGACAGCGCAGGACCAAGCTTCCAGCAGGTCATGATCATCGGGAAGTTCCATGGCACGATGGCCGCGACGACCCCCACTGGCTCACGGGTCACCAGGCCCAGCTCGTCATGCGGTGTGGCCGCGACTTCGTCGTAAATCTTGTCGACCGCTTCGCCGCTCCAGCGAATCGCACGAGAGGCACCCGGCACATCAACACCCAGGGAATCGCTGATTGGCTTGCCCATGTCGAGGGTTTCCAGCAGCGCCAGCTCTTCAGCGTGGGCATCCATCAAGTCAGCGAACCGAATCATCACGCGCTTGCGCTGCGCCGGCGCCATGCGCGACCAAACACCCGACTCGAAGGTAGCGCGGGCATCAGCCACAGCCAGCTCAGCATCGGCCAGATCACAGCTGGCCACCTGGCCAAGCACACGGCCATCAACCGGGCTGATGCACTCAAAGGTGTCACCCGAAACCGCCGCACGGTACTCGCCATGAACAAAGGCGCGCCCTTCGATCTTCAGATTTTTGGCGCGCTGTTCCCAATCGGCACGAGTCAGGCTAGTCATTCGAACATCCTCTATCGCAAGTAAGGCGCCGCAGTTTGGCCGCACGCGCTGTCAATTATTGTGCATGGGTCAGCAAACCCAATCGTGCCGGCAACACTAAACCAGCGGCCTGCACAGTTCCAATATTTTTTACAAATAGAGGCAAAGCCGCCTTGTTATGTGCGCTTTATTAAACATAGACTGCCGAAATTGTCATTCAACTGACCACACGCCTGACTGGACCCTCATATGAATATCGAGCAGATCGTCGACTTCGCCCAAGCCACCACCCCACCCGAGCACTACCGCCCAGCGGCGGAAAAAGTCCTCAAAGGCGACCCTGAGCAGAGCGTGCGTAACCACTACGGCAGCCCATGCGGGCAATTCAACACGGGGATATGGGAAGGCGCAGTGGGCCAGTGGAACATTAACTACACCGAGCACGAGTACTGCGAAATTCTGCAAGGCGTCTCGGTGTTACGTGACCAGGACGGCAACGCCAAGACCCTGCGCGCCGGCGACCGCTTCGTCATCCCGGCAGGTTTCTCCGGCACCTGGGAAGTACTGGAGCCCTGCCGCAAGGTCTATGTGATCTTCGAGCAAGCCGCCAACTGACTCATCGACTTCATGCGTCACCCTTTAGCCCGCCTTGCGCGGGCTTTTTATCGCCTGCCATCCCTAGTCGCCCCTCAGGGGGGCGAACAGGTATCGCTAAAAATGGCTCTAGGCCATCTTTTATCGCCCAAGGCTTACCAAGCCAAATCGCAGGCAAGAAAAAGCCCGCTATAAAAGCGGGCTTTTTCGGCAAGGAGCCAGATCAATTACTTGATCTTACCTTCCTTGTAGATCACGTGCTTACGCACAACCGGATCGAATTTTTTGATTTCGATTTTGTCCGGAGTGGTGCGCTTGTTTTTGTCGGTAGTGTAGAAATGACCAGTACCGGCACTCGAGATCAAACGGATCAATTCACGCATGACTTTCCCCTTAAACCTTTTCGCCGCGAGCACGCAGCTCGGACAGAACGACGTCAATACCACGCTTGTCGATGCAACGCATGCCTTTAGCAGAAACGCGCAGACGGACGAAACGGTTCTCAGACTCGACCCAGAAGCGGTGATGCTGCAGGTTCGGCAGGAAACGACGACGGGTTTTGTTGTTTGCGTGGGAAATGTTATTCCCAGTTACCGGACCCTTACCGGTAACTTGACAGACTCTCGACATGCCTCAGCCCTCTAAAACCACATGCCCAACCCGGCATGGGTTGGCCGCTAATATTCAATCTTGGCGCGCAGCGCCGCGTATCTCGAGGGTCTTACCGGCCGTACCTGAAAGCGCAAGAACCGGGCCCCTACAAAAGAGCGCTGCTTTATACCAGAAACCCAAAGGCGCAACAAGAATAAACGTTCTTTCCTCAGTCAAGCCGTGCCGTCGTTTACCCCCGCAAAGCCAGCTATTGGTAGGGATTGTATAGATCAACCGCTCGTCGCCAAGATTCATTGCCCTGCTACCGAGTAATGGCCTAGGGTAAAGCCTTCGTCACGCGCCACCTGACTCTGGAGTTTGTTATGCGCCTCGCCTTTCTCCCGCTGCTGCTTGCCCCGCTAATGGCTCCTGCGCTGGCCCAGGCCAGCACACTCAGCGTCTGCACCGAAGCCAGTCCAGACGGTTTTGACGTAGTGCAGTACAACTCCCTGACCACCACCAACGCCTCAGCTGACGTGCTGATGAATCGCCTGGTGGAGTTCGATGCAGCCAGCGGCACCCTGCAGCCAAGCCTGGCGCAAACCTGGGACGTCAGCCCGGACGGCCTGAGCTATAGCTTTACCCTTAGGCCCGATGTGAGCTTCCACAGCACTGACTATTTCACCCCCAGCCGCACGCTGAATGCCGATGACGTACTGTTCAGCTTCCAGCGCATGCTCGACCCGACTCATGCCTGGCACAAGGTCGCCCCCAGTGGCTATCCGCACGCGCAGTCAATGCAGCTGCCAAGCCTGATCAAAAGCCTTGAAAAAACCGGCGAGCACAGCCTGCGCTTTACCCTAAACCGTCCCGATGCGACCTTCCTCGCGACACTCAGCATGGGTTTCGCCTCTATTTACTCTGCCGAATACGCCGCACAGCTCATGGCCGCCAACACGCCAGAGAAGCTCAACAGCCAGCCGATTGGTAGCGGGCCATTTATCTTCAAGCGTTTCCAGAAAGATGCCAGCGTGCGCTACAGCGCCAATCCGGCCTACTTCGCCGGCAAACCGGCGGTCGACAACCTGATCTTTGCCATCACCCCTGACGCCAACGTACGCCTGCAAAAGCTACGGCGCGGCGAGTGCCATATCGCCCTGTCGCCCAAACCTCAGGATGTAACGGCAATCGCCGCTGATAACAACCTAAAGAGCGTGCACACGGCCGCCTTTATGAGCGCCTTCGTCGCCCTCAACAGCCAGCATCCGCCACTCGACCAGGCGGCGGTTCGCCAGGCGATCAACCTAGCCTTCGATAAAAACAGCTACCTGCAAGCGGTGTTTGAAAACAGCGCCGAGGCTGCCAATGGCCCTTACCCGCCTAATACGTGGAGCTACGCCGCCGAGCTACCCGGCTACGCTCACGACCCACAAAAGGCCCGAGAACTGCTTAACGCAGCCGGTTTGGCCGACGGGTTCAGCACCACCATCTGGACGCGCCCCAGCGGCAGTGTGCTCAACCCTAACCCAAGCCTCGGCGCACAATTGCTGCAGGCCGATTTAGCCAATGTTGGCATCAAGGCCGAGATCCGCGTAATCGAGTGGGGCGAACTGATTCGCCGCGCCAAAGCCGGCGAGCATGACCTGCTGTTTATGGGCTGGGCGGGTGACAACGGCGACCCAGATAACTTCCTCACACCACAGTTTTCCTGCGCTTCGGTCGAGTCCGGGCTGAACTTCGCCCGTTATTGCGACCCGCAACTGGATAAGCTGATCAGTGATGGCAAACGTACCAGCGACCAGGCGCAACGCAGCCAGCTGTACAAGCAAGCGCAGCAAATCATCCAGCAGCAAGCGCTATGGTTGCCGTTGGCTCATCCAACGGCCTACGCGCTAACGCGCAAACAGGTCCAGGGCTATCAAGTCAGCCCCTTCGGACGCCAGGACTTTGCCAAGGTACGCCTAACCCCCTAACACTTAGAGCCAGCCGTATTCGGCCATCGACAGCGGCTCTCCATCGCCGACGATAAAGTGGTCGAGTACGCGCACATCCACCAATTCCAGCGCCTCTTTCAGGCGCCGGGTCAGCACCCGATCCGCCTGACTGGGTTCGGCGACGCCTGACGGATGGTTATGGGTCAAGATCAGCGCCGCCGCATTGTGTGCAAGCGCGCGCTTAACCACCTGGCGGGGATAGACGCTGGCGCTGTCAATGGAGCCATGGAACAGCGGTCTATCGCTTTCTAATAAATTGAGTTGAGGTAGTCGAAGGGACGGAGGGTCCCCATCCGTGGCTTTGGGTGCCTGAATAGTTGAGGCAATTTGAGATCACAAGATTGACCACATGATGGCTTATGGCCTTTACTTGTCTTGTTTTTTCCCTTTTTAAAAACGGTATTTTTATGTTTGAGTCTGTGATGGAACGCAAGGCTTTTGCTTCAAAAATAATGGAAAACCTTGTTCACGATTACAAGTTGTCGATTTCGCGTAATGTGGTTTTACTTCCAGCAAGTAAATTCAACGACATTTTGAATGTTACTTTTAACTCTTCCAAATGTGCAGATGAGGCAACCATTGAGATTGCAATAAAAATTTTACAGGCAATGGCAGATATACAAGAGAACGATTCAGCATCTCGTTTAAAAAAACGAATTGAAGTATCTTTGGGCTATTTCAAAGGACGGTATGGATTTACTGATTCAAGAATTGAAATGTTAAAAGAAAAACTAAATGCAGTGGTGATCGGATAAACCAACACCCTGTCCGGGTGCTATTATCTGATATAGGCTTTTAGACAAATTATAATGCTATGGATTTGACTTCCAGTTGTAGGCCGTTGCTCTACTGACTTTTAGCAGTTGCATTACTTCTTGAATGCTCGCGCCTGACTCAAGCAAAATAATGCCTTCCTCTCTTTTAGTTTTGCCTTTCTGCTTGCCTCTGAAAGCCTGCATATCGCTCGTATGTGTCTTTGCGATGTAGTCTTCAAAGGTTCCACGGTTGAAGTTCCTAAACGTCCATTTGGCTACGCTCTTGGCCGTATGTTTAACTTCTGCGGTATCCAATGGGGTAGAAAATTGGGCGTTGTAGCCTGTGGCTCTGTCCAAGCAAGCGTTTAGCCATTGGTCATAGACTGGCCAGCCCTGACGTATGGACTTGTAGGCCCAGGTTCTTAGTTTCTCGAATAGGGTGCAGTTCCTACCTAAACCATAGTCAGGTAGCGGCTTGCGCTTGTTCTGGTAGGTGGATAGGTCGAGGTAGTCGGCTAGGCCGTCCAGTGTGTAAAGTTCTGGTTCCCACTGTTTTACGATCCAATGTGGATTTAATGGGTTCTTGCAGATAAGCCCAGAATAACCAATGTCAGCATCTAGAAGGTCACGCATAGCGTTGTCGATAGCCCCTGCGTAGCGTAAAGGGCCGGTTTTGCCGTCTATTGCTGTTCTTATAGGTGTATGTAGCCCATAGAGTAAATGAGCGTGTCCGTTGGCCGGATTTCGAGCGATTAGGTTTGGTGGTGGTGCGCCTACTTCATCCCAATGTAGTCCAGCGTCACGACGATCCACGTCATAGACAAGCCATAGTTTATGGGTAGGACCATTCGGTTGAATGTGTCTTGCGAAAATTGCTTTTTCTTTTTTGTTGATTTTTAAACCATTGGTTAATTCGTCAGCATGATACGGTCTTGCTGGTAATTTATGGTTAAATAATTCTATACATTCCATTCGATCCTCTTCTAATTAATTTTTTAGAAAAAGAAAAACTTATGGAAGTTACTTGACAATAAAATTCTTGATGGTTAAATGTGATTGTGTGTTTTATTGTTTTAGTTGCCGCCTTTTCCAGAGGCGGTTTTCTTTTTCTGTTATAATCAAACTGCCACATATAATTAAATTGTCAATAAACTATTGACTTATATTTATCTGGTGATAAGTTGTAATTAACGTGGTTCCTCGATTGCGTTAGTTCTTAAAAAAATACTGGCTAAGGCCGGTATTTTTTTGTCTGCACTTCCAATTTAAATTTCTTGGGTTATATTGATATTAAGTTAACAATAATTAAAGGGATTTATGAATTTAAGAAAAATGGGAAGGCGCAGCGGATTAACATTGATAGAGTCATTGGTTGTGGTGGGTATATTGCTTGGAATTGTAGCGATTGCTTTAACGCTTTATGGGACTGTAAAAGATAGATTAAATGTCAAGAATGAATCAGAAAATATTTCGTTTGTTTATGCCCAAGTAACTGACTTATTTAGCGATGAAACTACCGATGATTTAGAAAATTCATTGGCTGTTCAGTCTGGTATCTTCCCAAAGAAAATGAAAATAGTAGGTGGTAATACTGTTTACAATTCTTGGGGAGGAAAGGTAGAGATTGAGGGGGAGCAGGATAAGAATGGTTTCGTTCTTACATATAACAAAGTTCCTAAAGAAAGTGTTTGTGTTGATTTAATAAGAAACCAAAGAAAAGTTGGATGGGATTCGGCGTCGGTCGGTAGTAAAAAAATCACGTTTAGTGAAATAACTACAGCCGAAGTTTCTAAGGGCTGCTTAGGCGTAACTGGCGACACGGTGACGGTGATATTTAAATATGGAGTTGAGTAAATCAGAGAAAACCCCCGCAATTATGCGGGTTTTTTTTGCATGTTTTGTTTGATTCACTAAATATTACCTAGACTGATATCAACAATTAAAGGTAGATGGTCGCTATGCTCAAGCCATTCCTCGACTTGGCCAATGGTCAGTTTTGCATTATCTAAAAGTTGTTTTGATAAAAATGCATAATCAATGTGGTACGGTTTTTCTAATTTTCGATGAAGAAAAAATGTTGGCTGTTTTTCAGCACCTTGGCTTAGGCCAGTTTGAACGTGATAAAGGCTATGTATGCCAATGTCAGATAGTTCTTTTACTACATCCGTGTGGTTCCACCAACGATCCCAAACGTCCCAACAAGCGTTGCTATTAAGATCGCCAATAACAATGGATTTATCTTTGGCCAATATGGGCTTGTGCAGTTTAAGCCACTTATAAAGTTGGCCAATATACTTGAAGGTTGGGGAGCCTGCTTCTTTTGTCCAGACTGCGAGCAGTGTAATTTCATCCGCTTTGCAGGGGAGAAATAATTGCAGCCCATTAGGCTCAAGATTAATATGCTCTAATTTAATATTCGACCTTGCAAATACACCTAGCCCCTTGTTCTTATTTTCACCTACCCACAAGTAGTTATCTGCCCAATTCCTATAGTTTCCATCTTTACTCTGGGCGGGGTCTTCACACTCTTGGATAATAATAAGATCTGCTTTAATCGAATCCAATAAATGAAGTTTTTTCCTGAATGCACCATTACAGTTCCAGCTAATAATCCGCATAAAATTGACCCTACGATTAAGTCATAGGGCGATAATATCAGATGCTAAAAAGTGATGATCGATTTAGTTTTATTTCTGAGGATTTAAAAGCCTTAGTAGTTCTTGATTGTGCTGCTCTACTGCTTCAAGTCGTGCTTGTTGGCTTGCTGCTTTTGTAAGCGCTTCGCTATTTTCTGATTTGATTTGTTTCAACTCTAAGGTTAAGGCGTTATTTTCTTCGGTTAGTTTTTCAAGAATAACGCTCTGCTTATCATATTCTTCTGCTATTTCTCTGGTGATCTGCTCCGATTCCGCTTTGTCCTTCTCCCAAGCCTTTTGGGCTGTGTGTAGGGCGTCGTTTGCTGTGGTTTGGGCAATGCTCCATATCTTCGCCGTTGCTTCATTAACAGCCTTTTGAACAGCATCTGGAATGTCTATCTGCGCTGTCTGAACCTGTTGCTCCTGCTGGTTTCTCCATTGCTTCATCGCTTCGCTGGTTGTATTCATATCAGTCTTTGCTGCTGCTCTAACTTGGGAAACTGTAGGGTATGATTTTTGACCATTAGCGTTATATAGTTCTGTTGCTACTCTGTGGATTTTTTCTACTGCTTGGTTGTTTTCTATTGTGTTGTTCATGTATTTCTCCTTTAGATTAAAATAATAATAATAATAATAATAATAATAAGATAACATAATAAGTTATTATTATTCTTATTATGAAACCATATAAAAAACGGAATGCAATAGGCGGGCAATAAAAAACCGCTCAGTGGCGGTTATTGGTATGGGTCATTGGGATTATTAAATGGGCTTGGCGGTTTAGGTATTAGCATTCTTTTGGCTCGTGCCTTCGCTGCTTCTCGTTTTTCCTCTGCGTCAAACTCAATGGTCTGCTTACTGGTGAACGTATCAGACGCCCATAATTTAGTTTTATCTACGATATTAAATTCAACTTTTTGGTTATCAAGCCCTACCTCTTTTAGTTTTTCCTGAACATTAAATAAATAGTCTTCTCTTTTGTCTTTTCCTAAATATCGTGCCGTTTGGATTATATTGTCTTTCAAGTCTTTATAGGTCGATTCTGTTGGTGCGTTTGACTGTTTGGCGTTCAAAACCTTATCTACTTTTACGTCAAAACTATGGATGAGCGGTTGTAGTTCTTCGTTGATAACTTTGATTGCTCTTTGGATTTCACCATGCCTTTTTTGGTCCTTGTTGATTTTTTCATTTAAGGCTTTGATCGTCCTGTTATGTTTTTCAAGTTCGGAATTTATGACGGATTTAAGATTTATCTTCTTTTGATTTAGTTCTTTTATTTTTAATTTGGCCTGCTGCTCAACCTCTGCAAGTTGCTCTAGGCTCTTTTTCTTTTCGTTTATGTCGTTTGATAGTGTTTTAAGTCTTTTACTTGTATAGACTTCAGCGCGTTCTATTTGCTTTTCTTGCTTCGCTACTGTTTCCATTGACTTGTTGATATTTACCAATAAATCGTCTCTAAGTTCAACGGCATAGCTAATCTCTGTTGTTATGTTATTGATTTCTTCCCTTACTTCCTCAAGCTGTTCTTGCCTTAACGTGTAAAGATTGAATGCTCGATCCTCTTTTGGTTTTTTGCTTTCAAGTCTTATCTTCTTCCTTAGTTCCAGGTTTTCTTGTGTTGCTTCTACTTTGCTTGCGAGGATCGGTATATTCTCCATGATAAATTTCTGGTTTATGTGTTGGTAGAATAATTCCTGTAAGGCTTCGCCTATGATTTGACTCTCTTGGTAGGTCTGTTGTTTGGTGTTGACTGGTTCATAGTCTTTGAAGAACTCAACCGATTCTATGACCTTATTAGCAAGCAGGGCTTGCTGTTCTGTAAGGTCGTATTCACCTGTTCTTTTGTTTTTACAGTCAATAAATATGTGCGGATGGTCGCCTACTTTCTTCTTTCCTTTCCCCTCTAATTCGTCGCCGTGATAGACGGTCATAATGACGTTATAATCAGGGAAGTGCTGCGCATAGAACTCTTGTATAGCCGTGATGTAGAACTTTGGCGGGAGGTCTACTTGGTTGTGCATTGGGAATTTAAAGAATGCCTCTTGTATGACTGGGCGGTTGCAGGAGCTGAGTGCAACACGGTTATTGAATTGAAGCCGGAGCATCATGCCGCATTGCCATGGAGTTTTGCATGACCTCTCCCATCACCTCGATGGGGCATTTGAAGTCGAAGCGCTTGCGCGGTCGCATGTTCAGTTGCAGCGCAATGGCGTCCAGCTTCTCCTGGCTATGTACCGACAGGTCTGTGCCCTTGGGCAAGTACTGGCGAATCAGGCCGTTGATGTTTTCGTTGCTGCCGCGCTGCCAGGGGCTGTGCGGGTCGCAGAAGTAGATCGCCACGCCGGTTCTTTGGGTGATCTCGGCGTGTCGCGCCATCTCCCGGCCCTGGTCGTAAGTCATGCTCTTGCGCATCTCCAGCGGCATGCTATTGAGCGCGGCGCTGAAGCCTTCCAGTGCCGAAGTCGCCGTCGCGTCGTTCATCTTCACCAACATCAGGTAGCCACTGGTGCGTTCCACCAGCGTACCGACGGACGAGGCGTTGGCCTTACCCTTGATGAGGTCGCCTTCCCAATGCCCCGGCATCAGCCTGTCTTCAATCTCCGGCGGGCGCACATGAATACTGACCATCTCGGGGATCTGGCCGCGCCGATCCACGCCACCAGAGCGCGGCCGGCGCGTCGTCTTGCCTTGGCGCAGACAGATGATCAGCTCCTTACGCAGCTCACCCACTGGCAGGGCATAGATCGCGTTGTAGATCGTCTCGCGACAGACGTAGGCATCTCGCAGGTTGGGTATGTTCATGCTGCGCAGCTTGCCGGCAATCTGCTCGGGAGACAAA
>JAHIWP010000032.1 GCA_018816095.1 Gammaproteobacteria bacterium
CCCTTGCCTTCAGCTAACACTTCCCCTTGCCGGGTGTGTAGAGGACTTTCACCTCCAAGTCGCCAGGCTCACCACCACAGTGAACCCGACAGCGCCAGTCACGGCGCTACGCGCCATGCCTGGCGCACCATAAAAAACCCGCGCAGGGCGCGGGCTTAGTTGTCACTCATCCAGCTTACGGCAAGCGCTGCAAATCACGCTGCGCCAGCTGGGCGGCAGAGCTGCCTGGGTACTGCGCAATAACCTGCTGCAGAATACCCTTGGCCTTGTCGCTATTGCCTAGGCGTTGCTCGACATCAGCCAGCTTGAACAGTGAGTCCGGCACCTTGGCATGGCTTGGGTAAGCCTGACTGACCCGCGCAAAGGCCTGACCGGCACCCTGCAGATCACCCTTCGCCAGGTTCACCTCACCCAGCCAATACTGCGCGTTACCGGCGTACTGACTGTTCGGGTACTTGCGTAGAAACGCGGCAAACGCCTGACTGGCCTTGTCGAAGTCCTTGGCCTTAATCAGGTCAAAGGCCGCTTCGTAGAACAGTTTTTCCTTTGCCGGATCGGCCGGCTCATTACTGACCGGAGCCTGCCCCGCTGCTGGCGAGGTCGGCGCACCACTGGCATTGATCGCGCCAGCGGCTGAAGAATTCTGGCTGGCTGCAGCACCTGCTGCACTACCACTCAAACGCTTATCAAGGTCCTGGTAACGCTCCAGGCTTTCTTGTTTAAGGCGCTGAATTTCATTCTGTTGTTCTTCCAATGTACCGCGCAGCTGCGCGATCTCTTGCTGCATCTGCTGCAACTGGTTGAACAGCATGCCCTGCGCCGAGACAGGAGCCGCAGCTCCTGCCCCCGCGTAGGTGCCGGACGCACCGTAACCAGCAGGCGGATAACTGCTGCCGTAACCGGCATTGTTATCCACCACGGGAACCTCAGCCCACGCCGCAAGCGGCAGGCTGAGCGCCAAAACGGTTAAAGCACGGCGGCACGTTCGCATATCGAATTACTTACGCAGTTCGACACGACGGTTTTGAGCCCACGAGGACTCGTCGTTACCAGTGGCGATGGCGCGCTCTTCACCGTAGGAAACCAGTTCCAGTTGAGCTGGGGAAACGCCCTGCAGTACCAGGTAACGCTGCACAGCCTTGGCGCGACGCTCGCCCAGAGCCATGTTGTATTCACGAGTACCGCGCTCGTCAGCGTGGCCTTCCAGAACTACGCGAGCGCCGTTGCCTTGCAGGTCTTTGGCGTGCACGTCCAGAGCGCGCATGGCCTCTGGCTTCAGGTCGGAGCTGTCGTATTCGAAGTAGAAGGTGGTGATAGCGCGCAGAGCTGCTTCTTCGCTCAGGCTGCCATCAACAGCGCCAGTGTTGGCACCGTAACCAGCGTTAGGATCGATAGCGCCTTCACCAGCAGCATCACCGCCTTTAGAGGAACAACCTACAGCCACGGCGAGAGCCAAACCCAGTGCAGCGAACTTACCAAATTTCAGCATTTCCATCATATAACTCCTAATGAACCCCAGTGTGTTAAGCAATGTTTCAAACAACAACGGTATAGCGCCGCATCAGTTCAGGTAAGGGGACCAAGAAGGCTCTCGAACTTCGCCTTGAGCGGTAGGAAGAGGGAGCCTCACACGTCCATTGGTGGACGCTAAAACCAAGACTCCCCGGCCCTGCTGGCGGGTGGCGTAGACTACCATGGTGCCGTTGGGCGCAACAGTGGGCGACTCATCCAAACTGGTATCTGAAAGAATGCGCAAATTGCCGCGCTGCAGGTCTTGTGCAGCCACCTTGAACACGGTGTAACCATCCTGGCGGTGAATCATAACCAGGGTTTTCTCATCAGCAGACAGCTTCGGATTTGCGTTGTAGTTACCAATAAAGGTCACACGCTCAGCCGCACCACTGTTGATGTTGGTTTTGTAGATTTGTGGCTTACCGGAACGATCCGATGTGAAGTACAGCGTCTGGCCATCCTTGCCCCAGAAAGGCTCGGTATCGATAGAGGCTTGGTTGGTTACCCGGCGCAATTGTCGAGTGCCCATGTCCATCACATAGATTTCCGGATTGCCGTCTTTGGACAATACAAATGCCAGGCGATTGCCATCCGGCGACCACGCCGGCGCGCCATTCAGGCCTTCAAAATTGGTGACCTGCTCACGCCGACCGGTATCGATGTGCTGCACGAAGATCCGCGGGCGCTTCTGCTCGAACGACACATAGGCAATGCGGCGACCGTCCGGGGCAAACGACGGCGATAGAATCGGCTCACGCGACTGCAGCAAGGTCACTGCACGCGCGCCGTCATAGTCAGAGCGCTGCAAGGTATAACGGGTGTTGTTGACCGCAAAGCGCTCGGCAGTCACATAAAGCATGCGCGTGGAAAACGCGCCTTTCACACCGGTGAGCTTCTCGTAAGACTGATCAGCAATGTGGTGCGCCATATCACGCAGCTGATCAACACCACCGCCGACACTGCCGGTCATGACTTGCTGCTGAGTGGTCACGTTAAACAACGCAAACTGAATCTGCAGGCGACCACCGCTTGGCACAATACTGCCCACCAGCACGTACTGAGCACCGAGCGCCTGCCAGTCGCGGTAGATCACTTCAGTTGCCTGAGTCGGCAGGCTGATCATATTCTGCCGCGGGATCGGCTCGAACACGCCCGAGTTGCGCAGGTCATTGCCGATAATTTCGGCCATATCCTCGGGCAACACGCTGCCGCCCTGCCAGCCAAATGGCACGACTGCGATAGGCGTAGCACGGTCGGTACCACTGCTGATCACCAGCGGGTCAGCGGCCTGAACGGAGCCGACCAGCAAGGTCAGACCGAGCAGAACAATACGCATCAGGGTATTCACAGACCTAAATCCTCCGGTTTGAAGACAGCGCGACGCTGCCGGTAAAGGCGATCAAAAGTGGCGCGATCCAGCTGTTGCATTTCAGCGATACGACCGACGTTACGCACCGCTTGCACGGCCGAGTTATCAAAAGGTGAATCGCCACTTGAGCGCGTCACGCTAGCATTGGTAATGGTGCCATCGGGCAGCATTTCTATCAGGACTTCTACACTCATGCCATTGCGCGCAGAAGGCGGGCGCCGCCACTGCTGACTCACCAGCATGACAATTAAATCATCCAAACTGCCGGCCACTTCATCACCAACAGTGTCAGCCATAGCCTGCTGACGACCGACATCCTCGGACAGCAACTCGGCCAGTGCGGCAGCCTTTTTGTCTTCTACGGCCTTTCGCTGCGCCGCCTCCGCTGCTTTCTTCTTGGCGTCGTCAGCTGTTTTCTTCTTCGCGGCTTCAGCGGCCGCTTTTTTCTTCGCCTCTTCTGCCGCTTTCTTTTTGGCGTCTTCGGCTGCTTTCTTCTTAGCGTCTTCAGCGGCCTTCTTCTTGGCAGCTTCGTCAGCGGCTTTCTTTTTTGCTACGTCAGCCAGTTTCTTTTGCTCTGCTGCTTTTTTCGCCTCAGCAGACTTCTTCTCAGCGTCGGCTTTTGTAGCGTCTTGGGCTTTCTGAGCCTCTTGCGCCTTCTTTTGTTCCGCTGCCTTGGCCGCTACTTTCTCCTGCTCCGCTTTTTTCTGCTCAAGCTGTTCGGTTTCGTACACAGGTGCAGTGGTCTTTTTCGTCTCACCGGCTATTTTCTGGTTGGTCTGGGTGGTGGCCTGACTCTGCGATTGCAGCTTGTACAAGGTTGCCTGCACCACCGGCTTGGCCGGCGGTAGATCCGGGGCAAAAGCGAAGCTGACAAACAGCATGGCAAACATGATGAGGTGCAGCGCCACTGCCCAGACCACAGGCCAAAACAGACTTTCCGAGGACGAACGCTCGCGCTGGTATTGCATCAGGGGGCCTCGGTAATCAGCCCGACGTTACCCACGTCAGCCTGCTGCAGACCGCCCATGGCCGCCATCACCGTGCCGTAGTCGACGGTTTTATCGCCACGCACAAAGACCTGGACCTGCTTACCCGTGGCACGACTCTGATTAATGATCGCGGTTACCGCGCGAGTCATCTCTTCCAGCGTCAGCGCTTTGTCCTGCACGGTATCGACATCGACCTCGGTGCCCATATTCCAGTAGTAGGTTTTATCGGCCTTGATCGAAATAGTCAGCACCTGGGCATTGTTGTCTTGCGGCAAGGCCTCGCTGCTGACTTTCGGCAGGTCAACCTTAACCCCTTGGTTGAGCATCGGCGCGGTCACCATAAAGATCACCAGCAGCACCAACATCACATCGATGTAGGGCACCACGTTCATCTCGGCGACGGGCTTGCGTCTGTTGCGAATTCTGGCCATGGCTTGAAAAACCTGTATTGAGAATGCCTAAGGCTTAGTCGTCGCTGGTGTGCACTTTGCGGTGCAAAATCGCCTGAAACTCGTCAGCGAAGGTGTAGTAACGGCCGATCAACATTTCGCCGCGCGCGGCAAAACGGTTGTAGGCAATGACCGCCGGGATCGCCGCAAACAAACCAATCGCAGTGGCAATCAACGCTTCAGCAATACCCGGCGCTACAGTAGCCAGGGTTGCCTGCTGCACTTGGGCCAAGCCGCGGAAGGAGTTCATGATCCCCCACACAGTACCGAACAGGCCGATATATGGGCTGGTCGACCCCACGGTGGCCAAGAACGGCAGGCTCTGCTCCAGCTTTTCTTCTTCGCGTGAGATCGCTACGCGCATGGCGCGCGCTACGGCATCCATCACCGCATCCGGGTCAACACCCGGCTGCTGGCGCAGACGTGAGAAGTCTTTAAAGCCGGCGCGGAAAATTTGCTCAAGCCCGGAATCCGGGTCCGGATTGCTGCCTGCCTGGCGATAGAGCTTGGACAGATCGATACCCGACCAGAAGCGCTCTTCAAAACTGTCCAAGGCACGCTTGGCCGCACGCAACAAAGCGGTGCGCTGGAAAATCATGACCCACGAAGTGACCGATGCGGCCACCAGCGTCAGCATTACCAGTTGCACCACCAGGCTGGCGTTGCTGATCAGACTCCACATCGACATGTGGTCAACGGCGTTGGCTTCCACGCTTACTCTCCTGCTCTAGATGTACCCGCGCCACCCTGCCCGGCAAAGGCCGCATGCAGAGTTGGGGGAATAGCCCGGGGTTTTAAATTGTCGGCGCGCACACAGGCCACCATAAATTGCCCTTCACAGAGCAACACATCATCCGCTGCCCGCCTGACTTGCTGACGAAAACGCAGGCTGGCACGGTTTAACTCAACCACTTCAGCGCTTACCACCAGCTCATCATCGAGCCTGGCTGGCGCGTGATAGCGCGCTTCAGCCGAGTGCACAACAAACAACAGGCCCTCCTCGGCCAGCGTCGACTGGAGAAAACCCAGATCACGCAGGCGTTCGGTACGAGCCCGTTCCATAAATTTGAGGTAATTGACGTAGTAGACGATGCCGCCTGCGTCGGTGTCTTCGAAATAAACCCGACAACGAAAGGTGGACGGCTGAACTCCGTTTTGCGCGCGCATACTCTAGTCTTAGCTCCCGGTCTTGCCAATTGGGTACAGCAAGTATTTTTTCTTATTCCAGCGCACCGTCAGCCTGCTGCTCCACGGGCAGTTCGCCCATGCGTTTGGGTACATTCAGACCAAAATGCAGGTAGGCATGCCGGGTTACCACACGTCCACGCGGGGTGCGCATGATGTAGCCCTGCTGGATGAGATAAGGCTCCAGCACATCTTCAATGGTATGGCGCTCTTCGCTGATGGCTGCCGCCAGATTGTCGACTCCCACCGGGCCGCCGTCGAACTTCTCAATCATGGTCAGCAGCAAGCGCCGATCCTGGTGATCGAACCCCCGCTCATCGACATCCAGCAAGTTCAGCGCAAGATCGGCAATCGACCGGGTGATATCGCCCTGGCCGCGCACTTCAGCAAAGTCACGCACCCGACGTAGCAAGCGGTTGGCAATACGCGGCGTACCGCGTGCCCGGCGCGCAATCTCGAACGCACCCTGAGGTTCAATCGGCAAACCCAGAATCCCCGCCGAACGCATGATGATAGTGGTCAGGTCTTCGGTGTTATAGAACTCCAAGCGCTGGACGATACCGAAACGATCACGCAGCGGATTGGTCAGCATGCCAGCACGGGTGGTGGCACCGACCAAGGTAAAGGGCGGCAGATCGAGCTTAATCGAACGCGCTGCAGGGCCCTCACCGATCATGATGTCGAGCTGGAAGTCCTCCATCGCCGGGTACAGCACTTCTTCAACAATCGGCGAAAGACGATGAATCTCATCGATAAACAGCACATCGCCCGGCTCAAGATTGGTCAGCAGCGCAGCCAGATCGCCCGGCCGCTCCAGCACTGGGCCGGACGTGCTTTTGATGGAGACGTTCATTTCCTGAGCGATGATATTGGCCAGGGTCGTTTTGCCTAGGCCAGGCGGGCCGAAAATCAGGGTGTGATCGAGCGCTTCACTGCGCCCACGGGCAGCCTGGATAAACAGCTCCATCTGCTCACGCACGCTTGGCTGACCAATGTACTCAGCCAGCTTAAGCGGGCGAATAGCGCGGTCGACCTGTTCGTCACGGTCGCGGGGGGTGGCGGTAATCAGACGATCAGCTTCTAGCACTAGACCATTCCCTTAAGGGCTCGACGAATCATATCTTCACTGCTCAAACCTTCTTCCTTAATAGCTGAGACGGCGCGACTGGCTTCCTGGGGTTTGTAGCCGAGCGAAATAAGTGCGCTGACGGCATCATTCTCCGCGCTTGAGACTGCGCTGCCGGCGCGAGGTTCCACCACCAAGTTCGACATGCCGGGAACGGTCTCCCAAGCCTTGAAGCGGTCCTTCAACTCAACCAACAAACGCTCCGCGGTTTTTTTGCCGACCCCTGGGATTTTCACCAACACCGAGGTGTCTTGCGCCTGCACACAACGCACCAGCTCATCGACCTCAAGCCCCGACATCAAGGCCAGTGCCAGCTTCGGGCCGACGCCATTCAGGCGGATGAGCTCACGAAACAACTCGCGCTCACGCTTCTCAAAAAAACCATAGAGCAGATGCGCGTCTTCACGCACCACCAAATGGGTGTGCAGCGTCAGCGGCTCGCCCACCGAGGGCAAACGGTACAGGGTAGTCATGGGGACTTCCAACTCATAACCCAAACCATTTATGTCAACAATCACATGGGGCGGCTGCTTTTCCGCCAGGGTGCCGCGCAAACGTCCGATCACCGCTGCTTTCCTTAAAAATTACGTTACAAACGAAGGCGACCGGCGCGACGCTTGGCGCCGACCAGGCCGTGAGGAATTAGACTTTGTCGATGATGGGCATGGCACAAGGCAATCGCCAGGGCATCAGAGGCATCGATCTGTGGCTTCTGCACCAATTTGAGTAAGTGCATGACCATCAATTGCACTTGCTCCTTGTCCGCCCCGCCGGTGCCGGCAATCGCCTGCTTGACCTGAGTCGCGGTGTATTCGGCGATATCCAGACCAGCTTCAATTCCCGCGACGATGGCCACGCCACGCGCCTGACCGAGCTTAAGCGCGGAATCTGGGTTGCGCGCCATAAACACCTGCTCGATGCCCATGGTGACAGGGCCGTAGGTTTCAATCACCTCGCGCACACCGCGAAACACCACCTGCAGACGCTCCGGCATGGAGCCATTGCCCGTACGAATACAGCCTGAGGCGACATATTCGCAATTACGCCCGTTATCGCGCACCACGCCGTAGCCGGTAATGCGCGAACCCGGGTCGATGCCGAGAATCAAGGTCATGCCTAGCGCTCACTCAAGGTACCCGCCAACTCAGCCGGCACACTGTCTATTTATCCAGTTCGCGAGTATAGAGCTCGGCCAGGCTTGCGTCACCCAGCCAGCGCCCATAAAAAAACCGGAAGCGTTGGATTATTCACCCAACCACTTCCGGTTTCGCTAAAGCCATGGACGATCAGCCAAGCTGCTCCATCAGCTCATCAGGAATCTCGGCGTTGTGGTAAACCTCCTGCACATCGTCGAGGTCTTCCAACATGTCGATCAGCTTGATGACCTTCTGCGCAGTATCCAGGTCGGTAATCGGCGCGCTAATCGAAGGGATCATGGCAATTTCAGCGTCCTCAGGCTTAAAGCCTGCAGCACTGAGCGCCTCGTTAACGGCATGAAAATCAGCAAAACTGGTGGAGACCAGCGCCGAGCCATCTTCACCCATCTCCACGTCATCGGCACCAGCCTCCAGGGCCGCTTCCATCAGCGCATCTTCGTCGACACCCGGTGCGAAGCTGAGCTGGCCTTTGCGGTCGAACATATAGGCCACCGAGCCATCGGTACCGAGGTTGCCGCCACACTTGGTGAAGGCATGGCGCACTTCCGCTGCCGTACGGTTACGGTTGTCGGTCATGGCCTCAACGATAATCGCCACACCACCCACGGCGTAGCCTTCATAGCTCAGCTCCGCAACGTTGTCGGCGTCATTGTTACCGGCGCCACGCGCAATCGCCCGATCGATGACATCACGCGACATGTTGGCGGTCAGCGCCTTGTCCACCGCCAGGCGCAGACGTGGGTTATCCGCCGGCACTGGGCCGCCGTGCTTGGCCGCAACGGTCAGCTCACGAATGATTTTGGTGAAAATCTTGCCGCGCTTGGCGTCCTGACGCCCTTTGCGGTGCTTGATGTTGGCCCACTTGGAATGACCAGCCATAACTCACTCCGTTTGCTTCAGATTCAATATCGAGTGCAGCCGCTGAAGCAGTTCAGCCGCTGCGCCCAGCCATAAAGAAGAAGCCTGGAAAACCAGGCTTCTTTTGACGCTTTATTCCGCTTTCGGCTGCTCGCGCAGACGAATGTGCAACTCGCGCAACGACTTGTTATCCACCTCACCCGGCGCCTGCGTCATGACACAGGCCGCGCTTTGGGTTTTCGGGAAGGCAATCACTTCGCGGATCGACTGCGCACCGGTCATCAGCATCACCAGGCGATCCAGACCGAAGGCCAAACCACCGTGAGGCGGCGCACCGAACTTCAGGGCATCGAGGAGGAAGCCGAACTTCTCCTGCTGCTCGTCTTCGCTGATGCCCAGTACGCGGAACACGGTCTGCTGCATCGACTTATCGTGGATACGGATCGAACCGCCACCCAGCTCAGTGCCGTTGAGCACCATGTCATAGGCGCGCGACAGTGCGGCCGCCGGGTTGGCTTCCAGCTCAGCCGGGGTGCATTTCGGTGCAGTGAACGGGTGATGCATGGCGGTCAGGCTACCGTCGTCGTTCTCTTCGAACATCGGGAAGTCAACAACCCACAGCGGTGCCCACTCGCAAGTCAGCAGGTTGAGGTCGTGACCCAGCTTGATACGCAGCGCGCCCAATGCCTCGGAAACGATCTTGGCCTTATCAGCGCCGAAGAACACGATGTCGCCGTCGACCGCACCGACGCGATCAAGGATCACATTGATGTTGTCCAGCGGGATGTTCTTAACGATCGGCGACTGCAGACCTTCAACGCCAGCAGCGCGTTCGTTGACCTTGATGTAGGCCAGGCCTTTGGCACCGTAGATGCCGACGAACTTGGTGTAATCGTCGATCTGCTTGCGCGGCATGCTCGCCCCGCCTGGTACGCGCAAAGCGGTAACGCGGCACTTCGCATCGTTAGCTGGGCCGGCGAAGACCTTGAAGTCGACATCTTTGAGCTGATCGGCAACGTCCACCAGCTCCAGCGGGTTACGCAGGTCCGGCTTGTCCGAACCATAACGGCGCATGGCTTCGGCCAGGGTCATGTGCGGCAACTCGCCGAATTCAACATCCAGCACTTCTTTAAACAGCTGGCGAATCATCTTCTCGGTGATGGCCATGATGTCCGCTTCATCGAGGAAGCTGGTTTCGATGTCGATCTGAGTGAACTCAGGCTGACGGTCGGCACGCAGGTCTTCGTCACGGAAGCACTTGGCAATCTGGTAGTAGCGGTCGAAGCCCGCGACCATCAGCAATTGCTTGAACAGCTGCGGCGACTGCGGCAGCGCGAAGAAGCTGCCAGCGTGGGTGCGGCTCGGTACCAGATAGTCACGCGCGCCTTCTGGCGTGGCACGAGTAAGGATCGGCGTTTCCACATCCAGGAAGCCGTTGTCGTCGAGGTAGCGACGAATGCTGCTGGTGATGCTCGAGCGCAGCTTCAACTTGGCCGCCATTTCCGGGCGACGCAGGTCGATAAAGCGGTAACGCAGGCGCGTTTCTTCGCCGACATCGGTGTATTCGTTAAGTGGGAACGGCGGGGTTTCCGCCTCGTTGAGCACTTCCAACTCATAACCCAGCACTTCAATCGCGCCGGAGGCCATGTTGGCATTACCTGCACCCGCCGGACGCAAGCGCACCTTGCCAGTGATTTTCACCACATATTCGCTGCGCACTTTGTCAGCCGCTGCAAAGGTTTCGGCACGATCCGGGTCGAACACCACCTGAGCCAGACCTTCACGGTCACGAATGTCGAGGAAAATCACCCCGCCATGGTCACGGCGGCGATGTACCCAACCGCAAAGGGTGATTTCCTGGCCGTCCAGGCTCTCGTTCAGTTGGCCGCAATAATGGCTGCGCATCATGGTGGTAATCGCTTCTCTGAGTCTTGAATTCGTTGGGCCGCAATCAATGCGACGCTCGTTGGCCGGCTGGCGCATGCGCCTTTTCCCGCAATTGCGCTGATTTCATGGGTGGTAACTGACCGGCGACGCATACGTAATCGCCCGCAAGGCCCCACAAAACACGGCAAAGGGCGGGATTATATATGGTTAAGCCGTCACGTGCAGCCGCCGCCCTAAGCGCTATTGCCAAGCCCTTCCTATACTCAGGCATGCAGCTTTCAGACTATCGGTGAGTGGAGACGCCTATGAGCAGGCCAGACTTGGCTGAATTATCCAGCGATTTGCTCGATGACTTTCGCCTGGAGTCCAGCGAACAATTCCAACGCTGCGAGCAATTACTGATCGAGCTTGAGCATGCACCCGCTGATAACGAGCGTCTGCGTGAGTTGTTTCGCTTGATCCATACAGTCAAAGGCAATCTGGGCTGCGTCGGACTAGATGCGCTGATGAGCGTTCCACAAGCCATGGAGGATGTACTGTCTTGCTTGCGCGAGGGCGAATTAAGTTTTGACAGCTTACTGGGCGACATTCTCTTGCTAACCCTCGACCATCTCAAAGCGCTTATCCATTACGCATTCGGCGGCCCAGAGGCACAACTTAGCGACAGCCAGAGCCAGGCCCTTGCTCAGGCAATCAGCCACCTTGCGCACGTACCTGCAGCGCAACAAACCGGCATGCGTAGCGCACTGCTACAGCAACTCGACCCCAGTTCTGAAGCCGCCACTCTCCACACAACTGAACAACCTGCGGTTGCAGAACTACTGAGGCGCTACGGCATTGAGCTTGATGCTGACCTGCTGTTCTTTGTCGATTTGATGCACGCCAGCGAACGTCGCTCTCACTACTGGCAAGGCCGCGGGCTACGTCAGCTCGATCTGGCCCTGGCCATCAACCAACTGGGCGGCACCCCAGAACAGCCTGCGCAATTGGCCGCAGCCATCTGCTTGCACGACGTGGGCATGGCCTTCTTGCCGCTGGACATGCTGCACAAAGAGGCCAATTTCACCCATAAAGAACGTCGTCGAATGCAATCGCATCCGCGCATCGCCCATGACCTGCTCAAGCGCATGCCTCATTGGCATTCAGCCGCGGAAATTGTCTTGCAGCACCAGGAGCGTGCGGACGGCAGCGGCTACCCCAAAGGCCTGAAAGAAATCGAAACCAGCCCTGGCGCCCTTATTATTGGCATCATCGACACCTTCGACGCGCGTACGCACGAGCGCGCCCACCAAACACTGAACAAGCGCCCACTGCTGCGCGCCATTCTCGAAATAAACAACCTTGCAGGGACTCAGTTCAGTGCTCACTGGGTTGAGCTTTTCAATCAAACACTTCAGCAGCATCCAGAACTGGCGCATCGCCAGACCAGCGAAACCGGCCCAACCGCTGAGCACATAACGCGCCGCTAGAAAATTGAACCCCGGCTCGGCAATATCATCCAAACAGCACTTCTATTGATATAAAGCAGGATAAAGCCCAACAGTCGTCATGTTAGGCTTTGCCCATCAAAGAACAGCCCAGCCCCACATACGAGGATAAATGGTATGGAAATCAATATTGGTATTGCCGAACATGATCGCGCCGCCATCGCTGAGGGCTTGTCGCGCTTACTCGCCGATACGTACACGCTGTACCTGAAAACCCATAACTTCCATTGGAACGTCACCGGCCCAATGTTCAACACCCTGCATTTGATGTTTGAAGGCCAGTACACCGAGCTTGCACTGGCCGTGGACGATATTGCAGAGCGCATTCGCACCCTGGGCTTCCCAGCACCGGGCACCTATGCAGCCTACGCTCGCCTCTCATCCATTAAAGAAGAAGAAGGCGTTCCAGATGCACAAGACATGATCAAACTACTGGTTCAAGGCCATGAAGCCGTTGTTCGCACAGCCCGCGGCATCTTCCCGCTGCTGGACAAAGTCAGCGACGAACCTACCGCCGACCTGCTGACCCAGCGCATGCAAGTCCATGAAAAAACCGCCTGGATGCTGCGCAGCCTGCTAGCCGCCTAACAAGCCGAAAACTTGCCTGGCGTAAGCCAGAAACAATAAACCTCGGGAGCACTTCTCGAGGTTTATTGTTCTCTAAGTAGCAAGCCCTGCAAATTTAACCGCCAGCCTTGGACTCCTAACGCAACTGACCCCGCATCCACGGGCGTTTTGCTGGGCAATGAACAACAGCTGATCTATGCTTTGGCCAATTGGACCCCTGACACAGTGATGTGCATGAACGCTCCCAAAAAAGCACCCGGGATATTAGAGCTGTATCCCGAAGAAACGCGCGACGCTGCCGCGCTTCTAAAAAAATCAGTCCCCCTGATGATGCGCCATGGCATTCCACCAAACCCGGTGCACTACGCCCTCTGGTACACCTACAGCAAAGGACTTGAGCCGGAACTTAATCGCCGTTTGGATAAGACCGTTGCTGACTTTGACAGCTTTCCTCCGGAAACCGCAGTCAAGCTGTTTCGTGACTACATCATCCATGGCGAACTCGAAGAAGCGCGCGCAGGGCAACAACAAGTCATCGAACTGGTCGACGACATAGAAGGCGATGTTTCACTCAGCATCACCGGCAGCAGTAACTATCAAGTCAGCCTGAAGCTCGGCCTCGCCGCCCTACAAGAACCGATCATCGACGACCTGCCTAGCGTCTTGAGCGAGCTGCAAGAAAGCACTCAGCTGATGCAGAATCAGCAAACCCAATTTCTATATCGACTGAATGCTGCCCAGCAGGAAATCAAGACCCTGCGCGGTCAACTCGAACTCGCCCACATTGCCGCAACACTGGATAACCTGACACAAGTATTCAACCGCAACGCCTTCAGCCGACTGCTTGAACAAGCCCTAAGCACGGAGCACGAAGGCGTTGCCCTGGTGATGCTGGATATCGACTATTTCAAACAGTTCAACGACCAATACGGGCACCCCCTGGGTGATCGCGTACTGCAGCATGTTGGTCAACTACTACGCGACGCCCTCCCTGCGCGCGCCATTGCCGCCCGCTATGGCGGTGAGGAGTTCTGCATCATCTTGCGTGACTGCTTCGACAGTTCTACTGCTCACGCTCTTGCCGAGCAGTTGCGCCTGAAAATCCAGTCACTGCGCATCAAGGTGCGCCGTACCGACGAAGTACTCGACAGCATCACAGCCTCCTTTGGTTTCGCCCTTGCCGAACAAGGCGACACCCTGGAAACACTTCTCACGCGCGCCGATGATGCGCTTTATCAAGCCAAGCGTAATGGCCGCAATCAGGTAAACCCCAACCCAAGCGATACTGCACTCAGAGCCTGATTGAGAACCCCGCCTCTTTACTGTTAAATACGCCCCGTGCCGCTGAATCGCAGCCATGGTTCAGCACGCAGGCACATCGGCTGGTACCACGCGCTTCTACTCCTCCCTTGCAACGCCAAATACGCGCAGCCAGCCGTCCGTTGACCTTTAAATTGAGCGAGCTAATCGAACATGTTAAAAATTGTCCATCTCCTGACGGGCGCTATCGCCCTGCTACTTTCTTTTGCTCCAGCCTTCAGCGACACACCACAGTCACTTTTAAACCACCCCGACGCCCTGTGCCTCGCACTGTTCGGCCTGCTTAACCTTCTACTTGCTCCGCAACTGCCGATTTGGCATGCCGGCCTGCGCCATCAAGCGCAGAACCTGGTTTCAGCCCTACTGGTAATTGGCAGCCTGCTACAAGCCTTGATCCTGCTAGCCCCCCTAGCAGAAATTGCCAACCAGCCTGCCAGCCTGTTTAGCCTGATCATCATTGCCGCCGCCGTAGCCCTGCATCTGGCAACCAACCTGCGCCTCAAG